>DEIU01000034.1 GCA_002352645.1 Acidimicrobiia bacterium UBA2766 | reverse complement strand
CATCCTGCAACGCGCTGCTGCCGGACTGCGGCGACAGCGCGCAACGCTGCTTGCAGTGATGGCCGTGGAAGCAAAAAAGACGTTCTCCGAAGCTGATCCGGAGATCTCCGAGGCGATCGATTTTGCGGAATACTATGCGCGTGCGCTCGACAGTCTTGTGGAAGACGACCGGATCCGCCTGGCACCGAGAGGAGTTATTGCGGTGTTTCCGCCTTGGAACTTCCCGCTCGCCATTCCCATAGGAGGAATCTGTGCGGCGCTGGTCGGAGGAAACCGTGTGATTGTGAAGCCGTCTCCTTTCACGCCGGCGGTTGCGCGCACGGCAGTCGAGACGCTGTGGAAGGCAGGGGTGCCAAAAGAAGCCCTCGCTTTTGTGCACTGTGATGCGGCATCATCCGCGGCGCTCGCCCAAGACGAAAATGTCGACGCTATTGTGTTTACCGGAAGTACGAGCACAGCCGAAAAGATTCTGCTCTCCTCACCCACGACTGCTTTGTTTGCCGAAACAGGCGGAAAAAACGCCACGATTATGACTGCCACTGCAGACCGGGACTTGGCCATTCAAAACCTGTTGCGCTCGTGTTTTGGCCACGCCGGCCAAAAATGCTCCGCCACATCTCTCGTCGTGCTCGAAAAAGAGATCTACGATGACCTGAGTTTCCAGCGCAGATTTGCTGCGGCAGTCCGCACCTTGCGCACTGGGCCTGCCACAGACCCGGCTACAGACATTCCACCTCTTGTGCCCCCACCAAACCCTTTTCTCGAGGCGACCCTTCGGGCTCTTCCCGACGGCGAACGCTGGCTCGTCCAACCGGAAAAGGTGGGAGAGAATCACTGGGCTCCCGGCATCGTCTGGGACGTACAAGAGGGATCTCCCACCCACACGCAAGAGCTCTTCGGCCCCGTCATAGGGGTCGCGCGCGCGACGGACCTCGACCAGGCCATTGGGCTTGTGCACGCAAGAAAATTTCACGATCAGCCGTTTGGCCTCACGTCCGGGCTTGAAAGTCTTGATCCCACAGAATGGCGACACTGGCGAAACCACCTGCAGGCAGGCAACCTCTACATCAATCGTCCGACAGTTGGCGCTGTCGTGATGCGCCAGCCGTTCGGAGGATGGGGCAAGTCGTGTTTTGGGCCCGGGGCGCAAGCGGGAGGACCACAATACGCAGCCCAGCTCGTCCATGTACTTGCGCGCGACGAGAAGCAAAAAACACACACCACAAAAGGGACCGGGGGCGGCACTTTCTCTCCCCCTTTGGAAGCGGTGCACCTCCCTGGTCAACGCAATATACGAAGATTTCTTCCCGCAAAAGATGTGGTTCTCAGGCTCGAAGAAGGTGACGATCCGGCAATCCTTGCCGCACGGCAGCAAGCAGCAGCAACAGCTTCGTGCGACGTCCAGGTCTCCCTCTGGAACGAAGAACCTGTAGAAAACATCATTGCTCGTCTCTCACAGATCGCACGTATCGTTTGTTGTGGTTCTTCGCCACACCCTCGCCTCCAGACAGCGGCTGCATCTTCCTGGACATGGATGTGTACCGACCCACTCACTGCGACAGATCGGGATCAACTGCCTTTTCTTGTGGAACAGACAACTTCCGCGGACATCCACCGGCATGGGTGGACACCTCCCGTTGACCCTTTCGCCTAACACATGCCGGGATCAGGGGACATGCCCGGCTTTCCCGGCAACATCCTCTGTCCCGGAGAAAAGCAAAAAGACACCGGAAGCAGCACGCGCCCAAACAAAATCAGCACTTCCGGCCCAGTTTTGCCTGGACCGGAAGCCGACGGAGCGAAACTTTTCTCTCCAGTGTTTTTTGTCCTTATCTGTCTCCGTCACCCGCAACATTGCCCACACGGCTCTGATTCTCTTGGCTAAAGCTCTTCAAAAAGGACCTGAAATCCGTGACATCCTCTTCTGGTGGTGCCTCAAACTTGATGTCCTTGTCATAGTCAAAGATTTCCAGATCGAGCTGGATCTTCCCCAAGGACTGCCCTTCGACCTTTTCGCCTGCCGCTTCCATAATGGCGTCCATGTCGACGGCAACCTGATATTTGTGCAGACGCTCACTCTCGTCGAGCCACACAAATACCGGCACCTCGAAATCTGTCAATCTCAGAAGGTCTTCTTCTGTGAGGAACTCCGTCGCGGTGGGAAACTGTCGCACTGCCTCTGCCGCCAGGATCCTTGTTTGATACTTTGTCGTGGAAACCCCGTGCAGATTTTCCTCTCCGACCTGCTCAAATTCCCCGGAAATCCCTCGCAAGTTCTCAAGAAGACCAAGAGGATCTACTTGCGTACCCAACTGCCGTCGCAGGAAAGTCGCCGCATCTATCTCTTCTTTCTCAAGGTCAAAAAGAACCCAGCTCTTCTCTCCCTCTGGAACAAAGACATATGCTTTTTTCCCGAGGAATCGCGCCTCTATTCTTTTCTCGTCCTTTCCCAACAGCTCCTGACGCTTTTCTTCGTCTCGCACCAGGGTGCTCAAAGAGGCCCCGACATCAAGAGAAATCGAGAAAGCATCGTTGCTCGCGTCGATCACTCCCTCAAACTTCCCGTCCATAAAAGGACGGATCGTACCTCCGTCCAGCTCCAGAGAGTAACGGACTTCCCCTGACTCCATTTTCTCGACACTTGCCGATATTGCCTCAGAGGACACTG
Organism: Acidimicrobiia bacterium UBA2766; assembly: GCA_002352645.1. Taxonomy (GTDB): domain Bacteria; phylum Actinomycetota; class Acidimicrobiia; order UBA2766; family UBA2766; genus UBA2766. Next base: position 13,953 of record DEIU01000034.1, on the reverse strand, counting down.
TTTCTGTGGAATCGTCTCCGCACCCTGCCGTCATCAGTAGCAGAGCCAGCGCAACGGACATCGTTTGTCTTTTCAAATCTACTCTCCCAAATTATTCCAGCCTCAAAAGAAGACCACCCTCATCGGGTCCTCAGGACAGGGCTTTGCCACCACGCAAGATCTCCAACAAAAAGGACATGCCCCTCATGCACACCACAATGCCTCACGAGCAGTAGTTTCCCGCAGAAAAAGCTTGAAGCACAGTGTGCGCTACTGCTCTCTGCTCAGAAAACCACACCAGAATATGCACCGCATCATGTGAGAACCGTATCGTTACATGAATGTTGTTTTCGGCACGCCCACTCTTTTGAAGTTCAGTCCACGCGGTCAGAGACGATGATCTCTCCGCCAGTGCCTCCACCACCCTGGCATTTCAACGGAGACCGCACATGAGCCCATTGCTCACGACATTTATTTTGTTGCTCGGAGCGCTCCTTGGAGCAGCTGTCACACGTCTCCATGCCAGAGGAGACATTACACAGTGGCGCGCGAAAGCATGCCAGCTTGAGGAGCACCTGAACAAAACAGAAACAGAACGCAACAAAGAACGTCTTAATACTGAAGAAAAAGCGAATGCTCTTGCTGCCGTTGAAAAAAATCTTGCCCATGCAACAGCCACCATCACGCACGAACGAATGCGCACAGAAGAAAAAATAGTGCTGCTTGACGAGGCACAAACCCAGCTCAGCGACGCCTTCAAAGCCCTTGCTGCCCAGGCATTAGAACAAAACAACCAAAACTTTTTAGACCTGGCACGCACCTCATTGGAACGCTTTCAAGAACAGGCCAAAGACGACCTGTCCCAGCGTCACGATGCAGTCTCCCGCCTTGTACTCCCCGTCCAGGAAGGACTGAAAAAAGTAGATGCCCAAGTGCGAGAACTTGAGCAGGCCCGTAAACAGGCGTATGGGGAACTGAATGGCCAGATAAAAGCCCTGGGAGCGACGCATCGAGACCTACAAGCCGAAACAAGCAAGCTCGTCAGCGCCCTGCACACACCGACAGCACGCGGCCGTTGGGGAGAAGTACAGCTTCGCCGAGTCGTGGAAATGGCAGGCATGCTCGCCCATTGCGACTTCGTGGAACAGGCGACAATCGAAACAGAAGGGGGTCGGCAAAGGCCTGACCTCATCGTCAAGCTCCCTGGCAATACCCATGTGGTCGTCGACGCGAAAACTCCCTTCGATGCGTACTATGAGGCGATCAATACCACGGACACGAAACAGAAACAACAACACTTACACACCCACGCAAAATCAGTACAGGATCATATCAATCGTCTTTCCGCGAAAGAATACTGGGCACATTTTGAGCCTTCGCCCGACTTTGTCGTGATGTTCCTCCCTGGAGAGTCCTTCTTTTCTGCGGCACTTGAACACGACCCTTCCCTGATCGAAAAGGGAATCGCCAAAAAAGTCATCCTCGCCACGCCAACCACACTCATCGCCCTCCTTCGTACGATTTCATACGGTTGGCGACAAGAGGCAATCGCCGAAAATGCTGCCCATGTCGCCCAGCTTGGACGCGAACTCTACGACCGCCTCACAAAAATTGGTGAACACATGCGCGGCATGGGGAAAAACCTGGAGCGCACCGTGGATTCGTACAACCGGGCACTCGGTTCCTTGGAAAACCGCGTCCTGGTCACGGCGCGGAAATTTGTGGAGATTGGTGTGGCAGAGGAGCACAACCTCGAGACCCTGTCTCCAGTGGAAACAGCGGTACGCAAACCAGTATCGCCAGAGCTCACCGGCAACACCAACGCCATCGTGGAGTTTCCCCTGTAAAAACTACGCAGTCGTCTCAAAAAGAGAAACCGCAGAAAAGGCAAGCGCACAAAAAAGGGGCCAAGCGAGTTTCCTCTCCTTGGCCCCTGCAGAAAGTCTGCCATCTCGTATCGTGTCAACGTCACGTCAACATCGTGTCAACATCGCACTCTTGTTGCACCCTGGCACGAAGTGACTTGTCTCAATCACACGCGTGAGCAGCCACTTCCTTGCTAATGTCCAAGACCATTTTTTCGGCTTCCTCGATCACGTCAAGGATGTCCTGTCCAACAAGCTCTTCTCTCTCAAGCAACGCATCGCGTAGCGCCTCAAGCACATGAGCGTGCGTCACGACCACACGTGCGGCCTCAGCTTTTGCCTTTTCGAGGAGAGATTCGACCATTGCCCGACCTTGTTCGTCTTGAAGCACATGCGCAACAAGCCCAGTTTTGATCGGACCGCTGTCCATTGGCATATAAGAAATCAAGGTGTCCGACATGCCATACGCGCCCACCATGGCAGCAGCTGTTTCTGTTGCGGTCTGCAAATCACCTGCAGTACCCGTGCCTGCCTGCACAAAGTAGCGCTCCTCAGAGCACATACCCCCAAAAGCTATGAGAATTCTCGCATACAGCTCTTCTCGCGAGCTGTTGAACTTCTCATCCACATCGGTATGCATCAGCATTCCAAGGGAGTCTTGACGAGCGATGATTGACAAAAGTTCCAGCTTGCGTGTTTTTCCTGCCACATAGGCAATCGTCGCGTGTCCTGCTTCATGCGTCGCCACCAAGAAACGCTCTTCGGGAGTCATCTCCTTTGGGCTACGCAGTCCGGCCTCTTCCGTCAATTTCGCAGTTGTGACATCTGACCAGGTCATAAACTCGCGTCCGTCACGTAGGGCGCAGACGAGAGCCTCGTCGAGAATATGCTCAAGCATCGCGGGAGTGTAATGCTGCGTAATGGCCGCCAAGGTATCTCGATATGCACCATCATCGAGTTCACTTGTGTGGTTCTTCTTCTCGAGGTAGTAGTCAATGATTTCGCGACGCCCGGCACGACCCGGCGCCCCAAAATGAATCACCTTGTCAAACCGGCCAGGACGCAAGAGCGCAGAATCCAAGTCAGCAGCCCGGTTCGTCGCTCCGATCACCAGGATATTCGCGGCGACAGCCCCAGGTTTGCGCAATTGCTTCTCATCAGGAAGCCAGCGGTTCACACGATCGATAAACCAGCCAAGCACTTTCGCGTTGAAAGGCGGCTCGTCAAAAGACTGAAGCTGCACAAGCAGCTCGTTCACAAAACTGGCAACACCAACCGAACCCGGCTCGTCCTTGTCCATCGTGCGCCCCATGTTCGGCAGAGCACCCGAAGAAGTCCCGGAAAGACCTGGAAGAGAAGAAGATTGCATGCTCTGGGACGACATGCGAGAACTCACCCCGCTACGGGACATCCCGATAGCGTCAAACTCCTCAATGAAGCCAATCGCTCCACCCTCTTCACGTGCTATTTTGCGAAGCGTGCGGAAGAAGCGGCGGATTTTGCGGGCGCTTGCCCCCAGGTAAGGAGACTGAAAAGAAGTCGCAGAAACGTAGAGGAAGGGAACACCTGCTTCACGGGCCATTGCTTTGGCTGCGTAGGTTTTCCCTGTTCCCGGTGGGCCTTCAAAAAGCACAGCCCGCCGCGCCGTACCTCCCATACGCTCAGCAAAGGTACGGTGCCCAAGAAAAAGATTCATAGTGCGCACTACTTCTTCGAGCACTTCGCCCATACCGCGCACATCAGCCAACGTCACATCGAGTTCACTGCTTCGGAACACCGTATGTGGCGAACGACCAAGACCAAATGTCTGTCCTATGATCAGGACACCAATCATCACAGCCAGAATCACAGCCGGGAGCCATAACTCGGCGCCCTCCGGAAAACTCGGCCACCCCGGGCTCACCGGGTCTCCACTCAAAAGACGTGCCCACAACCAAATAGCGGGAAACGACAGCCAGAACATGACACGACGCAAACGGCGACGCCGGTTCAGCTCACGCTGAGCGGCAACATCGGCTTGCGCGCGGTCCAAAATACGGTTCTGACCGAGAGAGCGAACATCCACGCGTCCATCCCCCTTTGATGCAGCGCACACGCGCGCACACACCAGCTCGGGCCCAGCTTCAAAGGCCGTCACCTGCAAAAACAAGCACCGACAGCACCTCGCGCCAGGTTATTTCCTTACCGACCGGCACTCTCATACTCTCTGGTTCTGAGCTGCACTTCATTGGCCGGCCAACACGCCCTACCAGGAGTTTCTAACCGAAGAGGCGACGTCCCTTCCTCGGAATATCGCGCAAGAGAACAGGCTCTCCTCCGGCACTGGTCTTCGTGCCCTGCACACCAGGGAAAAGAAGACCTGGCCTGCTGTTGTTCGACCCATCAGATAACTTCAACGCCTTTCCAGAATGCGATATATCCCGCAATCTGCTGCGCAGCCTCTTTGGGGTCGGAATAATACCAAGCGGCGCCGGCATTCACTTTGTCACCAACATGTACATCGTAATAGTTGGCAGTTCCTTTCCATGAACATACCGTCTGTTGAGGGGAAGGCTCTAAACAATCAGAGTTAATGGAATCAGGAGGAAAGTAATGATTGCCTTCGATCAGGACTGTCTCTTCTGATTGAGCAAGAATTGTCCCATTCCATACGGCTTTCGGCATTCTCCACGTCCCTCTTTTTTCTCCGTTCGTATCTTGCATTTTTGCCCGGGAAGGACATCGCTCTACAAGACCTGACGGTACTTTCCACTACCACCCGATTTCCCAGGTCAACCGGCATAAGCTTGCGTGCCAAAATCAACACGCAGCAAAGCCGTTCCCAGACCGTACGTCACCTTGGCAAGACTCGGCTTTTCACCATTCCCTGCAAAAATACAGGTCATCTGGAAAAGCAAAGCCTGCGAAACGTCACCTAGGCACTTTCATTCTGGGAAAATAACCGCAGGAAAACATCCACAAAGGTAACAGAGTTTCTCCTTGAGACATTCCCCCCATACTTCAGTTCTGTGTGCTGAACCGCAGGACAACGCCGAAAGAAAGCTCAGGTCCGCACCGAACTCACCTCCCGCACACCCGCTGCAATCTCCTCAATCAGGGACTCAGTCTCTTCCCAGCCGATACATGCATCAGTGATTGACATGCCATAGGACAGCGTCTCTGTCCCACTCCACTTCTGTTTCCCCGGAGCAATGTTGCTCTCGATAAGCATGCCCATAATTTCGTTCTGACCTGCGACATACTGCCTCAGCACCTCACGCGCAACAGACCCTTGCCGGGTGTAGTCCTTACTCGAATTGCCATGTGAAGTATCCACCATGACCGAACGGCGGAGACGAGACTCTGCAGCATGCACCATCTCCACAGCACGCTGCACGTTTTCCGGCCCGTAATTCGGCTCTTTTCCACCCCGCAACACAATGTGACGATCAGGATTCCCCATTGTGGAGACCACCGACATCATGCCGTTCGCGCCGATTCCCAGAAAACTATGCGAATGACCAGCCGAAATCAGGGCGTTACATGCCACATCAAGGCTGCCATCCGTGCCGTTTTTGAAACCGACCGGCATCGAAAGACCACTCGCCATCTCTCGATGGGTCTGGCTCTCTGTTGTTCTCGCCCCAATACTCGCCCAGCTGATGAGATCAGCAGTGAACTGAGGGGTAATTGGATCAAGCAGCTCAGACGCACACGGCATTCCTGCCTTGTTAATTTCAATCAGGATCTCACGGGCGAGGAGTAAACCTGTTTCGATATCACAACTCCCGTCAAGACGGGGGTCATTGATGAGTCCTTTCCAGCCAACTGTCGTACGCGGTTTTTCAAAATAGGTCCGCATCACAACCACAAGCGCATCACTGGTACGCTGGGAAACTTTCCGCAAACGAGCAGCATAGTCATATGCCGCATCCGGGTCATGAATAGAACACGGCCCAATAATCAGAACTAAACGATGGTCATCATCACCACACAACACATCTCGAATGGCGTGACGCGTATGCAACACCAATGTCGCAACTTCTGCGGGCAAAGGCATGCGTTCTTTCACAACAGCTGGAGCAATCAATGTAGAAAACTCGCGCAAATTCGCATTCTCAATCATCTCCGACATGACAATGTTTCACCTCGATCGTTTTCTGTCGTTCCATTGTTGATTCCGCATCATGGCGGCCTTGCCAGAGCACAGTAATCCACAGACCTGAAGTGTGAACGGAGGCATAAAAAAACCCCGGACACTTCTTGCCCGAGGCTTCTCACCTTAACCAGGAGACCCTGCTTCAGTCTCCAGCGCGGCAGAACGGCCCCGGTTTTTTACCCGGATACCAAAATCGCCACTCTGTAAAAAAGAAGCAGAAACGCAACCTACATCCTTTGCACGACAGAACTGTAGCCATCGGTTCGCCTTCTCGTACACCGTGCTCCAGTACTTCTCAAAGAAAAGAGAAGCTACCGAAAAAACCGATAAAAACCGGAAATCCTCCAGTATCTGGAAAAAACAAGCACGTGCACACTACACGAAAAACCCTGCATCACAACACCCCAGAGCAAATCAAAAAGACTGCCCCAAGCTGCCATATTACATAGGCGTCTCGACGGAACCACAAACTCCTGGCTGGAGTTTACTCTGCCATTCTCAATCTCTGCCAAGCCTTCTTCTCAGCCCCGCTCTTTTCCGAAAAAACAGCTTCCTTCTCCGATCACCTGTCTCTCTCCTCCGGCACTCTCTCACAAGAATTCGGCAGAAACCTCTCTGTCCCGGAAGAATTCCTCAAAGACCATGTTCCCATTTCAATAGGGACTCATCCGTAGCAAGCGCCGGATCAAACGTTGACGCAAGCATCGAAGCGAGCATCAACAGACAGCCCTTGGGAAAAAGAGAAAAGAGAAGAAATGCGCACTGTGCTGATCGACCAACCAACACCCGAAATTTGTCGTATCACGCTCAACCGGCCAGAACGCCTGAACGCGATGGACCGCACCCTCGTCGATGACCTGCACGACGCCTTCGACACCATTCAAGCAGACAGCACGTGCCGAGTAGTTCTTCTTACAGGCGCAGGACGGGGCTTTTGTGCTGGGCTCGACATCAAAGGCGGTGGGCTTGTTGCAGATGAAGGACTGGGCCGGGTGCAAGGCGGGATGCGTTGGCAGCAACGTATCGCGTCGCTCATCACAAAAATGCGCGGCCTCTCTCAACCTATCATTGCTGCCGTAAACGGTGCTGCCTCCGGTGGCGGTCTCGCCCTTGCCCTCGCGTCCGACATCCGCATCGCCTCACCCAAAGCAAAATTCAATGTGGCCTTTGTCAAAATAGGTCTGTCCGGCTGCGACGTCGGCGTGAGCTATTTACTGCCTCGTCTGATCGGCGCGTCTCGCGCTTTTGAACTCATGCTGACGGGACGCATGGTTCAGGCAGAAGAAGCAGAAAAAATCGGCCTTGTCAGTAGGATCGTCCCAGAAGAAGAACTCCTCGACAGTGCCCTCGAAACAGCCTCCCTCATCACCGCGAATAGCCCATTCGGCGTATGGATGACAAAAGAGGTGATGTGGTCCAATCTCGAAGTCTCAAGTTTACATGCCGCAATCGACATGGAAAACCGCACCCAAATTCTCTCCGCACAAACTGCTGATATGGTCGAAGCATTGCGGTCTTTCACAGAAAAACGACCTCCCAAATTCGAGAACCGCTAATTCCCCGACAATTCCTACATCAACATTCACAACTGCGTTCTTTGCCGGTACTGTAGGACTTACAGAAACCTCGCAATAGACTGCAGGACAGGTTACACAACAAACTTCAGAACAGGCATCGCGCACCACCACTCACCACACGCACCTCTCTGCACGTCACATTTTCCTGTCAGACTCCGATATCTTTCATCACCACTGACTCTCTCCCATCCCTGTGTCATACCTGCCACATGATGGCACCACTGACACAGGTTCCTACACCCCAGGTCATGGCCACAATACACTCCACTACCTCAAGGCCGCGACTTCTTTGCATCTTTTCATTTCTCTCACCTGACCCACCCATATCCCGAAAAATTCCGATCCTATATGACCCAGGACAACTTGTCAGCGCAGAACATCGCGCAGGCGCCACACACCGCACTTGGCATTCCTGGCCTGCTTCACGCGTGCCTTATCGGCCAAGGGGGTTTCGGCACCGTCTACCGGGCATACCAACCCGAACTCGACCGCAATGTCGCCGTCAAAGTTCTCACTCCGCACCACTCTGCAGACAAAGCGGTCGAATGGTTCGCACGAGAACGTCGTGTGCTCGCAGCCCTGCAAGAACATCCAAACATCATTAACGTGATCGACGCCGGCGAAACCCCCTCAGGACAGCCCTACTTCCTGATGCCCCTCCTCACCGGAGGATCTCTCGCCGACGTCATCGCCAAAAGGGGAGCACTCCCCTGGAAAAACACCCTTTCAATTGGCACCCAACTCGCCGGAGCACTCACCGCGTCACACGCGCTCAATGTGCTGCACCGCGACATAAAACCAGCAAACGTCCTCTTCTCATGTTTCGGACAGCCCCACCTTGCCGATTTTGGCATCGCACGCTTCCACAACCAAGGAGAAACCACCCACAACCTGCCAAAAACCATTGCCTATGCAGCACCAGAGATCATTGCTGACGAATCCGCTTCACCCGCATCCGACATCTATTCGCTTGCCGCAACCCTCTACACCGCACTCTGCGGGCGACCCCCTTACGAACAAGCCACCGAAGAAACACCTTTCAGCCTGATGCGGCGTATCGCAATCGAATCACCCAGACTCCTCCCAAAGGAAACTCCAAAATCTCTCGCAAATGTGCTCCATCAGGCAATGGCAAAAAACCCGGCAGACCGTCACACTTCTGCCGAGGCCTTTCATGAAGCACTCCGACAAGTACAAGAACATGAAGGGGTGTGGGCGACTGACTTCCTCCCCCAACAAAAAGAAGCGGGAGAAATCCTCCTCGCGGACCTAAGCGATCTTTCACCCGATCTCTCGACCAATCTCCCGACACTCTCTACGCGAGAAACTCCATTCCTCGACACTGACCTTCCTACCGGCCCTCCTGACCTTCCTACCGGCCCAGATCAAACCTCAGCAAAGGACCTTGTCTCCCAAACCAACTTCTCCAGCACCAATCTTCCCTGGCCAGAAGAAGTGAGAAACACCGACAGCACGCTCCTCTCACTCAATTATCCTGCACTCACAAAGAACACACTCCAGGCAAGCCACCCGCAAAAAACCTTGCACGATCAAGAAAGCCTGCAACAAATTGGAGAAACGTCCGCACATCCCGGAGACCACAGCGATTCTCTCATCGGCTTCCCTCGCCGTTCCCTCCTCCACGCGCTAAAAACAGCAGGAGGTGCCAGTATTCTCGGCACCTTTTTCCTCCTACGCACAGAGAAAAAGAGAAGCACGGTCTTCTCAGCAGACAGCGCAAAAACCAGCAATGTCTTATCGGTTATCAACGTCAACGAGCACCTCCCCACAGCCTCAGTCACAACAAGCCGTCCTTTGGGAGGCCCTGTACGCACTGCCCTGGGTGCCGGTGACCTCTGGGTCACAAACTACAAAGAATCCACAGTGCACCGGCTTGATCCCGTCAGTCTCCAAATCAAAACTTCTATCCCGGTAGGCGAAGGCCCGGTCGGAGTCGTGGCCGGCAGAGGACACATTTGGGTCGCAAGCCATGACGACGACTCGGTTACCCAAATCGACCCCAGAACCAACCGGACAGTCGGCCGCATTGAACTTACAGACGGCGACGGACCACATGAACTCATCATGGCCTTTGACGCGTTGTGGACAGTCAACCAAACACCAGACAGCGACATCTCAACTGTGGTACGCATCGACCTTTACGATTTCCAAGAAACTGCCCGCCTTCGCATCGGCGGAAACGCCCTGTCCATCACCGCCGGAGAAGGAGCCATCTGGGCAGCCAGTATGCTGCGAAAACGGGTCTACCGCATCGATCCAAACGAAGCAAAAATCACAGGAGAAACAGAACTGGCCGGCCCCCCTCGCAGCATTGCCTACGGTAATAAAGCCCTGTGGGCTCTCGACACCACAGGAGCTGTACATCGCCTGCTCTCCGCAGCAAGAAAAAAAGATCGCACCACACAACTCCACATCGACACCACAATTCCCCTGCCCAGCTCCCCTTTCGCAACCGCCTATGCACACGGCTGGCTCTGGGTCACGCTTGGGGAAACCGGGCAACTCATCGCGATCGATACCACTATCCTGACCCCGACAAAAGCACGAAACATCGGTCCGAAACCACGGGGAGTGAGCGCAGTCGACGGCGTGGTTTGGGTGGCACTACGAGAAGAGACTGTGGCACGCGTCGACCTCTCAGGGTAACCATCCCATATGGCAAGATTTTCCGGGAAAGCCCTTCTCCTGGAAAAAGGCTTTCCTGGTAAAAGCTGTTTTTTCGCGCCACACTTTGCCTTCACACAGCCCCCAACACCAACAAATCCACCGCCCGCACAACCCCCCACAGAGCCTTCACACACAAAGACCATCCCGCAAGAAACTCCTGGAGGCATCCCTCTCAGCGGTACCCTATGGGCTAGCACTCGCGGTTGGCATACGGGAGACCCGTGCCCACCACAGTGCGACAAACCGTAAAAAAAGGGGGACACATGACGGTCGCGACCATTGCACAAGGAAATGTGCGGGGAGTCGCCGAGGGGGGCACCATCGCGTTTAAAGGCATTCCCTTTGCTGCCCCACCAACGGGAGCACTGCGCTTTCTTCCGCCCCAGCCCCCTCCAACCTGGGATGGCGTACGGGACACACAAACCTTTGGACCCACTCCACCCCAAATGGCATCACCTGCCACAGCAGCTCTTCCTCCCCAAGACGAGGACTGCCTGGCACTCTCTCTCTGGACTCCCGCCCTCGATAATGAAAAACGCCCCGTAATGGTCTGGATACATGGGGGGGCCTTCCTCATAGAAGCCGCGTCAGACCCATCTTGGCACGGACAAGTCCTTGCAGAAGAGAACGACATCGTCATGGTGAGCGTAGAATACCGGCATGGCGCCTTGGGATTCTTGCATCTCGCCTCCCAATTCGGCGACGAATACGCCACTTCTGGAAACAACGGCATCCTCGACCAAATCGCGGCACTGCAATGGGTACAAGAGAACATTGCGACTTTCGGGGGAGATCCCGACAACGTCACAATTTTTGGGGAATCAGCAGGAGGCATGAGCGTCGCGACACTCATGGCTTCACCCAAAGCCACAGGGCTTTTCCACAAGGCAATCGCCCAAAGTGGCGCGGGCCATAACGCCCTCACCGCCGCACGTGCCACAGAAGTAGCCGATCAGTTCTTCGCCGCAGCAGGGATATCACCGGACGACAAAGAGGCGCTTTGCGCTCTTCCTGTGGAAAAAATCCTGCAGGCCCAAATGCAAACCATGTCCGCAATGGCCGGCGCCCAAGGCGGCATGGTTGTCGACGCTGAAATGATGTTCCAGCCTGTAGTCGATGGAATTGTGCTGGAAGAACGCCCCGTCGACGCCATCGCAAACGGAACATCTCCTAATATTGCGCTCCTGACCGGAACCTGCCTCGACGAGTGGCGACTCTTCTCCGAAATGCTGGGAATGCCGACACCAGACACAGAAGAGGCAATCGCCGGACAACTCGCAGGTCTCGCAACAGACGCTGAAGACCCCACAGAAAAAGCCGCCACTGCAGCCAAGATCTATATCTCGAACCGGGAAAACGATTCCTTACGGCAAGTGAGCGCGGCGATCACCACAGACCGCGTCTTCTGGTTGCCTGCGATACGTCTTGCCGAGGCACACGCCCGACACCAAGAAAAAACTTACATGTATCGATTTAGCTGGCGATCCCCCATGATGGGAGGACGGCTCGGCGCCTGCCACGGCATGGAACTCGCCTTTCTCTTCGACACAGCAGAGGGCATGCTGGCGATGCTTGCGGGTCCCGAAGCACCAAAATCCCTCGGAAAACAAGTCAGAAAAGCCTGGACAGAATTTGCCCGCACCGGAAATCCCACAAATGACCTTTTGCCGGCCTGGCCCGCATACAACGAAAAAACCCGAGCCACAATGGAGTTTCTCGAAGAGCACACCAAGCTGGTGAACGACCCGAATAGCGAGGAACGCCTGCTCTGGGAAAAAGCCATCTAGCAGAACTCGGGCACAGTAATTCTTCTTGATCCCACACGAATCCGGTCTGTCCCGTGCCCTGGGACAGGCCGGATTTTCTTCCCGTTTTCACCCACGCTTGCCGCCTTTCGATCCCATTTTCCCTCCAGCAGACGACCGCCCCATGAGCCGCTGCCAATCTTGTACATGATGATTGACGCCCATTTTCATGAGATAAGCCTCATCAAGCAACACCTCTGAGACATCATCGGGATCTCTCATATCGGCCATATTCATCTGGACGAGAGCATGAGAAATGTGCACCGCATCCAAAATACCTGGTTCGGCGTGCGGCACTTCTCGCACATCATGGTGATAGGCGACACCCTCGACAACAGTCGCGGGGAGTCCCCAAATTCCTAATAGATACGCGCCTGCTCCAGAGTGGGATGCCCCAAGCTCGGCGAACTCCACATGATGCAAAGGAACATCTTTTTCCCGTGACACACGGATCGCCTCGCCAAACCGCTCCGGCAAGCTCTTCGCGAAAATAAGTTTCCCCACATCTTGCAGCATGGCAGCCATGAACGCGTCGTCAACGCCTTCACGCTCATTCCAGAGATTCTCGGCAACCACAGCACTCATCCAGCCATGACGCTCAATTTTTTCCAAGGAGAAACCGGGAAGATGAACATTCGGGCTGAGTGCACTGTAGATGGAAAGCGAAAAAACCAGGTTTTTCACAAGAGAAGCACCGAGATAGACCACTGCCTCACCGATATTCGTGATCCGCTTTGGTGCACCAAAAAAAGCAGAATTCACAAGCTGCAGAATTTTTGCCGAGATTGCCATATCTCGTTCGACAAGTGCCGCGATCTTTCGCGCAGAGGCATCCTGTTGCAAAATCTCGGTGAGTTCCAGATAAATCTCCGGCAAGCTCGGCAACGTATCGATTTCGCCGACCAGGTTGCGTAAACATTTATCAGTCACAAGGTTCTGTATACGCAATACACGGTCCACTGTTTCCTTGAAAACCGCAGGCTCACAATCGTGCAATAGGGACTGGTGCACAACAGGAAGCGTGGACATCTGTTTTTGGAGTGCAACGTGGCCAGTCAAAATAATACGCACGACAGCCGGAAAATCGCTTTTTACCCGGGTAAGAAACGCAATACCGCTCATATCAGGCAAGTCAGCATCAGCAACAACAACATCAAAAGAAATAGCGGCCAAAGCCGTAAGACCCGCCTCACCATCTCGAACAAAAACAATGTCCCATTCACTCCGATGGGGTCTGACGAGTTCGCGAAGACCTTCTCGAGCCGCTGCGTCCTCCTCAACGAAGAGGATGTGTTTCATCACTGTCACGCTTCCATGCTTTCTCAACGGGGAAAGGGGAGACAGCCTCTCAATCCGCAACAGCCCCGCTGGAGAAATCGACATTTTCAAGAAAATACTGGAGATACAGCAAAAAAATAGGACCCCGTAAGCCAGAAACAGGCCAGAGAAGAAAGAGCTTTCTCTTGCAAAAAAACAATATCTTATAATTTTCCTGTTACATAAGAAAAAAGCTCGAAAAAAGCAGGAGAAGCAGCGTGTCCTGTTTTTTTGCGCCGAGGAGACGACAGGAATTTCGACGCGTCGTGGCTGGTCAAATGGGTGAAAAAGAAAAAAGACCGCTGCAAAAGCAGGCGGTCTTCGTAAATCGTTGCGGTGTGCACAAGGGCTTCAGGAGGCGAAAACGAAGCACGCTCGTTTTTTGAGCACCCCATAACTCTACCGCAGGTTTTATGAAATATCAAGACAGCAATATCAATAATTACTACAAATAACTCAAAAAACCTAAAAAATCCTAGAAATATCTGCCCTGAAACAAAAAAAGAAGAGCCGGTCAAACTTGACCGGCTCTTCTTTTTAAATTGCTTGCGGAAAATATCTCAGAGGCAGACCGCAGGACGGGG
>DEIU01000069.1:25828-32510 GCA_002352645.1 Acidimicrobiia bacterium UBA2766 | reverse complement strand
CACGCCACCCGCACCCGCATCCGCGCCACCCGCATCACCCGCATCACCGTCCGCGCCACGCACGCCACCCGCACCCGCACCCGCACCACCCGCATCACCGTCCGCGCCACGCACGCCACCCGCACCCGCATCCGCACCACTCACGCCACCCGCACCCGCACCCGCACCCGCGCCACGCACGCCACCCGCGTCCGCGCCATCTCAAAGCGTGGGCTCTCTCTGGCAACAAGCAGCGCCAGGGTTGTCCGAGGAAGATCGAGCTGTTCCTCGGACAACCCTGGCAGAGGTTGCCGACTGGATCAGCGATTTAGAAGCCGGAATCAGCGGAAAAGCCTGTCCGCTACCCCGCGCCCTGCCAAAAGCCGAAGAAGCACCTGATTTCGCGGCAATGTTGCACAAGGCTGAAAAAGAAATGGGGATAGAGCCAAGCCAGGATCTTCTCTTTTCTCTGAAAAACAGCTCCCGCTATGACCCGGATTCCCCTCTGCAACAAACAAGCAAACAACAGCCTGCAACAGACTTGTTCGACGCAGCATCATCTACGGATTTGCCGCCGATCGCGGATTCTCTGCTCGCAGACTTCCCTGAAAGAAAAATCGAAAGAGAACTCCCACAAGAAGAGAACGCTCTACCGGCACCACATACGAGTCAAACCGAAGCAAGAGAAGAGGCACTTTCGCCCGCTTTATCGCTGCTGAAAGCAGAAGAAAAAGCGGACAGTACAGGCGCACAAGACAGCGATCTGCACACGACACTAAAAAACACGCTTGCGGCCGCAAAGAAATATCTGGATCAAAGGAAAGCAGCCCAGGCAGAACTGTCTCTTCCTCACAGTCCGCTCAGCACATCAGACAACACACGAGAGGACCTTGCGCTTTTTCAAGAAACTCAGGAAGCGCAAGAAACAGACAAAAGACAGTTCGCAAGCAATCCTCCTCCCCATTCTCTTCCCCAGTCCTTAGATATTTTCCCGGATTTTTCAGGATGTCGCGCTCTTCCTCCACTTCCCACACACGGGGGGGAAATTCTTGCGGTATGCGGGTCTCTCGAACATCTCGGAGCAATCAGCCAGACCCTTGCGGAACGCATCGGACTGACATCTGAAGGAGTACGTCTGGCCTCGCCTTCTCCCGACCATACACTCCTCTCCGGCTACATTTCCTTTCACGACCCGGACACTGCGCAAAGCCGGCGCCGAGCCTGGCGGCGCAGGGAAAACCCCATTGTTGTCGCGCTTGCAAGCGAGTCCGAAAGTGCGGAACAAAAGAGAGGGGAAGCGGCAAGCAGCTGGACACGCCAAGTGCTTGCCGCGCTGGAACCTGCTTTCGTGATTGGCATTGTCTCTGCCTGCGCGTCACCGGCAGAGACAAGACGCTGGATCGGCATGCTTGGTGGCGTCGATGCCCTCGCCTTCGTGGATATGCAGCACGCGCCAAACCCGGCATCAGTTTTACAGTTCGATCTGCCGATTATGTTTCTCGATGGACACGATGCCACGCCTGAACATTGGGCTCGCCTTCTGGCCAAGAGCGTCATCTAATGGAAAAAGACCAGAAAAATCCAACAAAAGCTACTATAGGACCAAATCCCAGCAGCTGGTTCAAGGCTTTACTCATCCTCACTTTTGTCACATGGTGGCCTTCGCTTGATGCGCTTACCCAAGGAAAAATCGGCGCGTCTACTGCGACTTTTCGTTTCCTCGTCGCCTTGTGTGGCTGGTTCGTCTTGATACAACTCGCGCGATCGATCGTTTTTATCGCGGCAGCAAGCCTCATCGTCAACACCGAACCCGAGACAAAAAAACAATCACTGTCTTCTGGAGAAGCAGGAGAGCCGAATCCCGGCACACTGGCCGCGAGAGAAGCCGCCGCTGCTCTCAACCCCACGGCAATGCAACAGCAAGACAAGAGAAACTAAAGAACAAGCATTTTTGACGGGGCACACTTTTCAGAAAAAAGCTGGTGTGGTTCAGAGTTTTTGCGGATGTTGCGAAGTCTTGAAGCTCTGGTTTGCGTGGGGATTTCTCCCCAGAAAACTCCAAAACACCTGCTGCAGAAAAGACGCGAGCAGAACAGGATCGTGTACAGCACCGACTCTGCTCGCGAGAGGCGCAGCGAACACACGTACGCCCCGGATTGTTTTTTCTGCCGGCGGAGAAATCCAAGATTCGTGCGGCGCAGACAGCTCATTCACAAGCATCGCGTCAACGATGCAATCTCCGGTGTGGTCAAGAAGGGCCTCGAGGTGCTGAAAAGCACTCATGCCGTAGGTCTCACCAGCCTCTGCCGTGAGATTACAAACAAAAACGCGCATCGCCCGACACTCCGATAATGCTTGCAAAATACCGGGCACACTCAACACGGGAAGCACCGAAGTAAAAAGGCTTCCCGGGCCAAAAACCACCATGTCTGCAGCCAAAATTGCCTGCACTGCCTCCGGATCAGCAGGCGGGTCGGCTGGTTCAAGGGCCACACTCTGAATACCGGACATCCGCGCAATACGCGATTGTCCCTCAACACGGACAGCATTCACCTCCGCCACAAGCCGCACCGCCTGCGTCGAAGCAGGCACAACCTGCCCATCAGCCTGCAGGAGATTTCCGGCGTGCCGTAACGCCTCTTGGAAGCTCCCATCCAAATCGATCAGGGCCGCCAAAATCAGATTTCCAAGTGAATGCCCATCGAGTGTTCCCCCCCGGAACCGGTAGGAAAACAAGTCGACCAGTTCACCCTCATCAGAGAGAGCCAAAAGACAGCGGCGGGCATCACCAGGAGGCAAGATACCGAGATCCGAGACTAAACGCCCCGATGACCCCCCGTCGTCGGCGACCGTGACAATCGCCGTTATCTCAGAGGTCAACAGGCGCAATGCCTTGATAACCGCCGAAAGTCCGTGTCCTCCGCCAAGAGCAGCAACTTTCACAAATGCAAGTCCCTGTGGTCCACTACCACACTGAAAGCCGATTTACGAATGTGTGTCGCGAGTTCTTCCGCTAACACTACAGACCGATGATGCCCTCCAGTGCAACCAATCGCAATAGTCAGATAGGTCTTCCCTTCCTTCACATACGCAGGAAGGAGAAAATCCAACAAGGCATACAAGAGATCAAGGAAGTCGTGCGTCTCCTCACTGCCCAACACATAAGAGCGCACCTCAACTGATGTACCTAGCAAAGGACGCAAGTCGTCAACCCAGTGGGGATTTGCCAAAAAACGTACATCAAACACAAGCTGAGCGTCGCGTGGAGGACCGTGCTTAAAGCCAAAACTCTGCACCACTATTTGGAGTTGCTGCAGGTCAGAATGGGAAAAAAAGCTTTTCACCTTATCGCGAAAAGTATGGACATTGAGATCAGAAGTGTCGATCAAAAGATCGGATCGCTCACGGAGAGAAGCCAGCTTCTCGCGTTCACGACACACTCCTGACAAAACCGTGTCATTCCCTGCCATGGGGTGAGGACGCCGTGTCTCAACAAAACGCCGCAAAAGTGTTTCGTCAGAGGCGTCGCAAAACAAGATACGCAGGGGAACCTCCATTGACCGCAAGGTCTGCAACGCCTCATCAAGCTCTTCGAAGAAAGCCCCTTCGCGTACGTCACAACCGAACGCCATACGGCGCACTTCCCGAGTAGTCATCGAAAGCTCCACCACTCTCGCCAAAAGAGTCGGCGGCATATTGTCAATGACAAAAAAACCGATGTCTTCCAGAGCACGCGCCGCTGTCGTTCGTCCAGATCCAGACAATCCTGTGACAATCACCACTTCAGGCGGGTCGAGTACACTCATTTCCCCCTCCTCGGCTGCAACGCGCTCCCTGAATCGGACAGCCCCTCAACAACCTGTTCCGCTTGCTGCCCTGCACCGATCCCCGGCTCTTCTTCTCCTTTCGACAGACCCGCCGGATCGACCGGCAACACCCCCCCATGAGTATTCGACTGTGTATCTGTTTGTATACCCCCCGACACGTCTTGCATCTGCAGCTGCACACCGCTTGATTGCACACCGCCCAACTGCACATCGTCCGGTTTCACATCATCCGACTGCAGATCGAGTGCGGACTGCACGGCTTGGGCCACTGCAAGCGGCACTCCCGGCGTGGCAGCAATCTCCTCCACACTCGCTTTCCGTATCTCTGCCACAGATCCGAAGCGGCGCAGGAGGCGCGTGCGCCGCTTCGGACCAACCCCGGGAATCATGTCAAGCACAGATACCGTCATGCCCTTGCCGCGACGAGAACGATGATGCGTGATCGCAAAACGGTGGGTTTCATCACGCACACGTTGCAACAAATACAAAGCCTCAGAAGACCCTGGCAAACGCACTGGGGCACTTTGGTCTGGCAAAATGATTTCTTCAAAGCGTTTTGCCAGACCTGCAGCAGGAATCTCTCCAGCCAATCCCAGCTCATCAAGGACTTCAAGCGCGACATTCAAATGGCCCCTGCCTCCGTCAATGAGAAGAAGCCCGGGGGGGTAGGCAAAACCCGAAGGCTGCCCGGATCCCCGCTCACGTGCCTCGCGTTCCTTCACATAATTGGTAAATCTTCGTGTCAAGGCTTCACGCATCATCGCGAAATCGTCCTGTCCCTCGACTGTCTTTATCGAGAAGTGGCGGTAGTCTCGCTTTTTCGGGAGACCATCCTCAAAGACGACCAGAGAAGCCACCGGATACGCCCCCTGCACCTGAGAAATGTCAAAACACTCAATCCTCAAGGGAGCTTCAGGCAGATAGAGCGCTTCGCGTAATTCATTGAGTGCGCGTGCTCGCGCGTTGTG
The DNA here is from genome assembly GCA_002352645.1 of Acidimicrobiia bacterium UBA2766. GTDB lineage: Bacteria > Actinomycetota > Acidimicrobiia > UBA2766 > UBA2766 > UBA2766. The sequence goes on along the minus strand of DEIU01000069.1, from coordinate 27,736 downwards.
ATCAGCTTGACGGCGCAAACGGCTTTCCGCGAAAAACTGTTCGGCATTGCGCGTGACGGTCTCCAACAAGGCCCGCTTTGGGCCACGCTGGGGAATGTGCAAACGTACCGATCGTCTACTTGTCGGCACCGTCCTGGCTGTCCTCCCATGATTCGCGAGAACAGGATCGCCGGTCGTCAGCGTATGTGGGCTTGTGCGCCCGTCGCCGACTGGCCTATCTCGTTCCCCACGCCACCGTGTAAGCAGTTTTTCCAGCATTTTCGCTTCGTCAGGGGTCCACGGAAGCTCGACCTGATCCGGAATGCCTTCCCCGTCACCGTAAAGGAGAAGCAGGATGTCGCGCAAGACCTCTGACCTGCATTTTTCTTCAGGATTCTCCACCAAAAACGCTTTTTGCCCGGCAATACGCCCAGCACGCACAAAAAACACATGCACAGCAAACTCAGACCTATCGCCGTACACACCAATAAAGTCGAGGTTCTCCCTCTGATCGAGCACAATTTGCTGCTGCGCCACGGTTTGTTCAACACTACGCAACTGGTCACGCAAGCGGGCAGCAAACTCGAAATCCAGACGCTCCGCCGCTGCCTGCATCTCGCTCTGCAAACGCAAGATCACTGGCCTCGCCCGGCCGGAAAGCACACTCGCCATCTCCTCCACAAGAAGGTCATAATCCTCTTTAGCCACTCGCCCCACACACGGACCACAACAACGGTCTATATGATAAAAAAGACAGGGCCGCTCCATCCGGGCATGCCGGCGAAACTTCACATCACTACAAGTGCGCAAAGGAAAAGGACGCAGGAGAGAGTCAAGCGTGTCCCGGATCGCATACGCCTGCGGATACGGTCCAAAATACCGCACCCCCTTCCGCTTGCGCCCCCGCACCACCATGGGACGCGGCCACTCCTGATTGACCGTCAATGCAAGGTAGGGATAACTCTTGTCATCCTTCAGACGGATATTGAACCGCGGGCGATGTTCCTTGATAAAGGAATACTCCAGCATGAGCGCAGAAACCTCATTCTGCGCAAGCACCCATTCCACATCTGCCGCCGCCTGCAAAAGAGCGACTGTCTTGGGTGGAAGCCGCGCAGAATCCTGGAAATACCCACCAAGCCGGCTACGCAAAGATTTAGCTTTCCCCACATAGAGAACCCGGCCCACACTGTCCTTGAACAGGTACACTCCAGGCCCCGTAGGAATAGGAACATCGGGACGCTTCATAACACTCTTTATCCTACGACCACACACACCGGCACGATCCCTACGACCACACACAGTCCCCGGAATCAGCCCCGACCACTGCAAAACCGCCGGCACCCTCACACAACTTGGCAACAGCAAAAACAGCCTCAGAAACCACGAAAAAGCAAGGGGATCCTCACAGGGCACTCACCATCACACAGAATGCTTGCAGTCCCGGCCATGTATTCGCTGCCTTCTCACACTTCCTCCCCGACTACGCCCCCGGTCACACCGCAAGTGCACTCGGAAACGACAAGCAAGCAAACATCCGCTGGGACCGGACAACAAAAATCGTTGGATCTCGCAACGTTTTTTCGTCGACACGCGAGAAGCGATAGAACAAGACCTTTCGGAACTCTCAACAATATCGGCAATCCAGATTAACCAGCAAAAAACGACCAACCTCCAACACACGGGACAACACACGGGACAACGCGTAGGAAAACAGTGGGAAACCTGGGGAAACCTGGGTCGTTCTCGAGGAGTACACCGGGGAGTGCATCAGGGGAACACGCTGGAACGGGGCTGAGGGAAGCAGGGCCGAGCAGCAGGATCGCCCCTTTTCGTGATCGAGTAAATTCTCGTTATCTCACTATTTTCTCACCGTTGTCCCACTCTTATCTCACCGTTGTTCCACTCTTATCTCACCGTTGTCCCACT
>DEIU01000069.1:3033-25766 GCA_002352645.1 Acidimicrobiia bacterium UBA2766 | reverse complement strand
TCTCGTTTTCTCGTTTTCTCGTTGAAGACAGCAGACTCGGGTGTATAGGTTTTTGCATTTCCCAACAAGTTACAAACTTCTTTGCTATGGTAAAAGAGTCGCTTAAGGGAAAACCGGTGTGATTCCGGTGCGGTCCCGCCACTGTGGAAGGCGTGCGATGGGTAACAAAGAGGTGGGAAACGCAAGTTCTCTCCGCGTCTCAAGAAGCCTGTCTCGCTTTAGCCAGATCTCCTTGAGCGAAGGGTCCAGTGCTTCGCGCTACTAGAGCGGTTACTGCATGGAGTTCCCCAGGAAAGGTCGCCGAAAGGTCGTCAGACAATTCTCAGGGGAACCAAAAACCATGCGGCAGATGAGAGCCAGAGACCATTCCACGCGGATGGAGAGGAAAACTTATGACTACCACGCAGTATCCCACTCTCGAAGGTTCTTCTTGGGATCTTCCCAGATGGCAATGGTCGGCACTCGCGCTTGCTGTTGTAGTCCTTGCCCTCGTGACCTTTGAGAACAGTCAGTTTCTCAATATGATCGGGTCTTCAAGCGCCGGCACAAGCAACTTTCTGCACGAGTTCTTTCATGATGGCCGTCACTTTATTGGCGTTCCCTGCCACTGACAGGTCAAGAAGAACGCACCCAGGTCATACAAATGAAACCTTCTCGCGCGGTTGCAATAGGAATAACCGTAGGTTTTCTCGCGGGTCTTCTTGCTGCGATCTATCTTAACCTGGCGGGAGAACCCCGGCTCGAAGAGGCAATTGCCCTCGAAGAAGCTGCAGCGCAAACCGGTCTCGCAAACGACAGTGGGCTCAACAGCGAAGACGACCCGGCAGTCAGCCGGTCCGTGCAAAAAGGCATTGGGCTCTTTTCGGCACTTGCCTTTACAGGAGCCGCCTTCGGGACAATCTTTGGTGTTGTCCATGGTGCGCTACGCGCCCCAACCACCCCTTGGCAGAAAGCCCGTCTCACAGGGATCCTGCTTTTTACGGGCTTCGTCCTCGTTCCCTGGTTCAAATATCCCCCGAATCCACCGGCAGTTGGCGACCCAGCCACATCGGGTCAGCGTCAAAGTTTATATTTGATTCTCATCCTCGCGACTTTCACCCTATTCATCTGCACCGACATGGTGAAACGACAGTTGGAGCAGAGAAATATCACGGAACATGTACGACAGATTGTCACAGCGGCCAGTTTTCTTGTGCCCCTCACTCTGTTGCTCATCTTCCTCCCGCCAAATGACGACCCCATCAACGTGCCTGCCGATCTCATCTGGCAGTTCCGTGAAATCTCCCTTACAGGAAACGTCCTCCTCTGGGGAAGCATGACCATCGGGTACGGCTTACTTGCCACCCGATGGGCACAAAACAAAGCCACAAACCCGGCAAAAAACAAGCAGCTTGCGGGTCTTCCAGAAAGAAGCTCCTCAGCCTCAAAGGTCCCTCTGTAAAACTCCCGCAAGCAACGAGTCCCTTTACCACCTGAGGCAATCCCCGGCCCGGGCAGCCCCCCCAACTCCCCTCAACCCAGACTGCCCCGGCTCCTGGAAAATCAGGGGCCTGCGTTGTCCCGACAGAAAACGGCAAGAGAAAAGAAAAAGCGGGAGTACTTTGGGAGAGGCCTTCCAGCATCCTCCTAGAATCTGGCTTTTCAACCCTTTTCCCAGGACAAAACGCAAAAATTTTCGTAAAATAAAGGCAACAGCCAAGTCTGGCCTTGAGCTGCCAAGTCCGTCCCGAGGCCGACATCCCCGTGGGTCGCTTGCCAGACAGCTTCCCACCGGTCATGTCTATAACGCGTTCCTCTCCGTTGCAACAGCACAATCGCAGGAGAGGAACTCCGCACCATCGTGCGAGATAAACGCGTATCTGACAATCGGGGCGCCATAGGGGAGAAAACCGCGATGTCAACCATTGCGCTGCGCTTGCAGACGCCGCTACCAGAAACCTATACCGCTGCTCTTCCAGCAGACTTGGAAGAGCGCATTCAAGAAGCCAAACAGTCTCTCGGGAGCAATCTCGTCATCCTCGGGCACCACTATCAGCGAGATGATGTCATCCAATGGGCGGACGCCCGCGGCGACTCTTTCAAGCTCGCTCGTTTCGCCGCTGACCATCCCACAGCAAAATATATTGTTTTCTGTGGCGTACATTTTATGGCAGAGTCCGCGGACATCCTCACAGGCGACAATCAGCATGTCATGCTGCCTGACCTGAACGCAGGATGTTCCATGGCCGACATGGCAAACGAAGACCAGGTACTTGATGCTTGGGATGACCTCTCGGCAATCTGTGGCACAGAGCATATTGTGCCAATCACCTATATGAACTCTTCTGCTGCGCTCAAGGCTTTCGTTGGAGAACACGGCGGTGCTGTGTGTACCTCCTCAAACGCGGAGGCAATACTTCGCTGGGCCTTTCATACTCGCAAGGCAGAGAAAGTGCTTTTCTTCCCCGACCAACACCTTGGACGGAACACCGCGGTGAATCTCGGTTTCTCGACCAAAGACTGTGTCGTATGGAACCCGCGGGCAGAAAATGGCGGCCTCGAAGAACGCGAGATCAAAGAGGCAACTTTTCTTTTGTGGCGTGGCCATTGCAGCATCCATCAGCGATTTCGTGTTGCACAAATAGAGGAAGCACGGCAGAAAAATCCAGACGTACACATCATTGTCCATCCAGAGTGTGCACATGAAGTGGTCTGCGCCGCCGACCAGGCAGGCTCCACCGAGGCAATCATAAAAGCGATTGCCACAGCCCCTGCCGGCACCTCCTGGGGAGTGGGAACCGAGATCCACCTTGTGCACCGTCTTGCGCAAGAGCACCCCGACAAGCAAGTCTTCTCACTCGACCCGGTCTCCTGCCCTTGTTCCACAATGGCCCGTATCGACCCTTCGCATCTGGCCTGGACACTGGAGCACCTGCAAGCAGGCCAAATCGTAAACGAGATCCGTGTTGATCCCGATACCACCCGCTGGGCACGCACCGCATTGGAGCGCATGCTCGCCATCACCTGAGCACAAGCAAAAAACCAGCAAAAACCCCGAAAACCTACTCTGTAAATGACCGCAATTGCGGTCATTTACAGAGAGTTGAAGCAGGAAACCAGACCAAAGCCCGCACACAGGAGAGCTACTTGCACACGAGTCCAATGGCGTATGGAGCCCCCGCATATCCCGGATTTTGAGACGTTGGAGACGGTTGAAACGTTGGAAACCGTGGTGACGTTGCCAAGGATCGTCTCCGGAACGCACTTTGCTACGGCAACCGGGCACCAGGCCATTCAGCCCCATATCCGGTCTCGGCCCTCTTTGCCACGAAGCTGAGTCCCTGAACACCAGGCCACACTGGCCGCGAGACAGACTGTGCGCTGCGACTCCCGGATAAACCGCATAATTCCCGCCAAAGGCAAAGCCAAAAACACGGCCCGATCGCCTCACGCCAACTCGCGCGGATTAGCCAGGCTCGACCTGCAAGATCAATTCCCGTACCATCGTATTTCCTATCGATCAGTGCCTCAAAGTCGCGAGTCAACGCGGCCTGAACCGAAGTAATGAGCCGCTTCGCCACCGACCCACGCCGGCTCATCCATCTCCCCCCAACAATGGCGCCGGTTGCCACAAGCGACCGAACCGACTACCTCGAACACCCCGACCAAGCGTTCGACTACTTCCGAAACACCGGCATCAGCAAGGTTCTCTGCGAAGAGAAGCACATGGGCTCACGAGCAGTCCTGATCTTCGCCAAGGACACCGCAACCGCAAACCGGCAATTCGGCATCACCAACAACGCTGCCGGGGTCATCGTGACCCGCACCGGCCGGCCTTTCTTCAACGACCAGGCAATCAGCAAGGACACCAGCAAGGACANNGCAAGGACATCCTGGCACGCGTGCGCAGCGCGGCAACTGCCGCCCGATGGTGGGACACACTCGAAACCGATTGGCTTGTACTCGACACCGAGTTGCTTCCCTGGTCCGCCAAAGCCAAGGAACTATTGCAACGTCAATACGCAGCCACCGGAACCGCAGCAACAACAGCGCTCGCCACAGCCAAGCAGCTGCTCGGCGCCGCGGCCGCACGCTGCGTGGACGTAGGGACACTTGCGCAGCGAACCGAGGACCGCCGCCATGATGTCGCGTCTTACATCAACGCGTACCGACAATTAGGAAGCTACCCCGCGCGTCCAGTCTCCGGACTGGGCGAGGATTGAAACTTTGACGTTCGCATGTTCGGGGCAGTCAGGTTCCGTCGCGCTCAGTCTCCGGACCGGGCGCGATCCCGCCTCGCGCCCTATTGCCGGATGAGCTTGTCGCCGTCGAGGTTGTAGAAGAGGGGATCGCCTGTTGCGATCTCGAGAGATACGACTTGGTCTTGGGAGAGGCCTTCGAGGTGCATGACAATGGAACGGAGGGAGTTGCCGTGCGCGGAGACGAGAACTTTTCGGCCTTCTTGCACGCGTGGGAGGATGTGTTCGACGAAATAAGGGACGGCACGGGCTGCGGTGTCGGCCAGTGACTCGGCGCCTGGTGCGGCGATATCGTAGGAGCGCCGCCAAATATGTACTTGGTCGGCACCAAATTCTTCGCGGGCTTTGTCTTTGTTTTTTCCGGTGAGGCGCCCGTAATAGCGTTCGTTGATTTCCCAGGAACGCACAGTTTCTTGTGCGTTCACACCCATTTCTTGGAGAAGTAGCTCCGCCGTTTGTATCGCCCGTCCCAAAGTTGATGTGAAAACAAGATTGAAATCTTGTTTCCCTTTCAGGGATTGTCCTGCGGCACGGGCTTCATCTTCTCCTTTTTCTGAAAGAGGGCAATCAACCCAACCTGTAAAGAGGTTCTGTTGATTCCATACAGACTGTCCGTGTCGGATAAGAACGAGATCGGCCATTGATGGTTCGGCTCCTGCCAGATCAAAATCGAAATCAGGATAATGGAGAAAAGATCCGTGCGGATCGCTCTTCATCTTATCGGAGAAGAATACTCTCAAAGATTTTTCCCACATGTGCGCTTCTTGCTACAAAAAAATTAGGAAGGAAAAAAGGAAATCTTCTCTGTAGAACGTAGAAAGATCTGTAGAACGTAGAAAGAAGTGACAGTTTATAACCCCCTGCTTTCTCGCGCGCAAAGTGTAAGGAAAGCCCGATCAAGGGAAGAGGCGACATCGACGGTTGGCCCCCGACTCCGAACGAGGTTCGCCCACCTGACGAGACCCTTATCGGCATTGTCGATATTGCACTTACCGTTGGTCGTGATCCCACGACCATCAGGCAATGGTTTCATGAAGGGCACACCAAGCTCCCCATGCCTCATCCGGACGTGATCGTATCGTCTCAACCATTTTGGTTTCGAGACGGCTGGATTACCACATGGATCAGGCATATTTCTCCCCGCAGTTCTTCTCAGACTGACAAAATGCCGTCGAAGAAAACGCAGGATGCACCAGAGACCATCGGTAAACTTGCACGCGATTTTACCGCCAAGCTCTCCGAGTTGGAGCAAACCAACCTGGAAGATCTCGCGCAAAGCTTTTCTCACCTTTGCAGTGACGGCGCCCGATTCGACATCGCAGCAGACCGTTTTCTTGACTTCGCGGATCGTCTCGCCCAAGCAGGCATGTTCAGTGCATTCGAGTTCGACGAAGAAACACTCAACAGCAAAACCTCGATCGCAGCTCTCGCACAAGGGTTGCGTGGTGTGCGCGCCACGAGGTGTGGTCCCATCGAAAATGCGGTAGCCGATTTATCCGACGCGATTCGTTCTCCGCTTCTTTCTCCAGAAGCACGGTCTTTTTTTCGTTTGCACAAGACAATGACAGAAGAGGAACTCGGCCTTACGGAATTCGCAAAAATAAACTATGAGATTCTTGCCGCGGAGGACACTCTTTACGCGAAACAAGCCTGTTATTGGCGGTCTTATTTGGCTTATGGGTCAGAGGGGCGTTTCCGGGAAGTCTTACAGACTCTCTGCATGATTCCAGCTTCAACAGGATCTTGTCTTGATATTCGTAAGTTTCTTTTACAAGGTGATGTTTACCGAGTAAATGCCCGTTTTGATGAAGCCGAAAAGGCTTACACGCAAGCCCTTCACTATGCAAAACAAAGTGAAGCACGTGGTCTTGAGGGTCGTGCGCTTACACAACTCGCCGAAACCCTATGCTGGATCCGCCCACAAGCCGGCCGCCATATTGCCCACAAAGCAATCGAACGCACCCGACAAGACGGCAACAAAATCGACGAGTTTCGCGCCCACACAGCCCTCGCTATTGCCAATACCGGAACCAAACCGGCCCTGGTCGTAGAGCAGTCGTTGCAGACCGCGGAACGTCTTTGCAAAGCAAGCGGGACACGCACAGGCAAAGGCCGGCTTCTCACTGGGCTCGTTTTTCACGCCGCCCACACAAAAGATAGAAAAATGCTCACCGCGAATCTCGCCCAATCCGAGCGTATGGCAAACGCGCTGGGAGACACTGACTTCTGGGGAGACATCTTCCGCACTTGGGCAGACACGACGAGGGGCAGCATATCCTCCTCACAGGCAGAGCCCCAATGGCTCGACTCCCGAGAACACACGATGCAACGCTGGCGTCAAGTCTTGCATACCAGACAGAACTATAGAGCAGACTAAAATCAGAGACCCCCTCCGCACATCCTCTTGTTACAGTCTTCCTCCGGCGATCTTTGCAGGCACACGAAAACCTCCCTCAACGCCCGAACCGAATGTGCCCAAAGCTCTGCCCAAAGCTCTGGGTGAAGTCTTCCCCTGTAAAATCCCGACAGGGGAAGGATCTGTTCTACGGGCACGGCAAACACGGAACCAAAAGGCCGATCATGGTCTTTGATGAAGGTACTCCCTATTGGGACTACTGCACCGAACAGCTCCACTGCTTGCAGCGACTCGCCACAGATCCACGCGAACCCTGAACCACAAAAAGCATCGAGGTCCTCCCCCTGGCCGAAACTGACGTTCCACCCGCAGGACAGCACCGACTCAGAACTCCACGCTCCTCGCTGTCGCCGTAGAGGCAGCTGAACGAGCAGTGCGACTGCTCGTTCACACACGACCGAAAACGATCACTGACAAGGGCCGAGATCTCACTTCCGATTGCGGTCATCCCATGACGAGACACGTTCGGTGTCCTCCTGGTCCTCCCAGCGGCAAAGCCGACCCCACCGAATCTCCAGAAATGCAATGACCCGGTTGTTGTAGAGGTCTCCGCTGTCACCGGCAATGAAGTCGTGCGCACAAACAGCAACACGCGTGTTCCAAGGTGGCCCATTGACCAGAATGTCTTCGATCACGAGCTCGAGGCCTTCTGCCACAACCTGTCGGTAAAAGATTGGCACTCATCGAGGCCGCGATGTGTGGCATGGGGATCACGCCCCTTCTCTACCGGACAGTGCAGGCTCGACCATGAGTTGTCGCCCGGAAAGATGATCTTGGCGTCGGGAGCAGCGAGCCGCAGCAAAAAGCTCAAATCGCCGCTGCTGAGCCGACCGATCCCGTGTTTCATCAAGGCTCGCACAGCTGCTTTGTACATCCTGACCTCCAACCCACCTGGATGGATCACTTTCGTAGAACGATAGGTCTTCGAGGACATTTCTTTCCCACTACCGTACCAAGTGTCGTGCCAAGGCCGCGCAAGTTGTGGCGTCCTGTGGTAGCAGATCCTACAAAAATATGTTTTGCAAAAAAGCGTCAGAATAGTGTAGAAATTAAGTTGGGGTCAGAGCTTTCATCGCACTCTCCCCAGACGCGTCAGGGAGCATCCTTTCATCATCACTGCAATCCTTCCTGATGCGCGTCTTCCCCACAGTGGTTTTTCATGGTGGAAAAATAAGCTGCAATAATCTCGGGGGTCCTGCGAGACCGAGCCTCGAGCTTCATCTCTGCAGCTCACCCTGAGGCCTTCCCACACCTCGCCACTTTTTTCACGCCTGCTCCAATGCCTTTTTCCCGCCGTGTCGCAGCAGCAGCCACATCCCCTCAGCCTTTTATTCTCTTCTCATTCTGACAAACGTCGAAAAAGTAGCACAGCAAGACGAGGCACCGCGGCGACAATAGGCTGCTCTGGAGAATTCGCCAAGAACCCCTGGGACGGGGCAGGTTCTGCCATGCGCTCCAACACAAAACCGGCATCAGCCGCACAGTTCACATAGGTCGAGAGAGGGCGGTGGCAAAAGGGCAACACAACCCCAGCGTCGACCTCTTCATAAGAAAGGGACTGCACAAGATAGGGACCGATACGCCAATAACACTCGCCCAGGATATGGTCTTCTACCCATCCCGAGTCAGGTGTCTGAAAAAGTGGATGATTGAGAAACACTATAAAACGCCCAGAGGGCCGCAAAACTCGGGAAACCTCATTGACCGCTGCGACCAGGTCAGGCACATGGTCCAAAACAAGCAAAGCCACAGCAAGATCAAAGGTGGCCGAGGCAAACGGCACATGGCAGACATCCCCCCGCACATACAGCGGCCGTGCTCCGCTCCTCCCCTCCCCTGCTCTGTCCTTGCTGTCCTTGCTGCCACAGGAAAGAGCAGCAAAGGGTTTCTCTTGCAAAACTGCCCTACGCACTTGTTCCCCTGAGGCATCAAGCCCAATCACGCTTGCTCCCTCCGCAGCAAGCAATCGGGCAACTTGGCCCTCTCCGCAGCCGGCGTCAAGCACACGCAGACCTGCAGCGGGATGAGTAAACCCCCGAAGCAGAGGGAGCAAGCACTCTTCGTACTCGGAATCAGCGCCTTGCGTGAAGTTCTCCGCCCACCAGACGGCATGACGATCCCATATTGCCCCCGCCTCATCTGTCATGTTCTGATCACACTCATATGCTACTGGTTTGCATGTGCACGAACCGCCCCTCTCTCCTTGTCCTCTCCCCCAACAGTGCGTCATCCAAGGGGAACGGTCGGTCTCTTCGTTCTGGTCAGCGTCCTGCTCGTGGCTGTCCTGGAATCGTACTCCTCCCCCTTCCGGCCATACTGGGCCAGGCCTCGTGGCCGGTCCTGGCCGTCCCCGATCTCCTCCTTGGACGGGGGTCCAGCCCCCCCAACCGTCCTGGCCTCGCAGTTTCAGTCTGCCCCGTCCGCTTCTCCCTGCCGGCTTTGCGCGCGACCGTGCTTTCGTCTTTACCGGTACTCCACCTTATTTATATTTTCCGACGATCACGCCTTCCATCACTTTGAGAAGGACAGGCAATGGAGCGTTCGTACCCATCACGGCAACATCATTCGATTGTTTCCACAGCACATAGGGTCCTGCTGGTCCTTGGGAGGGAGAGACACCCAGAACTGCTGGATCCAGAACAAAGACCGGGTCTCCTTGGACGTTTGCGGCCTTGATTCTCCCCTGTTGCGTCATCATCATGAGGTTCTCCCACTCGAAATTGCCTCCTGCGATGCGCTTAAAAACAGGGGAGTAAACAGTCTCCTGGAATCCAACCTTCCCTATAGAGATAGAAGTAACAGCTCCTACCTGCTGTTTTGCGTTCTCTTCCGTCGCCTCTTCTTCTTCGCCTGCTTCTGCTTCTTCTTCTTCTTTCTCTTGTTCTGTTGCGGTCTCCTCAAAGAGGTTGGTTTCCGCGGGCGAAAGCGGCGTGGTCGACGAAGGAGTTTCAGTTGCACGGAAGGTCAAAGCATTACTCTGGGCACAACTACTGAGCACGCCGACAAGAAGCAGCATGAAAAAGACTCGAGTAGGGGAAAATGCTTTCAGACTTCGTGGCATATGCCCTCGCTACAGTCGGCGGCGATAACAAAATAGGAAGGCCACGGCAAGACAGCGAAAGCAGGCATGGCAGCCGCTTTGCTCAAGGATCCACCCTATTCTCACCCTTGCCCGCTGCTCGCCACAAGTCGGGAGGTTTCACCATAGCCTGCACAAGATGTACCAAGGAAGGCGAGCGAAATGAGCAGCGCATCCCTCGCATCTTAGTCATTTTTCGGGTGTCAGCGCTCTGTCATCTTGATTCTCTTTACGCCAACAACTTGCGTAAAAAAGCACCTGTATAACTGATTTCGTGTTGCACTACTTCTTCAGGAGTTCCTTCGGCCACAATTCGCCCGCCTTCGTCTCCCCCCTCTGGGCCAAGATCAATAATCCAATCGGCGCTTTTCACAACGTCGAGGTTGTGCTCGATCACGAGAACTGTGTTGCCATTTTCCACAAGCCGATCCAAGACGAAAAGGAGCTTGGCGACGTCATCAAAATGCAGACCAGTGGTCGGTTCGTCGAGCACGTAGAGGGTGCGTCCTGTTGAACGGCGCGAAAGTTCCGATGCCAGTTTTACCCGCTGGGCTTCCCCGCCGGAAAGGGTGGGGGCAGGCTGTCCAAGCCGCACGTATCCGAGACCCACATCAACCAAGGTCTGCAGGTGGCGGGAGATTTTCGGGACGGAAGCGAACAGGTTGCAGGCGTCTGCAACAGGCATTGCGAGAACCTGCGCGATGTTGTGGCCTTTCCAGAGCACTTCCAACGTATCGCGGTTGTAGCGTGCCCCCCCGCAGACTTCGCAGGGGACGTACACGTCAGGCAGAAAAAACATTTCGATCTTGATGGTGCCGTCTCCGGTGCAGGCCTCGCAACGGCCACCCTTTTTGTTGAAGCTGAACCTGCCAGGCAAATATCCACGTACCTTTGCTTCAGGTGTCTGGGCGAAGAGCTTCCGAATATGATCAAACACGCCTGTATAGGTAGCAGGGTTGGAGCGGGGGGTACGCCCAATCGGCGACTGGTCCACGACAACTATCTTGTCGAGATGTTCAACACCCTCCAGAGAACGGTGTTTCCCTGGCACTGCCTTCGCGCGATGCAAACGGTGCGCCAGTGCCACCGCGAGAATATCGTTCACCAGACTGGATTTGCCCGACCCACTCACTCCTGTAACCGCAATGAATGTCCCCAAAGGAAATGTCACATCGATATTGGCCAGGTTGTTCTCGCGGGCGCCGCGTACAAGAAGATAGTTGCCATTCCCGGGGCGCCGTTTCCCTGTCACAGGAATTTTGCGGCGACCCGAAAGATACGCACCCGTGACAGAACGTTCGGAAGTCAAGAGGTCATCGAGCGTACCCGCGACAACGATCTCCCCTCCCTCTTCCCCGGCACCAGGCCCAATATCAACGAGATGGTCCGCCGCTCTGATCGTATCTTCGTCATGCTCTACCACGATCAGGGTATTTCCAATCGCACAGAGGCGTTCCAACGTCTTGATCAGGCGACGGTTGTCACGTTGATGCAGCCCAATAGAGGGCTCGTCCAGAATATAAAGCACGCCCACAAGTCCAGATCCGATCTGGGTTGCCAAGCGAATACGTTGGGCTTCCCCACCGGAAAGCGTGCCTGACGCACGGTGCAAAGTCAGGTAGCCAAGACCGACGTCCACGAGAAAGCCCAACCGGGCATCAATCTCTTTGCGGATCTCGCTCGCGATTGCCGCGTCCCGATCGTTCAGGACGAGCTCGGCCATAAAGCTCCGGGTTTCCCCGACAGCGAAACGGCACACTTGCGCGATGTTCTTTCCTGCAATCGTGACCGCAAGGGAGACGGGAGAAAGACGGTCACCTCCGCAAACAGAACAATCCACAAGCCGCATGTAGCCTTCAACCTGATCTCTTGCCCCATCAGAGTCGACTTCTTCGTGCCTACGGTGAAGCCAGGGAACCACTCCCTCATAGGGGCGGCGGAAGACACGCTTGCGACCGTAACGGTTGGTATAAGAAACTTCGAGTGTTTTCTTGGGCAGGCCATGCAGCACTGTCTTGCGGTGCCGCGCGGACAATTTCTCCCACGGGTCGGTAAAAGAAAAACCGACCTCTTTCGCCAAGGCTTCCAGCATGCCACGCCACCACTTCCCCATATGGCCGGACCAAGGGGCCAAGGCGTTTTCGCTGAGCGAAAGGGAAGGGTCGGGTACAACGAGCTCTTCGTCAACTTCGTGGCGAGTCCCTAGACCATCGCAGGTAGGGCAGGCACCATAGGGGGAGTTGAAAGAAAAATTGCGGGGAGCAAGCTCCTCGAAAGAAAGTCCGCAGTCGGCACAAGCCAAATGCCGGCTGAAGACCAGTGTTTCCGGCAGATCGGAATCCTCTGCAGTCGTAGTGGCAGTCGCGGTATTCGCGTTCGGGTTTTCGGCATGGCGGCTGTCTTGCAGGGCAGGCGTGCGGGGCACGATCGTAATTTCTACGATACCTTCTGCGAGTTCGAGCGCTGTTTCCACCGAATCGGTAAGACGGCGCCTTATGCCGTCACGCAACACAAGGCGGTCAACCACAACTGCAATTGTGTGGGCGTGGTAACGATCGAGACGATGTGTCTCTGCCAAATCGAGCAGTTCTCCGTCGACTTTGGCACGGGCAAAACCCTGTTTCGCAAAGCCTTCGAGCAGGGCCTCGTATTCACCCTTCCGACCCCGCACAACGGGTGCAAGCACTTCAAACCTGCTGCCTTCCGGCATCTCCAGGATCCGGTCCACAATCTGTTCGGGAGCTTGACGGTGCACAGGTTGCCCACACGACGGACAATGCGGCTTCCCCACCCGAGCGTAGAGAAGACGCATATAGTCGTATACTTCAGTGATTGTTCCGACGGTTGAACGAGGATTTCTACTGGTGGACTTCTGGTCAATCGAGATTGCAGGCGACAATCCCTCAATGAAATCCACTTCAGGCTTGTCCATCTGACCAAGAAATTGCCGGGCATACGAGGACAGAGATTCGACATAACGCCGCTGCCCCTCGGCATAGATCGTGTCAAATGCCAAAGAAGACTTCCCAGACCCGGAAAGGCCGGTAAACACGATCATCTTGTCCCGGGGAAGCACAAGATCTATGTCTTTTAGATTGTGTTGCCGCGCGCCACTTATGACCAGCTTATTCGATGACATGCAGCCCACTCTTTGGGAAAGAAAATTCGCGGAGGTGTCGCGTGGAAAGGGTGAAAGCACACGCGTCATCCTGCAATCTCAGGACAGACCTCATCTTACCGAAAAAATTGACAAATCCACAGGCCCTTTGTGACACCTTGTGCGGCTGTTCGTGTCGCCGCTTCCGCCGTGCACTTGTGCTGCCGTTTCCCACAAAACCCAAACGTACCCATATAACATATTTGTACTGGGAGTTTTCCGGGAAGCCTGGCCGGGAGTCTTTCGAAACCGACGCTGCTTCCTCTCCTGTGTGGGCTCCAGGCAAATGGTCAACCGGCAAGGCCCGCATCCCGGTCTCGTGTATCAATGGGGGGAGAGAACAGAAAAATCTCAGACGCCCGATCGCGCGGCTTCGGGCAAGACGCACGTCTCAAAAACCCGAAGCGCCCCCGCCCCCCCAGGTCTGCAAAAGAAAACTCCGCGCACGCGACACCTCCACGCCAAAGGCCACAGAAACGTTTGTGCGAACCTCTTCTCCAGGACGCCGGGAACGAACCAGGCTCGCACCGGCAAGGTCTCCGCACAAGCCGATTTCCATCTCACACTCATGGAACTGAAAAAGATCCGGAAGTATCAAGGCAGAAGCAGCTAATGCGTCATGCAGATACATCTCATGTGCCCCCCGCCGCTGCTGAAGGTGCAGGCCCGCTTGGAAGAGGCCCAAAGCAAAACGTCCGGACTTGGTGCGAGTCTCGATACGCTGCAAATCGCGTTCGGTAAAGGGCACCTGATGTGTGACATCAAGTGGGATAAGAAAAATACGCGCTCCTGAAACACACACGCGCCGTACTGCTTCTGGATCGACAGCAAAATTGAACTCGGCCCAGGGGGTGGTATTGCCGCCGGGAGCACCAAAAGCACCTCCCATCACCAACACGCCTTCAAGGAGGTCGGGCAGACCTGGATCAAGCGCAAAGGCAATTGCCAAATTTGTGAGAGGCCCCAGGGCAAGAATCCAGACAGACGATCGCTCTGCCGATTTTCGCACGCGACGGGCGAGTTCTATCGCGCCATGCACTGTCTCGTCCGGATCCACGTGCCCTTCTTCGTACACTCCGCCGAGACCATCCGGCCCGTGGATCTTCTCGGCAAACTGCAAATGAGTCCGCGAAAGAGGCCGGTCCGCCCCTAGGTACACCGGGATATCTCCAGCGCCGGACTTGTCCAGAACAAAAGCAGCATTTGTCGCGGTGTACCGAAGAGGAAGGTTTCCAGAGACTGTGGAGACCGCTTCAAAACGTACTCGCCCCTCCTTTTCCCATTGCACAAGGGCAAAAAGGGCAAGGGCGTCATCAATCCCAGGGTCACAGTCAACGAGAACCGTGACCGGTGTGTCGCTCATAGAAAAAACACCTCAGGTCATCCGCATCTTGCCGGTCCAGCTTTGTTGCCTTTCCGCCAATACCCATCCTCCGTTCGCCAGAGCATAGAGAGAGAAACCCGCAAGCGCAGTCACTACGGTTTTCTTTTCCCCAATATCCTTTCTCTCTTCATGCGAGAATTGTGCGAAAAACCTGCATACGCGGACTTACATTTGCGCGGAAACAGAGCATGCCATGAATACAGAAAGGGAATCCGACCCGCGACTCAGAAACAAACGTCGGAGACTGCTGAAAAAGGATAAAGCACAAGGCATCCTCCCACAATGCCATGAAAATGGGAACCGAAATGCCTTCC
Source organism: Acidimicrobiia bacterium UBA2766 (assembly GCA_002352645.1). Taxonomy (GTDB): domain Bacteria; phylum Actinomycetota; class Acidimicrobiia; order UBA2766; family UBA2766; genus UBA2766. The sequence goes on along the minus strand of DEIU01000069.1, from coordinate 11,178 downwards.
AGGCATGATAATCAGCTTTTTTGTTCCGCATACCCCAAAAATCGGAACAAGTGCTTATCCCATTTTTCACGCAAAAGTCAGATTAAAAAATGTTCGGGAGTTCCGAAAAAAACCGGGCTCCCTCCACGATGGAGCGCCGATGCGTCTAAAATCACCTCGGTCATTTGGTAAAAAAACTGCTGCTGCTTTTGTTTCTGTGACACTTCTGTTCGCGGCATGCGGCGGGGATGACGACAGCGATGACAACAGCAGTAGCAGTAGCAGCAATAGCAGCAGTGGCAGCAGCAATGCAGACATGATTATGAACGAAATGGAAGAGAACACACTTGATCTCTTCCAGTGTCTACGAGACCAGGGGATCGATATAAAAGACCCAAGTTTCGAGGGCAACGGTCTACAAGAAAGTATGAATGAGCTGAGCCAGATGCCTGGCGCCGAGCAAGCTGCCGAAGCCTGCACAGAAGAAGCCGAAAAAATGTTGGATGTTTTTGGCGGACAAGAGAAAGCCGAGGAGTTTCTCGAGGATTACGCACAATTCGCCAGATGCATGCGTGAGCACGGGTACAATGTTCCCGACCCCGACCCAAACAATCCTGGAACCCTGCAACCAGACCTTGACTTAAGCGACGCCGCCATTGGAGCTACCGCGAAAGACTGCCTCGACGAAAGCGGCCTACAAACCCCCATGTGAGACTTCGGCCTAAAAAAAGGATGGCAAATGGCAGATGCGGGCGAAGACAGCGCACGTCCAGAAACAAACCGTACCCTCCTCTGGGCGGGTACCGCTTTTCTGGGCCTCTGCATTGTTGCAGGCATCAGCATCATCGCAGCTGCTCGCAACAATGACGACGAGAACAGCTCTGTTCTTGCGAACATGCGCACTGCCAAAGTCGAGCAACGAGACCTCGTTGAACGCAAAAATTTCCCTGCCATCCTGGGGTTCGCCGATCAACGGAGGGTGACTGCTTCCAGCAATGGAACAGTCACCTCTCTACCGACCGAAGGTTCCCTTGTCGCCCAAGGAGAAACCCTCTACGAAATCGACAACTCGTCTGTCATCTTGCTCTATGGCAAAAAACCGGCCTGGCGACCGCTTTCCATAGAAAACAGCAAGGGACCGGACATTCGTCAACTTGAAGAAAATTTGGTCGCTCTTGGCTACGCAAAAGGAGCGGTGACCGTCGATGAGACGTTCACTACCGCCACAGCCGAAGCCGTAAAGCGTCTGCAAAGCGCTGTCGGGCACTCTCAAACAGGCACGATTGACATTGGGCGCTTCGTATTTCTCTCTGGTCCGCAACGCATCGGTGCCCATCTTGCACAAATCGGAGATCGAGTAAGAACCGGCGCACCCGTCATTGCCCTCACAAGCAACAACCGAGAAGTCGTCGTACGAGCTCCTGCCCTCGAACAAAAACTCTTCACCATTGGTGAAGAGGTCCTCATCAGCCTCCCAGCCAGCGACACAATTACCGGCACAATCTCCTCGGTGGGACAGATCGTGATCGGCACAACTCCCGGACAGGGGGAGGAAAGTGGGAGGTCCTATATCGAAGTGCACGTTGATCTGGCAAACCAATCTACGACAGGGGACCTCGATCAAGTGCCTGTCACAGTAAAAGTTGAAAAGGAACGTGCAGAAAAAGTGCTGGCTGTTCCCATACAAGCTGTCTTTGCAGCAGACCAAGGAGGATTTGCTGTTGAAGTGGCCCCCGGTGGAAACATAAAAAAGGCGGTCCCGGTACCTGTCGAAACTGGACTCTACGGAGGCGGTTGGGTACAAGTAACCGGTGACATCAAGGAAGGCGACATCGTAGTCATAGCCCCGTGACTTCGGTCATCGAGAGCGACAACGGACACGAGAGGAACGCCTGTGGACGACGATTTCACAATCTTATGGTCTCCTTCTCCTTCTCCTTCTCCTTCAACCGAAGACGATGGAGGACAAGACACACTCGAGGGTAACGAAACGGTCACCCAGTTTCTCAGCCTTACAAATAGTCATGCGTCAAATACGCAAGACGAAGCAGCCCCACGCATCACGCATGACCCGTCCCATCACCAATGGACCGAACGCACCGATCTCCAGGCGGACCATATCCTCCACCCCTCCTCCAGTGTGCCACACCAAGAATTTTCACATAGCCACACTGCCCAACCAGAGCAGACCCCCGCTCATTCTTTCCCTGACCGACAGTTCCCCGCTTCGGACTACTTTTCGGAACAGGCCTCTCACGCAAACTCCCCCACAGATTTCTCCGACAAAATCAATACGCACTGGACCGACGCACACACTTCCTCCGCCTCCCACAACAGCAACTTCGCCTCGACAGACCAGCAAAGAAACCCCGACATTCCCTCCGACCTCCACCCTGATGCCCGCCCTGACGTCCACCCTGACGTCCACCCCGGCGCCTATTGGGCCACTCGACAGGCACCTCTCACGCCCTCACAGCCCCCACACGACAACTTTCCCGAAACACCCCACCCCACAAACCCCACTCCCGACAATCCCCCGACAGACATCGGCTGGACAACCGGCTCAACCCCCTCCACCACCCCACACGACAACTTTCCCTCCAGTACCGCACACGACAACTTTCCCTCCAGTACCGTAAACGACAACTTTCCCTCCAGTACCGTAAACGACAACTTCTCCCCCACCGGACCGCAGCCCAGTGCAGGCAGCCCAACTCCACCCGAAGTTTTTTCTCAGCCCCCAGCCCCGATTTGGCCCACGGACAAGCAGCTTGCAGACCCGGCTTGGCCCACGGAAATTCAGCCACTTATTCCTCAGCAGTCCGACCGGCAGCAGGTCGGGGCTCAGCAATTACCGTTTCCTTCCTCACCTTCGCAAGAGTGCCCTGCGCAACGCTCAGTTATCGATGCCCAACAGCCGACAGAAATACACCCCGTTGTTACCTCGTCATCTTTCGCCGCAGACACTTCCATAGTGCCGGCACTGCCTTTTCCCCTCGTCCAGGAAGAATCTCTCGACTGGAAAAATGGCGTCAACCAGCATCCTTTGACTGCCGAACCAGCTGGTCGAACCCGACAACGTCGTTCTGGCACGCCGGTACTTTGTCTCGAGGACGTCTGCAAAGAATATCCCGGAAACCCCCCCGTATATGCTTTGAAGCACATCAACTTCCAGGTATTCCCCGGAGAAATGGTGGCTATTGTGGGACCATCCGGATCGGGGAAATCCACGCTACTGCACGTGATGGGAGCGCTCGACCTCCCTACATCAGGACGGGTCGTCATTGGCGGCGAAGAAGTCGCGTCCATGAGTGACCAGGAACTCTCCGCAGTGCGGGCGCACCGCATCGGTTTTGTCTTCCAACAATTCTTTCTCCTGCCCGGTCTGAGCACAGTGGAGAATGTCGCCCAAGGTCTTCTGTACCGCGGCATTCCCGCCGCGAAACGCCGCCGCCAAGCCGAAAAAACCCTGACTCGCGTTGGCCTTGAACACCGCCTCACCCACACACCGGAAAAACTTTCCGGCGGGGAGCGTCAACGTGTCGCGATTGCCCGTGCCATTCTCGGTCATCCTGCAATCGTGCTCGCAGACGAGCCAACAGGAAATCTCGACTCGGCCTCAAGTCAAAGCATCCTGAAGCTACTGCATGAACTGCACAAAGCAGGCACCACTATCGTCGTGATCACCCATGACCGAGAGACAGCCCAGGCCCTCCCACGACAAGTCTTCATACGAGACGGCCATATGGAACACGACACCGCACTATGAAACAGTTCCCCAAAATCCGCAAATCTCAGAAAAAACAAGACGACACCCCAAAGCTCCGCAGCGAACTTCGTTCCGCAGACATGTTGAGAATTGGGGCACTGGGCCTGGAATCCCGACCAGGTCGTACCATCCTTACCGCAATTGGCATTTCTGTCGGCATCGCCTCAATTGTGGCCGTCCTCGGTATCTCCGCGTCGAGTAAGGCTGAGCTCTTGCGCACACTCGACAAGCTCGGCACCAACCTTTTACGCGTGACCGCAAGCAAAACCCTGCAAGGCGGCTCGACCAACCTTCCCGCCGATTCCACCAGCATGGCAGAACGAATCGCCCCAGTAGAAGACACAGCTGCCGTGACTTCTGTCCCAGCCTCAGTCCGACGCACGTCTTTTATCCCAGCGGCAGAGACGGGCGGAATCTCGATCATGGCAGCCACGACCGACCTCGCCGACACCCTCGTTCTCGATCTCGCCGCGGGACGTTTCTTTGATGAGGCAACTGCGCAGCTTCCCACCGCAGTCCTCGGATCAAAAGCAGCCGAGCGCCTTGGCATCACCGGAAGAACACTCGGTACGCGCATGGCCCCTCGCGTCTTCGTCGACGGCAACTGGCTCACCGTCATCGGCATCCTGACGCCCTCGGAACTGCACAGCGACATCGACCGTTCGCTCTTTATGGGCTACCCGATTGCAAGATCTCTTTACGGCACTTCGAGCATCCCCACCACACTCTTTGTGCGGACAGACCCCGACCAGGTACCGGCAGCATTCGACATGTTGCCACGCACCGTAAGCCCACAAAATCCCAGAAAAGTCAGAGTCAGCAGACCCTCCGACATTCTTATCGCGAAAGAAGAAGCCGACAAGCAACTCACCAACCTCTTGGTCGGGCTGGGCGGCGTCGCACTCTTTGTGGGAGGACTTGCCATCGCCAATGTCATGGTGATGTCAATTTTGGAACGACGCGTCGAAATCGGCGTACGACGTGCGCTGGGGGCAACAAAACAACATATCCGCCAGCAATTCGTCATGGAATCAATCGCCCTGTCGGGAATTGGTGGCATTGCCGGCGTCGCGCTGGGCACCTTGGTCACGGCCTTGTACGCCACAAACCGGGGATTCCCAATGTCTGTTCCCCTCATTGGCCTCTTCGGCAGTATTTTTGCGGCCCTGCTCATCGGAGCAGTTGCCGGTTTCTACCCGGCAACACGTGCAGCCAACATCCCACCAAGCGAAGCTGTACGAAGCGGCGCCTAACCCCACCCAGAGAAAACCCTGCACAAAACACACCGCAACTTCCACACACAAGACAGGGGCAAAACTCGCGGCCAACCCTGGACCCCGGGCCTCACACGCCCATACACTCAGGCTTCACACACCCACTCAGGTATTTTCGGGTCGCGCGTCGAACCCGGCTTCCTGGAATACCCGCAGTTCGGAACGCAACGCCCTGATTTCGTCGCGCAAACGGGCTGCCACCTCAAATTCGAGGTCACGTGCAGCCCTGTGCATTTCGCTTTCCATTTTGCCAATCGTCTGTTCGATCTCCGCACCTGGGTGACCATCAAGCAGCAGGTCGGCAATTTCTGCTTGGCCCTGACCGTCTTTGGCGTATGCGCCGGCGTCTCTTTCGCCATTCTTGTCATCCCGACGGCCACGTCGCTGCAAACCGGCACTGGATCCTTCGCGTAGTCCACTCAAAATGTCGGTAATTTTTTTGCGCACAGTACGAGGATCGATACCGTGCTCTTCGTTGTATGCCTTTTGCAAGATACGCCGCCGGTTTGTTTCCTCAATGGCGCGTTCCATGGAAGCAGTGATCTTGTCGGCATACATGATGACCTCACCAGACACATTACGGGCCGCCCGCCCAATGGTCTGTACAAGCGAAGTCTGAGAGCGTAAAAACCCCTCTTTATCGGCGTCCAAAATCGCAACAAGCGAGACCTCAGGCAGGTCGAGTCCCTCTCGCAGCAGGTTAATCCCCACCAGACAATCAAATTCCCCAAGCCGCAAATCGCGCAGGATCTCGACCCGCTCCAGCGTCTGCACATCAGAGTGGAGATAACGCACGCGCACTCCTGTCTCCAATAGATAATCGGTAAGGTCTTCTGACATTTTTTTCGTAAGCGTCGTAATCAGCACACGCTCTTGCGCAGCGACACGCGTCCGGATTTCGCCGAGCAAATCGTCAATTTGCCCCTCAGTGGGACGTACCGAGATCTCGGGATCAAGCAGACCAGTCGGGCGCACGACTTGTTCCACGACCGCATCGCTCTCCCCCAGCTCAAATGGACCCGGCGTCGCAGAGAGAAACAACACCTGCCCGACACGCTCAAACACCTCATTAAATCGCAAAGGGCGATTATCGAGGGCGCAAGGCAAACGAAAACCGTGCGTAATCAGCGTTTCTTTTCGGGAACGGTCTCCTTGGTACTGCCCGTTCAGCTGAGGCACCGCCACATGACTCTCATCAATCACAAGCAGAAAGTCATCGGGAAAATAATCGAGCAGACAAAAAGGCGTTTCACCAGGCTCCCGCCCATCAAGATGACGAGAATAGTTTTCGATCCCGTTGCAATAGCCAATCTCGCGCATCATCTCAATGTCGTAGGCAGTGCGCATACGCAAACGCTGCATCTCGAGCTGTTTCCCCTGCCGTTCAAACACTGCAAGCTGCTCTTCAAGTTCCGCTTCAATCGCCACAATAGAGCGCTCAAGCTGTTCACGCGTGGTCGCATAATGGGTCGCCGGGTAAATCCCAATATCCGGGAAAACCCCCAGCACATCGCCGGTGAGCGGATGAAAACGCGAAATCCGCTCCACCTCATCGCCAAAGAACTCGACCCGCACCGCAGTCTCGTCATACACCGGAAAAATCTCGACCGTGTCGCCCCGCACCCGAAAACAGCCACGCGCAAAAGCAATATCGTTACGGTCATACTGAATGTCGACAAGACGGAAAAGCACCGTGTCCCGGTCGTACTCCTCCCCAGTCTTCAGATAGAGCATGCTGTCCCGATAAGACTGCGGAGCACCAAGACCATAAATCGCAGACACAGACGCCACACAAATCACATCACGACGATGCAACACCGCGGCAGTCGCAGAATGACGCAGCCGATCGATCTCCTCATTAACGGAAGAGTCCTTCTCAATATAGGTATCACTCTGGGGAACGTACGCTTCCGGCTGGTAATAGTCGTAGTAGCTCACAAAATATTCCACACGGTTTTGCGGAAACAGCTCCCGAAACTCCGTTGCAAGCTGCGCAGCCAACGCCTTGTTCGGCGCAAGTATCAACACAGGCCGGCCAAGACGCGCCACAAGATGCGCAGTCGTAAACGTTTTTCCCGTGCCCGTCACACCGAGCAGTGTCTGAAAACGCAAACCGGCCTCGAACCCTTCGAGCAAGCTCTCAATCGCCTTCGGCTGGTCACCAGCAGGCACAAATTCCGTTGTCAGCGAGAAAACACCCATTCCAAACTCCTGTCCACCGGCAGTGTAGAACAAGGCCACCCAAACCCACTGCAACCAAAAAAACCCAAACTGCAAATGGGCGCAGCTCAGCATCCCCTTGCAAAGATCCCCGCCGGGTTGCACCCTTGTTCCCCACACTCCGGCAAAGTATCCCCAGGAGGTGTGACAGAACAGGGAACTCCTGTAAAAATCCCACCGGAAAAAAGCCAAGAGATCCCCGGATGCAGGGACGGGACCCGGAAAAGCTGCACGCTGTCCACAAGGTGGTGTGAAGACAACAAGCCTGACAGCAGCGTACGCGCAGTCCCAGCAGGGAACATCCCGGATGCATCCCGGCCTGTGGACCGTCTCCCCACACGTCTCCACACGCCCCACACGTCTCCACATGTTCACGCACGCCCACACATGGCGAGGCCCCGCGTTTTTACGCAGGGCCTTGCTTTACACAAACGATCCAAACAGAGCAGTCAAACGACGGGCCTGTTCAACCGTTTCATGCAGAGAGGATGGGTCCCCGAAGCCGAGCGTCACAAGCCACAGAATGGCTCCGAGCCGCACGACCTCCACCGCGAGCTTTCGCAAAGCGCCCACCAAAATGATCGCCTTCTCGACTTTGTCAACAAATTCGTCAACAAAACCCGCAGTGGATGCCACACCTTGTGTGCGGCGCTCCAGGGATACACAGCGCTGTTGCACGCGCATGTCTTTATCCTTTGCAGAAAAGCAAGACGCTGTTCGTACAAATACAGGCATCGCGCGAAAACACCGGGACTCAAACCGATTCTTCTCACAATGACCTGCAACGCACAACGGCTTGCAAGCAGTGAGGGAAGAACCAAGCTTGCTGCTTTTTCCCTCTGATTTACAGGCCCAGGATACTACAAAAGAACAAACTTGTCTGGTAAGATCGCGGCGGGCGCG
>DEIU01000069.1:0-2945 GCA_002352645.1 Acidimicrobiia bacterium UBA2766 | reverse complement strand
CGCGCCCGCCTTGGTCGATACGCGCCTGGCGAAGGCATTGCGAGACCTTCGGGAGATTTCGCAAGGAACATACCGAGACTTCTTGCGGGTCTTCGCGGGATCACCGGCAAGCGTGAGCTGCAGTCGCCATTTTCCCTGCTCTTCCCAGGCTGCACGCCCCTGTGACACGCGCAGCACGCGGTACATGCGCCGGATTTCGCACAGGGCATGGTTTCTTTGGCGTACCGGAGTGTGCTTGTGGTCTGTCTGTTCTGGCGGCTTGGGTCGTGTGGCGTCTTATGTCTTATGTTGTCGCGTCTTGCTGGGTAGCGATCTGTTGGAGTTCTTCCCAGACTTCGTCCACACGTTGACGTAAAATATCGAGGTCGTCGTTGTTCCAGATCACGATGTCGGCCTTCGCGAGTTTTTCGGAGAGGGGGGCCTGGGAGGAAAGACGCGCGGTGGCTTCTTTTTCTGTCATTTCGCGGTCGCGTGTCATGCGTTCGATCTGCACTTCGGCTGCGGCGGCTACCACAATTAAGGTGCCAAGTCCTTGCCAGCCGGACTCGACGAGCATGGCAGCGTCGAGAATCACGATATTGTCGGTGTCAAGGTTTGCTTGCACACCTTCGGCAATTGTGCGACCGATCTCCGGGTAGGTGATCGCGCGTAAGGCCATGTTTGCCTCGGCGTCCTGAAAAACAATGTCGGCAAGTGCCGGCCGGTCAAGTGTGCCGTCCGACAAGAGCACCTCTTTGCCGAACTTTTCCACGATTTTTTCGAGGCCGATTGTGCCGGGCTCAACGACCTCGCGCGCGACCAGGTCGGCATCTATAATGACCGCACCCTTTTCTGCCAGCATGCTTGAGACCGTGCTCTTTCCCGACGCGATTCCTCCGGTAAGCCCCACCTGATACACAGGCAATCTCCCTTTCCCCAGGCCCCTTTCCCGAGGGTCCCTTGCCCCAGGTCCTTTTTCGGGTCCGTTTTGATGCATTGTCCTTGGCTTGTCCCTACGGTAGCCGCCGTTGGAGGTGTGACTGTAGCTGTGACGGGTTGAGAGGGCTCCATGGAGGTTGGGAGAGGTTTCGGAGTGAGGGGCTTGACGCGTCTTGCGGTTTTCCTTCCAGGGGTGAGGGTTGCAAACACGCAGTGTTCCCGCCATGGTCACATCTGCCACAGGGGCCTCTCGCAGGGATCTCTCACGGTATTCGACAGAGATCCCTCACATATCTCTCACGGGAGTGTGCGGGCTCTTTCCTCCCAGTGCAGGTGAGTGGGGGGAAGAAAGTTTATCCCCCTATCTGGTGCGCCGATGCATCGAATGTGCAGGCCCATGAAAAAACCAGAAAAATAAAAAGCCAGGCCATAGCACGACGCACAGCTATCCGTCGCGCAAAGACGCATCCTGCTGCTTCTCCTTTGCAAAAAATTATCGGGAGTCAGCATCCTTTTGCTTCCCAAGCTGTTCCCGGAGCTGCTGCTCGCACGGAATTACCTGTGACTGCGCGGGCAATACGGTGGACGTCTTTTGTGCTCTCCGCCTTGCTTGCGCTCACGACGGCGCATCTCGCGTGGCACACCGCGATGGCTGCGATTTCTCTCGCGGCAGTTGCGGTGGCTGCCCAGCCTTTGTTGGAGCACCGCAACGCTTGGCATCTTCATGCCACACGCACAGTGGTCTTCACGGAAGGCGCCATTGCGGGTCTTCTTGTTGCGACAACAGGAGGGTGGGATAGCCCTTTCCTGCTGTTTATGTTGACTCCGGTGCTGGATGCAGGTTTTTTGGGCAGCCGCACCGGGGTGCTGCTGCTCGCAGCAGGCGGAGTGTTTATTCCGGGCGTCACACCAGGGACGACGGTGATAGCTGCGGAGACAACAGGGAGAAATATTTTTGGCTGGGGGCTTGTCCTCTTGTCTCTTGGGGCCGTCGCCCTCTCTGCCCGCAAGCAAGCCGAAGCTTCTGTTTGCCTGCGCACCGAGCTTGACAAAGAACGCGAACGATCAGCCCAACGGATCGCCACTATGAAGGACGCAAACATTCTTCTTTCGGAACTCCACAAGGTAGCTCAGCAATTACCGGCCACGCTCGACCTCGATGGACTTGTCCGCACGACGCTCGACCGGCTTCGTTCTCTTCTCCCCTCGAGAACAGCGGCAATTTTACTGCGAGAGCAGGGATTTCTTCGTGTGCTGGGAGCACGTGGGGCGGTCCTTCCCGTGACTCCCATTGATATTGCCACGGCGGCAGCACCCCTACAGATTGGGCTGCAACGTCCTATTGCCGCGTCACATGTGCCTGCCTCACAGACTTTGGACGCGCGTGCCCAATCCATTTTGTATGCACCCCTCCATCGAGAAGATGAGGCTATTGGGTTGATTGTTTTGGAAGACGATGATCCAGAACGTTTCAGTAACGATGATATTTCTCTTATGACCGGCTTTGCGGGGCCGGTGGCAGTCTCACTTGAAAATGCCTTACTGTTCACGCAAATTGGCAACCTTGCAACCTCTGAAGAACGCGGGCGTATCGCGCGGGAACTGCACGACCGCACAGCCCAGCATCTCGCCGCTATTGCCTTTGATTTGGATCGTCTCTCCAACATTGCCCGCAAAAGTGTTGACACCTCAGTCATGCCACAAGAAGCGCCGAAGTATGCGGAACTCGACATGCAAGATCAGCTTGCACCCACGCAAACCCCGTCCCCATCAGATGTCCCGGGTACAGACAGAAAACCCTGGCAAGCTTCCCTGCAAACGCAAACGCAAACGCAAACACAAGCCCCCACGCTGACTGAAGAAATCGAACGCGTGGCAGACGAGATACGCAACGCCATTCAAGACTTGCGCGACATGATCGGGACACTACAAACAGACGTGACAGAAGAGCATGGCCTTGTCGATCTCATGCAAGAACATATCGGGAACATGGAAGAGCAAACAGGGCTCTCCATCGACTTGGATCT
>DEIU01000101.1:14653-17209 GCA_002352645.1 Acidimicrobiia bacterium UBA2766 | reverse complement strand
GACTTGTGTCGGATGTCTCTCCTCGCCTCCGAAAACAGGCTTCCTGAACGGATATCTTGCCCCCAATACGCGGTTGCGGGAGAGTGCAAGAGGACCTGCGGGCGTATCGGGACCTGCCGGACGTTGTTGCCATTATGGGTATTGGCGAATTGCTGGGAGAAGGCAAGGTCGTTGTGATGTGTGCGCGCAGGATTTGAAAGTTCTTTTTGTAGCTTTTTTTGGCTTGGCGGCGCGAGGTTTTTTGTTTTTCGAGAGCTTTTGTTGAGGTGGAGAGGCGAGTTTTACTCGTTCTGAGAATGAACTTTATGCATTTGCCTACCAGCGGATTTTTGCATTTTACGGGTTTGTTGCTGGGGGCTGTTTCTGGGGTGTTGGTCTTGTCGTTGCAGTTTGACAGTGCTTGGAGGATGTTCTTCTCACTGTAGAGACAGTGAGAAGTCGGGGTTTGTCTGGTATTTTCAAGTATCTTTTCTTGCGAGGCTTGTGGTGTTTGTGAATTTTGGTCGTATTATCGCGAGGTCCTCTGTTGCTGGACGACATGCTGCTGGAGGGCGGAGGCAGGAAGCGAGAACAAGTGGGAAGTGTGTGCTCGGTGTGGATTCTGCGTCGATTGCTCTTTATGGTTTTTGAAAAACTAGAGGTACACTTTGGAATGGTGCCTTTTAAGCGAGCGTGACTGGTGGTTGCAGTTGCGCTTGTTGTCGTGGTGTTGAGTAAAGGGCAAGGATGATCGGGAAGAGGGAAAATAAGCAGTCGGCGGTGCTGCCCCATGGACTTCCCACCTTATCGAAAGTGAAGGGTGTGCAAGGAGGCAAGCTGTCTGTTTTTTCACAGTCAGAACCCGATGTTTCTCAGACAATAGGGGAGCATGAAGCCGTGGAAACTGGGACTGACCTGGAAGGGCGGGAAACAGGGGATTCCGGGGAAGTTTCTGTGTCCGGGAAATCTTCTGAAGAGGGTGTATCTGTTTCCCATGCGACTGGGGAGGATGAAAAGTCGGGGAGTACGGCCGCGAGTTCTTCTGGTGCTTCTGGGGTTTTGCCTGATGACGGGGCTGTTTCCGAGTCGGTGCAGTCGGTTGTTCAGGGTGCAGAGGGGCCTGTGCCGGAGCGTGCTGTCGTGGGCATGGGGGAAGAGGCTGGGGGGAAAGAAGTACTTGGTGCTGTTGCCCGGTCTGTTTCCCATGCGACTGAGGAGGATGGGCTGCTCGAAAAAGACGAGCCGCCTGTGGCGTGGGAATCCCGCTCGGCAGAAATCCCGGTTGTGCCTTTTATCGGTGTGACGACCGAAGAAATCTTGCGAATTCGTTCTCGACCCTTTGCTGCTGAAGCTGCTTCTGCCATGACCGCTGAGTGTCTTGAGGATGCCTCCCCGCCTCCGCCGCCTCCATCTCCTCCTCCGGTGACGCGACTTGCTTCTGTTCCTGGGGGGATGCCGGATCGTCCGTCGGTCTCTGCTTCTGGGCCGGAAATTGCGTCGGGTGAGTGGGGGCAGTCTCGGTTTGCCAATGGTGTTCCTCCACAGTCTCGCGTGCCTGCTGCTCCTGGATTGTCGAGCGAGAATGGTATGCCGGCAGGGCCGGAGAGGGGAAAGCCTCCGGTCTCTGCGCCACCTGTGTCGCCTGGAGCAGCTGTGCCGTCGGCGCTTGCGTCGACTGAGCTGGCGTTGTGTGATGTGGATCTCTCGGCTTTGGAAGGAGATCAGGATACTGTACAGATCTCGAAAGCGCTGTTGATCGTGATCCTTTGTGTGGTGATGCTTTCGCTTTCTGTGATTCTTTTGGCCTTGATTTTTCGTGAAGGTAGCTCAAGTGACAATGTGTCTCGTTTGCAGGGGAAGCATGCGGAGGAGACGAGGGAGATTCCGTCCTGGCCAGAAGCAATGGACTTGTCGCCTGCTTCGGCTTCTTCCGTTTTTGATTTGACGGAAGCAGCTGGTGATGTGCCGGAAACTCCTGTGCTTTCAGGGCAGGTAGTAAAAGAACACGAGGTTTTGTACGCTGGGTCTGAAGAAGCCGTGCGTTTTGATGAGGAAGAGGCGTTTTTGCAGCGTGGCGAGGCGCTTGTGGTGCGCCGTCGTGGTGATTCTTCTGGCATCGTACAGCTTGGGCTGCAGGGGGACGTTTTGCAGGCTGATCCTTCGTATACAGAAGTTGACAGTGCGAAGTTCGCTGCGCTTTCTCCAGGGAACGCTGTCGTGACGGTGAGCGTTGGCGGTGTCTCCGACACCTTGCGTGTCACGGTCGAGTGAGATAGCTGTTTTTCTGCTGTCTCTGCTTGTTTTCTGTGTGTCTGTTTGCGTGGGGGTCCCCCTGACTTTTGGAGATTTCCCTGTGTAGAGTGCGGATATGCTTGCTGACGCGATTGTGTCCGGGAAACGCGATTGTGTCCGAAAAAAATGCTTGGAAAAGTGTTTGGCAAGCTGGGGTGGGCATACTGGGGAAACACGCGGGGCAGGGGAGGCCTGTTGATGGCGGAACAAGACGTGTCACCGATGGCAGAGCAGTATGCCAAATGGCAAGAGGCATATGCTGCTGTGGAGACCGGGCCGGAGAAG
>DEIU01000101.1:9681-14579 GCA_002352645.1 Acidimicrobiia bacterium UBA2766 | reverse complement strand
GCGTACCCATATACCCGTGGTGTGTATGCCAGCATGTACCACACGAAGACGTGGACAACCCGTTTGTTCTCTGGTTTTGGTACTGCTGCAGAAACAAACGAGCGGTACCATGCTTTGTTGGCGGCAGGGCAAGATGGCCTGTCGGTCGCGTTTGATCTTCCTACCCTCATGGGGGTCGACTCGGATGATCCGACTGCGCTCGGCGAAGTTGGTCGCTGTGGCGTTGCGATCGACACGATAGACGACATGCGTCGGCTTTTTGCCGGTATTCCTTTGCGTGATATCACGACGTCGATGACGATCAATGCCCCCGCGATTGTGCTCTTTGCGATGTACATTGTGGTGGCAGAAGAGCAAGGGGTGCGTCCGGCAGAACTTGGCGGGACGATCCAGAACGACATGTTGAAAGAATTCCACGCGCAAAAGGAATTCTATTTTCCGCCGCGGCCTTCTCTGCGCGTCATTTCTGACATGCTGGTGTATGCCGCAAAAGAGATGCCTCGCTGGCATACCCTTTCCATTTCTGGGTATCACATCAGAGAGGCAGGATCTACTGCTGCCCAGGAGCTGGCTTTCACTTTGGTGGATGGTTTTGCCTATGTGGAACTGGGTCTGCAAGCGGGGCTCGATGTCGATACTTTTGCGCCGCGCCTCAGCTTCTTTTTTAACTCCCATATCGATTTTTTTGAGGAGATTGCGAAGTTTCGCGCGGCGCGGCGAATTTGGGCACGCTGGATGCAGAACCGCTATCAGGCGCGTGATCCGCGTAGTTTGCGGTGCCGTTTTCACGCGCAGACTGCGGGAGTGTCGCTCACTGCCCAACAACCTGAGAACAATATTGTGCGCACGGCAGTAGAGGGATTGGCGGCAGTGTTGGGGGGCGCTCAATCTCTCCACACGAATTCTCTGGACGAGGTGCTGGCCTTGCCAACCGAACGCGCCGCAAAAATCGCTTTGCGTACGCAACAGGTGTTGGCAACAGAGACCGGCGTGACGAATACCATAGATCCGCTTGGGGGCAGCTACTTCCTTGAGTCCTTGACCGATCAGCTCGAGGCGAGAGCAGAGGAATATTTTTCTCGGGTCGAGGAGATGGGCGAAGGCTCCATGCTGAACGGCGTGTATGCAGGCATCGAGAATGGTTTTTTTCAAACCGAGATTGCCGACGCCTCATATCGTCTGCAGAGAGAATACGAAACAGGCGCGAGAGCCCAGGTTGGAGTGCATGTGCACTGCGAAGAAGACGAGCCTGCGCTTGATTTGCTACGTATCGATGCGAGCGTGGAAGAACGACAGGTAAAGGCACTCGCGCAAGTGCGGGAAAGCCGGAGCATGACGGCGGTGAGGCAGGCTTTGCAGGGTGTGCGCGAGGCAGCAGCCGATGCCTCTGCCAACATTATGGGGCCTGTGTGTGAGGCTGTGCGTGTGCAAGCCACCGTGGGGGAGATCATGCAGGCGATGGCGAGCGAATTCGGGACGTATGTCGAAAAGCCAGTCCTCTAGCCTGTGTGCTCACCAGTGCGCTCACACGAGTTGGACTGCGGTTTTTGCTACAGGACGGTGATGCCCAACTTCTCAGGATGACGCCACTCGGTTGCTCCTTCGAGTTGGGTTTCCGGTTTTTCGAGATGGGGAATGACGCCGAGCACGGGCAGCAGTCTCTCCAGGCGCTCCATATTTGTTTCCTGCACAAGGCCCCCTGAGAAACCACTCACCATGAGCCCCAGGATGTTGAGGCCGCGCCCCGTGGCGACTTCAATCGTCAGCGCGGTGTGATTGAGCGTGCCCAGGTCAGGGCGGGTCACGAGGACCAGCGGCCAGGCGAGCGCCAGCCCAAGATCGGCCATTGTGGCGTCTCCGCTCAGGGGGGCGAGCAGGCCCCCTGCCGCTTCGCAGAGGCACGTAGTTGCCTGCACATTTCGGGTTTTGCGCGCAAGCTCGTCGATATTGAGATGGCGCCCTGTCCGTTCGGCGGCGACTGCGGGGGCAAGCGGGTCGGAGAACCGTTCCCACACATGAGAAGTGCACCCCGCTATTTTTTCGACCCAAGCTGCGTCGTCATCTGTGGGGCTTCCCGTTTGCACAGGTTTCACCATTGTGACCTGTTGCGGCATGGCAAGGGCAAGGGCCGCCGTTGCCACTGTTTTGCCTACCGAAGTGTCTGTGCCGCAGACAAAAATATTCATTTTTCTCCTGGTTTTCTGGTCGGCGGGTTTTGCTGCGCATGTTCCCCGACTTTGTCGGTACTTTTTTAGTACTTTTTCGTATGGTGTGTACTGCTTCAGGCTCGGCTCTGTGAATTTTGCACTTTGTGCAGACGCAGACGCCGATGCAGACGTCGACCCGGGCGCCGATCCAGACGCCGTCCCCTGCTCGCGGCTTTTCTCCTGGGACGTCAGGCGAAGGCCGCGATGGTTCGGTCGATGTCCGCGTCGGTATGTGTCGCCATGGGGCAGAGGCGAATGCGGGCCGTTCCTTCGGGAACAGTGGGGGGACGAATCGGTCGGGCAAAGATACCGTGTTCGCTGAGGCGTTTTCCTGTGGAGATGGCGTCTGTTGAGGATCCAATAATGACGGGCACGATGGCGGCTGCCGGAGCAGGAACGGTGTAGCCAAGCGCACGGATGCCTGTTGTGAGGCGATGGGCGTGCCGGCGGACTTGTTCGCCTCGTGCCGGTTCTTCTTCGAGAATCTCGAGCGCCGCGAGCACAGCTGCGACGATTGGTCCGGGAAGGGCCGTGTCAAAGATGAAGGAGCGTGCCCGGTTGCGCAGGAAATCGCAGAATTCCCTGGAACCGGCGATGAAGCCGCCGAGGGCACCGAGGGCTTTCGAACATGTGCCCATGATGATGTCGACTTGCCCTTCAAGGCCCGCGGCGGCAACTGCGCCACGCCCCTGACCGAGGATGCCGGTGGCGTGGGCTTCGTCCACCATGAGAAAGGCGCCCGCTTCCCGGGCGACACGTACGAGGTCGGGTAGGGGGGCGAGGTCGCCGTCCATGGAAAAGACGGTGTCTGTCACGATCAAGACGCGCTGTTCCGGGCCTTTTTTGCGGGCGGATTCCTCGTGGGCTGCCTGCAATAGCCGGGCGCAGTGTTCCGCGTCAGCATGTTTGTATATTCGTATTTGGGCACCCGAGAGTCTGCAGCCGTCGATAATGGAGGCATGGTTCAGGCAGTCGGAGAGCACAATGTCGTTTTTTCGGAGTAGGGCAGAGATCGTGCCGACATTTGCGAGATAACCTGAACTAAAAAGTACGCAATCTTGCGTTCCCTTGAGGCGGGCGAGTCTGCTTTCGAGCTCGCTGTGCAGGACCGTCGAGCCGGAGATGAGGCGCGAGGCGCCGGCTCCTGTTCCCCATACAGCGCTCGCGCGTGCCGCGGCGTGTGCGAGACGGGGGTCTGTGGCCAGGCCGAGATAGTTGTTTGAGCACATCAGAAGAAAGGACTGTCCGTCAATCTCAACGGTAGGTCCCGGGGCTGATGCCAGGGGAGTGAGAGAACGGCGAAGATCGCGGGTTTCGAGACGGGAAAGCTCTTGTGCACACAGTTCACTCAGGGGCGTCCTTGCCCGTGTCATGAGAGAGCAGCGATTTCCGTCTCGGTCGCGCGTGCGAGCAGGTCGATTTCGTCGTCGGTAATCGACAAAGGGGGCATCCATACGACGACTGCGCCAAGAGGCCGCAAGATGACGCCATGCTGACGTGTGTTTTCGCAGACGGTCGTGGCAGGCAATTCTTGTCCGCCTGCGTCAGGGTCGAGCTCTATGCCAATCATGTACCCCCGTTGCCGAATGTCGACTACGGCGCTGAGCTTGTTGATCCGTGTGAGATGTGTTGCGAGTTTCTCGACGCGGGGTTGCATGCGTTCGAGGGTGCGCTCGCTCTGGAAGAGTTCGAGACTGGCAACGCAGGCTGCAGCAGCGAGAGGGTTTCCTGAATAGGTGTGCCCGTGGTACAAATGCTTTCCCTCTGTTGTGCGCCCGAGGAAGGCACTGTAAATCTCTTCGGTTGTGAGTGTGGCAGAAAGCGGAAGATAGCCTCCGGTCATGCCTTTGCCTACCACCATGATGTCGGGGATGACGCCATCATGGTCGATCGCGAACATTGTGGCTGTGCGTCCGAAACCGGTGGCAACTTCGTCGCAGATAAGCAGGGTTCCGTATTTGTTGCACAACTCCCGTACGCCTGCTACGTAGCCGTCAGGAAAAGCGAGCATGCCCGCGGCACCCTGCATGACCGGTTCGATGATGACTGCGGCGGTGTGGCCTTCTTGCTGTTTGAGTGTTTGTTCCATGCCGTCGAGTAATTCGGGCAGGCTTGGCACGGTGCCATCTGCGCGACGCAAGGTTGTGGGTGCGTGGGCAGTGGGAAACAGGAGCGGCTCGAAGATCTCGTGGAAGGCGCGAATGCCGCCGACCGAGACTGCGCCTAGCGTGTCACCATGATATGCCTCTTGTAGGGAGATGAAGCGGGAGCGTTGTGTTTGGCCATGTAACTGCCAGTATTCAAAGGCGGTTTTAATGGCAACTTCTACGGCAGAGGCGCCGTTTTCAGAGAAAAAAGCCCGTGTGAGAGGTTCGGGAACGACCTGTAAAAGAGCTGCAGCGGCGTCCACGATGGCAGTGTGCGTCAGGCCGAGTATGGTGGTATGCGCGATTTTGTCGAGTTGTGCACGTACCGCAGCATCAATGACTGGATGGCAGTGCCCGTGCACATTGCACCAGAGAGAAGAGACCCCATCGAGATAGCGCCGGCCCTCGGTGTCAATGAGATAGTTCCCCTCTCCTCTCTCAATCACGAGGGGAGGGGAAGGCTCATCGTTTACCCACTCTTGCATCTGGGTAAACGGGTGCCAGATGTCTTGTTTATCCAGTTTTGAGTAGGTATCAGTGGTGG
>DEIU01000101.1:0-9519 GCA_002352645.1 Acidimicrobiia bacterium UBA2766 | reverse complement strand
GTTTTTCTGTTGTTATTGCCGCTGCATGTTGTTTCGCGGCTCGCCGTCGGGCTTTTGTGGCCTCAAGCTGATGCCGTCGCGCCTTTGTCAGAGTTGCGTCCCTGTCGAACGTTGTGGATTCGTCTGTTGTGCAGCTGTCCGGAGCGTGCGTATCAGCAGGTGTTTCCGTCTGTGGTGTGGGCGATGTGGGGGGGATGGGCGATGTGGGGATGTGGGCGTCTGTTTTTGTGTCTGAGACCTTGCCCGAGGTCTGGTCAAAAGCCTGTAGTGCTTCTATTTTTTGTGTGGTATCTGCGGTCTCTTGCATGGCAGTAATCACGGTGGACAGACCGGAGTTTTGCCGTTGTTGCTCATGTCGCAAGGCAGAGGAGTCCGAAGCGGCATTTTTGTTTTCAGGATTTTTGTTTGTGGGCAAGCTCTCTGTGGGGGGTAGGTTTTTTGCCGGCGGATTTTCTTGTGTTGTGTGATGTTTTTTTGTTTGCCTCTCTGGTGGGGAAGAAATTTTTGCAGTGAGAGAGGTTTTCCCTGCGGGTTCTGAAGCGGGTCCGGGTCCGGGTGCTGGTCCTGAGACTGGGTTTTTTTCTGGAGTCGGTTCCGTTGCGGGGTTTTCTTGGGGGTGTCTTTCGTCGGGGTTTTTTGAGTGAGGCGGGTTTTGAGAGGACACAGATGCCTGGAAAGAGACCTGCTCGGCAATCTGGTGTACACCGAGTGGTTTTTTTGGTGCAGATGCCAGTGTGCTCGTCTGGGAATTGACAACGATATGGAGTGTTTGCTGAATAACGGCAAGGTCTTGCAGGGTGCGCTGTGTGTCTTGGAGGAAGTTGTTGATTGTTGAGGACGCGTGGCGCACTTTTGTTTGGAATTCTGTTGTGGTCCATCCGACTGCTTCGAGATGCAGCAGGTTGCCGCGTTTTTCTGCTTCTACGAAGGTTTGGCTTCCTCCGGCTCCTCCATCCAAGACAAAACGGGGAGAGCGGTTGTCACCTCCTGTGGTGATGCGACGCAAGTAAAATCCTGGATTTTGTGTGGTGGTGAACTGTAGGGCAAGTTCCAGAAGGTCGCGGATTGGAATGGAGATTTTGTCGGATTGCCCGGCCCAGAAGCGTGCAAGCTCTCCTGCTTGTTGTGCTGTCCAGCATGAGTGGGCGCTCTCAATCATGGATGCTATCTCGAAGGGGAAGCGCGATTCTCGCCGTGAAATGTCTGTGTTTGTTTCTGGCTCATCACCGAGTTCCTCGTTGAGGATGCTCATGTGCAGTGCGCGCGAGACGGTTCGGGAGTCGAGGGGAGAAGGGTGGGGTACTGCTTCGATCAGGGTGCTTGCTGTCTCTTTTTCAGGATCAACTTCGTGCCCGATGCCGGCTTTTCTCTGCCGAATGATTTCGTTGCTGTTCCCGTTTTTGACTTCGTTTTCCATTTTGGTGTCGACCTCGTTGCCGGTTTTCCTATTGATTTCCTCGTGCATGCTGTCTCTGGCTATTGCCTGGTGGTTTGTGCAAGTGAGATGAGGCAATGTTTGACTGACACGCGTGTGTGACCGAAAAAGCCGTGTCTTGATTGTGTGGTTTGCTGGGATGAAGGACTTTTCCCAGGGCACGGCAATTCCGTGCGACAGAGGCTCGATACCCTGCTCCTTTCTGAGATCTTGTCGATTTTTTGCGCTGAGGGCGTACCATTCGGATGCGCTTTTGTGCACAAGGTTTTGACGCCGTTTCATGATCACTGCGTCGAAGTGTGTGGCCATAGGCAGTTGATCCTCCGGCGTGAGGCAGAGTGCACAGGTTTCCCTCTGATGCCGCGCTTGTCCGCGGGGCGTGGAGAGAAGCGCTGGCTTGCCGGTTGTGCTTGTCTCGATAAGGTTCATCGGTACGAACAGCGCGGGGCCTGAGAAGTGAGAAGGCGGGCGGTGATGCATTCAGACGCGCGAACAGCCCCTTTGCAGCAGAAAGGGCACAGCATCCTAAAGATTTGTCTTGTATGGATAGCTTTGTGTGGGTTATTGAGCGCTGTTTCTGTCAATCGGGGGTCCCCCGCAAGAGCAGGAACAGTGCCGACAATGACCGCGTTCCTTTCGCAGGAAGAACACGCTCGTGCTGAGCGAGGACGTCCGCTCCAGCTGCGTGTGCAGGATCCATCTGGCGAAGCAGGGGAAATCCTGGTTCCGGTGCAAGGCCCGCTGCGATTGGTTCCGCTTGAGGGGGCCAATATGGTGGTGAATGGCAAGGTCTATCACGGGCCAATCGAGATCTCTCCCGGGAAAGGGGAGTCCGGGCTTCAGGTCGTGGCTCATTTGCCTCTGGCGGATTATCTGGCGAGTGTGCAAGAAGTGCCTTTTGATTGGCCTGACGCGGCGCTGGAAGCGCAAGCCATCGTGACCCGTACGATTTTGGCGCGCAGAATAAACGAAAGACAGGGTACTGCGAGTCTGGCAGGATACGATATTTGTACCCGGGGGGCGGATTGTCCCTATTACGTGGGTGAAGAGATCAGCGAAGTGCCTGACATTGCCGCCTGGCAAAGAGCAGTGCAAAACACAAAAGGCAAAATCCTGACGACCGCGGGACGTCCTATCCAAGCCTTTCTGCATCCGGTATCGGGTGGTCGCACGCGCGACTATGCCGATATCTTCGGGGGTACAGATATCTCTTATCTTGGGGAAGTGGAGTCTCCAGAAGGGGACGAGGCGCCCTTTTACCGTTGGCAAGTGACTTTCTCCCTGCAAAATCTGCAGAAGATTCTCTCGAGTGTGCGGAAGTCTTCTTGGGGTGACCTGCAAAGTGTGCAGACAGCAAAAGGGAAATCAGGCAAAGAAGAAGTGCTCTTGCTGTTTGCTGAAGGGAAATCTCAGATAAGTGTCGTGGATTTTCAACGGATAGTGAACCGGCATGCCCCTGTGTTGTTTCCCAAGAAGTATCCAGTTTTTGCGGAGACGGACATCATCCAAAAAGATCCGAGTGTTTTTCCCCGTGTTGACGGAGAGTTTCCGACGCTTCCTTCTCCCCAACTCTCTTTTACGATGCGCAAAGACTCTGTTGATGTGATTGGGCGGGGGTTTGGTCACACAGTTGGCCTTTCTCAGTGGGGGGCGCGCACAATGGCGGCAGAGAACCCCGAAGTCAGCGCCGAGGATATTCTCCGCCATTACTACCTTGGCATTTCTCTTTCCCGTTCTGACCTGCCTGGAAAGGTGCGTGTGCTGCTCTCTGACACGCAGGGGAAAGTCGAGATAATGGCGAAAAAACAAGAAAGCGAAGGGCGTTTTCAAGCAGAAGTCGCATCAGGAGACGTGGTGCTTACCGCGTCTTCTCCCTGGGTTGTGGCGCGTGGTGGAAAGAAGAGCTCCCTCTCTTTGATCGGGACGGAGCGGACTGGTCTGGGACTGTCGATCACTGGTTTTATTGCTCCTTTTCGTGTGCGCGCTGGAGAAGCTGCTTTTTCGGAATTCGTTTTGACTCGTACCGCCCGGGTGTCGATGCGCGTCGAAGATGAGGACGGACAGACTGTTTTTCAAGAGGATTTAGCGGTATTGGAGCCTGGCCGCCATAAAAACCGTTTTACAGTGGAAGACGCAGGACGTTACAGAGTGTTCGTTACAGCAAAAGGGATGTCCGGGAAAGGAGAATCAGGGCAAGAATCGATGAAAAGCCTGTCTTTTACCGTAGAACCGGCAGTTTTCGGGCCGACTTTTCTGCAGTTTTTTGTGCTCCTGACGTTGTCAGGTGGGCTGATTGTGGGATCTTTGCGTTCGCGTGCCTTGCGAAAACGAGAACGGCGTCGATTCGCCTCGTTCTCAAAGGCAGACGTGCGGTAGGATTTATCCGGAGAATGTCGTGAAAAGTCGTCGCGAATTTTCGGAGATCAGAGAGAGTCGCTCCTTGCGCGTCGCTGTCCCTGTCAGTGTTGCCGCCAATGTTCCCCTGAGCATCTGGCCGGGCAGCCGGCTTGGGTGCTTGCGCGAGCGTCCATCGTGACCAGTGAGCGAGCGATCATCACATACGAGGGGTGAGAGAGCTCATGAGCGAGAATGTCGGAGCAGAGGGCGGCGTGGAGTTGCAGGATGCCGGTCTGGATATTGACCTTGATATTGACCTTGACGAACTAGCTGAAGAAGTCAGCGAAACAATTGAGCTTATCCGTCCAGCCTTGCAGATGGACGGGGGTGATATTGCTCTGGTGGGTATCGACGAAGACTTCACTGTACGTGTGCAGTTGCATGGGGCTTGTGTGGGGTGTCCTGCGTCGCTGCAAACTTTGAAGGCAGGCGTGGAGCGTATTATGAAAGACCGCCATCCTGCCGTGAAAGAAGTGGTCTCAATCTGAGAGTGTCGCGTGTTTTCGCTGTCGTGACCGGATGTCTGTCCTGTAGAAGAGCGCTGCAGGGCAGGAGAACTGCTGGGCTGTCTTTCTTTCCTCATTTGACTGTTTTTCGGGTTTCTGCGGGACGGGTTTGTGCGTGTGCCCTTGCAAAGGCAGGCAGGAGGGGCTGTTTGTTTGCTTGTACGAGTCTGGCGTTCGAGTAGATCTCGGAGAATACTCTTCCCCTCCTCTACACTTTTCAAATGCCCTTGTCCACTGATCCCGCTGAGCTGCTGCACGCCGCGCGCGCGGGGCACAGAGGCGCGCTGGCTCGTCTCCTCTCCATGGCAGAGGGCACGAAAGCCGCTTCGGTCGCCTCTGTCGCACATTCTTTTTCTGGTTCCGCCCATGTAGTGGGGTTCACGGGTGCTCCCGGATCCGGAAAGTCAACTCTGGTGAATGGGCTTGTCTCCCTGATCCGGTCGAGAGGCGAAGAAGTAGGCGTGCTCGCGGTCGATCCCTCCTCCCCTTTTTCGGGAGGAGCCATCTTGGGCGATCGGGTACGTATGCAAACACATGCCCTCGACGAGGGTGTCTTTGTGCGTTCCATGGCCTCGCGGGGCGCACTTGGCGGCCTCGCTGCTGCTGTGCCGAATGCGGTACGTGTGCTCGATGCAGCAGGAAAACCCCATGTGTTGATTGAGACCGTGGGGGTGGGGCAGGTCGAAGTGGAGATTGTTGAGACCGCCGACACTGTTGTTGTGGTGTTGAATCCCGGATGGGGTGACGCTGTGCAGGCGTCCAAAGCGGGTCTTATGGAAATCGCTGATGTTTTTGTTGTGAACAAGGCCGATCGAGATGGTGTGGAAGAAACCGTGCATGACGTGAATTCCATGCTCGATATGGCTGTCACACAAACCGAATGGCGTCCGCGGGTGACGCGTGCTGTTGCGTCTGACGGGACAGGCATTGAAGAGGTGTGGGAGAGCGTGTGTGCACACCATGCTTTCCTGCTCGAAGGAGGAGGGCACCGTTTGCGGACACGCCGGCGTGCTCGCGTGTCCGACGAAGTGCGAGAATTGATACGTGAACGTCTTGTCCGTGTGGTGCGTGATATCTGTGCAGGTCCTGGTTTCGACGTGTGCATCGACGAAATTCTTAGCCTGGAACGCGACCCGTACGCGGTTTCTGATTGTGTCATTCATGACGCCGGCCTAAGCGATCTGCTTTCGTGATACGCCAAGCCTGAAATAACGAAGAGGATGCTGCGGAGAAGATCCGTAGGGGAAGATCTGGGACATCATGGAATTGCGACACAGCAGAATCGAGACACCTCTTGACGGAGTGCGTGTGCTCCGTTTGGACCGTAAACCAGTCAATGCTCTGTCGTCTGCCTTACTTGCGGACGTGCAAGAGGCTTTTACGACTTTCGAGAAAGACGAAAGCGTGAAAGTCATTATTGTATACGGTGGTCCTATGCACTTCTCGGCAGGGGCTGACGTTGATGGCTTTACGCCGCGTGTGGCCGAGACAGGGCGGCGTGTCTCAAATGAGTTTCGTGCAGCCCTCGACACCGTGGCCAATTCGCGCTGCCCAACTATTGCTGCAATCTGTGGATATGCCCTCGGCGGCGGACTGGAACTCGCTCTGGCCTGCGATTTTCGTTTTGGTGCACAGAGCAGTCGTATCGGTTTCCCGGAAATACAACTTGGTATTATTCCTGGAGGTGGGGGGACGGCGCGTCTCGCGCGTCTGGTCGGGCCGGCAAAAGCAAAGCACATGATTTTTACAGGCCGCCATATACCTGGCGAAGAGGCCTATGCCCTCGGCATTTTTGATCGCCTCCTGCCTGCAGACGAAATATTTCCTGCTGCTCTTTCGTATGCCACTGAACTCTCTTGTGGAGCCGTTGCCGCGATGACCCAGGCAAAACGCTCAATTGACGGAGGGATCGGTCTGGAGATGGGAGCAGCACTCTCCCTGGAAACAGAATGTTTTGCGCAGGTTTTTACGACACAAGACGCGGACACTGGTATTCGTAGTTTTTTGGAGAACGGGCCGGGGAAGGCTGTTTTCGAAGGACGGTGAGAGAAATTCCTGGCGCGTGAGCGCAGCGTGAGGGGACCACGAAAGCACCACGAGGGGACCACGAAAAGGCCGCAAGGCAACACGGACATATTTTGCAGGGACGATCGAAGAGACCAGGAGACAACATATGAGTGACATGAACGGTGCGGGCAAGCTGCAAAATGTGCGTGACCTGGATCCGAAGACAGCGAATATTTTGTATCACGACATGGCTGCACAAGGCTATGAAGAGAAGTGGTCCATCCAGTATGACGAGACAGTACTGGACTATGTAGAGGCGCGTTTATTACAGGTGCTTCCAGAAAAACACTGTTTTCCCCAGGCCTTGGAAATTGGCGCAGGCACGGGGTTTTTTCTCCTGAACCTGTATAACGGCGGATGGGTCGAAAAAGGCACCGCGGTTGATATTTCGCCTCGTAGTCTGGAAGTCTGCGCGAAAAATGCCGAAAAGCTGGGCTGGTCGCTCACAACCGAGGCGTGCGATGCGGAATGCCTGCCTTTTCCCGACAACTCGTTTGACCTGGTATGCGGCCATGCATTTTTGCACCATATGCCGAAGCCTGGAGTCTGCGTGAACGAGATGGCCCGCGTGTGTAAGCCGGGCGGTACCGTGCTCATCGCAGGAGAACCCTCGGTCACAGGTCACCGTATAGCCCAGACTGCGAAAAAACTCACCTATTACGGCGTGCGGCTTGCCCGTTGGACTCCTGCGCGGCGTTTGCTTCCCGCCAAAGAAAAAGGCGACGCCGCAGCGAGAGAAATGGCTGCTTTGGAATCTGTCGTAGACTTGTGGGAGTTCGATCCAACCCGCCTTGCCGGCATGTTCGAGGGCGCCGGACTTGTGAACGAGCGCTATGTTGTGGAAGAGCTGGCCTCTTCTGTGGTCGGTTGGGGACGGCGCACCGTAGAAGGCATGGTGCCCTCGGGAACCTTTGGGAAGCGCTGGGCCTACTCTGGTTTCCGTTCGTATCAGCGTCTTGCCAAACTCGACGCCAAGGTACTTTCGAAGATCTTGCCGCAGCGCTGGTTTTACAACATTACTATTGCCGCGGAAAAACCCTTGTGAAACGGGGCGGGGAAGAGAACTTGTTTCTTCCCCGCCCTTGCACTGAGACAGTGCGAAGGAATTGTCTCTCAGAGATATTCCTGCGCGGTTGTCTCAGCGTATTGTTATTTCGCAGTCGACGAAGGCGTCATAATCGCCCTCTTGCGCGTCTTCGCAGTGGTCGTTGCCCGCGTCACCGTCGATATAGTCGTTGCCGGAACCGCCATAGAGCTTGTCGTCGCCTGTGCGGCCAAACAAATCGTCAGCACCTGCTTCACCGTAAATGATGTCGTGGTCCTCGCCGCCATCGAGCCAGTCTTTTCCAGGCCCGCCGTAAAGGGTGTCAGGATTTCCCTGGCCGAGTAGCTCGTCTTCTCCTGGACCACCCCAGACCATGTCCATGCCATAGCCCGCGTTTACCCAGTCGTTACCGTTTCCGCCATTGATGCGGTCGTTGTGATTGCCGCCCCAGAGGATGTCGTCACCCTCGCCACCGTCGATGATGTCCTCGCCGTCCCATCCGCAGATGATGTCATTGCCGCCGAGACCGTAAATTTCGTCGTTTCCGCTCAGGCCCATGATGACGTCATCGCCATCTGTGCCATAGATGACGTCATCCCCGTCTGTTCCCACAATCGTAGCTGGAGCGTGTCCTGGCATTGTCGCGTAACCGCAGCTATATGCGGATGATTGCGCGTGAGCACCCTGAAAAGCGATTGTTGTGGAAATGGCAATGATCCCTGCGAGAGTGGCAGGGAGGCGTCCCCGTTGCAGGAGTGTTTTTCTTGGCTTCCGCATGGCCCCCTCTTTTTGGCTTGTTTTCTCTAGTTGCCGGAGCAAGTATCCCATATACCTACGATGACCCCCATATGCGGATTTTTTTCTTGCTTTCTGCAGGGGGTAACAAAGTGCTATGAAGTCCTCTTATGGGGACAAGATCTTTCTTTTCCTGATCCCGAAAACAACATTTTTTCGCCCTCTATCTCCGGACAGTGCAGAAAGCAAGAGAAACATGCCACCGTGCGCAGCAAAGCCCACGAGTGGTCGGGCTTGTGAGTGGTCGGGCTTGTGAGTTGAGTTTGGGTTTTCCTGAAGTTTTCGTGAGAGAAGCAGGCTTCGAACTGCCCAAACCAGAAAAGTACGTGTACCCGTGTTTGTTGCGGCTAGGCTCGCACTGCAGTCTTCGTCTGGCCCGCGACACTCCAATACTCCGACACCCCCTGTTGATCCGCGATCCCCAATCATCTCCTTCCCGATGTGAAAAGCAGGCAAACCCAACGAAAGACCCCGATCCTGCGTGAGATCGCAGGGATTCGGGTGTGCGAAAAAAAGGGAGTAGAAGGTGCTGTTTGTTCTCAGCCTTGGCGTGTGCAGTGTGGTTGCCCTTTGTGGCGCATTCTGTGGGGCGTGCACCTTTTTCTTTCGGGAAAGCGATACCGACACCTCGTTGGACGCCTCCCCTTTGCATGATCGCGGCGACAATCCTGACACCAATGATGAGCTTCCCGATGAGCTTCCCNNTGAGCTTCCCGGTGAATGTGACCTGGTGTTGCTTCCCGGTGAATATGACCTGGTGTTGATTGCAGGGATGCTCGGTGTGTCTGTGCAGTATGTGAGAGAACTCTATGAAGCAGGCGAGCTCCCTTCGCCCTTTGCACAAGATCCTCCACGTTGGAAGCGCGTGCAGATTGAGCCCTGGATTTACGACAATGTGAAAGACCGCGCTGCACTTATGTTGCTCTTCTGTGTGCAACCTCTCGACCCTACTGATGACGAGATGCGCGACTTCGCCGACAATTTCGATGTCGACTTTGATGTCGACACCAGCGTCGACTTTGGTGTCGACGAAATTCCCCGGTTCCCTGGGGTTTCTCCGCAGCTGGACGATTTTTCAGACGAAGAAATCTTCGCTTTTCTGCTCAGCTTTTTCGGGAAAAACCCTGACAGCAAAAATCCTGAGAGCGAGGATGTCTCTTTCTCGGAAAACAGGGGGGCCGGTCTTCCGAACGATCGGGGAGAGGACAAGTTGCAAGTGCCGGATCTGGAGGCGTCGGGTCTGGAAGTGCCGGGTCTGGAGGTGTTGATTGATG
>DEIU01000011.1:68619-70484 GCA_002352645.1 Acidimicrobiia bacterium UBA2766 | reverse complement strand
CACTTCCCTTTCAGACACGAATGACTGTTTCCAACCTTCATCCAGAAAGGGTTTTTCTAGACGCATAGACCTTGGAAGGCATTTACGCCAGACCCACTCTTCCAACACACCACCAACGAGAAAAGAACGAAGAGGGAAAGAGAAAAGAAGAACAAAAAGATAAAACACTTTTGTTTTTCTCGATCCTCCTTATTGTGTCGAGGAGCAAGGTACATTATAGAGAGACATATCACCCCTTGCCACATAAAGCACCGAAAACTCAATATTTCGCAAAAGTAGCGAGAATCTGCAACTTCCATAAAAAAATAGAACACACACAGTATTTTTACTGGTAATCACCGATTAATCCGGCACGGCATCACAGGAAAGAAGAAGAAGAAGAGAGTTCCCTGCTCAGCGAGCACTCGCCCAACAAAAAAAGAAGAATCGGCAAACACCCTGAACAAGCTTGTGGCTGCTCTGCGTAAACTCGCGCTCCACTCACAAGCGAAACAGCACAGCATGGCCATCAGCCGCCAGAGAAAGACCACACAGAAGCGACAATAGGGACAACACAGAGACCCCACCCACCCAGGGACGACACACAACACTTCGCGCAACAGTGCATACTCATCCCGAGAGGCATTCCCAGCTTTACGCGAGAGAAGTCCGAAGGAATGCATGCTTGTTATTTTCCCAAGGCATCTGCAAAAGAATTCCCGAAAAGGGGCGTTTTTCTGCTACAAAAAGCAGGAAACGCCCCGGTCTCTTCTCTCCCAACCCGTAGTGCCAAAGAAAAAATGACCGGAACGTTTTTCCTAGGATTCTTGTCAGCTTTTTTCAGGTGACATCATTTGCTTCGATTACACAATATGTTTTGCGATGTCATAAGCAGCAAAGCCCAACACAGTGAAAGCTAGAACGTTGATTACCAGACCCACGAGATAGTTTCCTCTCTTCTCTGTATCACTACTCCCTGCACCACGCACATAGGGCAAAGAGGTGAGAATACTCACATGAGATTTGCTTCTCGCCACCAGTGGTTTGCTTTTGCCGCATAATCTCGAGAAGCTTAAGATTCGCCGATTTTTTCTGGCAAATCCGTCTTATCCACCACAACTTTCAGGGCGCCGGCTGGAAAACCCGGACGCCTGACGACGAGAGACAGTTCTTCCCACATAATCCAAAAAGCCTTCAGCTACTTCTTGCGGTTTTCCCAAAAACCGTTTTGAGGAGGGGGCTCCTGGGAAGCAGTAAGAAAAACAAAAGAGGCGTCTCACCAGCAATTCTACTGTGAGTCGCCGTCTCCTGTAGTGTCAGGCACCGGCCAACAGGCCGAGAACCCGAAAGGCAGCGAAGACAATGCCAACCAGCGTCAAAGCTTGCATACAGACACTCCCTCCATAGAACGGGAAGAATTTCCCCCCATCTTGATCGGAGGGAAGCATAGAGGAAAACCTGCATAAAATGCCATAGGGTAGCATAGTCCCCTTAAAGGAATATCTGTCGATACTCTTGCGAGTCCTGCAAGACCCGCTTTCCCCTTCAACTACAAGAAGTATTTTCGCACGACATCACTCCCTCAAACTTCCTCTTTCCCAAAAAATTGAGAAGAATCAACGCTTCACGCGACCCCGCAAGGCAAGCGCCACAAGCAAGCAAGCAACAGGACCAAGTAATCGCAAACCGGCCAGCATATTGCGTCCTTGAATTGTCAGTTCCTCGGTCTCAAAGTCCACAAGATACACCGTGGCACTCACTGCAATCGTCCAGGCATCAGTAAACGAATGACTCTCAACAAAACCCCAGTTCTGCAGGAGCAAAGCTCCGGATAGCCAAAAGCAGACAAGGGCAACACACGCCCTCAAGGGGCGTACTCCGTAGCC
>DEIU01000011.1:35165-68521 GCA_002352645.1 Acidimicrobiia bacterium UBA2766 | reverse complement strand
TGCATCTTCTCGCCATCGGGGGAAGAGAAAACTTGGGCTGAGGGGGAGCACCAAGCCCAAGAAAAATCGGAAAAAACGCGTCTTGCGCCGCCATTCCATCTCGTCAAAAAGAAAAGCCCGCCGCTTGTGTGCTCCAGGCAACACTACTTTTCCCGACAGAGACAAGCGGTCCAGATTTTTTGCCCCGATGAAACGACACGTCTGCACGTCCACCTGGCACAAAACCACCTGGCCGAGATCCATCCCACTGAGTGAGGAAAGCTGTAAAAGCCCAGTTTCCTCCTTCGTGCGTCCCTCAAACACAAGGTCTTCGCATCGAACAGCCGTGAAGTCTGCTCCGTTTTCAAACCTATTCCATCGAAAACGGGCACCCGTGTCGAACAATGCCTCACGAAAGCTCGTTCCCGCTGCAAAGGAAGTTTCCTCAAAAGAGGTGTTCTCACCAAAGGAAGCAGCAAAGAAGCTCGTTCCGTTCTCAAAAGAAGTTTCGAGCAGACGCGCGTTGCGACCAAACTTCACGCCAGAAAAATCGGCCCCATTACCGAACACTGCACCAAAAAAGAGAACGCCATCCCCAAAAGAAGCGCTAAAAAAACTCGTTCCATCCTCGAAAGTAGTATCGAAGAAACCAATTCCATCTTCGAACACAGCACCGTTGAAACTCGTCCCGTTCCCAAACGACACATCATCGAAGCTTGTGCCCTTTCCGAACCTCACTCCTTCAAAGCTTGTCCCATCCCAAAAAACAGTTCTCGCAAAAACTGCCTGATCAGCAAAAACTGCATCGTTGAAGTCAGCCTTATTCTCAAACCTGACTTGTTCAAAGCCCCCTTCGGCCCCAAAAATAGCCTGAGAAAAATCAGCGCGCCCCGCGAAAATTACTTTCTCAAATACAGTGCCCGAAGCAAAAGTCACTGAGCTGAAATTAGCGTCCTGCAGCACCCTCCACCCACGACCGTTTTGTGGGATCACAGCCAGCAATTCAGACAACATCTCCGACGTGACCACATGGGGATACTGAGAAAGGTCACAATTTCCTCCGCCTGCGACCTGCCACAAAACCCAGACCCACGGTTCCGCCGAGAATACCGGCAAAGTGTTTTCAGGCGACGTCGTTCCATCTATGTGCATTGCGGAAATATCCATTGGACGAGACAGGCCCATAAAAAGCAATGAGCCAAAAAAAACAAGAAAAGTGCAAAAAGAGTACAGCAAAACTGCGACGAAGAGGCCAGAAGAAGCGCTGACAAGAAGACATCGCCCGAAGAAGTCATGTGAAAACCGCTCACCATCTCGCCCCTGCCCAAAAGCACAGCACCACTAAAAGCTGCTGTAAAAAGATTCTTCACACACAACTTACGGAGAAAAAGCCTGTCATTTTTCGGGCCGGCGTTTCTTTCCCAAAGCAAAGAGGAGTCAGAAAAGGACACTGGAAAAGCAGGGGTGTTGCGGAAAGACCGCTCGTCAAAAACTTTCGATGTGAGAAAATCTTATATTTTCTCACAGTCAACAATAGCCATCTGCTCTCATTTACAAGACAGTATTATACTTGGAGTCTCAAGGAGAAAACAAGACGATTTACATGCATTTTGTACGACGTACGGTTACCCCCGCATTCGCCAGTTCCTGCTTCGCCTCGGTAATGGTGTATTCGCCAAAGTGAAAAATCGAGGCAGCAAGCACAGCATCAGCCTGCCCTTGCACTACTCCCTCGACAAGATGAGAAAGGTCTCCAACTCCTCCCGAGGCAATAATGGGAACATCAATGACCTGGCGAAGACTGCGGAGTAAGGGAAGATCATAGCCCTGTTTCGTGCCATCCCGATCCATTGAGGTAAGCAGGATTTCTCCAGCGCCCAACCGAATGACTTCACGCGCCCAACCAAGGACATCCAACCCAGTAGGGGTACGACCTCCATGGGTATAAACCGTCCAAGATATATCTTCTGCCGCGGTGGGAGACATGTCTTGGGCTCTTCCACTCGCAGGCTGCTCGTTGCGTCGTGCATCAATCGCAACCACAATACACTGGGCACCAAACCGATCAGCAGCTTGCGCCACAAGCCGCGGGTTGTCCACAGCGGCAGTATTCATTGAGACTTTGTCTGCCCCACAGTGCAACAGTGCACGGACATCAGAAAGAGAGCGTACGCCTCCTCCCACAGTCAGGGGCATAAACACTTCGTCTGCGGTACGCTCTACCACGTCATAAATCGTGTCACGCCGTTCATGACTCGCCGTGATATCGAGAAAAACAAGCTCGTCCGCGCCTTCTTCGTCATAGCGGGCCGCGAGTTCCACCGGGTCTCCCGCGTCTCTGATCTCAACAAACTGCACGCCCTTCACGACACGTCCACAATCCACGTCCAAACAAGGAACGACACGCACTGCAAGTGAACTACCCGTCATCTGTCCTTTCCCTTCTCTCTTGTGGAACTCGTTCTCGTGGGGCTCGTCATGTCGGAATCCACCACATCTCCCGCCACATCCCTCTCTCCCCTACCGTCCAGATCCACAGCCATATCGGACACACTGTCGACAGTGTCGACACTGCCCGGATCGGAAAGGAGCGCCAGCGCCTCCTCCAAAGAAAATCGGCCATCATACAAAGCTTTGCCCACAACAGCCCCAGTCACACGGCGTCCCACCACCTCAAGACGCGTCAACGCAAGCAGGTCCGCCAGTGAGGAGACACCCCCTGACGCCAGGATCGGAATATCCACAGCAGCCAAAAGCGCTTCCGTGCCTCCCAGGTCAGGGCCAACCAGCATGCCGTCCCGGCTCACTTCTGTTGCAAGCAGAGCGGCCACGCCGGCATCGGCAAGGCGGCGCGCAAGATCGGGAGCAGATATCCCACTCCCTTGCGTCCAGCCACGGATAGCGACTTCACCCTGCACGGCGTCCACCGCAGCCACAATCTGGCCTGGGTACCGTTGGGCGAGAGACGCGACAAGAGTGGGATTTTCGACTGCTGCCGTTCCAAGCACAACTCTGGCCGCGCCCGCGTCAAGCGCGCGCTGCACGAGGTCTGCCTCGCGCAAACCCCCTCCTGTTTGCACACGCAAACCAATATCTTGCGCAATCGCACGAATAATCTGGCGATTGTTGGTTCCTGTATCAAGCGCGGCATCAAGGTCCACCACATGCACCCAGACAGCGCCGGCAGCCTGAAAACGTCGCGCCCTCTCCAAAGGATCGTGATCGTACACGGTGACGTCGGCAAGACGTCCTTTTCGCAAGCGCACACACTGTCCGCCAAGCAGGTCAATACACGGAAAAAGCTGCATTTTCCTTACCTCTCTCACGCTTCACGCTCGGACACACGAGCCCCGGACACCGGAGGCGAGGATCGTGCGGCAAGACAGGAGGCGAGGAAGTTTTTCCAGAGGACAAGACCATCTGCAGAGGACTTCTCCGGGTGGAATTGGGTCGCCCACAAGTTTGAGCGCTCCAGCGCAGCAAGAAAGGGCACTCCATAGGAGGACACAGTTTCCTCCACCCCGTGCCCGAGACCAGGCGACAAGCCGTAGGAATGGCAATAGTAAAAACGGGTACCAGGTACCGTCCCCGCGAAAAGCCGGGTCTGCACAGGCCATGTTTGGCAGTCCCAACCCATATGGGGGACAGTGAGGCCTGGGCCACCCACACGGACACACCGTCCAGGGAGCACTCCCAGCCCTGGCGCACTGTCCTCTTCGGACCACTCGGCCAAGATCTGCATTCCCACACAAATACCGAGAAAAGGACGATCTTCCTGCACCCAGTCCAGGACAGCCTGATCGAGTCCGACAGTACGGAGACGCTGCACGCACGCACCAAAATGTCCTTGGCCAGGCAGGACCAGTCCATCTGTGAGGGAGGGGTCGAAGTCGCCAGGATCGGTCACCACACGCACGTCGCCGCCCGCCTTGGCGCACGCACGCGACACAGAACGAATGTTGCCCATGCCATAATCAAAAACAACTACACGCGCCTGCTTCACGCCAGCATTCCTTTCGTCGAGGGTGATCCTCCATCTCGACGCGGATCAGGGGAAAGAGCATCAGAAAGAGCACGTGCCAACCCTTTAAAGGCCGCCTCACACATATGATGGGCATTGCGACCTGCATCCGCCACAATATGCAAGCTGATACCTGCGTCGGTCACAAAAGCTCGGAGAAACTCCTCCAGGAGTTGTGGATCAAAATTACCGATACGTTCACGACCAGGATCAAGCTCATACACAAAAAAGGGACGGCCCGACAGGTCAAGCGACACGGAAATCCGTGCCTCGTCCAGCAGACCAACCGCCGACCCAAAACGTCGTAATCCAGCCCGGTCCCCCACGGCTTCCCGGAACGCCTGACCCAGCACAATACCAACATCTTCCACCGTATGATGGGCGTCTACAGAAAGATCACCGCGCGCCTTCACGTCCAAGCCAATGCCCCCATGCTTGGCAAGTTGGTCCAGCATATGGTCAAAAAAAGGAATACCTGTGTCGATTGATCTTGGACCACCATCAAGATCCAGGGTCACATGTACTTCTGTCTCGCCCGTTTTCCGGGACTGCACCGCGCGACGTTCGGCCATGTTTCCTCCTCACAGACGCAATCCTGCACGCACAGCACACCCAATGTTGCGTATCACAGCGCGTCCCCCGGGACTATCCACTCGGTTCGACAACGCAGAAAGCCAATCCGAAAAATCACCTCGAATCTCCCTTCTCTGCTTTTTGTCTCCGCTTTTTGTCCGAGTTTTTCGTCACAGTTGTTCATCACAAACCGCACTACTTCCGAGCGAGTCGGGGCTGGACACGCCAAAACCGAGCTTTGCTGTCGCAGGTTTCACAGCAGACAGGACCGCAGCAAGAGCAGACAAAAAACAGCTGTTCTCTGCGGGAGTCCCCACGGTCACCCGTAAACAGTTCTCTATTCCTGGGCGAGACGCGAAATTGCGCACCAGAATGCCATGTTCGAGTAAACCGCGCCACAGGGTTTCGGCATCGCACACTGGCCGGAAAAGCAAAAAATTCGAGAGAGACGGCCAGACAGTAAGGTCGGAACGGGCCGCAAGTGCATCATACAAGCGATCGCGTTCACTCGTCAGCGTCGCCACACGCGCACGCATCTCGTCCACAAAATCAAAAGACAGCATCCCTGCAACCTGTGAAAAGGCATTGAGGTGATAGGGCAAATGCACCTGGTCCAGCAACCCGATCCAGGCAGGCGAGCCGAGCAGATACCCAAGACGAAGCGCGGGAATACCCCAGGCTTTTGAGAAAGTCCGACAGACTGCAAGGTTCTCTCGACGTACAGCCTCTTGCGCCCAGGAAGTACCGAGAAACTCCCCATAGGCTTCGTCCACCACAACCAGCATGTCATCGAGATCGAGGGCTGCCCGCACGGCTGGTTCGTCTTCAGCCAAGCCAGTCGGATTGTTGGGATGGCAAAAAAACATGATCGATGGAGCCAGCTCTGCCACCGTAGCGGCCACAAGATCTCCCCCAACCAGAAAATCTGCTCGCCGCTTGACCTCTACCACAGGAGTAAGAACCGTCTGCGCGATATGCGTGTGCATGGTGTACGAAGGAGTGAACACGCAAGCCGTACGACCAGGACCACCAAAGGCTAAAAGCAGGGTTTGAATAATTTCGTTTGAACCGTTTGCCGGAAATACTGAGGCCGGTGGAACCCCTTCATGGTGCGCAATCGCTTCGCGTAACCGCACAGTGTGCCGGTCAGGGTAGCGGTGCAAAGGCATCTCGTGCAGGGCACGCTGCAGGGCTTCAAAAAAACCGGGTGGGGGCGGGTAGGGACTTTCGTTCGTATTGAGGCGCACATCCGCTGCAATCTGAGGAGAGTGGTAACCCGTAAGCGCCGTGAGATCAGAGCGAAGCTGCAAAGGCATTAGAAACCAGTCTTCTCCGCGTTCTCCCCGGCACCCGGACCTTGTCCACCAAGGCGGACAGTGATCGCATCGGCATGCGCTTGCAGTCCTTCGGTCTCCGCGATTTTGCAAGCCACAGGGGCAATTTCGGCCAGGCCCTTGCGGGAAGCTGTCACGATATGGAGAGATTTTTGAAAGTCGGCAACATGCAATGCCGAGGCAAAACGAGCAGTGCCCGCTGTCGGCAGCACATGAGAAGGCCCTGCCACATAGTCCCCTAGCGTGACCGGCGTGTCATATCCGCAGAAAACCGCTCCCGCGTGACGTACTTTTGGCAAAAGTGCAGTCGGGGTCGTCACCATGAGCTGCAAATGTTCAGGCGCAGCAGCATTCGCAATGTCGAGGGCTTCTGTGGCACCTGCGCACAGGACGAGCCTGCCTCCATCTACGAAAGTATCCTCAATTTCACGGCGGCGCGGCGAGAGGGAGACCAGACGTTTCAGTTCATGGCGTACTGCGTCCGCCAGCTCATCAGACCAGGTCACAAGCATGATAAAACCGCCTGGACCATGCTCGGCTTGCGCCATGAGGTCTATTGCCACTTGATCGGGCGGGGCGAGCTCGTCCGCAATAATGAGCAGCTCGCTTGGACCGGCAATCGATTCCACTCCCACCCTGTGCGCGACTTCTGCTTTCGCGAGCGCCACATACACGTTTCCTGGACCCACGATCTTATCCACAGGACGAATCGTCTCTGTGCCATACGCAAGGGCGGCAATTGCCTGTGCTCCCCCAATCTTGTAAACCTCGGACACTCCCAACAGGTGCAGTGCAGCAGCAGTCGAACGGGGCACGAGGCCGTCTTTGTCGGGGGGGACGCACACAACCAATTCGCCGACTCCTGCAACCTGTGCAGGAATCACGGTCATCAGAACTGTTGAGGGATAATCGGCCCGGCCTCCCGGCACATAGATTCCCGCTCGATCTACAGGAAGAATGCGTTCTTCTACTATGAGACCATCGAGTTCTTCCCAGAAACCCTCCGTATGCCGAAAGGCAGTATGATACGCACGGATCCTGCTCGCAGCACGTGTGAGGGCATCACGAAAATCGGGATCTGCAGTGTCCCAGGCTGCCTCTGCCTCTGCAGGAGTGAGCCACAATTGGGAAGGTGCCAATTCCACGCCGTCAAAACGAGCAGTACAAGCGCAAAGTGCAGCATCACCGCCCTCATCCACCTCAGCCAGAATCTCGCGCACAGCGGCAAGGACACTCGCCGGACGAGCCGCCACACGCGCCACGAGTCGCGGCAAGATCTCAGAAAATTTCTCAGAAGTCGTACGCAGATCGTAAGCAGCCAGCATCCTCGTTCAGTCCTCATTGGTGGGCATTGATCGGCAGAGAAATCAGCAGAAAATCAGCAGGAACAGTGTTCCGGCACGGGCACTTGCAGGCCGGAACAGACCACAGGACTTCCCGAAGCCCCGAACAAAACACGACTCCGCCAAGAGGACGCCATCGAACACTGAGCCAATCTCGTGGAAACCCTGTGAAAACCTCGTGGAAGCGTAGCCTAGAGGTGCCAAAGGCAGAGGAAATTTTCTTCTGCTCCGCACTCCTCCTCAAAATGTACTTGGAAAAGTGTCCCCGGAAAACACTCCGAAAAATATCCAGACTTTTCCAAGCGGGTATCAATCCCCCTTAAGACGAATCTCTTACAAGGAATCTGTGCGAAAGATTGCGCCATTCTCGATCGGGCAAAGCCTCTCAGCAAGAGAAAGACCTATCGGATTTCTTACGATAACCCAGCAGAACGACCAGGCAATAAAAGTATCAAAATACCTTTATTTACCAACATTTCTCTGCAAATATATTTTCAGAAGTGACACAAAAAATGACACGCAGACAGGACAGTGCCGGGATTCCCCGTAGAATCGAAGAAAAAAGCAAGCCATCCTCTACGCAGTAATCTTCCCCTATTCCTCGAAAACGACAGAATCCTTTCCCTCTGCAATACTCCCAAAAAAACAAACAGCTTGTACGGGGCAAGTATCCGATAAAGTGGCAAACGCATTTTGCTACTGACCGAAAAAACACAGAAAGAAAACTCTTATGGGCCTTTTTGACAAAGTAAAAAACCTCACAGGAAAAGCCGGCGATCTGGTAAAGGAACATGGTGACAAAGTCGAGGATGGTATCGACAAAATCGCCGACCTTGCAGACAAAAAAACCGGCGGAAAACACGCTGACAAAATTGAAAAAGGCAGCGAAAAGGCAAAAGATCTTGTCGACAAACTTACTGACAAAACAGGCAAAACAGAAGAGGACCTTCCAGAAGAAGACACCGAAAAAAAATAGCCTGCTCTTCTCGTTCATCCCTCACGCATCAGAAGAATAAAATTTTCTCTCCTCCGCTCTGATTTGTTTTCTTTCCCCTTTCTCATTGAGGCTCTCTTGACGCGTGCAGCAATGCGCATTTCAATTCGTGGCGACGCTTGCATCTCGGTGAGGAAGGGGCGCATCGAGCAGACGCTCAATGCTTTCGCTTGGCATGGGCGGCATAAAGTGGAAACCTTGCGCCAAGGCCACTCCCCGAGCGCGAAGACGTACTGCCTGTGCAGCAGTTTCCACTCCTGTCGCCACCACACGCAAGCCGACCTGTTTGGCCACAGTCACGACAGCCTCAACCATCGCAGCGTCCACACCCTCGTCTTCTGTTTTGAGCTGCGCAAACATGCGGCGACTCAGCTTCACATAGTCAACCGGCTCTTTCTTCATCAGATGCAAAGACCCCACAGAAGAGCCAAACTTGTCGATAGCAACCTGGAAACCCAAATCTTTACAGACTCTCGTCTGTGCGCGGATATCCGCATGCAACGCGAGCAGGGCATCGCCCACTTCGATACAGAGCGCGTCCGCCGGCACACCTGTGTCCTCCAGAGTTTCAAGCAGGACGCGAGACAAGTCATCCTGGCGAAGCTGGCGTTCCGACAGATTCATATGATACGTAAGAGAAGCGGTTTCAGGGTGTTCTCTCCGCCAGGTCGCCGCGAGCTGCGCAGTCGCCCGAATTCCCCAATTACCAATAGGGATAATCAAACCAGTTTCCTCAGCGAGCTCAATAAACTCACGCGCGTCAATCACACCAAGATCTGGATGGACCCATCGCACAAACGCTTCCAGACCAGATATTTTATAGGTAGAAATATCAATAATGGGCTGATAATAAAGGCGTAATTCATCTGCTTCTATGGCCCGCCCAAGGTCTTTTTTATCGTGCAGACTCTTGCGCACGAGCGCACGCCGATTCCGCACAGCCATTTCTACACATCCGCTCCCCATGCGCTTTGCTACTTCGACTGCCTCGTACGCTTCTGAAAGCAGATCTGAGATATCGTCATCAGGAGAAACAGCGAGCGAAATCCCAAAGCTGCCCGTGACAAACATCTCATTCGGAGGAATCGGAAAGGGACGAGAAAAAGCATCGGTAATACGCTCTGTGAACTGCAAAGCTGCCACATCAGACGGAAGATCTGCCGCCAAAATGCCAAACTCATCACGCCCAAGATGGACTACCAGGTCCGGTTTGCGGACCAGTTCAAGAAAACGCTCCCTCAGATTCTCGAGGAGAAGATCTGCAGCAACCGCGCCGACCCCTGCTTCAATCGCCGTAAATCGGTCGACATCCAAGACGATTACTCCAAGAAAGCTGCCCTTTTCAAGTTCAGAAAGAGCAGCACGTCCTTTCTCAAGAAAGGACTCACGACCGCCCTGCTCAATAGAATCCGAAGTGTCACTCATTCGCGAAGTTTCCCTTGCACCCACCAAAGCACCCCTCTTGCGCACGTGCACAATCAACAGAAACGGCCCAGTGGAAAAATCAGGACTGCACAGCATCAGAGAAGATGCCCGCGTGTCCAGCAGTTCGACGCGCCAGACGCACCCCAGACATCGGCAAGCAACATTCCTATCTTGACAAGCACACAGAAAAGTACAGAAAATACGTACTGACACATCCAAACCAGGAAAACACCATAAAACAGGAATAAAACAGAGAAAGCCTTACAAAAAGAGCAGAAAAGAAGCGACGACAGGAGAAAACGTTGCTCTTCCCATCCCTGCTGCCTCTACTCTGAACTGCAATGATCATCCCACTTTTTCCACTCGACCTTGTCCTCTTCCCCCACGGGCTGCTTCCACTACATATTTTTGAAGAGCGCTACAAGAAAATGATCGGGCAATGTGTCTCCGGTGACGTTTCTTTTGGAATCGCCTATGCGACGGCAGGAAAAACTGTCGGCGGCACGGCAACCACAGTATCCATTGGCGTCACGGCCCAGATCGAACAACACCGCCTCCTCGCGGACGGACGGTACCTCATCCTCGTAAGCGGAGATAAACGTTTTCATATCACAAAGCGTGTCGACGCCCAGTTCCCACAAGCAGACGTGGAAATCATGTCACCCGACCAAGGTGAAGACTTCTCATTTATCAACTTTTCCCCGGAAACCTTCACAAACACCAAAGAAAGAGAAAATAAATACGTATACCAATTTGAGCGGCGCATGCGACGCTATATCGGGCTTGCTGCAGAAGCAGGAGAAATCGATACGTATATTCCGCCCCAGTTCGACGCAGACCTTGAAACGGTTTCCTTCCTCGCGGCAAACATGCTCCCGATCAACATGCAACATCGTCAAGAGCTGCTTGAGATGTCCACAGCAGAACGTCTGCAGGCAATTGAGGAAAAAATCGCGCAAGACGACTCCCGGCTTGAACGCATGATCACAGAACGCTGATCGCCTCCCTGCCACAGCACTCACCACAAACGAAGAACGAAAAAATTCATTCTCACTCCCGCGCTCCCGATCTTCTCCTGTAACCCCTCTTCACTCATGAGACGAGCGCGGAAAGAAAAATGGGCACTGACCTCACCCTCACAAGGAGCGCAAGCAGAACCGCCGGAGTGGCCATGCACAGACCACGCGCCCCACGAAAAACCTGGCAAAACGGGAAGAGCACTGCAGTCGCGCACATCAATACACGCATACAGAAAATCAAAACACGCATGGCCGCCACCGGAATCGCTCCCCTGCGCGTCAATGCCCCCCTCTCCTTTTCTTCTGCAAAAAGCCCAGGCGCAAAAAGACCGCCATTCTCAACAGACTTCAACAACGCTCTCAATCACGCGATAGACCAGTTGCTTTCTCCCCAAGAGACCGACCTCTCCCCACCACATGCCTCGGCAGGCCCCTCTGTGAGCCAAACTGCACGCCACGCTCGTTCCGTACCAGCTGCTCTCGCCGCCTATGGAAACGGCAGAATTCCCCACGAAGCGCTCCAGCCAATCGGTATTGGAGCACACCGATTGCACGCGCCGGCAGCCGGCGCGTTTATTGCCCTGCGCGCCACGGCAGCCCGCGCAGGAGTGCACATTGGCGTGACCGACAGTTATCGCTCCCATGCCGCCCAAGTCGAGCTCGCAAAGCGCAAGGGGCTCTACAGTCAGGGCGGTCTCGCAGCCCGCCCTGGCACAAGTCAGCACGGCTGGGGGTTGTCACTCGATCTCGACCTCAATGCGCCCGCACTCGCTTGGATGCGACAGCACGCCCCAGCGTTTGGCTTTACTGAAAACGTGCCACGAGAACCCTGGCACTGGACTTACGGTCAAGAAACCGCCCACTAGATAACAGTCCGCCAGGAAACGGTCCGCAAGAAAATTGTATTGCCACGTTCCAGACATGCGAAAAAGGTTTGTTGTCTCACTCAGTTGCGTCTCCCCTGTCTACCTATCCAAGCCCCATGAACAAAAAACTAGGGCAACGGCCGGTAGGTCACCGGATCAGGGCGAGCCACCATCCCTATCTCATTCACAACAGAAACCTTTGTCTCTGATGCCGCGTTGGCAAGTTCGCGGGCCACCCACGGGTGCAATGCAAGCTGATCTGCCAGAATCCCCACCGTTGTGCTCTCTGCCAGACCATCCTCTGAAAACCAGCCTCGCGCATACCGCCAGGAAACAGCTTCGGCAGCCGCAAACTCACCCCCGTCCAAACGCTGATTCATCAAAAAAGAAGAGACGCGGCGTGGCACAAGGTGCATGCTCTCCGCAACAATCACGGCGCGTTTTCCTGCTTCACGCGCCACAAGAGCGAGAGGAAGAGATCCCACTTTCGCCGCCACATTATCGGGACTAAAACAGTCAGTGCCGATCAACACCAGATCGGAAATACCGACTGCAGGACCGATCATGGCGTCATAGACCACTTCTGTTGGGACCCGCGCACAGTACAGCTCGGCGGCAAACGCCTCACCGTCCTTTCCAGGGGCAGACTGACAACACAAAAGACGAGAGATCCTCCCGCTGCGCGACAAGGTAACCAGAGCAGAGAGCATGCCCGCACTCGTGGTATTTGTCAGAATCACTGATGACTCTGGAATAAAACCCAACAGCGCCCGTGTCAGAGTCTCCGATGCCCGCTCCGCGCGGATTCCATAACTGCGGGCAGCATCCCACACCGCGTCTACGACAAACTCTGGTCCCTCAGCGCTTCCCGCGGCAAGACAACAGGCATTCACAAATCGCCAGATAGGCCCCACATGGCCTTGTCCTCGCAGCAGCAAACGTGCAGATTCTTCAAAAGACCGTTCGAATGCCCGGTCGTTCTCGTTTTCTTTGCCGAGCATGACGAACGCCCGTGCTGCTTCCGCCACAAGGTCACACGGGCTGCTCTGCCGATCATTCGCCACAACTCGGACTAATTCCTCAGCAGTCATGCTCTCACAGTAGCGGACCCCGACTTCCGAACACCCCAAAAATAGGGCGGAACACTCCGGCTTCAGACTTCAGCTGAACCATATTTTTTGATAGTTCCGGCTCTCTGGGTGAACAAAGAGTACGAAAAGGGCTACGGCAATCATAGTCGAAAGCACCACGTTGAGTCCCCCACCCAACAGAAAAGTCGCCACGGAAAGCACCATCACCAGACCCGACACGACCACACCACCCTGCCAGGCCACTCTCTTGTCGTTCGCGACACCAAAGGCACACATCCCAAGCAAGATATCGGACAACAGGAACAAGGGGCCGGAAGCGAAAAAAAACAACAGACCAAACACAATACGGAAGTAACAGAGCATCACTGCAATCTGTAAAGTCTGGGGATGAGATTGGTTGAACCATCGCCACTCGTTCACACTTCTTGCCTCCCGGTCTCTGTTTTTTGCCCCAATTTCTTGATCCTTTGCCTGTCTTCTCTTCCCTATCTCGCTCCCGTCACCTGGCTTCTCTGTCGCGTCGCTTCGGCAGCGGCACGCGACCGCGCGCGTAATTGCCCGCAAGCAGCGTCAAGATCGCGACCGCGCGTCTGTCGTACGGTTGCATTCACTCCTCGGTCTTGCAACACTGCCGCAAAACGCGCCACGGTCTCAGGACCGGAAGGACGATAGGAAGTATCAGGAGTACTATTGAGAGGGATGCAATTCACATGCATCCCCAAAGGACCTACCAAACCAGCCAAAGCCAAAGCCTGTGCGGGACTGTCATTCACACCCTCAATCAAGGTGTATTCGGCAGTCACGCGCCTTCCCTTTGCTGCCGCAAAGTCCCGCGCGGCCGCAAGCACCTCTCGCAAAGGCCAGCGCCGGTTCGGTGGCACAAGCAAGTCACGCAAGCGATTATCCGGGGCATGCAGAGAGACCGCCAACGTCACGGGAGGAGCATCCTGCGCCAACGCTCGAATGCGATCAGGGATACCAATCGTCGAGACGGTAAGAGAGCGAGCAGACAGACCGACGTCCTCATGCAGTCGCCGCAGTGCAGAAAGCATATTCTTATAGTTCGCAAGAGGCTCACCCATCCCCATGAAAACCACATTTGTCACATGATCTGGACCAAAAAGCCGGCGAGAAGAATCACCCAACTCGCGCTGGGCATGCAGCACTTGTTCAACAATCTCCCCCGCACTGAGCTGACGTTGAAACCCACTCTGGCCCGTGGCACAAAAAGGGCATCCTTGAGCACACCCTGCCTGCACAGAAACACAGACCGTCGCGCGCTTGGGATAGCACATGAGCACTGTTTCAATTTCAGCGTCTTCCGAACGAAACAACCACTTCACCGTCTTGTGGTCGGCACTCACCTCTCGTCGTTCTTCTCGAAGACGCCCTACCTCATGCTTTGACAAGACAGCACGCATCTCCAAAGGTAAGTTCGACATTTCTGCCACAGAAGAGACCGACTTCACGTACAACCAGT
The DNA here is from genome assembly GCA_002352645.1 of Acidimicrobiia bacterium UBA2766. GTDB lineage: Bacteria > Actinomycetota > Acidimicrobiia > UBA2766 > UBA2766 > UBA2766. The sequence goes on along the minus strand of DEIU01000011.1, from coordinate 54,396 downwards.
CTTTTATTTGCCGGACACGAAAGGCCGGCCCACCACAAAGGACACGTAAGGCGTCATCATCGAGATCAAGCAGGTTCAAAGGATCGGTACTTCGAGCACGAGGCAAAGGGACCGTTGTAATGGTGTCCTCCAAAGAGAAAAAGCAAAGTCTACCAGCAGGCAGGAGGAAACCCCTTCACATCAGCCCATCCGACACAAAGTATCGCAGATAAGCGAGCAAAGAGGAGGAGTGTCCACTGACATCCTTGAAAAAGAGTTTGGAAAAGAAAAAGAAAGACTCGAAAATAGCCCCTCCCCCCACTAATGTCGCTGTGATTCTTGACGGTCCCCACAGGGAGCTAATCTCAGTATGGCCCTAGATAGAAGACCCAGGGCAAAAGCACCAGATCGCAATCTTGCGCTCGAACTAGGTCGCGCCACAGAAGCTGCTGCGATCGCTGCCGCCCATTGGATGGGTATGGGCAACAAAAAAGCCGCGGACCTTGCTGCTGTTGAAGCCATGTCCACTGTCATGCAAACAGTAGACATGGACGGAGTTGTCATCATTGGAGAGGGCGACAAACACGAAACCGATCGTCTCTATCACGGGGAAAAGATCGGCAATGGCTTACTCCCCAAAACCGATATTGCAGTCGACCCGATCGATGGCACGACCCTGCTCACACTCGGTCGCAACAATGCGATTTCTGTCGCGGCCTTGTCAGAGCGCAACACCATGATCAATCCCAGACCTTCCGTCTATATGGAAAAAATGGTGGTGGGGAAAGCAGCCGCAGATGTGATCGATCTCCAAGCGCCTATTGAGGACAACCTGCAGAAAGTCGCAAAAGCGAAAGACCTGGAAATCACAGACCTCGTGGCAATAGTGCTGGACCGTGATCGCCACACCGAACTCATCGGCGAAATCCGCGAAGCCGGAGCCCGCGTCAAGCTCATTCCGGATGGAGATATCTCTGGCGCCATCTTGGCGGGACACGAAAATCTCACCGGCGACATCCTCATCGGCATTGGAGGGACTGCCGAAGGGATCATTGCCGCGTGCGCCCTACACTGCCTCGGCGGACAGATCCTCGCCCGCTTCTGGCCCCGCAACGAAGCAGAACGCAAGGCAGCAAAAGAACAGGGACACGACTGTCAGCAGATCCTCACAAAAGATGACCTGGTCTCAGGAGAAGACGTGTTTTTCTCCGCGACTGGTATCACACACGGAGAAATGCTGAACGGAGTCGTTTTCCGCGGTTCCGGTGCCACAACAAACTCTCTCATCATGCGCTCACGTTCAGGCACAATCCGAGAAATCAAGTCTTACCATGACCGCGAAAAACTAAAAAAAATCGAAGCCGTCGCCTACTGACTTCTGCGCACTCCTCCTGTCGGAAGTCGAGGGTCTCCCGCCTGAAATCTCCCACTGGACCCCACAGGCCCTCCCCTCCAATAGTTGTTCTTCGGCTTTTGGCGCACGCAAAATTCGAGACGAGGCCCTACTCCTCCCTGCAGAGGTTTCTTTCTTCCCCGGCTTGCGTGCTTCTTCGCACGCAAGCCGGTATTCCTTCAGAATCAAAAACTGCCCCATTGTGACCACTTGCAAAAAAAGCAAAAGAAGCTTCTCCGGGGACAGCACTTTTTTATTCTCTCGCCGTCCCAACCATCTCAGTTGTCCCAGTGCCACTCTGACCCTCGACAACAAGACCGTCTTCAAAACCGTCTTCAGAAGAAAGATGGGCCTGAAAAATCATGCGGCGGGCAATGAAAAAGCGCACACCCCAGGACGCAAGCGTGGCGAGAAAAACCACTACATACGTCTGCAATAGACTCAGCACACGCCCGTCTCGCAAAATATTTTCCACAACCCACAGAGCAGCCGTCTGAAAGCCCAACGCCAGAAAAGACACGACAAAGAACATAGTAAGTTCGACACGACGACGGCGCCCTACCGCCTCTTTGAAAACAAAATGTGCAGAAACCAGATAGGCGGTAAGAATGGCGGGGATATTGGCGATCACGTTCAGTGTGGCAGTACCAAAAGAGTCATCGTCCCCTGGGTCCAAGACCAGTTTCAGAGTAGTGAGTACGGCGAGATACACCAGGGTAGCCACCCCCCCTGCCATGCCAAACTTCACCATCTCCGATAAAATGTCATGTTTGCCCTGTATGCGCGCGCGGAGATTCGCGGGAATCGGCGCATGGTCGATACCCCATGTGAGCGTCCTTGACAAAAAACGTTCAAGCCCATCGAAGATCTTTTCCATATTCCTGTTTTCTCCAGGGATGACAACCCCAGATTTTTCTCCCTAGTCTGGGGGTCATTTTCTTTTCTTCGGCACCTACAACCGCTAACCTGCCTCCACAGATGAAACGCAGACCAACCCAACCGCGCAGCCGACAGGGACGAGTACGAGAAACAGCAGCTCGTCTCGCCGAAGAATTTCCCGATGCCGAGTGCGCGCTCAATTTTCTCAATCCGTGGGAACTACTCGCCGCCACAATACTGTCGGCCCAGTGCACCGACGAACGTGTGAATAAAGTAACTCCCGCATTGTTCGCGCGACTCCCCACCCCGGAAGACTTCGCAATGGCGCCCCTCGAAGAAATCGAAGAGCTGATTCGATCAACCGGGTTCTATCGCAACAAGGCAAAATCCCTGCAAGGCGCGGCAACTCGCATTACCGAACTCCACAAAGGCGAAGTCCCTGACACAATGAAAGAGCTCGTACAGCTACCTGGGGTCGGTCGCAAAACCGCCAACGTGCTCCTCCACGTCGCCTTCAACAAACCCGGCATTGCCGTCGACACCCACGTGACCCGTCTTTCAAACAGAATCGGTTTCCTCACCCAAGAGACAAAAGACGCAGTCAAAATAGAGTATGAGCTGAATGACCTGATCTCCGCACGAGAGATCGGAGATTTTGGCATGCGACTCATCCTCTTCGGTCGACGCACCTGTAAGGCACGCTCCCCACTCTGCGACGAATGCGTCTTAAACGACTACTGCTCCTGCGCGTTCACCTTCACAAAAGGAACAACCCCCCAAGAAGCCGCCGGCAAACGCCGATCCGCCCGCGCTACCCGCAAAGCCCAATAAAACCGAGCGCAACCAAGGCACGACACGGCCATACCCGGACAACCGGAAAACCCTCGCGAACAAAAGCCCTGCACCGCCTGAACAATGACAAATCTCATCGAGAAAAATTTGCCTGCTCAAGATGGACATTCACAAAGTTCGCACCCATCGGAGCAGCCTTCGACACATCCTCATCTGCCTTTACCTTTCCCTCCCCATTCGCGAGATCCACACCGAAAGATCTGCCATACAAACATGCACCCGATGGTGAAGACCCGGCACGCGGCCCCTGACTGCGTCGACCCCTCACAAGATGGAGATTAACTGTATACTTGTGTGAAGCAACCCGATTCTCCCTGCCGTTTTGCCCTCTCCTGCCTGCTGTTTTTCTTTCTCCCACTGTTCTTCTCCAAGGAAGAACGACGCGAGGAGGCCGGCGATGGCCCTGCCCGGAGCCTTCGAACAGGCTTCCTACGGCGGACAGCCCTCCTGACGAACCAAACCCCGGATCATTCAGCTGGATTCGCCGAGATCCCGATGCCCTGGTCGTCTGGATCGAATCGGTCGAGGAACGAGACGCGCTCGTCCGCGCCGAACCCGCCAAGTTCCCCACTACCGATCACTACCGCACACATGCCATGCTCCGGTTTGTCTCGACGCCATCGACGAGAGCCATCGACGAGACTGAAGCGAGCGAGCTCATCACCGAATCGTGGCGACTGCGCACACGCTCGAAAAGGACTTCCGGGTGACCGGAGTCCTCTGAGATGCCGCCACTCCTGCCATTGCCGCCGCTGCTGCAACGGCAGGATGTCTCGCGATTTTCTTCGCGAACCGCCGTCTTCAAACACTTGACAGCCCACTATCAACGCAGAACGCCGACCAATTCAAACCAGACACCCTGATGGGAACCAGGCCGGGAGGCGCAAGCACCGTCAGTTTATGAAACGATCTTGTTCTTTCCAGTAGGGAGCGCGCAGCTGCTTTTTGTCGGGTTTTCCCACGGCAGTGAGGGGAATCTCCGTCACAAACTCGATCGTCTTTGGCACTTGCACAGAACCTTTTGCTTCTCGCACACGCGCACAAAGTTCCGCTTCGGACACTGTCCTGCCTGGCCGCAGGACCACTGCAGCAGTGACTGCCTCGCCCCATTTCTGATCGGGCACGCCAAACACCGCGCTCTGCGCGACTGCGGGATGTGCCATGAGCACATGTTCGACTTCAGTGGGGTATACGTTAAAGCCGCCGGTCACGATCATGTCTTTTTTCCGGTCGACAAGAGTGACATGTCCGCTCTCGGCCTGCCTTGCCATATCGCCGGTATGAAGCCATCCGTGGCGCAATGCCGCTGCGGTGTCTTCGGCCCGCTTCCAGTAGCCGTCCATCACCAAGGGGCCGCGCACGCACAGCTCTCCTGTGTCTCCTTGCGGGACTTCTTTGTCGTCTTCGTTCAGGATCCGGACTTCGTTGCCAAGCACTGGAAGACCGCAAGAACGCAAGAGGTCAGGACGACCAGGATCATGATCGTACTTCGGGAGGACAGTCACGGTATTGGGGGCTTCTGTCTGCGCGTAGATCTGCTGGAAAACCGGGCCGAAAACGCTGAGGGCTTCTTCGAGGCGATCGGGGGCCATGGGAGACGCGCCATAGAGGATGGTCTCCAGCTGAGAAGACATACCTGCCTCTGTGGCCTGCAAAAGGCCATAGATTGCGGTGGGAACAAGGAAGGAGGCAGTGACCCGGTGCTGTTCCACTGCTGCAAAGAAAGTGTCCGGAGTAAATTTCTCGCCCACAATCACGGTGCCGCCACGCAGGAGGACAGGCAAAACCATGAGACCAGCGGCATGGGAGAGAGGCATGACTGCAAGAAATCTGACTCCCGGCGAAAAATCCCATTCAGCGAGACTCATGGTGGCGTTTGTGACAAGGGAAGAGTGTGAGAGCATCACACCCTTGGGTCGTCCTGTTGTCCCGCCGGTGTAGCCAAGATAGGCAAGGTTATCCGGGGCTTCTTTTGGGCGAGAGTAGTCCGGAGAAAGAGATGCTGCCCGTTCCAGTAGGTCAGAACCGACGGGTCCTGGTCCAAGGGAATACACACGCGCGAGACTTCCCACTTCTGCTGCAAGCTCTTGCGCACGCTCGGCATGCGTCTCAGGGTTATATACCAGCGTCTCAATTTCAGCGTCTTCCAGGATAAACCTGTGGTCGCCTTTTCCTCCCATCGGGTGTAACGGGGTCCAGCGACACCCTTGCAGCAGGACCGTGTGGAAGAGCAGCGCAGTCTCCGCGCAGTTTCCCGAAAGAAACCCCACCCCCGCGCCGGGAACAATCCCGTCTTCAAAAAAACGCCGGCGCATCTTTCCGACAAGCTCCCAGGCTTGTTGATACGTAATTTCGCGATCTCCATCCACGTAGGCAACTCGCCCAGAAAAACGGACATATGCCGACCGAATCAGTGTCCCGTACGAGGGTAGTGCATGCACATGCGTCATTGGGTTCTTCCTCTTTTCGCGCGGCTTTTCCGGTGGCGGCCCAGTCCCCCCACAACCATATACACAGGCGATGCTACCTCACACCCCGCCTGTCCTTGCACACTGCCTGCGACCTATGGGCACATCCTCCGGGAAATTTCCCGAGCAGAATTTCCCGGCAAAAAGCCTTGGGGGAACTGCCCGCAAGCAGACCGAGACCCTGCCACTCTTGCCAAAACAGGCGGGTTTTCACACACACACCCACACGAGGCAGGATCGCCACAGAGCACAACCCCACAAACCTCCCAGACCCGCACCAGCCATACCTCAGACAAGTTGAGAAACAGCATCGTATCCAGAGGCGCGTAGGGCATCGAGCACCTGGGCGGCGTGTTCCTTATCGCGAGTTTCAAGATGCAGCACAACTTGCGCGGTATTCACCGGAAGCCGCAAACCAGCACGGTAATGTTCTACATTCACAAGATTCACGCGCAATTCTGCGAGAAAGCCGGCAAGCCGGGCAAAAGTACCGGGGAGGTCAGGCAGTTGCACCACCACAATCAAATAGCGTCCTGCCACAGACAAACCGTAATCAACAAGGCGGGTCAGTAAAAGCGGGTCGACATTTCCCCCAGACAGAATCGACACCACCGGACCCGTGCCAGGAATCCGGCCGAAGAGTACGGGAGCAAACGCCGCGGCACCTGCCGGTTCAATCACGGCTTTGGCCCGCTCCAACAAAAGAAGTGAAGCCTCGGCAATCTCCTCGTCAGACACAAGAAGCACGTCATCTGCGTATCTCTGCACATGGTCATACGTGAGACGCGAGCAAGACCCCACGGCAATACCATCCGCGATTGTCGACACGGAATCCACAACCACAGGATGGCCCATATCAAGCGACGCCCGCATCGCAGGCGCCCCCGTGGCCTCAACACCAAAAACTTTGACATCGGGACGAAGCGAACGCACCGCGGTCGCCACCCCCGCAAGCAGCCCTCCCCCTCCCACAGAAGCAACAACAACCTCAGCCTCAACGGCCTCTTCAACAAGCTCAAGCCCCAATGTGCCTTGTCCGGCAATGATCATGGGATCATCAAAAGGGGGCACATATACTGCCCCAGTTTCCGCGGCATTATTCTCTGCTGCCACAATCGCGTCATCCACACCGCCCGGCACAAAACGCACGTCAGCCCCATAGGACTGGGCAGCCTCTATTTTGGGAAGAGACGCGTTCTCCGGCATATAAATAACACAGGGCGCACCGCTTTCCGCTGCCGCGAGCGCTACTCCTTGTGCATGATTCCCTGCCGACCCAGCCACAACCGGCGACTTCGGGGGAAGCTGGGATACCATGTTGTACGCACCCCGTATTTTGAAAGACCCTGTCCGCTGGAAACACTCCATTTTCAGGAGAACTTTTCTGCCGGTAAGCCGCGACAAGGCATGCGAGTGAAGAAGCGGCGTCGAAATCAGAACTCCCGCAAGCCGCTTACGCGCTTTTTGAATGTCTTCAAGGCAAACCATAGGGCGACTGCTCCATGCGCTGAGGACAAAACCAAAACCCGTAACTCAGGAAATAGTTCCTTGCCCGTTCTTCATTATCGTGCCCTCTGCCATACTGCCCGAGACCCTGCAACCCACTTATCTCCCAATAAAAACCAGGATAAAGGACAGGGACAAGGAACAAGGATCGCCTGTCCAATCTCCGCACAGCAGCAAAGGCCGGCGGCATCTTCGAGGCAAAACAAGCTCAGAGACCGCCCGACTCAACCTCTCCCGCACGAGCCTGCGCACGTTCTACCACGCCCTGTTCCGCAGCAAGGCGCCCAAGCCCCACGCCGGTATGGTCCACATACGACATGGCACTGCCAATCGCGGGGTGCACTCCGCTGATCAAACGGTGCATGGCACAAGCAACGCGACGATAGGCGGGGTGCCCTTGGGGAGATGAGCGCAACTCGATCACATGAAAGGCTTCACGGGCATTCATCTGCATCACAAAACGAATACGAAACGCCAAGGGGAGACAGTACACAGCTTGGCGTGCAAAGCCGCTGGTCCGCGCGGCTTCCCAAGTGTCGGCTGCCTGTTCGACAGACGAGCGGAAAGCCTCTTCGCAGCCTGCCTCGCGCACAGCCTCCGGCACGTCGTAGCCAAGATCTGCGCCAAGCTCTTGTTGCTCAATGTGCAACATTCTGTGTCGTTGCAGATCACGAAAAGCCCCATAATCCGTGAGAATGTCAAAACGATAATCGGTACGCTCAAAACCGCGTCCTGGTTTGTGGCGGCGATTGCTACGCTCGCCCACAGCAGCACGCAATATTGCAGACCGATCTTCCTGCTGAAGCCGGGACACCGCGCGGAGAAGGTCAGTGTCGCTCAGTGCACTATGCGGGTAGAGGCAGGCAGCTAGTACTTTTATTTCTCCGGCCCAATCCCAATCGGTCAGCGTGACATCCGTGTCGGATCGCGCCTGCACCAGAGCAGCGTCAGACACCGTATCTCGCATGTCAAGCATGTCACGCCTACCGGAATACGCACCATCAGACACACCAGCCGGGTGAACGCCGGCTTGCAGATCATTTGTCACACCTGCCGCAAGTGTCGTGGGCTGCGTCAAGCCGAGACGAACAGAAAGCTGCCCGAGTTCGGCTCGCGTCCCGGAGAGGTAGTCTTTCCACACACCCCCCCGATCCGGTCTGCCGACACGCTGCACAAAATCCGGGATCACTTTGGCAAGTTCCTCGTGCAAGAGCGCGCCATAGTAACGGGCTTCGGCCAGAGGGTGCGCTTGCAAGCGCAGCAAAAGGCTTTCAAAAGCCTGACCGGAAGCTGCAATCCCCACATTTGAAACCGTCGCGGCGGGGAGCAGTCCGCGCACAGCGTCACATGCCCTGGCCCGGATTGCACGCTTCCAGGCAATCGGAGAATCCTCCGCAGAATGGGGAAACTGCTCTGCGAAAAATGCGGTCATTACCGCAAGCGTATCACTGTAAGTGGAGAACAACGCGTCAAGTGAAGAAAGACAGCGGTCTTTCAGCGGGGATGCCAGAAGGTCGGGATCGAGGGCGTAACGCCAGCGACCTCCAGGTTTATCGTCGTAGGCAATGTAGCGAGTCGACTGTTCAAGATACGAGGCAAGGCGGCCACGCTCCATGATTTTCGTGAGCACGTTCGAGACTTGTTCGCACGCAACATGGGCAAAACCCAGCTGCGCAACAGAATCGTCCCCATATTCGGACAGCACCCGTGTATAAAGTGCCCCGGCTCGTTTTGCCCCCGCGTTTTCGCCTGCCTGCCAGGAAGCCGGCTCCGGCCCGTCCGGTCCTCGCCCGAGAAACTCATCCAGTAAAAGCCTGCGCAGCGACTTTGCAGAGCGAGAATAGCGCGCAAAAAGAGCACCCTTTGTGACTTCTGGCAGGTTCCGCAACGCGAAAACAGGCCGGTCAAGATTTGTCACATAGGGGCTTAAAAGTTCCGCCTCTTCCACCGTAAACGACTCACTAGGATACTCCACGCCTTCCTCGCTTCCCTTCAATTCACCCAGAAAGTTTTCGCACGCCACAGACCCCAAAAAACTCCCTCGCATTTGACAGGGGGAAGGGGAAGTTTGTCAGGATTTTACGGTGCACGGGAAACAGCAAACGCAAAAATTGCAGGTTTCCCTGGATATTCGCGTTCGTGACCGCGTGCGCAATCTCCCCGGTCGCAGGAAATACTGCGGGATTTTCTCGCAGCTTTCTGGAAAGCCCACAAGATCCAGGCCTATAAAAAGGACTTTGCCATGCTCGTTCCGCCCGTGCAGCACACTATCCATTCCGGTCCTCTTGAGATCGCGGTACTCGAATGGAAAAGTGAAGGAAAACCCCTGCTGTTCGTGCACGCGACTGGATTCTGCGCGGGCATCTGGTCACAAATAGCCATGCACCTTGCAACGACACGCCACAGTTTCGCGTACGACCAGCGTGGCTGTGGGGACACGTCAAAACCGGAAGATCCTCTCCTGTACGAGTGGGAACATTTCGCAGACGACTGTCTCGCGGTGCTTGAAGAACTGATCGAGAAAAAAGAAATGGGCCCCGTCGACGCAGTGGGCCATTCTTCTGGTGGGGCCACACTCGTCCTTGCCGCATCTCGCCGTCCTGAGCTTTTCAAGCGTCTTGTGCTGATCGAGCCAATCATCATGCCTCCCGAGATTGTCGAGTCAGGGCTACTCGACCGGGATCCCAACAACAATTACCTGGCACAAGGAGCCCGCCGGCGCCGCATGGAATTTGCCTCCAAAGAAGAAATGGCGCAGCGCTACAGCAGCAAACTTCCGATGCAAACATGGGATACACAAGTTCTCACGGACTACCTTGATTGGGGAAGCGAGAGAATGCCCGACGGCAAACAGCGACTCAAGTGTCCCGGTCATCTCGAAGCTCTCGTCTACGACGAGTCAGCCCGCCATCGCGGGTGGGACGCGCTACCCGACGTGCAGGCGCCTTCTTTGGTGATCGCGGCAGCAACCGCGTCTCCCCTGCCGCTTGAACACTGGCGCAATATCAGTGAGCGCATCCCCGTACACGAGTTCCGCACCCTCGACAATATGACGCATTTCGCCCCGATGGAAAAACCCAAAATCGTAGCCGACATCATTGAGGAGTTCCTCTCTTCTTGACCTCGCACACTCCACCCCAGCACACCCCAACCAGTCCAGCCAGAAAAGACCAGTGCAAAATTAGGACCCACACCATAAAAAACTCTGGCCGTCCTGACTTCGCACACCGAAAGAACAGCCTTCCTGAAAAAAAGTCAGAAGTCGGTGCAGAATCTCTGATCCTCATACTTTGCGCGCGCAAAGCCGGTCGGAAGGCATCGGAAGGGAGAAGACGCGCCGGCCTCCCCCTTTTTTTGCACGGGATACAGTAGGCTGCATTCTCAAACTACTGACAGTCATGCGGGTCCACGTCCCACAACGCGCTTCTTCCACGCCTTTTCTCCACAATCTGTCTCCACAACTCCCCGGTATCCTCCGGCCCCATGTGCGTGCAGAGTTGGTCCCTGTCTGCGCCGAGCGAAGACCTCTTTCCTTCTCCGTACCCCTCCGCCTGGCACCTCTCTCCGAGAGGCGTTCGCTGTGAAAATTTTCTCGTTCTCCATGCTTTCCCTCGGATTGTTCGCCTCCTGCGGCGTACATGGGCATGCTCCCACCGCGTCCGGAAATCTTCCTGCCGAGATCATTTCTTCCCCATCCCTCACCACACCTCCGCCCACCACAAAACAACAAAAAACAGGGGGAAAATATCATCAAACAAGCAATACCCCCACAACAACGGAGGTCCCCGCTGTTCCACCTGAATCCCTTCCGCACCTGCCATTCCCCGCGTCTCCCCACAGCCAATGGCAAAAAGAAGGAATTCGCATTGCTCCCGCTCTTTTCGGCAATGACGTCACCGCGCTCCATGCTCCCTCCGCCATACGCCTTCCAGACGGTCGCGTACGCATATATCTGACAACACAAGAGCGCGGAGTACAAAGCGCCATAGCAACCACAACAGGATCATTCATCCCCGAACAGGTCACGGGACTCGACGCCTTCCGCTCCGCAAAAGCCCATAGGGACAGTGCCGGCGCCTGGCGACTGTACGGGGCTACAGACAAAGGAATACAGCTCGCTACCAGCGCAGACGGACTCGTATGGGAAATAACACAACGCGTCCTTATTCCAAAGACAATCCACGGAAGCAGCGATTTATCAGGCGCTCTTGCAATCCCACTCGGCAGGGGATTCCGCATGTATTACAGCCTCAACCCACCCGAACCAGATAAACACGACATACCTTTGCGGGTATTCAGCGCCTTTTCCAGTGATGGGCAAAGCTGGACTCCCGAATCCAATTTTCGCGCGCGTTCTTTGCCTCGCGCCGCAACAACCCCTTTTGTTTTACGGGAATCCGGCCGCAAACTCCGCATGTACTTTGCTCGCGCAAGCGCAAGTTGCCTTCAGCTTTGGACTGCAGTATCTACCGATAGGGACCGCTGGGAAGAAGAAGAACCGCTCGGGGTATGCGGACTTGCACCTTCGGTCATGCAACTCGCGAAAAACCGGTGGCGTCTCTATTACGAAGCCCCCACACCTGGAGGAAACACAGTCAACAGTCTCTTACTCGTGCAATAATGCCCCCGCACCCTGCACCCCATCTCCTGGCCCTGGGTCCGGGTTTCTCCTTCGGCCATCCTGCACGACACAATGCTTCTTTCGACGCTTCCCTCAGGGAAAGCCGGACCCCCACCAGAGCCAGAGAGCACGAGAACCACGGGCCAGAGCACGAGAGAGCTTTCCCGCAGCACAGCAGAGCACTTGCACTAGGCAGGGTGGGCCCAACACTGCTCAGGGTGCGCCAGTGCTCAAGAAAGGGCATCCCAGTCGAGCACAGGGTCAGCCAGACAACGGATACTCCCAAGATGACGAAGACGGTTCCGGCGCACTGCCGGGTCATCCGCCATGACAAGCACGTCAACAAAATATTTTTCAATCGGCACAATCAGCGCCTGTGCCACCTCGACAAAAACCGACAGACGCAGGGGCTCGTCCAGAGAAGAAACCGTGCCCGAAAGCGCAGCGCGCACCTGGATAAGAGTCTGGTCAAGGTCTCGTTCAGCCTGTTCCACAAAAAGGCTGGGATCATACACCGGAGACGTATCCGCTGGGACGAGACGCCGAATACGCTGCACTGCTTGGGAGAGCGCAAGAAAATCCGGATCCTCCTGGCGCTTTTCAAGTTCTTGCAAGGCAGCGTCCGCGCAACCTGGCATTGTCGCCATCCCCAAGACAGAACGCACAAGTTTATGGTTGTGACCAGCATCGAGAAGCTGCTGCTCATACCGCCGCACAATGAACTCGCACGCGATTTCAGCTTGGGCAGAAGCCAAGGAAACGGGTTGGAGCGCGGCCGCGGCAGCAAGACACATCTCAAGACGCAAAGCAGAAAGCTCCGGGAAAGCTCGCAAAATACTGACCACGCCCAAAGCTGCACGGCGCAACCCAAAGGGATCAGAACTCCCTGTGGGCACAGCTTCTACGGCGAATAGTCCCGCAATCAAATCGAAACGGTCGGCAAGCGCAAGCAGCGCACCCGGAAGACTTTCGGGCAGTGCGTCTCCTGCTTGCCGGGGCAGTTCCATTTCAAAAAGGGCCTGCGCCACACGAGGGGATTCACCGGCACCAAGTGCATATTCGCGGGCCATCACGCCCGCCAAGCTCGAGAGTTCCACCACCATTTGTGAGGCCAAATCGAATTTGGCAAGCGCGCCGGCGCGTGCCAACACTGCCTTTTCTGCCGGAGCCAGATCAATTTGTAGAGAAAAATCTTCCGCCAAAGCGGCGAGACGCCCGGCACGGTCAGCCATTGAGCCAAGGCGTTCCTCAAACATGAGAGAAGGCAGATCTGCCTTCATTTTTTCCAAAGGAGTCTTGCGGTCGGCTCGCCAAAAGAAAGCAGCGTCTTCGTAACGGGCACGCAATACTGCTTCGTTCCCTGCTCGCACTTTCCCTTCATCACACTTCCCGTTTGCAACCGCCACAAAAAAGGCAAGCAGGCCTCCGTCACTATTGCGCACCGGCAAATAGCGTTGGTGTTTGCGCATCACAGTGATGAGTACTGGGTCCGGCAAATCGAGATAACACACATCAAAGCGCCCAAGGATCGGGGTTGGCTGCTCAACCAGGTTTGCCACTTCGTCCAGCAAGGAGGCTTCGCTCTCTGCCTCAAGCACTCCTCCGGCCTGCGCTGCAAGCCGCTGTGCCTCTGAGAGAATCAAGCGACGGCGCTCATCCATCCCGGGAATAATGTCGTGGGCCCGCAACAGCTCAAGCAGCTTGTCCGCGCAGGGGACCGTGAGAACTGCGGTGGGTGCGCTACGGTGCACGTTGGTACAGCGCCCACTCACAAGAGAAGAAACGGTAAAGGGCACGACAACATCGCCCAAGAGGGCAAGTAACCAGCGCACAGGGCGGGAAAAAGAGAGTCCTGGCGCAGCCCAGCGCATATTCTTCTCAGCCCGCAAGCCTGTCACCAGCAAAGGTAGAATCTCTGCCAGCACTTCAAACGCCGACCGGCCTTCGACATGACGCACGACGCCAACATGGCCATCATTTTTCGGGCCCGCGTCTGCGTCGAAACGCACAAGCTCTTCCACCGCAACTTTTTGAGAACGGGCAAACCCCTGCGCGGCCTGGGTTGGAACCCCTTGCTCGTCATAGGCAGCACGCACACGGGGACCACGCACAATCAGCTCGGTGTCCTCTTCTCGAGCTGCCACGTCCTCCACAAGGGCAATCACACGCCGCGGCGTCGCCCAGACGCTGATGGGACCATGCGCAAGACGGGTCTGGGCAAGTTTCTCCTTGAGCCCTGCACGCAGAGCAGCCGCAGTACGGGAGACCTCACCAGGTGGCAGCTCTTCGACACCGATCTCAAAGGCAAGAGAAGCAGGGCCTGTCAGAGCAGCAGAAGGCACACCCCCCGCGGCCTCCTGCTCTGTTGGAGTGGCTGCCGGGGAACCTGTCGGGGTGCCTGGCAGAGCAGCTGGTGCAGTTTCTGGCACAGTGCCCAGAGGATGCCCGAGTTCGCCGCGACGTTCCACCCAAAGGCCAGCTGCTTCATGCGCAAGCGCGCGCATCAAAGCAAATGAACGAGCGCGTTCTGTAGTGCTTACCGTGCCCCGAGCATCAAGCACATTAAAGATGTGTGAACATTTCAGTACATGCACATGGGCCGGAACAGAAAGTCGACGATCGACCATGCGCTGTGCCTCTTGCGCATGGAACTCGAAGAGGCGCTGATTCCCTGGGATATCAGCCTCATCAAGGTAGTAACAGCTCATCTCATACTCGGCTTGACCGAAGGCCTCACCATACGAGATTCCCGGAGCGTACGCGATGTCTTTAAAGTGCGACACTCCCTGAAGCGCCATCAAGATGCGCTCCATACCGTAGGTAATCTCAACCGAGACAGGATCGAGGGCAATCCCTCCTGCCTGCTGAAAATAAGTGAACTGCGTAATCTCAAGACCGTTGAGCCAGACTTCCCAACCCAAACCCCAGGCGCCAAGAGCAGGAGATGCCCAGTTGTCCTCGACAAACCTGATGTCATGGGCGGTGAGGTCAATGCCAAGGGCCTCAAGACTGCCAAGGTAGAGGTCTTGCGGGTTACCTGGCTCTGGCTTGAGGATCACTTGAAACTGGGTGTGGGTCTGGACGCGGTTCGGGTTTTCCCCATAACGGGCATCGTCGGGGCGCACGCTCGGCTCCACATATGCCGCCCGCCAGGGTTCCGGCCCGAGCACACGCAAAAAAGTAGCGGAGTTCAAAGTGCCGGCCCCGACTTCGGTGTTCATTGGCTGCACGAGAATACAGCCAAGATTATTCCAGTACCGAGTCAGCGCGACGAGCGCATCCTGCATAAACAGCACGACAGTGCGTTCTCCTGAAGAATCAACGAACAGAAAAAGGACCCTCTCCAACAAAGGTTTGAGCGGAGCAGCAAGAAAGCGGTTTCTGCCGGGCCCACAGGCTTCTTTTCTGTGCGTGCAGGGTGCATCACACACGCACATCACGACACGACACTGATACCGGCGTCAGCACAATGCGACACTGACGTGTGCGCATCGCGACACGACACCGTTGCAGGCACAGAGAAGACCATGAAGCAGGAGTCTACGCGAGCCGATCTGAAGCGCCTAGCTCTTTCGGGTCTGGACATTTTCTCCTTTTACTCTTTCCTTTCTTGCCTGTCGGGTCTTGCCTGTTGGGATTTCTGAAATTCTGGTGTCTCGGATCCTTCTCCCCGCCAGATTTCCGGGCTGGGCTCTTCCCTGTTTCTTTGCTTCTTTTTTCTCGTAAGGCACATCCCGCTCTGCCGCAAGGCACACTCGGGGCTTTGTCTCTCAAGAGATCATGCAACTTGCACGGTCACACACGCAGAGAACTCCAGAAAAAGGAAAAAATGCAGGCAGGCAAGGAGAGACGCAAAAAAGACCAGCCTGCCTGCATCAAAAAACCCAAGAGGCCATAGTTCCCTTGCGTCAGGCTCCTCTGGTTCATCTCCCTGCGCGATAGAGGCTAAAGACCTGCCCGCCAAAAGACGACATCGGTGCAAGGCGTCGCCCGTTGCTTATTACAAAGCCGCCTATCGCCGCCTCTGCCTTCAAGATCCGCGCAGTAAGGCCTATAACACAATGAGTAATTGGCAATTAACCCAAGAACTTCACCGTCGAGTGACCACTCCCCTGATCGAGTTCTCCTTCACTGCCAACGAACTCATCCTGGACTGTATTGCATTGCTCCAGGAACTTGACGATCGCATCACATCATTTGAACAGTCAGAAGAACGCCCGATCGCCAACTCTCAGATTCTGAACGATCTCGGAGTTTTCTATGCGCATCGCGGTAACATTCCACACGCCGTGACAACCCTCCGTGAAGCCGTGGATCGCGAAGAAATCGATCTCGATGCCTGCCGTAATTTGGCAGAAATATATGAGATTTCCGGGCAGATCGATGAGGCTGCCGAGATATGGGACATGCTGACCTTCGCGTACCCCGAAGACGAAGAAGCCTTGGAACGCTTTTTACAGGCAAGTGCGCAAGTGTGGCGGGAGAAAACGCAAAACCAAGAAGAACTCATCGATATCATCACGTCAAAGACCTTCCGCCCTGTCTTTGAGCATCCGGCAGTGTTGCACCGCCTCGGCCTCATCAAACAACCCTCACTGGTTTTTCCGGTCAATAGCGAAGGTGTCCCGGCTCCCGACCTTGAGGAAGTCGCGCAGGATCGAGCACGCATCTTCGGACCAGCTCCTGTGACTCTTCCGGGAATCGATCTCCGAGCAGACATTCAACGCGAGTTCCTCGAAAAACTTCTGGCCCAGCATGACAGCCTGCCCTACTCGCTCGCGTCAATCGACATCACGAAGGGCGCAGTCGATCAGCCTTTCGACCTCCGCTACCGTTACGATAATCCGTCGTACTACTGGGCAGATGGGGCACTCACTTACGCATTCCTCGCAGCAGAGACGCCAAAAAAGATTCTTCAGATCGGCGCAAACTGGGCGACCACCCTTTTGCTTGACCTGAATCAGCGTGACGCGAACGGCGAAATAGCGCTCACCTTGTTGGATGCACGTGCAAAAGAAGAAGTGCACACGGCGCTCGAAACACAGGCAAACAGCAAGGAACTCACGCTACACACCACAAGACTGCAAGACGCAGACCCCTCACTCTTTACAGAGCTGGAAGCCGGAGACGTGCTTTTCGTCTCTTCTTCACACGCCGCAAAAACCGGAAGCGACGTGAACTGCCTGCTCTTCGAGGTACTTCCTCTCCTCGCTCCCGGCACTCGCGTCTACCTTCACGGGATCTTCTACCCATTCGAATATCCCGAGACATGGATCACAGACGGCATATGCTGGAATGAAGCGTATCTATTGCGGGCCTTTCTCCAGTACAACCAATCATTCGTCATAGATCTCTTTACCGACTTTGCGCTCCAGACTCGTTCCGCAGAGCTTGCCGGCAGTTTCCCAGCTTTTTACACAGAACGATCATCAGGCATATGGCTACGGCGCGTATAGCCGGCACCTTCTCCGCCCTCTTCTGCAAAGTACACAAAAATAGGAGATTTTTTCTCGTCTGCTCCTGCTTCGCCCTCCGCGCGACAATCCTTCTTCTACCTCATGACTTCGCGCGCCTACGCTGACCCATATGGCACAGACGACTTCTCCTCAAGCATCCATTATCCGACCTTCTCTTGAGAAGGCCGGACGTTCCATTTCGAACTCCGCAAACGAAGCGGTCTCCGCCCGCGCCGTCTATTCCGATCCCATCAAATTACGCGATTCTGTCATCGTACCCGCGGCATATGTGCTTGGGTTTGGCGGAGTCCGGGCTTCTGGGAAAGCACGCAAAAACAGCGAAAATACAGGCTTCGGCGTCACAGGACTTCCTGCGGGAAGCTGGATCATGGAAGCGGACGGATACGTACGCTGGAGATCCACTTTGGACCGAACAATCCTGCTGTGCGGCCTGCTCTTATTGTCATTGGTTGGCATGCGGATCGTCCTCAAAGCCTGGACACGCCGCCAAGCACAAGAGTCTCGCCGACAACACGCAAACCCAAAAAAATAGCACGTCACGCACACACATGCTGCTTCCCCAAAACTAACCCCATAAACACACGGCAAAACCATACGAATCGCCATCAGGTCACATGAATCTGGAATGGATAACCCTGATGCAGCTTTCTCTCCGTCACGACACCAACTATCTGCACGTCGCGCCCTTCAAGACTCAGCTCCTCAAATGGATTGGCAATAAACAACGCTTCGCCCATGAAATCACGTCATAATTCCCGGCAAACTACCGCACTTACTATGAACCATTCCTTGGGAGCGGCGCCGTTCTCTCAACTCTCGCAGCAAAACAAGCGATAGCATCAGACGTTTTTGGGCCGTTAATGGAAATCTGGTCCACACTGCAAGACGCGCCTGATTCCCTGATTTCCTGGTATCAAACCCGAGACAAACGAATGAGGTCGGGAAAAAAGACACAAGTCTACGAAGCCATTAAAGCATCCCATAATGCTTATCCTAATGGGGCAGATCTCTTGTTTTTATGTCGTTCCTGCTACGGCGGTATCGTGAGATTCCGCAAACGCTACGGCCATATGTCAACGCCCTGTGGTGTGCACCAACCGATCAGCCCCGCCTCCTTTGCCGACAGAGTACGCGAGTGGAAACGCAGAACAACAGGGACCACATTCCTCGAGGGCAACTTCGAAGAAGTGATCGACATGACCAACCAAGACGACCTCGTCTACTGCGACCCCCCGTATCTCCACTCTCAAACAATCCTCTACGGTGCGCAAAACTTCGATCTCACACGCCTTTTTACTGCAATTGCCAGAGCAAAAGACCGAAACGTTCGTATCGCACTGAGCATAGATGGCACGAACAAATCCGGGAACGTCTCGTGCGACCTCCCGATATCCGAAGGCCTTTTTGAAAAGGAGGCATTCGTAAATTGTGGGCCGTCAATGCTGCGCCGGTTTCAAAAGAGCGACAAGTCACTAGAAGACGAGATCGTATCAGACAGGTTACTTCTGACCTACTGACATCGAGACCCGACACGCAGACCTGACATCATGCCACCATGCCACTGTCGAAACCAATCTTCCCAGCCTTGACACGCGCCTCCGAGGTCAAGCCGCAAACCACACAGACCCATTTTCGCCACACTCTTCAGTTTTTTCTCTTATCCTCGACTTTTTCACTAAACCCTCAACCTTTCCCTTACCCTCACCTTTTTCGCTTACCCCCAGTTTTCCTCCCACCCGCGCCTTTTTCCCTTACTCCCCAGTTTTCCTCCCACCCGCGCCTTTTTCCCTTACCCTCGACCTCACCCCTCGACTGTTCCCCCCGATTTTTCCCCCCGAAAGATGTCCAAAGAAGAGTCGAAAATGGCTCCAAAGCAGGGGCCCACACAGAAACCCGAATCGAGACCCAAAAGGTCCCGCAATATTCCATGCGTCTTACATTAAAAAATCCCGGTGACTCTAAAAAACCCCTGTGACTCTTCATTTCCAATATTCCCTGCCATATGTACACGTTAAAAAACACTAGTGCCTTGTGATCTATAACAAGAAAAGTAGAA
>DEIU01000011.1:0-35065 GCA_002352645.1 Acidimicrobiia bacterium UBA2766 | reverse complement strand
CAGGCACTTGCACAAACCCTGGCCTGGATTGACCCCCAACGCGGAAAAACTATCGCCCGTGAAGCGATGGAACTCGCGACAAGGCTGCGCTCCCCACTCAACCTTTGTCGGGCTTGTACATATCTTGCAATTGCTCAGACCGGCACTGCTCCCCCGGGTACGGTCAAGGAGACTTGGTCTGTCGCAACACAATACGCCGATAAAACAGGCGACCATCTCGGATTGGAGGGTATTGAACGTGCCCACGCGTTTTTTGCTGCAGTTACAGACTGCGCCAAATCTTACCTGTCATCTCGACGAACCCGCGCGAGCCTCAGACATAGTGGGAGTCGCGAAATTCGCAAGCGATACCGCCCGCGCCTGACTACCCGGCCAAACCCGCGAAAATACAGAACCCGCGGCTCGTTGGGAATGGCTCGATGGTCCCGAGGAAACGATGCGCCGCCGGCGACAGCTGCTCGACAACCGCAAAACCCTCACCAGCGAGGACTCTCCACTAGAGCGACCTTCCCAGCCTGCTCTGCTTGTGTCACGCTTTGCTGCGCTTCTCGCGGCAGCCCGGACACGCGACGCGCGCTTCGTGGAGTATCGAGAGTATCCCGACGAGTTCGACACTATTTTGCGATCAGGGAGGGTGGCACGTGCCCGGAGAAGAGCACAGCGTGTCACGAATGCCGTCCGCGCTCCTAACATATCGCCTGGAGATCGGGGAAAGCAGTCGGGAACGCAGGAGCAGGGCAACTCGGTTCCGCCTAGGCGTCTTTCCACCATCCTGTGGTGTCCTCCCAGGGGCGCTCTCGACTCAATCGCACCAGACCGAGATATCTTTCAGGGTACAAAGCAATCAAACGGTCGTGTAGTTTTCGGAGCAGAGCAGAAGCCTTCGCACTATTGGGCGCGTGGTGCTGGATCATCTTCGGAAGGACGCCCGTTTTCTCAGAAACAGTGGCCTCACCAATGAGAAAAGGCAAACCTGGGCGAACTCGATCCCAGGAACGGAGCAGGTCGACCACTCGGGTAAGCGCCTCATCCAGATCTCGAATCTCGCCTAGATGCAAATCAATCTGGTCAATATGAGGGGCAGTTTTTTCAATCCAGCGGGGGAAGCGTAGACCCGAAGAAGCGTACACACGCTCAGGCACGGCAAAGAGGTCTTGGTAATATTCTCCTGATCCCCCTGTCCAGCGGGCTTCCCCATGTCGCCAGTTCACCGGGGTCATCTCCCACGGGTTATGGTAATTTTCCACAACCTTCAAAGGCACGATCTGCCCATCAATGTCTTGCATGGCGAGCCGGTGATCCGGTTCGTCACAGGGCTGCCACACCACATCGACACCGGCGTTTTGCAGTTCTTTTTGGATACTCGAAGTGAAGGCGTCCATTGTACCGCGTCGCGGAATATTCGACCGGGGCGACACACGCGCCCAGGCTGGTATGGAGTTACGCACAGTAATTGCCAGATAAAGTTGGATTCCCAGTGCAGCACACATTTCAAAGAAAGGTCGGTACGCAGTCCAATCGGGTGTGTCGGAGGTACGTTGCAAATAGTCCCATTGCACTTTCCAACGCACGAAGCCAGGAGCCAAACGATGTACTCCCTCTACGACAGCAGGGGAAGCGGGCTGGTCGGCCCACAGATGGAACCCCTCGCGCGGGAATAGATCTTTTTCGGGAAGTGTTGTCGTTGACTCGACCTGTGACCACGAAGAAGTAGATCGGGAGGGGTCCGGAGCAGAATGGTTACGAGGAGTTCCCACACCTATATTGTCCACTTGGTCGGCAAGGGCTTTGCCGCCAACCAAGCCTGCTGTCCCTACGCCGGTCCATAGGAGAGAACGCCGCAAAAATTCTCGTCGAGATGCTGTTTTTCGGGAGTGATTGAACGCTTGTGACGAGCGCATCAAATCGACACCTCTCACCAGTTCGGCAGCTGATTCTGTCCAGAAGAAAATTGCATTTCAGCACTGGTTTTCTCTTCGCGAACCCAAGTTTCCCACAAATGGGCACCAGAATTTTTCCTTCGCTCACATCTGAAACCAAGCGCATGCACTCCCCATGCTTCTACGGCTAAAAACAGGAAAAAACTACTTTTTACCTGGGAAACCGGAAAAGACGCAAAAAAACGGGAATAGTGCGCCTCTTGTTCCTACGTAGGGATACGCCATACTCTCACACAATTCCTCTTTTCCCTATCACCTCTTCAAAGAAGAATGTTTGCCCCAAAAAGCTTTTTCAATTCAGCAATGAGGCCACTGCGCGGTTCTACTGTGTATTCTCTGCCAAGCTGCACAATGGTTTCACGCCCCCCACTATGCAAATGCAGGTACACAGGACTCCTTCCGGGATGCGACCCCAGGCACTCTCGCAAATCCGCAACGAGGTCTCTCGTCACACGCTGAGCCGGAAAAGAAAGCCGCACTGCCTTCTCCTCGCTCGTAAGAGAAGGACGTTTGATCTCCATCGCGGCTAAACGACAATCTTCGTCCCGCACATCCACCTTGCACTTCATAAGGTACACAGCGTCCTCTTCCACCTCGAATTCGAGCCTTTTCAGAGAAGAGGGAAACACGACAACTTCTACCAAGCCCGTAAAGTCCTCCATATCAACTATCAGCATCCGGTCACCACGCTTCGTAAACCGAGACTCGACTGAAACTGCCACACCACCAAGAAGACGGGTTTGTCCGTCAGGACGCGATTCTTTCAACTCGGCAATCGTACAATCCACCTGCTTGCGTAGGACACGTTCGAGCCCTCGCAGCGGGTGATCCGACACATACAGGCCGAGCATTGACTTCTCATTACGCAGCAGCACACCCCGTTCCCACTCCTCATGCGAAATCAGAGGAAGGTCCACAGGGACAGACGCGTCAGCACCTGCCATGGAATCAAAAAGAGAGAATTGTCCGGCATCCTCACGTTTGCGCTTCGTCAGGATGATGTCCACTGCCTGTTCGTGGACTTCTGCAAGCCCCTTGCGACAATGGCCCAGAGAGTCGAACGCCCCCCCCATAATGAGAGACTCAATGGTACGTTTGTTGAGCACACTTCCCTCTACGCGGGAAAGAAAGTCGAAGAAATCCGCGAAATCTCCCTTACCGGTCCGCTCGGCAATCACGGACCCCACCACTCCCTCCCCCACATTGCGTACCCCCGACATGCCATAGATGATGTTCTCGTCCCCGTTCTCCTCCACATCTATCGAGAAGTTCATCTGCGATCGATTCACGTCTGGGGGCAGCACTTTAATCCCCATACGTTTCGCCTCGGCGAGATACACAGCAGGCTTGTCCTTGTCGTCTTTGATAGAAGTCAACAAAGCCGCCATGTACGCGCCGGGGTAGTGTGCTTTCAAATAGGCGGTTTGGAAGGCGATATACCCATAACATGCAGCATGCGATTTGTTGAAGGCATAGTCAGCAAAAGGCTCAATCATGGCAAAGAGCTCTTCGGCCAACTCCTGCGAATAACCATTCTCCAAACATCCGGATACAAACTTGGTTTTCTCCGCGGCGACAAGCTCACGGATTTTTTTTCCCATGGATTTGCGAAAGTTGTCGGCCTCTGAAGCAGTGTACCCGGCGATCTGTCGGGAGATCTCCATCACCTGCTCCTGATAGCACATCACCCCATACGTCTCATTCAATATGGGCTCAAGGTCAGGATGGGGATACGCAATTTTGCTCCGCCCGTTTTTGCGTTCCGCAAACTCCGTATGCATGCCCATCCCCATTGGGCCAGGACGATACAGCGCCACAAGCGCGATAATGTCCTCGAAACGGTCCGGCTGAAGCTGACGGATGAGGGCACGCATCGGCCCTCCTTCCAGCTGAAAGACACCAATGGTCTCAGCCCGTTGCAACAAGTCAAAAGTCTTTGGGTCCGCAAGCGGGAGGTTGTCGACATCGCATTCCCCCCCACGAGACCGCACAATTTCCAGACAATCCTCAATGACCGAGAGGTTACGCAGTCCCAAGAAATCCATCTTCAAGAGACCGATTTCTTCTACAGTTTTCATCTCAAACTGCGTAATCACGTCCCGACTCTCGGTTTTCGTCACCGCGAGTGGCACATGATGCAGCAAAGGCTCTTTTGAGATGATGTACGCGCAGGCGTGCACTCCTTCCTGACGCGTCAGCCCCTCCAGCTTGCCGGCAAGGTCGTAAATGCGCTTGGCATCAGGATCAGTCTGGTACCTCTCCGCAAGATCCTTGGACTTCTCAAGTGACTCTTCCAGACTGGGAGGACGGCCAAACTCCGGTGGCGGCATGAGCTTGGTCATGGCATCGCCCACCTGAAAGGGATAGCCAAGCACACGAGCCGCGTCTTTCACGGCCTGTTTTGCGAGGATTTTCCCGAAAGTGATGACCTGGGCGGTGTTCTGTTTGCCATAGAGGTCAGACACATAATCAATCACACGGTTGCGATAACGGTCATCGAAATCCACATCAATGTCAGGCATGGACTTGCGGCCCGGATTGAGGAATCGCTCAAAGATGAGACCATACTGCATTGGGTCAATTTCGGTAATACGCAGGCAATACGAGACAGCTGACCCAGCCGCCGACCCACGACCTGGCCCGACACGGATACCATGCGCACGCGCCCAGCCAATGTAATCGGCCACGATAAGAAAATAAGAGGGAAAGCCCATTTCAGAGATGACACGGAGTTCATAGTCAAGACGCTCGAGATACACAGAAGAGAGGTCCTGCCCCCAGCGTTCGTGCGCTCCTTCGAAAACTTTTTTACGCAGCCAGGAGGCCTGCGTTTCCCCTTCTGGGACGGGAACCTCGGGTAAAAGGTCTAGTCCCCATTCGAGTTGTATGTCGACACGCTCAGCGATCCATAGGGTGTTGTCACACGCTTCTGGAATATCTCTGAAGAGGTGACGCATTTCCGCGGAACTCTTCACCCAAAACTGGTCGGTTTTAAATTGGAAACGAGACGCGTCCGCGAGCTGGGAACCTGTTTGCACACAGAGCAGCGCGTCATGCCCTTCATGGTCTTCGTGGTTCGTGTAGTGACTGTCATTTGTGGCAACAACAGGAGCACGTAAACGTTTCGCTATTTCAAGCAGTTGCGGATTTACCCGGGCATCTTCTGGAAGGTTGTGATCCTGTACTTCTATGAAATAGGAATCTTTTCCAAAAATATCTTGGTAAAGCGATGCCGCCTTGAGCGCCGCCTCAAAATCCCCATCAAGTAGGCGCTGACAAATCTCGCTCCCAAGGCAGCCGCTCGTGACAATGAGACCTTCGCTATAGGCAGAGAGAATGCCAAGATCGAGACGGGGCTTGTAGCTGAACCCCTCGATAAACGCCATCGAAGCGATGTACAAGAGATTCCGATAGCCTTGCGTGTTTTCTGCCAAAACAGTCAGGTGATAATTATCACCGGAGTTGCGCGCCTTTTGCTTATGGTTCCCAGACGTCGCAATATAAGCTTCAGTCCCGATAATGGGGTTCACGCCCTCTGCACGACACTGTTGCCAGAAATCAGCAACGCCGTACATATTTCCATGATCGGTAATTGCAACGGCGGGCATGCCGTCGGATACGACCTTGCGCACCAGATCCTTGATCCGGGACGCACCATCGAGCATGGAGTACTCAGTATGCACATGAAGGTGGACAAAAGGGTCTGACATCTTCAGACAATATCGCGCGCGCAGGCATCCCAACCCTTCTGTTCCACATTCCCCTCCTGTCCAGGGATCTCTGCGAGAACAGCGGAAAAACAGCCCCTCCCAAAGGATACGGAAAAACAGCCCCTCCCGAATGGATCACGCAACAAGGGCACGCTCCACAACCCCGCTTGCAAAAGCGGCAAGACTCCACAAAAAACTCCTCAATCATTTTTCCCAACAAGTGCATCAAATCCCACTGAATACCAAAAAGAGCAGATAGGCCCTGCCGAAACCACCGCGTCAAGGCCAACTGCGCTTCTCAACAGCCAATTATCCTCTGAAAAACTGCCGCCCCCATCCATGCTCCGCATACAGTGGCAAGAAGCCAAAAAAACTCTTATGAGGAAATATCCCCTCATAGATCAAGAAAAGTAAGCTGGCCGCATGTCTTCTCAAAAGGAGCATCCGCGAAAGCGCCCCCACCTTGCTCCCCCAGCCCAATCCAGCCCTGAAAACAATCATGAAAACAAGCATTTCCCCGAAGAAAATTTTCCGAAAAACCAAACCGACAACCCCTCCTCCCAAGACACGGCATCTCGGATTGTCGCACAATCCGAAACACCAAAAATAGACACCGGCAAAGCAAAAGACGACAAGGACACCACAGCCTCCCGACGCTTCCGTCCCCTCAGCGATCTCGGACGCCAGCTCGCGCAGCGTGTGAGCTTGGAAGACACCGACAGCACGAGACTCCTTACCCGGCTGACTCCCCACCGGCTTACCCCACGCCGAGAAACATCTGAGATAGAAAAAAACCCCACACCCACAGGAGAAAAGGCCTCAAAAGCCGCCCTTGTCCGTCTCCTCCAGACTGTTTCCGCCACTTCACAATCAGGGCTTGCACGCGCCGGGATCGGAGGACTTGAAGCCCTTGCCGCCCTGCTCGATACAGGAAACGAGGACATCGAGGCTGTCCCTCTTGCCGAAGAGGTGTGTGTCGGCTTCACTGATATCGAAGGCTTTACCACCTACACAGAAACATATGGGGATGACGCAGCCTTGGCCCTCCTGCGTCACCACAGCACGCAAGTGGACCCTCTGATTCGCTTACGTGGCGGCACGATCCTGAAACGGATGGGAGATGGCTACATGCTTCGCTTTCCCAACGCCCAAGCAGCTGTTGCCGCCATGCTCGATTGTCTTGCCGCCGTGTCTTCGGCGCCCTCCTCGCACCCGGGTGCGTCTCCGCTCCGTATTCGCGCCGGACTCACTTTCGGAAAACCTCTCCGTATCGGAAACGATCTCATAGGCTCCGATGTCAATCTCGCTGCCCGCCTCACCAACATGGCAAACGGCGGACAATTACTTGTCAACAAAGCAGTGAAAAAAGAAGCAGAACATGATCTCCCCCATGTCAGTTTCATTGACAAAGGAAAACAAAAGATCAAAGGCTTCGAAGGACGCGTGCAAATCTACGAGGTAAAAGATCTCATCTTCCCTGGGTAAAGGCTATATCCTAGAATTTTGCAGGGCAGGTCTGCACGAGAAAAAACCTTTCCGCCAAGGGCATTCCTCTCAGAAAACAGAAAGGATGTCGCTCTTTCCTGCCAGAATCAGCAGGCGAAGAGGAAACAGTAAAGGGGCACCAGGATGCCAAGTACAAAAGTAGTCATCATAGGAGCCGGATATGGAGGCGTGACCGTCGCACAACGCCTGAGGCACGCTCGTACAAACACCCCTCTTGAAATTCACCTAGTTGATAAGAAAAAAACCTTTGTGGACACTTGTCGTCTCGGCGAAGTCCTCTCCGGGCAAAAGACCCCAGGTCGCGTCGCCTCACCTTTAACCCGCCTCGCGCGCGGCGCCGGCATCCACCAAGGACAGGTACTTGGGATCGAGGCTGACAGCAGAACTCTCACTATCGCAAAAAACAATATCGAAGAGCACGAGAAACTGACCTACGATCATCTCATCGTGGCGCTTGGCAGCATCACAGACGACCGCTCCATTCCTGGCATACAGCAACACGCATTCTCGTTCCGCTCCCCGAAAGATGCCGTTCAACTGCAAAAACGCCTCACAGAAAACCTAACAAAAGCCGCAAAAGATACCGATCCCCTCACACGCAAGGCCCTCTGTCACATGGTGGTTATCGGGGGTAGTTTCGCAGGCATACAAGCGGCAGGAAACGCCCACAGCTTCCTCCGCAGGCTTACCGCCAAACAGTTCCCTGCCTTGGCAGACGAAATCCACGTCACCCTCATCGAACAGAAACCACGCCTCCTTACAGCACTCCCTGACGAAGTAGGCGCAGCGACCACCGAAAACCTGGAAAAATGCGGTGTGGAACTTCTCACCTCTCATGCTGTGATCAAAATCACAGAAGATGCTGCCCATCTCAAAAGTGGAGAGATCCTTCCTTCCTCTTGCATCGTCTGGGCCGGCGGAAAACGCGCCCCACTCTTCATAGAAGAACAATTTCCCGGAGAAAAAACCACGGGAGGCCGTCTCGTCACCGACCCCATGCTGGCAGTACGCGGAACTGAAAATATCTGGGCCTGTGGAGACAGCGCCTCTGTCCCCTACCTCGACCATGGAGGAGACTGTCCCCAAAGTGCAGCATTCGCTGTCGGACAAGGAAAACGTCTTGCAACCAACCTGCTCTCCGTCCTGCGCGAAGACTACCCGCGATCTTTTCGTCTCTCCACAACCGCTTTTCTCATCCCAACCGGGAAAAAAACCGCAGGAGGAACTGCCTTTGGCCACACGACAAACGGCGCAGCTGCCGCTACTCTCGCCATGCCTACCCGTCTCTTTACACGGCCTTTCATTGGCCCTGTCGCCAGCTTGTCACAACGTTTTCGCCCGATAGAAGACACAGAAATCAGCACCATTCTTTCTCTATCGCCTCCCTCAAGCAAACCAACTTCTGTGACAATCGGTCGGAAACCCCTACAAGACCAGCCTCTTCAAGGCCAATAATGACCGCGGACATCAAAAAGAGCCATCCAATAGAGCGGTACGGTATGCTCATAGTCAGAACTGATATGGGGTACAGGCCTCTTATCGAATTTTCACTTGTTACAAGCGCATGCCTCTCATGGCAGACATAAAACTTTCCGACCAAATACAAAAGATCCCAAAATACATTACGGGTCTCATAGTGGCGATTTTTATCATTGTAGGAATTGACACTTTCATGCGAGACCCCGTGCTCGTGCGCAATATGATTTTGGGTTTTATTACCGGCGTCCTCGATCTCATCGGAGGCGTTATAGACATGATCACGCGTTTTTGGTCCTGTGCCACAGATGGCTGTAATTCCCCCTGACAAACAACCACTCATTCGAGAAGCGCGCCCCTTCGACAGACTACGACGCAAATACCGTGCGCAGCCAAGACTTCCGGGCAGGCTCGTACATGATCCTGTACCCGAAAAGGAAGACGCGCCAGAAAACGCCGACGAGAAAAACCCGGCGAAATCTTCCCCGGACGCGTGTTCCCCCGACATCGAAAACCCTCACCCAGTACCCGCGGCCATCGCCTTCCTCGCACGACGTCACAAACAACGCGAAACAAGCCGTGCCCAGAAACGCAGACACAAAGCCGAAGGTACCTATGGTTTTTGGGATGTGCGCCGTTTCATTGCCCCTCAGGAACGCCTCATCTTGAGCACACGCCCCTCTTTCACCATGTTTTTCGCGAAAGCCCAGCGGCAAATGGCAGCCTTTGGCGGAGCCCTGTTTTTGCTTCTGCTCTCTCAAATATTGGGCGGCTTTATCCCCCTCACTGTGGCAGGGGCAGCCATCCTCATGTGGGCTTCCCTGACTTCGATTCCCCCGCTCCTCGCCTGGCGCACACAAGCCTACGTCCTGACTTCTCACCGTCTGTTGCGGGTGAGCGGCACATGCAAACGAGAGTTTCAAGAAATAGCGATCGAGGAGATCAAAAATCCGGGGCTTACCGAATCGCTGATCGGGACAGGAAGCATTTCACTGGAGTGCGGAATACCAGAACTTGAACACCTCACACACGTTCCCCACACTTCCTGGTTCTACTACACGCTTCTGACACTGCAAGAAAACCCTGACATCAAGGAAAAACTCATACAGCGTCCCCCGCCACCGGAGGGGCGTCCGCTCCTCAAGCGGGGAGAACAACTCTATTCACACATGTCTGAGACTCCTGAACCAGGAGAAAACTCCTAGGAGCTGAGAGCGATGAAAATATGCCAGACACGAATGCACTGCACACGCCGAAAAGATTAGCTTCCCGCTCGCATGCTGCCCGTCTGCTCAAAACTCCACCCCACAGGAAGCTCGCCCGTCACAGGTCGGCCTGCCTTCGCCAGGACAGCACAGAGATCACTCGGAAGTGGAGAGACGACAGAGATCTCTTCCCCAGAAAAAGGATCAGAAAACGCCAGTCGGCGCGCATGCAGGAATTGACGTTCTGCCGCAAAAACTGCTCGACCACCATACATGGGATCACCCACTACCGGATGTCCGACAGCAGCCATGTGTACACGAATCTGATGGGTTCGCCCTGTATGCAAAAAAACCGTCAACGCGCTCAGAGGAGGTCTTTCCCAGGCACACTCCACCGTGAAACTCGTACGGGCGAACCGCCCATCTTGTGTAACTTCCAGGTATTTTCGACCAGAACGACGACCAATTGGAGCATTGATTTCTCCAGAAGGCACATCGAAGAGTCCACTCACAAGTGCCACATACTCCCGACATAGCGCATGATCCGCCACTATGCGCCGGAATTCCGCAAGACCGCGAGGAGTACGGGCAACCAGTAAAATCCCGCTTGTGTCTTTGTCAATGCGATGCACAATACCAGGACGCTGTTGTCCTCCATCTGCTCCCAATGCTTTTATCTCGGGGTAACGGGCGAGCAGGGCCCCGATCAGCGTGCCGACCCGCGAAGGGTCATTCGCAGGAGGGTGCACAACCATACCTGCCGGCTTTTCTACCACGACATAGTCATCGCGCTCCCACAGCACAGGCACATCAACAAAAGCAGGAGAAGGAGTCCCACAAGTAGCGTCCGACACCCCAGCCTGTACCTTCGCGCCAAGAGGAGCACTGTCTTTCGGACGGACCTCCCGACCATCAACTTTCACAAAACGAAAACGCAGCCGAGAACGAGGAATACCTGTGTGCTGCGCCAGCACACGGTCAAGCCGTATCCCCTCGTCTTCTTTGCATATCTCAAATTCCACATCCAAAGAAGAAAGATCAGAACTCACTGGATCTCCTTCCGCCTGTCTGCACGCCGAAGAACCCTGCAACGTGCTCTTCCCTTGCCTCGGCCTTCCCCTCGTTCCATACTGGACAAGCATCCTGTGACAGCGCATGACAAACAGGTTCCAGAGCAACAGGAAAAATAAACGGAGATGTCATATCCAGCTCTTTTCCGAGCGGAAAGCATGCTCTTTCGTTTGGTCACTCTGCTCGCCCATTGTGCTTGGAGATGACGGACTCTCATCTTGCGCACTTGGTCCGGCCTCCAGATCATGAGCGGAATCGCCAATGCCAAAAAACGTCCAGATCAAAACAAGCCCCACGCCCCCGACCACACACATATCCGCAATATTAAAGATCGCCCAACGATCTCCCCCGAAAGGCAAGAAGTTCGGCATATCAATGAAATCCACGACACCGCCTCGCATCCAGCCTTCTCCCCGGAAAAGACGATCCATCACATTGCCCAACGCCCCCCCCGCAATGAGACTGAACCCCAACACCACAGTCAGACCATGTGGCTCGTTCAACTGCAAAAAAAGCCAGACAACAGCCAGTACCGCGATCACTCCAAGAAGCACACCCCAGCCCTCAAACGACGAAAATGCCGCGCCAGAATTAAAGCCCAAACGAAAGCTCAGGAAGTCTCCCAAAATACGTTTCGGGCCATCGGCCAAAGACCTCACTGCCCAGGTTTTTGTCGCGACATCGAGCAACAAAGAAATCCCGCATACAGCGAAAAAAATACACTTGGCTCTTTTGCTCGGCACAAGGCCATTATCTGTTCCTGACATTTCTCTTCGCGACATCCTTGCGGGTCTTCACGGGTCTTGCAACAGCCCTGCCGGCGGGGCACACTGCCTCGCGGGAACAACTGCCGCCCGGCGCGGCAGCATAATAGGGTCAATTCTCTACTGAACTTGCTGTACCGATCTCGTTGCAGCCTTCAAAACGAGGCATATTGCCTAACCCCAATAGCTTGCACCAAGATAAGCATCATCGCGCTCGGCATTGCCACAAGACACACTATAAGACACGCAAAAGAAAAACGCTTCTTCTGATGTTTGCTCTTCAGAAAACAAACAAAATCCAAAAAAGCCAAACAGACCAGAAAAAACCTGGGACTGCCTGATTTTCCACTATCTGTAGCGAAAATAAATATCAGTAATACAACTTTTCCCGTTTTTCCTGACAAGAGACACATAGTTCGGCATAGGGAAGCGCCTCAAGACGGGTTTCCGTCATCATCTGGCTGCAAGAAGTGCAAAGCCCATAGGCACTCTGCCGGAGCTTCTTCATGGCACGCTCAATTTTGTCAAGCATGTCCCGTGCATTGGCCTCGATCTGCAGAATAACCTGTGGATCTTGGGAAGTATTGTCTTGGGACTCTGTTTCTGGGGTCAGAGTAAATCCCTCAGAACGGTTGGCTTGATCTCCTATCCGATCTCGCGCAAGAGCCTCCATATGAACAAGCAAATCTGCTCGCTCCACCCTCATTTTCTCCCAAAGGCGCGCAAAGAAAAGAGAAGTACCTGCAGGAACAGTAGAGAAGTTTTCAGACCCCAAAACATCTGACTCTTCGTTTTTTTTCGGTCCTGATACCTCACAGTCTAAGACAGTGTGCAAATCAGATGACTCCGGGCAATTATCTGATTTCACACCAGTAGACAGCACAGAGTGTGCCGATATTTTCTGCTCGTTATCGCTGTCTGTTCGAATAGTGATTATCATGCTTACCCCTTTCTAGTGGAATCGCAAAACGCAAAATGCAAAGTCAACGATTCCCCAACGGGCATATTAAATAGGCCGCTACCAGGCACAGACCGAACTTCTACTTTTCTTCCCGGCAAGTTACTTGCCGGGAAGAAAGCGGAAATACAACATACACCCCACACGGAAACACGTCAGCAGTACCAAAAATGAGAAAATTACTGAATGCAGACAAAACTCACATTTGCGTCATCAAAACAGAGAAATTCCCGAACCACACTATCGTTCGCCGCAGTAAACCCCGATGCAAGACCCCTTACCTGCGTGCAAACTGCATAGCCTCTTGATGACTCATGCCGTTCCGTATTTTCTGTAAAAAGACACATTTCAATGAGCTAAACCCACGAAATGGACCCGTGAAATAAGCGTCCTCTTTTCTTTCCCAAGAATAATTCGATTTGAGAACCGTTAACCGGATTTTTGCAAACGACAAGTTTCAAAAAACACAAGCACCCACTTGTCTCACAAACACTCTCCACAAAAACCTGGAAAGACACTCGAAAACCTTCACACAAAATCGGCAAAAAAACACACAGGCTAAAGCAAAGAAAAGAGTTTTCCGCTATCCCTCATATCACAGCACAACAACTACAGACAAAAGACCTCTAACCAGAAGAATCTTCCAAAAGAGCAGTTAAACGATCAGCAAGCAAAGGGCCCGATAATTCGACTCGCACACGTTTTATACGCGATTTTTGCCCAGATACAAGATCCACTCCAGAGCGAGAAAAAAGCAATGCCTCAGACAAAAAACGCTGCAAAGCAGCGTTCGCTTCCCCTCCTTTCGCTCGTGCCCGAAGGCGTACTTTCAGCGCGTCTCCATGCACCCCACTCACAGCGTCTCTCCCTGCTCCAGGTTGCACATGCACTCGCAAAAAACATGCGTCTTCTGCCACATCAAACAATTCTCCAATATCTCGCATACCCCCCATCCAACCAGACACGGAAGCATCCGCTCCAGTTCCCCTCAGGACGCCACCTGAAAAACCCTTCTGCACTCGACTTCCCCCCTTCTCCTCGACTTCTCTGCCCCCAGGCAAAGCTCTGCACCGAGGCTTTTGCGGGCAGGCAAAAAAGCCCTCTACCGGAGAAGCCTCGCCCAGGGCGCCTGCCGCTGACAGGAAGAGGAAAACACCGTCCCTGCAACCATGTACCCCACATTTTGATGCAGTTTCCCAGATTGGCCCTGCCAACAGTCCCGGTACCAACTGCAATGGAAAGAGTGACCGACAAGTTCCACCGGCCAGAAAACAAAACCTATTTCCGACTTCCCGACTTCAGAGAAAAAATCTTGTGGCCTACCGTGAAAAAAGCCCCATTCCAGCAGTCTGTCAATGCACGGGCTCAGTGGAGACAAGCAGACATAGAGAAGGCAGAGCGAGAAGCCGGCATGCTTTTTCTGCTTTATGCCAGGCCCCTCTTTCTCAATGGCCTTGGGCATGACACCCAGATATTCACGTGATCGAGAAAATTTTCAGCAGACACAATCCCCGGGTATCGCACAATGCGCAGTCAACTTGTCACACAGGGTTGGTTACACAGAGCTGTCGCACAGGGCTGAAGCTGGGATTACATGGTCTTCCCGGAGGACGCGGCGAAGCCGGACAGCTCGGACAGGCAAAGTCTCACGTGAGGAAGAGACCGCAGAGAAAAAGCCGATTCCTCATGAAACACTCGAGACAGCGCGCATCATGAGAAATCTTGCAAGGAACACCCAGAACTGCAGTTCTTTTCTTTCGCGAGAAAGCAAGAGCTCAGCAGGGGAAAGAGAAAAGGCAGGAAGGCTAGAGCTCATCCCGCTTGATGAGGCGCTGAAAAAGACCAGAACCGCCATCTTCTTGAGGAATATGCCCGTTGGTCCCAGACTCTCCTCCTGGCTTTTTCGCCATCTGGGCATCGGAAGAAGATGGGGGAGAAACTGCGGGGGCCGGGATAGGCCCGATCGTCTTTTCATTCCGAGACGAAGGTGTTGCAGCCAGATTTCCAGGACCTTGCCCGGAAATGTCTCCCATCGGGCGGGGACCTGGGGAAATTTCCGTTTTATCAGGATTCCCTGTTCCCGACAATTCCGAGGACTGTTGAGACTGGGATGGTCCTGCTCCCATTGGACGAGCTATCCCTTGTTGTTGGGGTGGCGGTGTCACCTGTGGCATAGGGGGTGGCGTCGCTATGGGAGTACCTGGACGAGCAGAGCCGCCTGGAGGAGCAATAACTTGTGGTCCAGTTCCGCCCGGTGATTGTCCTGGGGGCATGCCTTGTACTTGGCCTGGTGCGGGTGGGTGAGCCGGCATCGCAGTCGTCACACCAACAGCGGGACGAGATGAGCCTGCGGGGATAGGTTGCTGAAAACTCTCGTTTCCCGGTGCTCCCGCAGGAGCGGCGTTCACAGGGTATTCGGCCCGGCGCGGCCCGGCGGGTGAGGGAACAGGACCGGAAGTTTGGGATTGAGATTGGGGTTGGGAAGGTCCCGTCTCGCCTTTTGTCCTGGCTTGGGCAGCAAGGCGATTTGTGTAGGGCATGGCAGGAGGGGCGACTGGAAAAATCTCTTCTCCTGCATCCAGGGAGGGCAATTCGCCTGGATGTTCGACCAGCTGAAGATACTGCTCGAAACGGGCTTTCAAGCTCTCCCTGTATCCCTTTTCAAAATCCTGCAGTGTGTCGATACGACTTTGAGTTTGTTTACGCACGAGAACGACTTGTGCTTCGTACTCGTCGTAACGCCTTTTCATTTCTTTTTCGATCTCAACTGCACGGCGCTCTGCATGATCGACAAGTTCCTGCCCACGGCGTCGAGCTTCTGCTGCAGCTTGTTTGGCGCGCTCTTCTACAAAGCTATTGGCTTGGCCAAGCTTCTTCTCAGCCTCGTCGATTTTGGCATGTGCTTTGCGTTCTGCCTCACTGAGCACCTCATTTGCACGATGTTGCGCCATAATGATGAGTTCTTCAGCAGCACCGGAACGCCCTTTGGTCTCTTCGACCATTTTTGCGTACTCGCGAACTTGTTCATCAACCTGGCGCAAACGCTCTTCATAGGCGAAAAGCGTACGCGCGACACGGTCCAAAAACTCGTCGACTTCGCCGCCGTCATAACCTTTTCGTTTTGCAGTGCTGAACTCCACTGCACGAACATCACTCGCGGACAAATCCATGAATGCTCCCCAATGCGAAAGCGGGATTTTCCGCTTCGTCGCTTGGTGCTCCACGCCGACCCTTGGAACAAGAATTGCACGCAAGGGCACCCAGCACCTTTTACCTTTTCACCACAGAATATTTTTGTGACGCGGTTCCATCAGGTTTGGCGCAGACTTTGGCATCGGATTTCGACACCAGATTGCAAGACCATCATCATAGTCGACCTCCGGCAGTGATACCACGGACAATGGCTTCAGCACCCAGGGCTACAACACGGCCTACAAGCGAACAACTTTTGCGGCTCTCGCTGTCTTTCGTCAAATTTTCAACCGCAATTCTGCTGTGAACTGCTCAGGAGCATAAGGTGCTTTCATTCAAGAACACAGCGCACTTTGAAAGATGATGATGCCGAAAACTACTACCATAAAAGACATGTCTAATCCCATTCCGCTACCAAACTGCAAAGGCGGGATCACATTGCGGAGGGGCGAAAGAACCGGCTCGGTCACTACATCGATAGCATCGCGAATTTTCTTTACCGGCGAATCATAGGACACCGGAAACCAAGAAAGAATCGCACGAGCCATTAAGACGAATAGGTATAAAGACAACAGGCTGCAGATAATCTCCACTGAAACATGCCCTCTCAAAAACTGGAACGAGAAAAACGATCCT
The DNA here is from genome assembly GCA_002352645.1 of Acidimicrobiia bacterium UBA2766. Classification (GTDB taxonomy): domain Bacteria; phylum Actinomycetota; class Acidimicrobiia; order UBA2766; family UBA2766; genus UBA2766. The sequence continues at coordinate 18,607 of DEIU01000011.1, read as the reverse complement.
CCCGCAATCGATGTCTCTCCTCAACGGAAATATCAACGTTCACAGGAGTCATGAGGAAAACATTTTCCGCAAGCCGTTCCATAGTACCGCTGAGACCAAAAGTAAGACCTGATCCAAAATCGACAATACGCCGACGTAAATCTCGGTCACACTCCACTAAGTTGATCACAACAGGCAAATCAGCTTTGAGAGAGTCTCCTATCTCTTTCGCGTCATTGAAACTTTCCGGCGCCAAAACCCGCACTTGATTCACAATTTTCGGCCCTGTTTTCACATCTGGCTTGACGATTCGTTCCACCGCACTCCGTTCAGGATGGGCGGAACTGCGGACATGCCCACGATCAATATCCCGCTCGCCCGAATCACGACTTGCGCTCGACAGGTTGACTGCATGCGGGCGCGCGATATTCTCTTGGGGCAATGCCTTCACTCGAGAGAGGGAATCGTTGAGAGGAGGCATCGTCTCGAGAGAAGGCTCATCATCGTACGCGTAGTCATCAAGGTAGCCTGGGTCTTCTTCATCTCTCAGACCCAGAAAAACCATGACTTTCCGGAAGGCTCCCGGCACGACCCTCCACTTCTTGATACGTGGCGACACGGCATCCACTTCATATGGAACACCTTTTTGTCTGAGGCTTTAGTTTCCCTAATGTGAGCAACGCGCGTCAATCACTTCCCCTCTTCTTTTCTCGCGTCTCATCCCGTAATCTGCAGATCTTCCGAAGAAGGCGCAAATAAATCCTTCCCAACTCGGACAATTGTTGAGCCTTCTTCTACCGCACATTCCATGTCACGACTCATTCCCATCGAGAGTTCGGGCAATGCAACCCCTAGCGCAGCCGCGCACCTATCTCGCAATTCCCGCAATTCCCGGAAAACTGGCCGCGCAATTTTCTCCCCTCCCTTTGGAGGCATTGTCATAAAGCCGCGCACTGCCAACCCCCGTTCCAAAGCAGTACGGCAGAGCAATTCAACCTCAGCGGGAAGAACACCCCCCTTTTCTTGTTCTCCTGCCAAACTGACCTGAATCAGCACTGGAATATCAGGACAGGAACGAGCGATCGCCTCCACGAGTCGAAGACGGTCCACACTATGGATCATCTGCACTTTTCCCGCGAGTAAACCGACTTTATTGGTCTGCAAACGACCGATCATATGCCAACCAATTCCCGGAAAAGGCATCTCCCCCAAGAGGTCTATCTTGAGGCAGGCTTCTTGCACTCGATTCTCCCCTAACCCCCAAACGGCTCCTGTCGCGACTACTTCTTGGATCTCTTGCACTGTGCGATTTTTCGTCGCTGCGAGTAACCGAACTTCACACGGATCACGGCCGACTCGCGTCGCTGCAGCAGCAATACGCGCCGTGACCGCACGCGCCCGAAAAAGGGCAGAACTTTCTGCGCGAATACTTTCTTCCATCAGAATAACCCCGGCGAAATTCGTGGAAAAATTTCGGAGGAAGACCGAGCCGCGACAAGAGCCTGCCGTCCTCGATCACCTCTCCTATGCGAAAAAAACCCGTTATCACAACGCGTACAAGGAAATAAAGGTTGCACAAATAGAACCCCAGCTACAGATAAAGCAATATGCACACAATTCCTTAAATCAACATAAGGACGATTGCGTTTCATATGGTGCACAACAGCTTGGTGAGGAGAAGGAAATGCCTGCTCCATCATGTCTGCAACTTCGGGACCAACCTCAAAACAACAGGCGCCGATCGATGGTCCCACAAAAGCAATAATCCTGTCTGCGCCAGATCCCGAAGACACCTGTTGCAGGGCAGCAACAGCAGCGCCGATAACTCCAGCGAGAAGGCCACGCCACCCAGCGTGCACAATTGCCATCGCGTCTTCTCCCACAAGCAAAATAGGGACACAGTCTGCAGTCAGGATTCCAAGCGCAACCAAAGACAGACCGGTCACCAATGCATCCGTGCCTGGCACCAGAAGATCTTGCGAACACACACTCTCAGAAGTCGCTCCACCAGAAGAGTCTTCATCAAGAAAAGAAGACTGGCCCACGACAAAAACCCGCGCACCATGTACTTGTTCTCCCCAAACCTGCGGACACGCAGAAAGACCAAGCAAAGACAGCGCCCAATCGCGGTTCCTGCGTACACAGGCCGGGTCGTCACCCACAGTAAAGGAGAGATTGCCGGCATCTTCTTGCCTTTGCCTCTCTTCTTCCGCATTCTCTGCTGCAGCTGCTCCTCTCGTCTCCTGCACAGGCACGGATGCACGTTCATCCGACGCAAGACGCTTACGCGTAAATGCCGCGGTCACGCCTCTCCCCTGCACAAGCAGAGCATCCGCCAGCTCGGTCAAGACAAAATCGTCAGGTCCGATCTTGAGGGTTTTTCTCATGGTTTCTTCCCTCATACGCAAAGAGACAGAGAAAAACCGAGGGAGCATCCAATACGCGAACGTATATACCTGCTTCCCCTTTGTGCGGTACCGCGTACCGGCTCTGCACAAAGGACAGATTGCTCGTCAATCCCGAGTTTTCCCACACGTGTCATCGCATAAAAGGAGGCACATCAAGATCGTCATCGTAAGATGAAACACTGCGCACACGCGCGGTCTCAATGCCGAGATCGTTGCCTTGCGAAAGGTCGTTGTTGAACAAATCTCGCAAGTCTCGATCGTTCGTTCCTGTTGTCAGGTTGATTTCTGGCTGATAGGTCTCTTCCTGGGGCTGATCGGTGTCAAAGCCGGCGGCAATAACCGTGACGCGCACGTCGTCTCCGAGACTCTCGTCAATCACTGCACCAAAGATGATATTGGCATCGCGATGCGCCGCTTCACCGACAATCTCGGCAGCCTCGTTCACCTCAAACAAACCAAGATCGGCACCACCCGATATCGTAAGAAGTACGCCCCGGGCCCCGGTAATGGAGGATTCCAGCAGCGGACTTGAAATGGCAGATCGGGCGGCTTTTGAGGCACGCTCATCACCATCAGCAGTCCCAATTCCCATCAGGGCAGATCCGGCGTCGTGCATGATGGTTTTGACATCTGCAAAGTCAGTGTTAATAAGGCCAGGAGTAGTAATCAGGTCGGTAATACCTTGTACACCTTGACTGAGAACTTCGTCTGCCATGCGAAAGGCAGAGAGCATGGAAGTCTTGGCATCGGATACTTCCAGCAGGCGATCATTTGGAATTACGATAATGGTGTCGACTTTTTCTCGCAAAGAGGCGATACCCTCTTCGGCCCGTTGGGCACGCCGACGTCCTTCAAAAGAAAACGGACGAGTCACAACAGCAATGGTGAGGGCCCCCTGCTGTTTCGCAACCTCGGCAACAACAGGAGATCCGCCTGTTCCCGTACCACCGCCTTCACCTGCAGTGATGAAGACCATGTCTGCCCCGCGCAACACTTCTTCAATCTCGTGGCGATGTTCTTCTGCTGCCTGCAAACCGATATCAGGGTCGGCTCCAGCCCCAAGACCACGAGTCAACTCGCGACCAATATCAAGCTTCACATCGGCGTCAGACATCAAAAGGGCTTGGGCGTCAGTATTAATTGCAACGAATTCGACGCCCCGTAGACCCTCGTCGATCATACGGTTTACTGCGTTTGTGCCCGCTCCGCCGATACCCACAACCTTGATAACTGCCAAATAATTCTGTGGACTAACGTTCACGCCGACTCCCTGCATAGATGGTTTTCGCCTGCCGCTTCGAGGGGGAGGAGCGGGGTCGGTCCTTTGCTTTCACCGCAAAAATGCCGTCCAAAAGGAAAGGGGCTGCCTCTATTTCCAAGGCTGTTCCCTCATCCCCCATCCTGAGCATCATCACCGTCTCGTCATTGCCTCACGCTTCTTTTTCGGAACTGCCCTCTTGCTCATACACGGAGAAACGCTTACACAATAGGCAACCCAAAAACAAAACCCTCATGCAAACCTAAAGCTCAACTTGACACTTAGACTCTGACTGGAATATCGTGTGGCTCGCCTGCTTTTTTATTGTTTGCTTACCCTCCACAGAGTACGGAACCCTTCTCTCACGGGTCAAGGAACTGCAAGTTTTCCTTGCATAACAAGGGTAAAAGCACGCCACTCCTCTCCAGCAACCTCCTCGCCTCAGGCAACATCAAGGAATAGCTCTCTGGCAGCACATTCTAACCACTAAGAGAGAGCAAGGGACCATTGATAGTCACCATATCTCTTTACTTTTGCTTTACAGTTATCATGTTTCGCGTACTTTAAGAACTCCTTTACTTTCCTATAATCCGGATAATTCCCCCAAACCACACAGAAGAACTTTCTCCGTACATGCACCTCCCACTTCTGCGCATTTCGCCGTCAGGCAATCCACCTCACAAAATAAAAACACCAGCAGTACATACTTCACCCTCAAAAACCCACCAGGCGGTCTCCCAATAGCGCCCTTTCCTCACTGCAATTCCCTCTGACTTCCTCCTCTCTTTTCCGCCGCTTCCAGATGCAGTTATCCCCAGATCCCAGTGAAAAAACCTGCCTGCGTCCTCAGTTCTTTCCACACCCAAAATTCTTCCTGCACAAACAAATATCGCATCGCGTACGCATACCGCTTCCCCAAACCTTCAGGCCACTTATCCCCGCAGCATCCCGACCAGCAACATCACGACGACCACCTCTCTCTCCAGAAAAAGCCCCATGAATCTGCTCACATCGGAGAAATGAACAAGAGACCTCACATTCATTCGCCGTTGCCTACTGCGCAACAGCCGGGAAACTCCTCAGCGTCACACTGGGATCATGACACGGGAAAAGGTGAGGGGTGACTCCTCGATGAATATTTCCTCGGCACAGCAAAACGGCACATCAAAAAGAATTGTGGTGATCGGCAATGGCATGGTCGGCCACCACTTCATAACAAAACTCATAGAACGCGGGCGAACTTGCGAATTTTCCCCCTGGCATATCACCACTTTCTGTGAAGAACCACGGGTAGCGTACGACCGTGTAGGTTTAAGTACTTTCTTCGAAGACGCCACCGAAGAATCTCTCTCCCTTGCGGACCCTGACATCTACACAAGTAACTTGCTTGACATCCATATCGGCGACGCAGTCATTGGCGTCGACACTGACAACAAAACAGTGACTTCAGCCCAAGGGCGCGAAATCTCCTACGACACTCTCGTCCTCGCGACAGGTTCTTACCCTTTCGTTCCTCCTATTCCGGGGAAAGAGGCAGCCGGCACTTTCGTTTATCGGACTATTGAGGACCTCAAGGCGATTCGAGACTGGGCAGGCCACCCCGAGATCACCAAAGGCGCTGTCATCGGTGGTGGCCTGCTCGGCCTCGAAGCGGCAAAAGCTCTGAAAAGCCTGGGGCTCGACACACATGTCGTAGAGTTCGCGCCCCGGTTGATGCCTGTGCAGGTCGACGAAAGCGGGGGTCTGACCCTGCGCTCCCGCATCGAAGAACTCGGCGTTACCATTCATACTGATACTGCGACCGAGGAAATCACCAGCATATCCGGCTTGCCGGTCGCTGCCGTCCCCTCAGAAAATAACGGCGGACCAGATGCTTGCGCCGAACACAAAAGAATCGCGGCGATGCGTTTCGCCAGTGGCGAAGAACTTGAAGTCGACATCATCGTGTTCTCTGCCGGCATTCGCCCCAGAGACGAGCTTGCCCGCAGCTGCGGTCTCTCAATTGGTGAACGCGGCGGCATTGTTGTCGATGATTCCCTGCACACCTCAGCGTCCGAGGTCTATGCCATTGGCGAATGTGCGCTCTACGACGGGCGCATTTATGGCCTTGTCGCGCCTGGTTACCGTATGGCAGAGGCCGTTGTCGAACAGCTTGCCGAAAAAGCCGGCCTTGCTCATCCCGATGCCCAACGCTCCTTCACCGGAGCAGATATGTCGACAAAACTGAAACTCATGGGCGTCGATGTCGCCAGCTTTGGCGACGCGCACGAAAAAATCCCAGGTGCACAGTCCATCGTGTTCGAGGACCCCATTGCCCGCACGTACCGTAAACTTGTGCTCGACGAGACCGGAAAAAAAGTCTTGGGCGGCATTCTGGTAGGCGACGCTGCCCCATACGACACTCTCCACCAGTACATGGTAAACAATATTCCGGTAGTGAGCCACCCCGAACGCCTGCTTCTTCCCGACTCGGGAGGAATCGGCACGGGCCTTACCGTGGCAAGTTTGCCCGGCAGTGCCGTCATCTGCAGCTGTCACAATGTGGACAAGAGCACGCTCTGCTCCTCTATCAGAATGGAAAAAAATCATCAGATCACCGATCTGAAAAACGCCACAAAGGCAGGTACAGGTTGCGGGAGTTGCGTCACGCTCCTCAATCAAATACTCAAGGATGAGCTCACGAAAGCAGGGATCGAAGTCTCGCATGCCTTGTGCGAGCATTTCTCCCAGTCCCGCCAGGAGCTCTTTAGCCTCGTGAGAATGGAACAGCTCTCAAGCTGGAGCGAAATCATCTCTCGCTTCGGCACCGGCAAAGGATGCGAGATTTGCAAGCCCACGGTGGCTTCCATGCTGGCCTCGCTCGCAAACGGCTACATCCTCGATGGAGAGCAAGCCACCCTGCAGGACACCAACGACCACTTTCTCGCAAACATCCAAAAAAACGGCACATACTCCGTCGTTCCCCGTATCCCAGGCGGAGAGCTCACACCCGAACAACTGATCGCTATTGGAGAAGTCGCGAAGGACTTCGACCTCTATCTCAAAATCACGGGAGCGCAACGTATTGACCTTTTCGGTGCGCATGTCGAGCAGCTTCCCCTGATCTGGGAACGGCTGATTGATGTGGGACTTGAATCAGGTCACGCCTATGGGAAAGCCCTACGTACTGTGAAATCCTGCGTTGGGAGCACCTGGTGCCGGTACGGTCAGGGAGATTCCGTAAGCCTCGCGATCGAGCTTGAACTGCGCTACCGCGGGCTGCGATCTCCCCATAAATTGAAATCTGCAGTTTCAGGGTGTGCCCGAGAGTGCGCAGAAGCGCAAGGAAAAGACTTTGGCATTATTGCCACCGAAAAAGGCTGGAACCTCTACCTCGCAGGGAACGGCGGGATGCGTCCTCAACATGGCGTGCTCTTTGCCGAAGACCTCGACAAAGAGACCCTGATCAAGTACATAGATCGGTACTTGATGTTCTACATTCACACTGCGGACAAGCTCCAACGCACTGCTTCCTGGTTCAACGAACTCGAAGGTGGCGTGGAATACCTGAGAGAAGTCGTGATTGACGACTCGCTCGGCATCTGCGCAGAGCTTGAAGCAGACATGGCCCGCCATATCGAGAACTATGCCTGCGAGTGGAAAGCCACAATCGAAGACCCTCAGCGCATGGCCCGCTTCATTCATTTCGTGAATGCGCCAGGGGAACCTGACCCCCACGTCGTTTTTATACGGGAACGAAATCAGAAGCGTCCAGCTTCTCATGAAGAGAAAACCGAGCTGCAGAAGGCAAATGCAGTCGCAGGAGTGCAAAGCCAAAGCTGAGCACGTGCCGACATCAAGCCGACATCGAGGAAGTCATGAGCACACCCTCCATTACGGGCACGGACACAGGGTCCGACACAACAGCAGACAGCGAGCGCACATGGGTCACCATCTGCCCCCTGGCCACGGTACCTTTTGAAAGAGGAATATGCGCGCTGGTCGAAACCGAACAGGTTGCGATATTCCGGAGCTCGCCGGCGTCCCCCACAGCCTCAACAGACCTCTACGCCATCTCCAATTTTGACCCGTTCAGCGAGTCCTACGTCTTATCACGAGGCATTATGGGAGACCGGCAGGGAATCCTGAAGGTGGCATCCCCTATTTACAAACACAATTTCGACCTGCGCACCGGCATGTGCCTGGAAGACGAAAACGTACAAATCCCTGTTTATCCTGTACGAATCATCGAAACAGACGGAACTGAAGTTGTGCAGATTGGAATGTTCGCGCACTCGCTCCAACTCCCAGCTTCCCCACCTTTTACAGACTCCAATCCTGGAGAGGCAAAAAAAGCTCTGCCCGGATCAGAAAAAACGCGCCTGCGTCTTCCCAGAAGCCATATCTGACTGAAAAAGATCAATTGCCGGATTACGCGGCTGAGGCAGATCCGCCGGATCAAACCAGCCAATCCCTGCAATTTCGGAGTCCCACGTCTCCCGAGGGTTCCCACCAACCAAAGAGCAACCAAAATAAAAACCGAGGTGTTGACGTCGCCCGTATACCGCAAGTAAGTCGAGGGCAGTCACGTCATAGCCCGTTTCCTCTTTGACTTCCCGTTCCACAGCAGCTGAGGGAGACTCAAAAATATACAGTTCTCCTCCGGGAAGCCCCCAAAGCTTGCGACCATACGCCTGATGTACGAGAAGTACCTGGCCTTTTTCGTTGGTCACCCAGGCAAAAGTCCCCACATCTGCATTGAGCTTGAGTGGATCGAGACCGGGGGTACCGTAGATGTGCTGGTGCGCTGTTCCACGGTCATGGTGATCAGGAAGTACGATAACAATACAGGCCAGTTCCTCATGACCGTGATGCTCAATGTTTTCGACCACAGTGACACAGGAAAATCCCTGAGCCACTAGAGGCTCCACATGAGAACGATCGTGAAGGAACGGGTATCGAAAATCTTCGGCAAGCGAGCGCCCCAACTCCACTTCACTGACGATGAGCAATATAGGCTTTTCACTGGGTCCCATCTTCTAAGGATGACAGGCTTTTACAGCAATGCGCCAAACTGACAACCCCGGTCCGTATCACATCGCACAAAATCCCAAGTATCATGAGAAAAACGATATGACCTCTCTACCGATAGGGGCCGTCATTCTCGCGGGTGGAAAAAGCAGACGTTTTCGCAGTGACAAGGCCTCTGCACGCTTTGCCGGGAACTCATTACTCGAAAGGACCGTCAACCTCGTGCGTCCCTTGGCAACAGAAATCGTCGTGGTCGGCCCGTGGGCTCCCGAAGGAGTCCTACAGGTCAGAGAGGATGAGGCTCCCGCGGGACCACTTGCAGCTCTCACCTGCGGCCTCACACACCTGCATACGACATGGGCTTTCGGTCTCGCCTGCGACTATCCCCTGTTGCGCCCCTCTCTTCTCTCCTATCTCTCTTCTCTTGTCCCGACCCAACACTCCACACTCAGTGCTATTGTCCCACGGACGGTAGAAAGCGCCCAGCCTCTTCTGGCTCTTTACCACAGGAAGACAACACACACACAGGCTCTTACTCTCCTACAAAAAGGAAAACGCAGCCTGCATGCTCTGCTCAACACACTGGAAATTCGTTGGGCACTCCCCCACGACTGGCAACCTTACGACCCCGAGGGGGTTTCTTTTCTCGATGCCGATACACCCGAGGAACTCGCACAGCTAAAAACGCCGGAGAATCAGCAGTACCTATGAAACCACATAAAAGCAGCAGGGTAATAAAGAGTTCAAAAAGCGAAATGTGATGGAAACCAAACCGAAATATCCTGCATTGAGACTTGGAACACTATGACTCTTCCCCCGCTCGCCGGCTTCACTATCGGCATCACTGCCGACCGCCACGCAGATGCCCAAGCACAAATGCTGCAGCGCCGCGGGGCTACCGTCATGCACGGGCCAACCTTGCGTACTGAGCTCCACCCTCTCGACGACGAACTCCTCACGATCACAAAATCGTTGATCGAAAATCCGCCAAATATCACCGTATTAATTACGCGGTTCGGATTTCGCGCCTGGATTGCCGCTGCTGCAAGTAACGACATAGAAACCGACCTCGTAGAAGCACTCCGACAAAGCGCCGTTTATGCTCGTGGCCCAAAGGCAATCGGCGCCGCTATTGAGCTCGGTCTCGACACCTTATGGGCTGCCCCATCTGAAAAGTCCTCTGAAATCCGCGACCGACTGCTCGCCACACTCAATACTCCGCAGCGCATCGTGATACAGCTTGACGGAAAACTCGGCACCACATTCTGGCAGCCACTGCGGGACGCAGGATACGAGGTGATCGAGATCCCAACCTACGAATGGGTCTTCCCGCTCGATCTGCACCCGGCAGAACGGCTTATCAACGCAGTATGCGACCGCCGGGTTGACGCAATCACATTCACAAGCCGCCCTGCCGTTGAGCATTTCTTTGCCCTCGCGGAAAAACAGCAGCTTCGCCAAGAAGTCCTCGAAGCCTTCTCCTCAGATGTCCGCCCCTTTTGCATCGGGCGTATCTGCGCAGATTTCCTACTCGACTATGGAGAAGTCACTCCTTATATGCCCGACCGGGCACGCCTCGGTGCGCTCATCCAGATTATTTCAACAACTTTTGCCGCGACTGCCTCAGAAATCGTTCTCGCAGGACACCGTATCCACCATCAGGGGGGAGTGGTCACAATGAATGGACACACCATTTCTCTATCGGAACGGGAACGGGCAGTTTTCTCCATCCTGGCAAGACGGCCCGGGGCTGTCGTCTCAAAGCGAGTGATCTTGCAGCAGGTGTGGGGAGATGAAGACACCGATGAACACCGTGTAGAGGTAACCGTCGCCCGACTTCGTCGACGTTTAGGCCCGGCTGGGGCCGGTATTCAAACCGCGTTAAGACGAGGCTACCGTCTCGCGGCAGAGTAACACCCCACCTGACTCCCGGCAAACAATCTCGCAACCCGCGACTACACAATAGGCATATTTCCCTCAATCCGTCTGATACCGGCCAAGAAAATCTCCCAAACTCCCAACAAGCAACAGATCCCCTGTTTGTTCTACCAACTCAAGCCCACACTCATTTCCTCATTTTCCCCTTTTGTTTTCTCCTTCTATCCGGCACCTCTCAAAAAACTCACCACACTTGTGATCTAGCGCATCTCCATTTTTCGCGCGAGTGTCTCCTCGGTGCGAAAACGTTTACATCCCTGATAATAAAAGGAAACCCCAGTCCGGCATGCTAGGGGACATGAAGCATGAAGAGGTGAAAAAACCGATCCTATCTCCTACTCCTGGTCTGAAAGATCACATTTCTGACGCGGGGGGACGAGTCGGAAACATATGGAAGTGGACAGGAAAATACCGAATCCTCCATCTCACATGGTTCGCCTTCTTCCTTTCCTTTGTTGTGTGGTTTAACTTCGCACCATTCGCAAATACTATTCAAGATGACTTCGGTCTCACAGACAGCCAAAAGAAAACAATTGGGCTATGTAACGTAGCACTTACTGTCCCAGCTCGTGTCTTTATTGGCATGGCACTTGACCGTTTCGGCCCTCGTAAGATTTATCAGTTCATCCTGATATACTCGCTGATTCCTTGCCTTCTTTTTGCGACTGCCCAGTCCTACAGCATGCTGATTATCAGCCGTCTTCTTCTCGGCGTTGTCGGTGCCGGTTTCGTCGTGGGCATTCGCATGGTTGCCGAGTGGTTCCCTCCGAAAGAGGTGGGAATGGCCGAAGGAATCTACGGAGGCTGGGGAAACTTCGGGTCAGCCTTTGCCGCCTTCACCCTTCCCACTGTCGCGTCTTACATCGTTGGTGGAGATGAAGGTTGGCGTTGGGCTATCGGCATGACCGGAGTTATTGCCGCCATTTACGGCCTTGTCTATGGACAATCAGTAGAAGACACTCCCCCAGGACGTGCCTACAGGAAACCAAAACGACAGGGCGCCCTCGAAGTCACCAATCGCAAAAGTGTCTACGGACTCGCTCTTCTTACTATCCCGCTCAATCTCATCCTGGCCGTGATTGCTTTTCGCATTTGGCGAGACGACGTCCTCTCCACGGGAGGCATGTATGCAGCCTTTGTATTGATAGGCATGCTTCTGCTCTTCCAATTGCGTCAGATGTTCAGCGTAAACCGGCCTGCTCTCAATAACGCCTATCCGCAAAGCGACCAATACCCATTTCAGTCTGTCGCGATCCTCTGCGTCTCCTATTTCTGTACCTTCGGGTCTGAACTCGCTGTCGTCACAATTCTTCCGACTTTCTTTCAAGATACCTGGGATCTCAGCGACGCGCTTGCCGGCGCTACAGCGAGCGCTTTTGCCTTCATGAACCTGTTCGCACGACCAACAGGTGGGCTTCTCTCCGACTTACTCGGGTCACGCCGCAACACCCTGCGGAGTCTCTTCATTGGCATTATCATAGGGTATCTGGGCATGTCCCTGCTCGGGTCGGCCTGGCCAGTTCCTGTCGCAGTCGGCATTACAATGTTTTGTTCTTTCTTCGACCAGGCAGGAGAAGGCGCGGTCTATGCCATCGTGCCCCTTGTGAAAAAGCGTGTAAGTGGCCAGATTTCCGGTCTTGTCGGAGCGTACGGCAATGTTGGTGCGATCACCTTCCTTACTGTCAACCTGTTTGTCAGCACACAAGTTTTCTTTCTCACCATTACTGCTGCCGCCGTCATCGGTTTCGCAATCTCTTTCTTTTTGCCAGAGCCAGAAGACAGCTTCGCCGATAATCTGCTCGATGACGACACCGGCAAGCAGAGCGAAGCCCCCATTCCTGTCATGTCAGCACAAAAAATCACACCCACCTTCATGGAGCATCACCAAGCAGTAAATCCTGAAAAAGATCAATATACTGGCACTTTTACTCCCATTCCTACAGCAGTCAAAACCGGGAGAAGAGGCCTCGCCGAAGATACCGACAACGAGACAACACTTCCTTCGGGTACGATCGGCACAAGGGCAAGTCAAGCAGGGGTGGACAAAGCCAGCTTGCCGCACACGGAGCTGTTCAGCAATATGACTTTTCAACAAGATACAGGCAGCGAGCCATCTCAAAAACGTCTTCTCAGCGTCGTTGGCATCACAGGGTTAGGGGCGATTGCGATAGCAAGTCTCTTGTACCTCACCACCAATGACGACAAAGGAGACGAAGAAATACTAGAACTTCCGATCGTCGAGTCCTCATTGGAGGTAGAACCAGAAGATATGTCGGAAGCGTCTGCCTCTGAGACACCAACAGAAAACCTACCCGAGGCTCCAACGCCTACAGAAACCCCAGAAACTCCCCCGACGACAGAGAGCCTGGAAGAATCGGTCGTCCCGCCGGCCCCAATGCCACAAAGCCAGATTCAAGTCACAGAAGCGAGTTTTCTCTCGTCCTATCAGACACCCACCGCCACACCAGAATATGCCGTCATTCAACTTTTGAGTTCGCTTGAGACAAACGACCAAGAACGATTCGAAGGTCTACTTGACGACAATGGACGAATTGAAGATGTCCAAGAAATCGTCTCCATCTTCAGCAAACAGGCGCTTTCCCCGACAACACGCGCAGAACTCGCAATAAATGTCCAATGCGATATCACAGACAACACAGCGGCCTGCTTCTTCGCAGAAGAAAGCGGCCACGCGACAATAATCCCCCGACGAATGCAACTGGTACAAAGTGCCGGAGGCTGGTGGCGCCTCTCAGGTTGGCTATCCTGAGCTTCCCCCTACAGCAGCAGGTTCTCCTCTCTCCTCCGCGCGGTGCGCAGAACGGCAGGCAGAGAGACCACACCTCGCGGTGAGTTCGTCTCTCACCCGGGGACCTGCAGACAAGACGGCATCCGGGATCTGGGATCCATAGAGGGACCAGCTCAGAAAGAGCAACTCCTGAAAGTTTCCGCAAAAGTCTGCTTTTCCCCCAGAAACCCAGACATACCTGGCGCATCAGCGCCACGCCACCCGACACGGGGCCTTCTCCCCCAAGAGGCCCCGTGTCTTTCTCTGAAAAAGCTGCCTTCTGCCGGACAAACTCACAGGACAAAGCTCGTGTTGTGCGCCGAAAGCGCAGAACACGTAACCGCCAAGACCCTGCGGTGAAACTCCCCGGCGTCACAATAATTGTTATGGCAGCGACGAATGCAATAGCGTCAGCGAAAATTTCCTCTCCTGAAGAGGCGCATGATCCGGTTCTCACCCCCCTTGACCTGTTTCTCTCCCAACAACAATCACTTACCGCTGTTGAACGTTTCTCTCAGCATCACAACGCACATCACAACGGCACACATGAGGACTCCTTCGACAGCCTGATTCCCTTCACTCTTCCTGGGGAAGATGAACAATTTGGGTTCCGCGTCAGTTTGGATTCTTGTACAGGCTGCAAAGCCTGCGTGACCGCGTGCCACAGCATGAACGGCCTCGACGAAGACGAAGCCTGGCGCTTTGTCGGAAAATTACATGGAGGTTCCGTTCTCACCCCGATACAACAGACGGTGACCACTGCCTGTCACCACTGTATCGACCCAGCCTGCATGCAAGGTTGCCCCGTAAAGGCGTACCACAAAGACGAGACCACAGGCATCGTCTTTCATCTCGACGACCAGTGCATTGGCTGCCACTATTGCACGCTCACCTGCCCCTATGAAGTGCCACAGTACAACAAACGACTTGGGATTGTCCGCAAGTGCGACATGTGCAAAGATCGTCTCGCTGCCGCAGAGGCCCCTGCCTGCGTACAGGCATGCCCGAATGAGGCGATCTCCATTCAGATCGTGAAAAAAACAGAGGTCACAGGAGAAGAACCTCTGCTCCCTCTCGCCATCCACACAACTCCTGACTCCCGAATCACGAAACCAACCACTATTTTTCTCCAGAACAAACGGGAAGGTAAAAAAAGCCCCGACCTGCTTCCCGCCGATCATTTCTCACTGCGCCCCGCACAGAATCATGCCCCTCTTGCCATCATGCTTGTCCTCACCCAACTCGCGGTGGGCGCGGTGCTTATTGATCAGATGCTCCTCCTCTTTACAGAAAAACCCGACCCATCGTTGGGACGCGCAAACGCACTTGTGTCCTTCGCGCTCGGAGTCGTTGCTCTTGGCGCGAGCACACTCCACCTTGGACGTCCCCTCCACGCGTACAGAGCCGTGCTTGGTCTCCGGCATTCATGGATCAGCCGGGAAATTCTCATCTTTGGTGGCTTCGCCGCACTTGCAGCCGCCTTTGCCGCGGCGCGCTGGTTCGAGGCGGAAGGTTTCGACATCGCGGAAAGGGCAGCCACACCACTCGGGCCGCTCACCGCTTTTGTCGGGATGGTCGGGGTGTATGCCTCGGCCATGATTTACATAGTGACACGCCGAAAATGGTGGAAATTCTCAATCACTGGGTCGAAGTTCCTCCTTACGACGCTCGCCTGTGGCATTTCCACCATTCTGGCCTCGTCTCTTCTGCTCGCTGCAGCGCTCAACGATGTGTCCCTGAGCGAGACAACACAAGATATTGCCCGCCCTCTGGCAGGCATTCTCCCCCTCGTCATGGCAGGAAAGCTGGTCCTCGAAGCCTCGATCTTCCTTCACCATAGAGATCAAGATATTTCCGAACTTCGACGTACCGCGATTCTCCTCTCGCGCGACATGCGAAGATGGAGCATCATCCGTTTTGGTCTGGGCGGGATTGGCGGCGTCGTGTTTCCCTTGCTGCTGCTCACTGTGAGCAGCGGAGAAGCCCCGGAAAACGAGACTGCTGTTGGCCTCTCCGTCATCATCATCCTTGCCGTCCTTGGAGGAGAGCTCATAGAACGCGTGCAGTTCTTTCTCGCCTCATCTGCTCCACGCATGCCAGGAGGACTCCCCTAATGCCACGAAAAATAAGCAAAAACACCGGTGATTCTGCTCTGGGTTCGTACCCCGGAAACTCGGAAACCAAGACGAAAACTCTCCCGCAAACGAGTACTGCTTCCCGCTTTGCGACCAGCACGCAGACGACTCCTCCCGCAAGTACCGAAAAAACCACACAAGCGCTTCCCTGTAACACATTGTTGCGACGCTGGACCGGGCCACGCACGCAAGAACTGCTGCGCTCCCCTGGTGATTTCGGACTAGGACAAGTTCCGGCAGAAAAGTCTCCCACGGCAACGACCTCGATGATCTGCGGATTCTGTGCCACGGGCTGTTCGCTTGACGTACACTTACGTGATGGCAAAGCGGTAAATATCTCGCCTTCGCGCCATTACCCCGTCAACATCGGCATGGCCTGCCCAAAAGGCTGGGAAGCCCTCACCCCTTTGTCGTCACCTGACCGCGCGACAACCCCTCTCTTGCGTAACAAACAGGGCAACCTTGTCCCCACCGACTGGAACACAGCACTCGATGTGTTCGTCTCCCGTCTGCAAAACATCCAGGAAAAGCACGGCCCCGACTCGATCGCCTGGCTTGGCACAGGACAACTCCCCACCGAAGAAATGGCTCTGCTTGGGGCGCTTGCAAAGTTCGGCATGGGGGTTGTACACGGCGATGGCAACACGCGTCAGTGCATGGCAACAGCCGTTGTCGCCTACAAGCAGGCCTTTGGTTTTGACGCCCCGCCCTACACCTATGCCGACTTGGAAGAATCAGACGTCATCATTCTTGTCGGATCAAACCTATGTATCGCACACCCCATTATGTGGGAACGAATATGTCGAAACCCCCACAACCCCGAAATCCTCGTGATCGACCCGCGCGCCACGGAAACAGCAGAAGCAGCAACGCAGCACTACCCTGTCCAACCAAAATCTGACATGTCCTTGTTGTACGGGGTCGCAAATATCCTGATCAAAAACGGCTGGACTGATGAGAAATTCATCAAGGCCCATACCACAGGATTCGCAGAATTCGCCGCGCACGCGGCCGCCTTCCCCCCAGAACGCGTACAAAACGACACAGGCATTTCGGAAAGTGCCCTGAAAAAATTTGCCACAACCATCAGAGACGGCGAACGTGTGTCTTTTTGGTGGACAATGGGCGTGAACCAAAGTCATCAGGGCGTACGCACCGCCCAGGCCATCATCAATCTCGCCCTCATTACCGGCAACATCGGACGCCCCGGCACTGGACCGAACTCGATTACCGGCCAGTGCAACGCAATGGGTTCCCGGCTTTTCAGCAACACCACGAATCTTTTTGGAGGCCGCTCTTTCACAGACCCAGCCCACCGGGCTGAAGTCGCGGCAATACTCGATATTGCCCCCGAGCGCATTCCCGACCGGGACAGTCTCCCCTACCATCGCATCATCGAAGGCATCAACCGCGGCAAAATCAAAGGACTCTGGGTTGTCGCCACAAACGCTGCACACTCCTGGGTCAACCAAAAAGAATGCCGCAGCCTGTTCGACCAGCTCGAATTCCTCGTCGTGCAAGACATGTACACCACAACAGAGACGGCACAACAAGCCCACCTTGTGCTGCCTGCCGCAGGCTGGGGAGAAAAAGAAGGAACCTTCATCAACGCGGAACGCCGCATCGGAGTCATTAAACGCGTCGCGCATGCCCCGGGACAGGCCCTCGCAGACTTCTACATCTTCAAACTCATCGCTGACCGTTGGGGCTGTTGCGACATGTTGGAAAAATGGTCAAGCCCCGAAGAGATCTTTCATATTCTAAAAGAACTCTCCGCCGGACAACCCTGTGACATTACCGGCATCAAGGACTACCGCATGCTCGATGACACCGGCGGAATCCAATGGCCATTCCCCAGCGGAACAGCAACACCCACCCCCGCAGAAAACGAACGCCGACTCTTCGCCGACGGCAAATTCCCCCACTCGGACGGGAAAGCCCGCCTGCTCTTTCAAGATCCCACACCCCTGCCCGAGCCAACCACGGACAGCCACCCCTTTACCCTCCTCACCGGCCGGGGATCCTCGAGTCAATGGCACACTCAAACACGCACAAAAAAATCAACACTGCTCAACAAACTCGCACCCACCAGCATCTACGCAGAAATCTCTCCCACCGATGCAACAGAGCTGGACATCGAACCAAACGAATGGATCATCATCTCGTCAGCCCGCGGATCGCTGCACGCCCGAGCCTTCGTCACAACAAGCGTGCAGCCCAAACAGATCTTCATCCCCATGCACTACCACGAAACCAACCGGCTCACCGACCCCGCCTTCGACCCGTACTCCTTCCAACCCGCCTACAAACAAGGCGCAGTTTCCGTGCGCAAAGCTGAACATTGGGAAACCCGCACCCTCAACTAAAACACACGCACACTCCCAGCCTGCCCCCTGCACCGCGCTGCGCACCACACGCCCGTTTGCAACAAACAAGAAAATACCAGTTCAAAATACGTGCAAGCTGCCAAACACCAGGTATTTTTTGTTTCACTCGATCGGAGGTTCCCAGCAATCCGTCGTGCAAGGTCGCGCAGTTTTTTCGAGGGTCGCAGGGTTGTAAATTGCACAAGGTCACACACAACTTGTGTGGTATGACAGTGGTTCTAGATAAGTTCAGGAGCCGGCCTTTCCGCGCTCGATCGCCTGGTCCGTCTCTCGTATTTGCGTCAGAACACGCGCGCAATCGAAATGGAAGCGGAATATTTGTCGTCGCGTCTCTCGTGATACGGATGATCGTAAGGAGTGGCATCGCTTTCTCCAGACGGAGTTGCCCGGCTTCTTCGGCTGGACAACAGCAGCAATCTTCCTCACAGGGACTCTGGCAACAAACATCCCAGAGGCAACAGCAGCCCCTAATTTTACTTGCCATGGCCTCACGGTCACCCTTGCGGGCACAGCAGGGGGCGACGTTCTCCATGGCACACCAGGGAATGATGTCATTCACGGCCTCAACGGGAACGAGACTATTTATGGCCTTGGTGGCAATGATGTGATTTGCGGCGGCGACGGCAATGACTCTCTCTACGGCCAGAATGGAAAAGACCAGCTCTTTGGGGGAAAGCATGACGACAGACTGAACGGCGGCAACG
>DEIU01000040.1 GCA_002352645.1 Acidimicrobiia bacterium UBA2766 | reverse complement strand
ACAGCTCCCACCCACTCTTCCAAAAGAAATCACACTAAACAGAAAAAACTATTCGGCCCCGTATAGAACCGGAGAAGAAGACCGGATACTCTATAACCCATTCTTAGAAAGAGGGACATGGTGTTCTTTCGCCGTCTTTTCCGCTTCACAGGACTTACCGCAGGTCTCGGTATTGCAGGCTATTTCTTTGTCTTGCGTCCCTGGGCACAACGTTCCAGCGCGACTGATGACGAGACACGCAGACCCCTGCCAGGGGACGAACTTGTGGCCGACCCAAAAGAAACAGTCACATATGCAGTGACTATTGCAGCGCCTGCTGCCAAAATATGGCCATGGCTTGTACAAATGGGTGGAAAACGTGCCGGATGGTACAGCTACGATCGCTTTACCAATAAGGGTGAAAAAAGCGCCAATCATATCCTGTCAGATCTGCAGCATCTCGCCGTAGGCGACATTCTCTCTGCGACTGCAGAAGAGAAAGAAGGGTTTTTCGTCGCCTTTACTGACGAAAACAAAGCACTCGTGCTCGACATGCTGGTCGACTTCGACGAACGCCGACCGGTGAATCCGACAGCCCCACGGGAAGAAGAGCTCGAAATGTTCTTCCGCACATCATGGGCTTTCGTACTCGACGAGATAGACGAAAACACGACTCGCATGCTGGTTCGTAACCGGATAGATTACGCGCCTCCTAGTTTTTTCACCCCCGTCTATCGTTTCCTCTTCCGACCTGCCCACTTTGCCGTGCAACGTGAACAACTTGTGGGGATAAAGCGCAGAGCTGAAAGCACCGTCTGAACTTCAGTCATGCTGCGGGCAGTCTGAGAAAGAAGAGTGCTGCTCGCAGGCCTGAGGGGCAAGAGCAGAATAGGTCCATAAGAGCGGTTCGCGCTACCTTGAAAAAAGGGTTTTGAGAATACATTTTCCAGTGTCTTCTTCAGTAACCCTGCCCGTAATGCGCGTGTCTAATGGTTAGTATTAAAATACGTGGCACCCTCTCCCTTTTTTTACCTGTAACTGTCACCAGCAAACGCTGGTCAGTACTCGAATACATATGAAATGAGGTGAAATCACAGCGGCAGCCCCGCGCGCAGCCGTCTCGTTTATCTCCCTCTGTTCTACGCGAAAACTTCTCTTCTCCCCTCACGCTCCAACCCCAAGCTTTCCCGCCGCATACTTCTCTTATGTTCATGAGGTTCTGAAATTGCACACGCAAGCCAAGCGCCAACCCGGCTGGCAAGATTCCGAAAAAACTTCTGGGACCCTGCTCCCTGTAATCGAGATCATCCCCGAATCGTGCTATGACAATCCCGTCTGGAAAGGACTGGGATACTTCGCTCGCGATCTTCTGGTCTATGGTCTTATCCTTTTTGGCCTTGCGTCCACCGACCATATTCTGCTGCTCATCCCACTCTGGGTTTTGTCGGGATTCGCAGTCAGTGCCCTCTTTATCGTGGGTCATGATGCCGCCCACGCAGCCTTGTTCAAAAGCAAACGGCTCAATGGGGTGATCGGTCGTCTCGCGATGCTCCCCTCTCTACATATCTTTGAAGCATGGGTTCTCGGACACAACCGCATACATCATGCGCACACGGTACGCCAAGGAATGGACTTCGTCTGGCATCCACTCACTCCTACAGAATTTGAGGCCCTCTCACCGGCAGCGAAACGCATGCACAAGATCGAATGGTCGTCTGCCGGCACTGGGATCTACTACTTGCGGGAAATCTGGTGGCGAAAAATGGTGTTCTTCACCCCGCCAAAAAAATGGGTCCGTCGCATACAGCGTGACTCTTGGATTGTTCGGGGCTTTGCCCTTGTTGCCACCGCCACGCTTTTTACGCTCGGATGGTCTCAGTACGGTTCTCTTCTCGGAGCATTCTGGCTTTGGTGCAAACTTCTCGTGATCCCCTTCGTGCTCTTCTGTTATGTCATTGGTTGGGTAGTACACGTGCATCACATCTCCGAAACCATCCAATGGCGCAAACGCAAAGAATGGACCAAGTACCAGGGACAGATGGAAGGAACCACCATCCTCCACGCCCCTGCCTGGCTCAACTTCTTCGTACACTGGATCTTCGTACATGTACCTCACCATGTCGACATGCGGATTCCAATGTACAAATTGAACGAGGCGAGCGAAAGCATTATCGAGCACTTCCCCGGCGTGATCGAAGAACGGCCCCTGCGCTTGCGCGACTTCGTGAAAAACGCGAAAGCCTGCAAGCTTTACGACTTCGAAGCGGGCGAATGGCTTACCTATAAAGAAGCCGCAGAAATGGTCTCCCAGAAAACCGCGACTGCTGCCTGAAAACAGTTGCCACACTCGACACGCTCCCGCGAAACATACCCGCGCAGCGACAATCCTTTGCCGGGTCACACTTGATCTGTGACTGCAGTCGCTTTTGCCAGAGTCGGGAACTTGTTTTGCTGCTTTCTGGCAACTCCGGCAACCGGGACGACACAGTGACAACACAGTTCGGTTTCGGGATTGCACGATTACTGCGGTGCTTCTCCCACGAAGCGCATACACCGCATCAGTAGCGGCAACCAATCAAGAGAGAAGAAAACCTCTCGATGGCCCCCCGGCGGGAAACAACAAGACAGTCAGGCTGTGGAATGGGCAGTTTGGAAGACTCATGCGCACTTTCGCAAGGCAACAGGGGGGAATACGCGAGATCGCTTTTCCCGACAATTGCCGGGATCTACATCCCTGGCAGCACAGACATCGACCGCACAATCCGGTTACAGGATACCGGCCTCTCCGAGATAAGAAGCAAGAAGTACGAGCTTGCCGCCCTAAGCCGATTTCACGCCCACTGACGGACTCTTTGCAGTAGCCCTTTACACTTCCTGTACACCCAAAGTAGAAGCCTATAGGCGTCTCGGTGTCGCAAAGCGCACACGGAGGTCTTCCTCGAACATACCCCAAGGCCGCGCAACAGAAATATTTTCAGAAAAGACGTAAAAAATCGTCGGGAGCAGGCACTCGCTGCTGCCCTGCCACGAGTGCCTGCTCCCGACGAAATCTTTCACAAACCACAGGAAAAGAGATTTTTCAGGAGTTTCATGCTCTTACTTGTCCTGCTCTTGCTCCCCAGGATGAAAACACAATCAGGGATCAGCGAAGGCTGTCGACCTGACGAAGAGACTCCCGAAAAAAGCGAGAGACAAACAAGGGCTTCCAGCAAAAAATCCAAAAGCCTGCTCCTCTTTGGCGAAAGGTCGTAGAAAATATCAGGATCGAGCAAGCAGCATCACACGCAAGGTGTGTGTCACTCAGTTGCAGCCTCTGCTCCAACCTCTGCGGTGCAGACCTCTGCGATGCAGAACATTCCCCCTTGTGGGTCGAAAAGTCTAGCATAGCGCGCAGAGGGGGAATAAGGAGTAGGACTGATAAGAACTTTTCCTCCCAGCTTGACAGCAGCTGCTACCACTTCATCACAATCCAAAACCCCAAAGTACACAGACCAGTGTGGAGGAAATTCCGCTATTTCATTCTCCAGATTTTTCACACCTGCAAGGATCCCTTCTCCGTCAAGTGAAAACCCCATGGACGGATCTTGGCCGGCCTCTGCCCCGTCACCAAAAGACACCATATTCCAACCAAAAACCGCTTGGTAAAAATCTGCAGCAGCATCTCGGTTGTTCGTCGACAACTCATACCAGCAGGGAGCTCCAACCTCATCCTGTCGCATCACAACATCGTTGCCCCCTTCACCGCCACACAACACGTTGATGGCCGCTCCTGCAGGGTCAGCAATCACGGCAGCCTGGTCACCGTTCCCAACATCATAAGGTGCACACAGCACTGCACCCCCCGCGGCCTCTGCACGTTGCGCTGCCTCAGCAGCAGAGGAAACAGAAACACAAGCGTCCCATACAGGGGGCATGCCCTCATTTTTTTGGGCAAATTTTTGGGTAAATTTTTGGGCAAAGAGAGCAGCAACAGGCACGTCATGCAAAAGAAACATGTCACAAACGGCCGCAGGCGGGACTGCCTCCATTGAGACTTTTTTCCAAGCAAAGAGACTCGAATAAAAGTCCCCTGCCCCAGCCACATCTGTCGTCTTGAGATCAACCCAAGAGAAGAGTTCATGAGAATGAAAGGTCTCTGTAGCCATAAGGTTTTCCTTTCGAGTGAAGATCAAGTGAGAAATCCTGCGTTGTCGCGAGTTTTCGCGACGCACCGATCCGACCGAAGACAGCAATCAGCACAAAAGACGCAACAAGATTTCATGGTCTCATCAATAACAAGCTCTGAAACAAAGTTCACCGCGTGCTCTCGCGTGAATACCTTTTG
>DEIU01000012.1:6266-11646 GCA_002352645.1 Acidimicrobiia bacterium UBA2766 | reverse complement strand
CTGGGGGGGCTGGGCTGGTCTGGGGGGGCTGGGCTGGTCTGGGAGAGTAGAGCGTCCTGAGTAGGTCGTGGAGAGAGGCCTGACGGGAGAATGCAGAGGCAGAGGCAGAGGCAGAGGCAGAGAAGAGCAGTTACTCGCTCTGGTTTACTTGCTCTGGCCGGCTTGTTCTGCTGAGGTAATGCCGGGTCACAAGGGAGAAGAACCGCGTGTCGCAGTCAAAAGAACAAGAACAGAGGTCTGACGGATCCCGCCGATTCCCAGAGGAAGCGGCAGCAGAAGCAGGAGAACCGACCTGGGGGTCGCTCGCCGACGCGCGTACTGGGAGGTTCCATGATATTCGGTTGTTTCGCGAAATCGACTCCACAAATTCTTATTTGAACCGGTTGGCGGATGCCGGCGCACAAGACGGAATCGTTGCCGTGGCTGAGGTGCAGACCGCAGGGCGCGGGAGGCTTGGACGGAGCTGGACAGCCCCGCCTGGCTCCGCACTGCTCGTTTCTTTGCTTGTGCGCCCAGCCCTGCCTGCGGAACGGTGTCCTTTGCTTGCGCTCGCCGCAGGGGTTGCAATGAGTGAGGCAGTGCAGCTTGTGTCGGGGGTAGCGATCGAGCTGAAGTGGCCAAACGACTTGCGTGTACAGGGGCGCAAACTCGGGGGTATTTTGGTGGAGGCGCGCACCGGCCCGCAGGCTGCCGGCGCGCTGATTGTTGGGGCTGGAGTCAACCTGAAAAGGGTTGCGCTTCCTGGCACGCTGGCAGACACTGCAACCTCTCTTGAAGCTGTGCAGGGCAAGGCCGACCGCGACGCACTGCTTCCGGCTTTTCTCGCAGCCTACGACGAAGAGTTGTCTGCGTTGGAAGCGGGGCAGGTTGTCTCTTTGATTGAGCGTTTTGCTGGGAAGTGCGAGACGATTGGCCAGCGTGTGCGTATTGCGCTTCATACTGCGTCTGTAGATGAGAAGGGGATCGTGGGAACCGCTGTCGGCGTGGATTCGGACGGAGCCCTGCGAGTGCGTCTTGACAGTGGCAATGAGCGTTCTGTTCGTTTTGGGGAAGTGGGCTATCTGCGACCGACAGTGTCATAAGCCGGCGTCATAAGCCGGTTATGTGTTGTGGTTCGACTGTGTGAAGGGCAGACAAAAGAGGACTGTCGTGTCGCGAGTGTCTGTCTCTCCTGTGTGTGTCGTTTGCCCTGCCTTGTCGTGTGTGTTGGGCCGTGTCCTGGGGCTTTTTCTTTGGCAGGAGGTTCATGCCAGGGTCTTTTTCAGGGGTCGAGATGGGCGGGAGCCCAAGAGCGCCAGTCCTCCAGGATGGCGTCGGTGACCGGGTGGGTTCCGTCGCCAATCTTTTGCCTGTTGAGTTCCATGACCGGTGTTGCTTCTTTTGTGGAAGAAGTGAGAAAGCATTCTGTTGCCTCGAACACGTCCGACAAGCGGAGACGACGCTCCAATGTGGGAATGCCGCGCGCTATGCAGCGTTCCAGGATCAAATTGCGGGTGACGCCAGGAAGAAGCCCTGCTTCGATGGGGGGCGTGAAGATTGTGCCGTTGTGCACGATAAACAAGTTGGAACCCGTGGCTTCAGTGATGTCTTTCGCGCTGTTTGTCCAGATGCCTTCGTCTGCTTCTTGCTGCTGTGCCCATTTGTGGCCAATCAAATGGTCGAGATAAGAAGTGGGTTTTACTCCGGTGAGGGCGGCGTTTTCGTGGCGTACCCAGGGGAGCGTTACCGCGCGTAGTCCACGTTTTTCTCCGGTCCTACCGGCAGCTTCCGGCAGGGCGGGCGAGAGAGATCCTGCGATCACAATGAAAGTCGGTGCAGGATTACCAATAGGGTCTGGGGCAGGACCACCAGGGCCGGCAGTCACTGTCACATGCACGCGGGTCTCGGGAAATTCGGCTGTTTCACAGATCACGCGAATGCCTTCGCTGATGTGTGCTCGTGGCGGCAACGAAATCCCGCTTGCTTTTGCGCTCATTTCCATGCGGTCAAGATGGCGGGTGATCGCGAAGGGAATCCGGTTGTATGTGCGAAGGGTCTCGAAAACTCCTTCGCCCCGCAGAAGTCCACGGTCGAGAACAGAGATCTTGGCGTCTCTGATCGGCACGAGACGATCGTGCAAGTAAATTTGTTGACCAAGGACATCAAAGGCTGAAGGGGAAGGCGCGTCTGGGGATGTGCCGGTGGATGTGATGGGGACACTTGTTGATGTGTGAGAATTGCCTGAGGTTGTCATACCTGGATTTTCGCGTAAGTGCATGATAGCGTGCACGAGAAACCCGTATGGCCAGGCTTTTTGCAGTCCCTTTCCTGTTTTTTTATGGCACTTTCTCTGTATTTTTCCTATGTTTTTTTTGTTGTGGATTGGCCGGAACAAAGGGAGCTGTTGTCTCCTTCTCTGTTTGTGCGTATGGTCTGCTGTAGACTGGGCGTAATCTAGATTTATGCTGTCCCATCTGCTCAAGTGAATGTTTCGTGCCCTACCCGGTCATTTGCGGCTGCACCGATGTTGTGCGTTGCGAACGGGAGGCCCGAAAAATCCAGAACGATGCGGCAAAAGAACTGAGGCGCTGAACAGATGTCGCTGCAAAAAGGCGAAGGCCGTTACGAAGTCATGTACCAAACATGCTCCGTAGTTGGACGGGCTGATGAGTTTGATGCCTGGGTGACCCGTCCCGATCATGCGGGGCGTTTTCCCGCTCTTTTGGTATGTCATGACTTTACCGGGGTCACTCCTCATATTAAAGAGCTTGCTCGCGTGTTCTCTCGTATGGGATACGCGACTTTCGTCCCCAATCTTTTTTATCGGATAAAAGATCTGCCGTTTGTTCTTACGGAAGCCGAATCCCACAGGGTTGCAGATCTGGTTCCAGATGGGCGCATGCGCGCTGACCTGGAAGACACATTGCTTTACATGCAGAGCTTTCCCACCAGTGTGGACGCGTCTCGTATGGCGATCCTCGGGTTTGGCGAAGGTGCGCGCTGGGCCCATGCGCTCGCTGCCGAGTTCCCACTTGAGATCCGGGCGATTACCACCGTGCACCCCAGCTTGGGAGCGGTGACGCGAGGCAACGGCGAAGCCCGTGTCCCGACCGTGCTCGAGCATGTAAACGACTCGACCGTGCCGGTTCTGTCGATCATGGCCGGTGATGGCGAGGTTTCCTCGGACGAAGAGATCCAAGAATACAAAGACAAGCTGGGCATGCGTGCCTCGCTTTTTACCTACAAAAATGCGAAGCAGGGTTTTCTTGACGAGCAGAACCCTGTGTACGACGAGTCGAGTTTGCAAGACGCCTATGTCCGTATGCTTGATTTCTTGGACACGTGTTTGGGCGGCGGCAAGCCTGCTTGAGCGCTTTTCTTAATCAGAATGTCTGCGTGCTTGCTTTTGCACGGTTGTGCCTGCACGAGTTTTTGCCCTGCTTCCGCTGGGTTTTCCCCCCGAAGCACAGCAAAGACGAAGAAAAGGACGAAAAAAGAGGGCTTTTCTCTTCTTTCTTTCTCTCACTTACTGAAGTGCGGCACTGGCACGCCGGACAGTGCCCGGACGGCTCGTCGCGTTTCTGGACGGCTCGTAAGATCGCAAGCACGACAGTAGGCGGAAGCTCAAATCAGGGTGTGATCCTCTGCCCGCCATGTCGCCATTCCTCCTGTGAGAACGCTCACGCCCTGAAAGCCGATGCGCTGCAAGAAGCGAGCAGCAGGTGTTGCGCGTTTTCCAGTCTCGGAAACCACAATGATCTCTTTGTCGCCGAGAATACGCGCCAAGCTGGTGGCGAGCTGGCTTTGGGGTATACACACAGCACCCGGAATAATACCCTCGGCTGTCTCTGCTATTTCTCGAATATCGAGGATAAGAGGAGACCATGGCGTGTCGACACGACGCGCAAGCACTTCAGAGGGAGTTTGAGGCGTGGGCTCCTCTCCAAAGGGAACCGCCCAGCCCGTGTCTGCGGCACCAGTGTTCGCGGCCACCATCGCGTCGGCGTTCAGGGGACGAGGTGGAGATTCTGCGCGGGCGTGCTGCAAGAGTTCTTTGGTGTCCAAGGCCAAGAAGTTGTTTTTCTCTTGCCATTCGGCAACCGTGGCAGGAGGAGTATCAGCACTATAGATGCGAGTGTCGGGTGGCATTGACATCACGCGACCGATGAGCTCGACTGTTTCCTGCAGACTGTCTGTGTCAGGGAGAAGATGCGGTGTGGCCGGGGGGCCGGAGCAAGGCAAGAGCTGCCCGCAATAAATCGCAGTAGAGGTACGGAGGAGGAGGTGGCCGGTGAGTTCTCCTTGCCAGAATTTTTCGCCGGCAGGGGGGGTTTCATGGTCGAAGATGAGACCGGCGTTTTTTGCTGCCAAGATTGGGAGAGAAAGACGGTTACCAACGATTTCTGTGGAAGTAAGGTGGGTAACCGACACGTGTGTTTGGAGTATGCGGAGAGGTCCATTGATAGACTCCGCCTGTGCGATTACTGCATCGGGGTCTGGCCCCGGATTGACAATCAGGGTTTCGTTCGAAAGGTCTACGAAATAGGTGTGCCATCCAGCGCATTCGATTGGGGTATGAGTGTGAGTGTAGGTTGTCATTTCTCTGTTTTTGCCCCTTTTCCAGGAAGCGACTCAGAAGACGCAAATTTTGGTCAGGTCCTGCTCGCCGGTTTCCTGTAGCGTACTTGGCAAGCTGGAGTGTATGCCTGAGGAATCTCTTGCTTTCTTGCGGAGCAATCATGGCGATTTGTGTTGATCTGTCTGTTTTTTCAAGCTTTTCATGGGAAATATGCGCGCAAGAGCGGCTAAGTACGTAAGTGGTGAAGCGAGCAGGACCTGTGTTTCTTGTATCAGGAGACCTGCTAAAAAGACAGTTTCCCCAGAGAAAATACCGGGGACATATGACAGGAGCAGCGTTTCGTGTGCTCTGAGAATTTTCTAGTACCTGTATGGTGCTAGGGTGTTGACTTGATTTTTCGATGGATGACTATATAGGAAAGCATTCTCAGCGTTTTCGGTCTGTCAGCCGGGCATCGGAAGGCACACGCGCGTCTGAGTCGGAGAGTGCTCCTCCTCTCTCGGAATCGGAATCGGAGCCGGGAAAGCCATTTCTGGATGATCCGCTTGTGCTGTCTTTTGCGGAAGACGCCTGGGGCGAAGGCGACGCCTTGATCTCTGGTCCCTGGACCATTGGTGATTCTCCTTCCTTCCCTGCGATTTCCCATCCAAAAGAGGAACCGGCCCCGTCCTTGATCTCCTCCCTGCAGGAGACCGGGGAAGTGCAGGACATCTTGTTGCCGAAAGAAGAAGCACAAGAGCTGCTACCGCCGCCGCCAGGATCCTTGTCGGAGCCGCGGTCGGTTCAGCGGTCGGGGTTGTTGCCGTTGCCGCCGCCGGTCCC
>DEIU01000012.1:0-6148 GCA_002352645.1 Acidimicrobiia bacterium UBA2766 | reverse complement strand
GGTCGGGGTCGGAGCCGTTGCCGCTG
The DNA here is from genome assembly GCA_002352645.1 of Acidimicrobiia bacterium UBA2766. Classification (GTDB taxonomy): domain Bacteria; phylum Actinomycetota; class Acidimicrobiia; order UBA2766; family UBA2766; genus UBA2766. Next base: position 6,122 of record DEIU01000012.1, on the reverse strand, counting down.
CTTTTTCTTTCTTCTCATGCCACAGAATCAGTGTCGCGAGTTATTGCAGATGAACCTCTCGCGCGTGCAGCTTCGGATGGCCAGAAAGCAAAAGAAGGGAGAAGAACCGGGGAAGAGGTGAGGCGAAGAAGAATCGCGGGCTTCCAACAGGATCAACGAAAGGATGAACGAGAGAAAGCCGGCCCGCTTCCTGGCGTCTCTTCTGCTGTCTCTTCGGGTGGAGTTCCTGGGGGTGGAGTTCCTGGCGAGTTTCTCAGTGGGGCTTTTGGCAGGGTTTCTCCTGTGTTGTCTGCTGCAAGTGGGGTGGGAGCCGGTGGCACTTCTTTTCTTATTCCGCCGCTACGGCGCACGGCCTATCGGACTCGCCGTTTTCCACGTTTTGTCTTTTTTGGTGTGTTGCTTTTTCTTTTGCTTGGTGTTGGGGTTGCCGGAGGCGCGTACTGGTACGCCAATTCGGTATGGAACAAGATTGAACGGGTTGTGCTTGAAGGGTCTCAAGGGCAGAAAGTACTGACGGACAAAACTGCAGACGCGCCCATCACGTTTTTGATACTCGGTTCTGATTCTCGTGAGGATCTCTCTGCTGAGGTGAGAAAGGAATATGACGGGAAGGGAAACGCTCAAATCCGCGGAAAACGCTCCGATGTTCTAATGCTTGTACATGTGAATCCTCATCGGAAAGAGAAATCCTATGTATTGCCGTTGCCGCGTGATCTGATAGTTCCCATTCCCGGAATTGGAAAGGCCAAGATTAACGCCGCCTACAACAAAGGTCCGGGGCGTGTGGTGGAAACGGTCGTGAATCTTACGGGTATTGCGGTAAACCACTATGTGGAGTTCAATTTTGAGACTTTCCGTGGGGCGGTGGATGCTCTCGGGGAAGTCGAGATATGTACCGAGTATTCCGATGTGCGGGACAAAGGCTCTGATCTCGACCTTCGCAAAGAGGACGCGCGAGCGCGGGAAGACGGCATGTATTGCCATGATCTTGATGGCCGTGGGGCATTGTCCTGGGTGCGTTCCCGCAAGTTTCAAATGAAAGACGAGGATGGGAAGTGGCGATACGACGGGACTGGCGACCTCGGGCGGATTGAGCGGCAGCGTGAGTTGATTTTTGCTTTGCTCGACAAGGTGGGCCGAAGCAAGAGTGCTCTTTTGCACTGGGGTGACTATGTCAGGATTGCCGAAGAATTCGTGATGATTGACGATGAATTTGATTTCGGTACTGCTCGCTCGTTGTTCGAGAGATTCGTTCCATTTGATAAGAATCGTGTGGAGTTTCTTGAGCTTCCCGTTCATATACGCGGGGACCAGAGTGGGCTTGATCTTCTGTCGGAAGCGGAAGATCTTTTTCTCTTGCTCGGCAGCGAAATTGATCGTACACGCAAGGCATATGATGAGGCTGCTGAGGAAACGCAGGCCCGAGAAAAGGGAAAGGCGCTGTCTGTGAGAGAGAGGGAAGCTCTCTCTCGTTCTGAGATTGACCGCGCAGATTTTGCGGTGCGTGTTTTGAACGGGGCGGGTGTGCGAGGGCTTGCCGCCCGGACGAAAAAGGATTTGAAGGCGAGAGGCTGGTCGTCTGCTGGAGTTGGCGATGCCGTAGGTGCGCAACGAGGGCGACGAAAAAGCCGTATCATGTATTCGCCCGGTGATCCTGTCGCGCGTGCTGCTGCCTTGCATCTCCAGGTGGATCTTGACTATGGAGAAGTGCAGCCAGGCTTGGTTGCAGGGGCGGATCTCCTGCTTGTGTTGGGTGCGGACGCCTCGCCAAGGCGCGCTGCGGGCGAGGGATCCGATCTCACAGATTTTGTGGTGAAGTAAGGACCTCTCCTTTGCTTCTCGGAAGTAGGCAGGGTGGGAAGTGTGTGCATTTTTAGTCTGCAACGAGTTTTTCCCAAGGATTTTTTTCGCAGGAGAGGGGAGTCGCGTGAAAGTTATGGTGTTTGGCGGGACTGGACAGCTTGGACAGAGTCTGGTTTCTGTTTTCTCCGATGATCACGAAACCTGTGCACTTGGCTCTACTGAGTGCGACATCACGGACTATGAAGCAGTGATGTCTGCTGTGTATGCCCTCGGGCCGGATCTGCTCGTGAACGCGGCTGCCATGACGGACGTTGACGCGTGCGAGGATGCAGTAGAACGCGCTTTTGCCGTGAATGCGATCGGGCCCCGTAATCTGGTTTTGGCTGCTCGCCGTCTGGGAATAGATCTCGTCCATGTGTCGACGGACTATGTGTTCGATGGAGAAAGTGCGGGTCCGTATGACGAATGGGATGCCCCAAGGCCATTAAGTGTCTATGGTCGCTCGAAATTGGGTGGAGAACAGGAAGTTTTGCGGTACGAACGTGCTTACCTGGTTCGTACGGCTGTTCTTTACGGGACTTGTGGCGACAACTTTGCGCGGACAGTACTCCGGCGAGCCGTTGCCACAGAAGAAAACTTTCAAGTCGTGGAAGACCAGGTGGGAAGTCCTACTTTTGTGCCACATCTGGCTTTTGCTCTTCGTCAACTTTCTGTCTCCGGAAAGTATGGTTTGTATCATCTTGCTGGTACAGGAAGCTGTTCTCGCGCCGACTTCGCGCGTGCTGTCATTGCCGCGTCTGGGCACGATCCGGCACGGGTAATGGCAGTGACGACCAACCAGCTCTCTCTCCAGCCTCGTGCCCTCCGTCCGAAACAGGCAGCCCTTACCTGTCGGGCCTGGCGTTTGGCGGGTTTCTCGCCGCTCCCTCCCTGGCAACAAGGGGTACAGGAATTTGTCGATGAGGTGTCTCCTCTTTTGTCGAGAGTGTGACCTCCGCGGTGTGCTGAGGTAGCGAGTATCTCTCGTCTTGCAAAGGACGAGGTGAGGTCGTTACCGAATGAGGAGAACGAGGCCGGCGTGTGCGTCAGCGCGATTGTCTCATCCTGACAGTACTAATGGGTCTCATGAAAGCGGGCGTTCTATCTGGATGGGATGTTTTCTTGGCACTGGACTTGGCGTGCCTGGGCTTCCGTATCGCTTCGCTTTCGACACGATCACAGGAAAGCGCATGACTTCTGCACCGAACAACGAGAAAAAAACCTGGATGAAACGGGTTGTCGTGAGCGGAAGTGCCGGATTTCTCGGTTCTCATCTATGCGAACGACTGCATGGTATGGGAGTGGAGGTGATTGGTGTCGATAATCTTCTCACCGGCCATATGGAGAATCTCAGCTCTCTTATTGGAAAGGAAGGCTTCACCTTTCTTCATCATAATGTCGTGAATTATCTGCATATTTCTGGAGAAGTAGACGCTGTTTTGCACTTTGCGAGTGCCGCGAGTCCGCCTGATTACATGGATCACCCGATTCAGACACTAAAAGTTGGGGCGCATGGCACCGTCAATATGCTTGGCGTGGCCAAGGCAAAAGGCGCTCGTTTTCTCATGGCGTCCACGTCTGAGGTGTACGGTGATCCTCAGATTTCCCCCCAACCGGAGGAATATTGGGGGCATGTCAATCCAATAGGAGTGCGTAGCGTCTACGATGAAGCAAAGCGGTACGCGGAAGCCGCGTGTATGGCCTATCATCGCACTCACGGTCTGGACGTGCGTATTGCTCGAATTTTCAACTGCTATGGTCCTCGTTTGCGTCGTGACGGACGTGTGGTGCCGGCTTTTTTGCATCAGGCACTCATGGGAAACAACATCACCGTTTTTGGTGATGGCACGCAAACCAGGTCTTTTTGTTATGTCGATGACCTGATTGATGGCCTCCTTGGATTTTTGCATTGTGATTATGTGGGCCCGGTTAATGTGGGTAACCCGGAGGAGTACACCGTCTTGGAACTGGCCAAGATTATTGTGGAACTGACTGACTCTGTGTCGGAGGTCGTCTACCGAGATCTTCCTGCTGATGATCCAAAACAGAGATGTCCTGATATTTCGAAGGCAAAATCTCTCTTTGGGTGGGAACCAAATGTCGATTTGCGAGATGGTCTCACCACTACCTTGCAGTGGTTTCGTGCAGAGTTTGGGAGGGAGCTTTCAGAGCTGGATCAACGTGTGGCGCTGCAGAGGAAGGGGCAATAGAAGTGGGCGAGAGGGAACAGGGCCCATCGGCGAGGGCGCTTCATGGAGATGGAGGGGGTGGAGAAGGGCCGGCATCCAAAACAAGGTCACGAGAAAAACCGGATATCTCATGTCCACATGAGCGTCCACAAGAGCGGGCGCACATGACTTTCTCTGGGAAGGACTCTGATCAGGAGAGTTTTCGTGAGAAGGCAGTGTCTGTGCAGACTGCCGCGATTGTTGTCACCTATAACTCTGCAGATGATTTGCCTGTTTGTTTGACCTCATTGGCGCTTGCAGGACTTGATGAAGTTGTTGTGGTGGACAATGCCTCTGTCGATGATTCCGCGTGTGTGGCGGCAGAATACGGCGCGAACGTCGTGTGTAGTCCGCAGAATCGTGGATATGCCAGTGCCGTGAACCGAGGTGCTGCTGCGGTGCGTGCGGATACATACCTGGTGCTAAATCCTGATACCGAAGTCAGCGCGCACCTGCTTCCTGTTTTGCGAGAACGCCTTCGGCAAGAGGCAGATGTGGCTGTTGTGGGCCCGCTTGTCCGTAACCCGGATCAGACTGTGCAGCTCTCTTGCCGGCGTTTTCCTTCGGTTACTGCAGGCGTTTTGCATGGGTTTCTCGGACTCGTCTGGGAAAATAATCCTTTTTCCCGTTGGTATCTCATGGCTGACTGGGATCACGCGTCCCCATCTGATGTGGACTGGGTTTCGGGTGCCGCGATGCTGATCCGGCGTGAGGCATTTGAGGAGGTTGGCGGTTTTGATGAGGGGTACTTTATGTATGTCGAAGACGTCGACTTCTGTTGGCGTTTACGACAGGCAGGCTGGCGTGTGGCATATGAGCCGCGGGCGTGTGTTTCTCATGTAGGTGGCACTTCAAGTACAAAAGCCCCTTACCGTTTGTTGATTGCACACCATCGTTCGATGTTGCGGTTTGAAAAGCGCCGACGTTCTGCGCGCCACTTGACGAAGTCGGCCCGTTTCTTTTCCTTGTGTACTTGGCCCTTTCTTGTGGGGGGAGTTGCTGGTCGCGCGGGCATACTTCTCGCGCTACGGTGGGGGCAGCGGCGTGTGCGTGAGAAGCGAAGAAGTGCGCAGTATGTTGAGCCGGGGGTCTTGGGAACAGGTTTTTCAGATCGAGCACCGGTGACGAGCCGTGGAGAGGAAGTCATTTGAAAGCGGTAGTGCTGGTTGGAGGGCAGGGAACGCGTTTGCGTCCGCTCACAGATGCTGTTCCGAAGCCTTTGCTGCCAATTGCAAATGTACCCTTTATCGAAAGGCTTTTGGGGCGGCTTGCGAATATTGGTTGTGAAGAGGCAGTGCTTTCTTCGCACTATAAGCCTGACGCGTTTGATGAGTTCTTGCGATCGGTCCCGTTGCCTGTGCGACTTGCCGTGGAAGATGTCCCACTTGGCACAGGAGGCGCCATCAAATTTGCCGCCCAGGATATAAAGAGCACCTTTTTAGTCCTCAATGGCGACATTCTTACTGATTTAGATCTTCTTTCCCTGATTGACTTTCACTTGGCTTCCGGGGTTGAAGCCACACTGGCGCTTACTCCTGTGGACGACCCGTCTCGTTTTGGTGTGGTGGAGACCGATGAGATGGGGATGGTGCTGGGCTTTATCGAGAAGCCGCCGCCGGGTACTGCCTCGACAAATCTTGTCAACGCGGGCACTTATGTGTGTGAACCGGGGATGCTGGATCGTATCCCCGCGGGAGAGCCTGTTTCTGTGGAGCGGGAGGTTTTTCCGCATATGGCATTGGACGAGGTGCTTGCCGCGCGTGGCTCGCATGCCTATTGGGCAGATTTCGGGACCCATGAAAGTTATTTGCAGGTAAATTTGGACTGTTTGTCCGGTCGTCTGAGCGTGGCGATTCCTGGTGCTGTTTCTTCGGATCGTGTGTTTGTCGAGAGGAACGCTGTGGTCGCCCCCTCTGCAGTTCTTGGTCCAAATGTTGTAGTGGGCGCGGGCGCTGTTGTGGGGGAAGGCGCGGTCATTGGGCCGGGTGTGGCGATCGGGAATAGGGCACGCGTGGGAGCAGGTGTCCGTCTTTCGGAATGTGTCGTTTTGGA
>DEIU01000037.1 GCA_002352645.1 Acidimicrobiia bacterium UBA2766 | reverse complement strand
TTCCCGGTCTGGTGGCATCCTGTCCGCAGACTGGTGGAGGGGAGGAAGGCTGGCCTGTTTGGGTGGTGGCAGTTTGCTGTTTGGGTGGTGGCGCGTAGGTGTTTTGCAGGGAGAAGGGAGAGGGAGAGGGGAGGGTGTACTTGGGGTATCGGCAGGTTTGGCAGGGGGTGAACGGGGAAAGCGTGGGGATGGGGGGAGAAGATGTTGTGAGAATTCCGGGTGAGAGGGAAGAAAACGGGAGGGGAGAAAGTTGATACTATTAGGCGCAGGTTTTTTGCTGTCGTTTGATGAAGGAGGAGGGCAGTCGTGTCATATGACCCCAATAGACTGACAATCAAATCGCAAGAAGCGCTGGTGGAATCGCAGCGTTTTGCTGAGGCACAAAATCATCAACAGGTGCAGCCGGAGCATTTGCTTGCTGCTCTGCTCCGCCAGTCTGATGGGGTTGTGTTGCCTATCCTGGAGAAGGCGGGGCAGTCACCGAAGAAGGTGCGAGATCGGGTTGGCGATCTGCTGAAAAAGCTGCCAAAGGTTTATGGGGGGACAGAGCCTCAGATCACCCGCATTTTTAAGAATGTGCTTGATCATGCGGATACTGAACGGCAGCAGCTTGGTGATGACTATGTGTCGGTTGAGCACTTTTTGCTGGCGATTGAGCAGAAGGGTGAAGCTGCGGGGAAACTTCTGCGTGATATTGGCTTAACTCGCGAAGTGTTGCTTTCGGCTCTGCAGGAAGTGCGTGGCTCGCATCGGGTCAGTACACAAAATCCGGAAGATACGTATCAGGCGTTGGAACGGTACGGACGGGATCTCACTGAGGAGGCGCGTGCGGGCAAGCTCGATCCTGTGGTGGGGCGAGACGATGAGATTCGGCGAGTTGTGCAAGTGCTGGCACGCCGGCGTAAAAACAACCCAGTTCTTATCGGGGATCCTGGAGTGGGCAAGACTGCCATTGTCGAAGGGCTTGCCCAACGTATTGTGTCTGGCGATGTGCCTCTTTCTTTGGAAGACAAGCGTGTGATCTCGCTCGATATTGGTTCGATGCTGGCTGGGGCGAAGTATCGGGGCGAGTTTGAAGAGCGTCTCAAGGCGGTGCTCGAAGAGATTGCCCAGTCCGAAGGGCAGGTCGTTACATTTATTGACGAGATGCATACTGTGGTGGGGGCCGGTGCTGCCGAAGGGGCGATGGACGCGGCAAATATGCTGAAACCGATGTTGGCGCGGGGCGAGCTCCGCATGATTGGCGCGACCACGCTGGATGAATATCGTAAGCATATTGAGAAGGATGCGGCGCTTGAACGCCGTTTTCAGCCGGTGCTTGTGGGCGAGCCTTCGGTGCAGGACACGATTGGGATTTTGCGAGGTTTGCGGGAACGCTATGAGGTGCATCATGGGGTGCGCATTCAAGACGCGGCACTTATTGCTGCGGCTGTTTTGTCTGACCGCTATGTGACTGAGCGTTTTTTGCCTGATAAGGCGATTGACCTTATGGATGAGGCGGCCTCGAAGTTGCGCATTGAGATTGACTCGATGCCTGCGGAGATTGACCATTTGAAGCGGCGTTTTGCTCAGCTTGAAATTGAGCGGGCGGCTCTGCAAAAAGAATCTGATGCGACGTCGCGTGAACGACTTGTTGTGCTTGGAACGGAGCTTGATGCCATCAAGGTGGAGATGGATGAGCTTATTGCCCATTGGGAGCAAGAGAAAGGTCTGATTGGGAAGATCCGCGAGGCAAAAGAACGTTTGGAGCAGCTGAAGGTTGAGGCCGAAAAGGCTGAGCGGATTGGCGACCTCAATAAGGCTGCAGAGCTGCGTTACGGCAATATTCCTAAGATTGAGCAGCTAGTGCAGCAGCATAACGCTGAGCTTGAGAGTTTGCAGCAAGAGAAGCGCATGCTCACGGAGGAAGTCGGCGAAGAAGACATTGCCGAAGTTGTGGCTCGTTGGACGGGTGTGCCGGTTTCTCGGCTTATGCAAGGAGAAAAACAGCGGCTGGTTGTGTTGGAGTCGCATTTGCATAATCGGGTGATTGGGCAGGATGACGCGGTGTCGGTTGTTGCCAATGCAGTGCGTCGTGCGCGTGCGGGGCTCTCTGATCCGAACCGTCCGATTGGGTCGTTTTTGTTTTTGGGTCCGACCGGTGTCGGAAAAACCGAGCTGGCGCGGGCACTTGCGGAGTTTCTTTTTGATGACGAGCGGTCGATGGTGCGCATCGACATGAGTGAATATGGAGAAAAGCATTCTGTTGCCCGTCTTATTGGCGCCCCTCCCGGCTATGTCGGTTATGAAGAAGGCGGGCAGCTTACTGAGGCTGTGCGGCGTCGTCCTTATGCGGTTATCCTGCTTGACGAGATAGAGAAGGCACATGGGGAAGTCTTCAATGTGCTGTTGCAGTTGTTGGACGATGGTCGTCTTACTGACGGCCAAGGGCGCACCGTGGACTTCACGAATGCCGTTCTTATTATGACTTCCAATCTCGGGTCGGAATTTATTGATCCCAGCCTGGCGGATTCGGATGTGCAGAGCAGAGTAATGGATGTGGTACGAGTAAGTTTTCGTCCTGAATTCTTAAACCGTGTGGATGACATCGTGGTCTTTAACCGGTTGACGTTGGGTGATATGCGAGAGATTGTTGAGTTGCAGTTGGTCGGGTTGCAAGAGCGTCTTTCTGACCGTTCGATCGATCTTATGTTGACTGAAAAGGCGCTTGACCATCTGGCAGAAACTGGTTTTGATCCGATGTATGGTGCGCGTCCTTTGAAGCGACTGTTGCAGCGTGACATTGGTGACAGGGTGGCTTTGGGCATTCTGGATGGCGAGTATGAGCGTGGCGACAAGATTGTTGGTGATGTGGTTGACGGTGTGTTGTCTTTTGTAAAAACCGCAGATCAGGCTACAGACTGAGTCTGCTGCCCGTGGGGTTTTGTGAAAAGCTGTGCAAGCATAAAAAATATCTACGTACGCACACTGCGTACGTAGATGAAACAGGGCAATAGGCAGGCAGGGATATCTCTGTCTGCCTATTTTGGTTTTGCGAAGGTGGGAGATGCGAAGTGTGCGTTTTTGTGGCGGTTTGCGGCAGTGGGGTGGCAAGATGTGGCAAGGCAGGGTTGTGTGGGGAGGTGTGTGCCGGGAAAGTTCGGAGGTGAGAAAAAGCGTCGCCCCCGGGAGGGGGGAAGCGGGGACCCGGGGGACGACGTCATGCTGATTGAAGTGCGCTCTCTCGGCTAATGCCTGTGAGAGTGTCGCTCCGCGCGGAACTCAACTCGAGATTGAACACTCGGGGCACGCAGGGTCCACGTGGGAACGATTTTTCAACCTCTTTTTGTATCGGCTTTTTGTTCTTTGCCCTTTAAGGAAAATTATAAGTTTTTTCTTTGTGTTGAGAATCTGTTGCAGGGATACTTTTGGGTCTTTGCTGAAGTGTGTAGTTGGATACTGTGTGCCACTGTCTTGGTGTAATTATGGAATGATCGCGTGAGTGTGTGGTCACTCTGAGGTCCTGACAAGGTGCTGTTGTCGTGTCTCTGCATTGGAATCGCGTGAGCGCGGTGCTGGGTTATGGCACGGTTCTGAGGTGCACGTGAGGTCTTTTCTTGAGGGGCTTCTTTCGGTAACGTTTCGTAGAGACTTCCCGTGTGTATGAGAGATGTGGTTGAAGAAGGGGAATTCTGAGTGGCTGTAATTAAAACCATTGATTTGGTTGGTGTGTCTGTTGTGTCTTGGGAGGATGCCGCAAAGGCTGCGGTACATGAAGCTGCGAAGACTATCCGGGGTTTGATACATCTGGACGTTCTGGAATGGACGGGTGTGTTGGGGCCTGAAGGGGAGATAGTCGAGTATCACACCGCAGTGCGTTTGCATTTTCGTCTTGAGCGCTGACGTCAGTGTGATCGGGGGGGGGTGTCTTGGGAGTTGGGGCGACTCCCCGCGGGTGTTTCTGCGAAATCCTGGATTCTTACAGCAGTAGAGATGAGTTTTTTCTGAAGCTGCAGAGAAAATACGCAAAAGGGAAACTGGGAAGTGACGTCCGGAGTCTTTTTTTCTTTGGCTAGGCTGTGCTCGCTTCGCGTTTGTTCCGTAGAATTCTCAGCGCAAGATCATGCTTGACTGGATGGAGATTACTCGTGCCCGGAACAGCCCTTATAGGGGCGCAATGGGGAGATGAAGGAAAAGGAAAGCTCACCGATCTTTTTGCCGAGCAGATGGACATGGTGGTGCGTGCGACGGGTGGGGATAATGCCGGTCATACCATTGTGGTGGGTGACGAAACGTACAAGCTCCGTCTTTTGCCGTCAGGAATCCTTTATCCGCACGTCGTTCCGGTGATCGGGAATGGTGTTGCTCTGAACCCTGGTGTGCTGCTTGCGGAACTTCAAGGACTTACAGATCGCGGTATTAACGTCTCGCGTTTGCGTATTTCTGCCAATGCCCATCTTGTAATGCCCTATCACCGGGAACTTGACAAGGTGACGGAGCGATTTCTTGGGCGGAACAAGCTTGGTACGACGAAGCGGGGAATTGGTCCGGCATATGCCGACAAGGCCCGTCGTATTGGTGTGCGGTTGCAAGACCTTTTTGACGAAAAGATTTTTCGTCAAAAAGTTGAGATTGCGCTGAAAGACAAGAACCAGATCTTGACGAAGCTGTATAACCGTATGCCGCTTGATATCGATGCGATTATGGAGGAGTATTTCTCCTACGCGTCTTCTATTGAAAAGTACATGGCGGATACCTCGCTTTTGACGAATGATGCTCTGAAAGCTCAGCAAAAGGTGCTTTTTGAGGGAGCACAGGGGACCTTGCTTGATATTGACCACGGGACCTACCCGTATGTGACTTCTTCAAATCCTACGGCAGGAGGGATGTGCGTGGGCGCTGGTGTTGGTCCTCGGGCGCTGAACCGGATTGTCGGGATAGCCAAGGCGTATACCACACGTGTGGGCGGTGGGCCTTTCCCGACAGAACTGTTCGGTGAAGAAGGGGCACATCTGCGGAAGATTGGGCGGGAATTTGGTACGGTGACCGGGCGGGACCGCCGTTGCGGCTGGTTGGACCTTCCTATATTGCGTTTTGCTGTGCGGATTAACTCTTTCAATAGTTTTGCCCTGACGAAGCTTGACATCTTGTCAGAGTTCGATTCCCTCAAAGTGTGTGTCGGGTACGAATACAATGGAAAACGGTACGACGAGATGCCGTTTCATCAGTCGGTGTTGCATCATGTGTCGCCGCTGTATGAGATTTTGCCGGGATGGCAAACCGATATCACGCAGTGCACTGAGTACGATCAGTTGCCGAAAGAAGCGATGGACTATGTCGCTTTTGTGGAGGAGCACGCAGGAGTGCCGGTTGACATCGTTTCGGTTGGGCCGGAACGGGCGCAAACCTTGCTGCGAAAAACCGCTTGACGGAATTCGTGTGCGCGGATTTTCCGGGGAGCAGTTGCTCTAAAATTTTCTTGTTTTGTTTGGTTGTGGTGCGATTTTTTGTGTTCCACAAGTGGCGAGAGGCGCGTGTGTTGTGCCCGTGTCTTCAAAAAGGAGTGGTGTGAAGATCCTCGTTGTTGGTTCGGGGGGGAGAGAACACGCTTTGGCATGGGGGTGTGCGAGGTCAGGGCATGAGGTGTTGAGTGCTCCGGGAAATCCTGGCATGAGTGCTGTGGCGCGCCATGTGGGGAGCGCTGATATGGAGGAAGTGCAAGAAGCAGCACAGCGAGAATCTGTGGATCTTGTGGTGGTCGGTCCGGAAGCGCCGCTTGCTGACGGGATGGTGAATCGTTTGCAGCGCGTGGGGGTGCGGGCTTTTGGGCCTGTGGCTGCGGGGGCGAAGATCGAGTCGTCGAAGTCGTATGCCAAACAAATTATGGCGTCTGCGGGGGTGGCAACTGCGCGGACCGTGGTGGCGAAGTCGTTGGATGCGGGTTTGCAGGCAGTGCGCGCAATCGCTGGTCCTTGTGTGGTGAAGGCCGATGGCCTTGCTGCGGGCAAGGGAGTGGTTGTGGCGGAGGAGCAGCGGCAGGCTGAAGAGGCGGTGCGTGCTTGTTTTGCGGGACGGTACGGCGAATCGGGGGCAGTAGTCCTGGTTGAGGAATTCCTTGAAGGTGAAGAGCTCTCGCTTCTTGTGTTGTGTGACGGCAAACGCATTCTTCCTTTGCCGGTTGCCCAGGATCACAAGCCGATAGGGGAAGGGGACACAGGCGCCAACACTGGAGGTATGGGGGCTTATTCTCCTGTTCCTTCGGCGAATGATCAGCTGGTGGAAGAAGTCCTCGATAGTGTGATTGAACCTGTGCTGTGGGGGTTGCAGCGTGATGGTGTTGTTTATCAGGGTGTTCTTTATGCTGGTTTGATGCTGACGGGCACAGGACCAAAAGTGTTGGAATTTAACTGCCGGTTCGGAGATCCGGAGTGTCAGGCGGTCTTGCCGCGTCTTGGTGGTGATCTTGGTGAGCTTTTGATGCGCACTGCGGAGGGAATATTGTCCGATGTTGCGGTTGAGACGAGGGTAGAGGCGGCGCTTACTGTTGTGGCTGCTGCGCAAGACTACCCGGAGGCGCCCCGTAAAGGGGATGTGATTGAGGGAGTGGCTGCGGCGGAAAAAGTGCCTGGTGCGGTTGTTTTTCAGGCGGGGACGGCGCTTGATTCCGGACGTTTGGTGACGGCAGGGGGGCGTGTGCTTGCGGTGACGGGCACAGGGAGCTCGTTGCAGGCAGCGCGTGATACGGCCTATCAGGCGATGGAGAAGATCAGCTGGCAGGGGCAACAGGTGCGTTACGATATTGGATATCGGGCGTTGGGCTAAGGCGTGTGTGTGTGACGCCTTTTCCTTGCAGGCTTTCTCCTCTGAGCTGGAAATCTTCTGTTTTTCAGCTGGGAGTATTGCTCTGGGGCGTGGTGTGTTTTTTTCTGTTGGGGAGGCGATACTCAGTCGAGGGGGAGAACAAGCCGATTCCTGTCAGGAAGAGACGCGCTTTCTGCGGGAGATCGTGCAGAGTCGCGCAGAAACAACGTCGTGCTGCCCTGAATCCGGCGTAAAAGGCGACCCGAAGAAGAGTAGGGCGACGGAGAAAAAGGGCCGGCGATGAGGAGAGGCCCACATGACGGCTTGTGCGACGGAAGGATGGTTGGGGCCAGGTGGATATTGATAGGTATGCGAGAATTCTTCGCGCTGAGGGGACGCTCCTCGCTGATGCTATCGGTGAGGACCTGACTCTGCCTGTTCCTTCTTGCCCTGGCTGGACGATTGCTGACGTATTGCGTCATTTGGGTTTGTCGGTTCTCTGGTTGTCGCAGTTATTTGATGAGAAGTCGTTGGAGCCTCCTGTGCCTTTGGACCCAGATATTGCTCCCCTTGATGGCGAGTTGGTGTTTTGGCTGGGAGCGGGAATTTCTGAGCTTCTGCACTCTATGGGGGGAATAGACGCTTCTGACGCTGCGTGGGCGAGTGTGGGAGGGCAGGGAGCGGGCTTTTGGGCGCGTCGTGTTGCGATGGATCTCACGATCCATCGATGGGATGTGCAATCAGTGCTGGGATCTCCCTTGCCGGTGCACACCGTGGTGGCTGTGGATGGAATCGAGGAATACTTCACGACGCTTATTCCGACGCTTGGGCCTATTGTGCGCACGGATCCTCAGGGGGGAAAGGCCTTATTTCATGCGACTGATCTGCATGAACGACTTCTCCCCTGCTGGTTTGTTTGTCTTGAGAATGGTGTTTTTAGTGTGAAGAGAGTGGGATCTGGCCCAAGTGCACCTGCTGCTGATGTGCTGTTGTCCGGGAAGGCGTCTGACATTCTTCTTTTGTTGTGGGGTCGTCTTGGGACGCAAAACCTGGAGATACAAGGAGACGCTGGGTTGGTGCGGAAATGGCAGAGGAAAGCACGCTTTTAACTATTTGCCGGATTGCTGCGTTTCCATGTGTTTTTCTGGATTTCTTTTGAGGGCTGCTCCCTTCCTGTTTTGTGAGAGGGAAGGGTGGAAAAACCAGCGTGCACCGAAAGGCCGGAGGGAAACGCTCGTGCCATAACTGCCACGGGATTTCGTCTTGCTTGAGATGCGTGAGAAGGACGCGGGAAGATGTATCTCGAATAGGGCAACGGGTATGAATAAACCGTTGGGGAGAAAAGGGGCGTCGCGGAGGTCGCAGAGCGAAAGCTGGGCGTGCAAAAAAATTCTGTGGCTTGCTCCGGGAGTTTCCCGGTCAACGGGGACCAAGTGTCGAAAGCCACAGAATCGGCGATACTGGGAGATTTTCGCTCGACGGCCCAGTCGAACGACAAGACTAGTCAGCGACCAGTCGCCTCCAGGGTCCAAGGACTACAGGTATCAGACAAGCTGGACCACCTCCTTTCTCTGGTGAGAAAAGCATAACGAATTCTGAGCGGGAAGTCAGTAGGAATCTGATGGTTGTTTTTTTGGGCAGAGGGCGTCGAAAATTACACGTGCGTGTTTGTCGACGTAAATAAGGGTTTGTTGGTCATGTAGGAGATACAGCACGCGAAAAAGGAGGGCTGAGTGAAAACGGATTTTCCGGAGGAAGTTAGTGCGCAGGAATCCACAACAGAAGAGAAAGCGGAGGTTTCTTCTTCTCCGTATGGTGCTGCGGGGACAGTTTCGGAGCTAGGTCTGGAAGAAGCAGAAGGATGGAAAGGCTGGCAGAGGGGTCTTCTCATTGTTCTACTTCTTTTCCTTGCCGGTGCCGGTACCGCGGGGTTATGGCTGCTGTTTTGGGATGGAGATGATGATCCAGAGGTGGCACACACTCTCGTAGGAGAAGAGACACCATTTGTCGATTTGCGCATCGGGTCATGTTTTAATTTGCCGGAAAATGATCTGGTTGCGAATGTCTACAAAGTCGGTTGTCGGACGTCGCATGAAGCAGAGTTGATCGGACGTGTGGTGCATCCGGCGGTCCGGGGTGATGTGTATCCAGGGGATGACGAGATGGATGCATGGGCAGGCGAGGTGTGCGAGAAAGTGTTTGTGTCGTTTCTTGGCCCTGCAGCGGGAGATGGTTACTTTGTTGTGACCCCTGTTCCGCCGGCCGAGCGTTACTTTGAAGAAGATAACGTACGCGATGTTGAGTGCTTGCTACAAAGAGCAGATGGTGGGGTCTTTATGGGGAAGAAGAGCTGAAGTTGGGAGAAAGTCCTGAGAGAAAACTGATACGTCAGTATTGGTGATGTTCTTTGGCTTTCCTCTTGAGATAAGGGTTGCTATGTTTTTGGAAGAAAGGATACTTCGCGCACTTTTTCAGTGTTTTTTCTTGATGCTCTGAGCGTGCGACCCAAAAGAGGTTCCTCAATTCCTGTGTCGTTGGCTGATGGGGCAGTGTTACCGGGCAGCAGAAAACCTCGGGAACAGAGATGCCATTGGAAGCGGATGACAGGGGAAGACATGGAAAAAACCGCAGATTTACTCGGCGGTGTCGCAGCAGTAATGTGGCCCGTCGTCTTCTTGATCGTTGTTTTTAAGTTTTCTGGTCCCGTTCGAGACTTGCTCTCTTCCATTGGGAAGCGCAAAGTTTCCGTGAAAGTGGGCGGCACCGAGTTGACTTTGGCGGAATTCACAGAGCAGCAACAAGTACGTATCAATGAGATAGAAGCCTATATGGTGGGTATGGCTGACCAAGTCTCCTTTCCTGTTTCTCCTGATGATGAAGGAGAAACCTCCAATTTGCAGCAATCATCTCCCGAAAAGTACAGAGTGGGTTCTCTCTTTGTTCCTGCTTTTGCCTCCGTAAATCCGGTGCAGCACATCCTGTGGGTTGATGGTGACCCAGTAGGTAACGCCATGGTGCGCGCGCGTTTTTCCGCGCTTGGTATAAACGTGGACACTGTTCTTTCGACAGAAAATGCACTTCGAAAGCTCAAAACCCAGAGATACGATCTCGTGATTTCTGACATGGGACGCTCGGAATCTGGGCAGCACAACGAAAAAGCCGGAGTCGATCTTGTGCGAGAGATCAGACGTTACGACTCCAACCTCCCATTGTTTGTGTACTGCTCGTCCCTCGAAAAAGAAAAATTTGGGGGAGAATCCCGATCAGCAGGGGCGAGCGAAGTGGTGTCTTCAAGCGTGGAATTACTGCAGATGTTGACCCATCTTGGCAAGGGCGGAGAGAGCGAAGCCACGACTCGATAACAAAGACACCACTCGTAGGCCTTTCTGCCGGGGTTTTGTGCGGCGAGGAGGGGCGTTTTTTCGTCTTGTTTCTTTCGTGTATGTTTATGTCTTTTCTCAATTTTGTTTTGTTTGACTGTGGTGTCTGTCCGAAGATTTTCCAGGTGTTGCAGTCGGTTTTCCCTTGTCTTCTAGAATCTCCCTATGGCGCTTCGAGTAGCAGTTCTCATGGGTTCCCCTTCCGATAAAGACAAGATGCAGCCGGCAGTTGATTTGCTTGGCAAGCTTGGTATCGAATCTGAAGTCCACGTAATGTCAGCCCACCGGCATCCTGGCATGGTGGCTGATTTTGTTGACACGGCACCTACAAAAGGAGTGGGCGTTTTTATTTGTGGTGCAGGAATGTCTGCGCATCTTGCCGGGGCAGTTGCTGCACGCACTGTCCTTCCCGTTATTGGAGTCCCTCTTTCCGGAGGGTTGCAAGGTGGCCTTGATGCCCTGATGTCCACAGTACAGATGCCACCGGGCATGCCAGTTGCGACGGTGGCAGTGGATGGGGCGGCAAACGCTGCCCTGCTCGCGGCGCAGATCATTGCGCTGGCGGAAGTGACTGCCGATCCTGACGTTCCTTCTTCTGCTTTGTCCCCTGTTGGTCAGGCAATCGTCGCGGACCGGGAACGTCGGGCCGCGCGGCGCTGACAGGATGTCGAGGATGCCAAGCCAGAGGAATGGAGGCGGTGCGATGAGCACAGCAAAAGTTGCCCATCTTGTTTCCGGCAAAGTGCGCGAACTTTGGGAGCTTGACGAGAAGCGTCTTCTCCTTGTGACGACTGACCGGATCTCTGCGTATGACGCAGTGCTTCCCGACCCTGTGCCGGACAGGGGCCGGATACTCACGCAAATGTCTGCTTTTTGGATGGAGAAATTTGCCGATCTGGTTCCCCACCACTTGTTGTCTGTCCCCATGAAGCCCGATGATCCCGAGCTGTGTGCGCTACCCCCGGATGTGGGCGATCCTGAGGAACTTGCCGGCCGAACTGCGATTGTGCGCCGTGCTGAAATGCTGCCTGTCGAGTGTATTGTGCGCGGGTATCTCTATGGTTCTGCCTGGCGCGAATACCGTGACACGGGGCAGGCCACCGGCATGGATTTGGCGCCTGGCATGCGGATTGCCGAGAAACTTCCGGCCCCCGTGTTTGTACCGAGTACCAAAGCGGTATCGGGCCATGACGAAAATATCGACATGGCGACAGCAGGGCAGCGGATCGGGAAGGAGCAAGCCGAAAAGGTGGCAGCGCTCTCTCTCCTTCTCTACAAAGAGGCAAGTGCGTATGCCGCGGCGCGTGGTGTGATTATCGCCGACACAAAATTCGAGTTTGGCATTGCCGATGGCGAGCTTCTTTTGTGCGACGAGGTGTTGACACCGGACTCGTCACGTTTTTGGTACGAGAAAGAATGGACTGCTGGAGAGGATCCGCCTGCTTTGGACAAGCAGTTTGTGCGGTCCTGGCTGGATTCGAGCGGATGGGATCGCACTCCTCCTCTCCCGCGTCTCCCCGCTGAAGTGATCGAGCGCACGCAAGCACGCTATATCGAAGTGTTTGAAGTCCTGACCGGGCGGTCTTTTGTGGCATGAGCTCGGCGTGTGCGGGATGCGTGTGCAGACGAGTGAACTGGGAGAAGGAGAGGCATGGGAAAAAGGGTGACCGTGACAATACGGCCAAAAGACGGTTTGCGTGATCCGCAAGGGTCTGCGGTACGTGACGCCCTGGTTGCTCTGGGCTATGACGGGGTGTCCACAGTGCATGTGGGCAAGACCATCGACCTTTTACTGGATGGGCCTCTTGCGGATGCCCCTGCGGGAGAGCTTCGTTCCCGTGTGGAGGAAATGTGTAGGACACTGCTCGTGAATTCTGTGATTGAGACGTACACTGTTGCGCTTGGGCCTGAGGACACGGCGCCTGCCGGGAGTGTGCGCTCCGGGAACAAGACGGAGGCCGAGGGGAGTGCAGACGCAGCGGGGAGGTCTTTGTGATCGCCGTTCCCGTGTTGCCGGGAGTGAATTGTGAGCACGACACGGTGTGGGCGCTGCAAGAACTCGGCGGTGCAGGCGTGCTTGTACATCACCGGGCCGAAGCGCTTCCTTCCGGGACGCAGGGAGTGTGGATCCCGGGCGGCTTCGCGTATGGAGATTATTTGCGGGCCGGTGCGATCGCGCGTTTTGCCCCTGTGATGCAGGCAATTTCTGCTGCTGCGGGCGAGGGCATGCCGGTGCTTGGCGTGTGTAACGGTTTTCAAGTTCTTTGTGAGGCAGGCCTGCTGGAAGGAGCCCTGACCCGGAATCAGGGTTTGCGTTTTCTCTGCCAGGATGTTTTTCTGCGGGTGGAGACGACTGCTTCTGCGCTCACGTGTTGCACGGAGGCCGGCGATGTGTTGCGTGTGCCGGTGAACCATGGGGAAGGCCGCTTTGTTGCAGAGAAGGCAACACTTGATGAGCTGGAGGCGCACGGGCAGGTGCTCTTGCGCTATTGCAGTTCCGATGGCGAGGTTGACGCGGAAAAAGAAGCCTGGAATCCGAACGGGTCGGATCGTGCGATCGCGGGTGTGTCAAACCGTGCAGGCAATGTTGTGGGGCTTATGCCGCATCCGGAACGTGCAGTTGAAGAAATTCTCGGTGCCCAGGATGGACGCCCTCTCGTGCGTTCTTTACTTGAAGCGGCGTCTGTGTTTGTAGGAGCGGCACTCCTGTTGCCTGCTGCCCAATCAGAAGGGTCTTCTCTGCATGACTGATGCCCCAGCTCCGGCTCCAGCTTCAGCGGACGCTCAACCACCTCTGCATCGCCGTCTTGGTTTGACAGATGGCGAACTTGGCGAGATTGAGAAGATCCTGGAACGTGCTCCTGCTCCCGCAGAACTGGGAATGTACTCGGTCATGTGGAGTGAGCATTGTTCGTATAAATCGTCGCGTGCCCATCTTGGACGGCTTCCTTCAGAGGGAGAGCATGTCATTTTGGGGCCAGGCGAAAACGCCGGTGTGGTTGATATTGGGGATGGCCTGGCGGTTGTGCTCCGTATCGAGTCGCACAACCATCCGAGTTTTGTGGAGCCGTATCAGGGTGCTGCCACCGGAGTAGGCGGAATTATCCGGGATATTCTCACGATGGGTGCCCGTCCGATCGCGTCTTTTGACTCGCTGCGTTTTGGTCGCCCGCAGGGTCCCGATGCCCGGAAACAGCGCTGGCTTGCGCGTGGGGTGGTCTCGGGGATTTCGGGGTATGGCAATGCGGTGGGTGTGCCGACACTGGGTGGCGAAATCTTTTTTGACGACTGCTACAGCGGAAATCCTCTCGTGAACGTGATGTGCCTTGGCATCATGCCGGTAGAGCAACTGCAGCTTTCTGCAGCAGAAGGCGTGGGGAACCTGGTTTTTCTGCTTGGTGCGGCAACGGGACGGGACGGGATTGGTGGCGTGTCGGTTCTGGCTTCCGCGGGTTTCACCGAAGCAGACGAAGAGAAACGCCCGAACGTCCAGGTTGGCGACCCTTTTGCGGAAAAACGTGTGATTGAGGCGTGTCTTGAGCTTTACGCGCAGGGTCTGACTGTGGCGGTGCAAGACTTGGGCGGGGCCGGTCTTTCGTGTGCCTCTTCGGAGACTGCAGCCCAGGCAGACCTTGGCATGCGCATCAATTTGGACACAGTGATTTTGCGGGAAGCAGATATGACTCCCGTGGAGATTTTCACTTCGGAGTCGCAGGAGCGCATGCTCGTCGTGACACGCCCGGAAGACCGCGACAAGGTCGTGGAAATCTGTGCCAAGTGGGAGGTTCCCCTGATGGAAGTGGGGGAGGTGACCGCAGGCGACCGTCTCGTGGGTTTCCACCAGGGAACTGTGGTGTGTGATGTTCCCGCGGCTTCTCTTGCCGACGGGATCAGCTATGACCGCCCGCTCTGCCGTCCCGCGCGGCTCGACGAGACCGAGCGCATGGACCCGACGGCCGACCTGCCCCCTCTTGCCCCCCAAGACACGAGCGAGGCGCTCCTTGCCCTGATGGGGTCACCAAACCTGGCAGATGCCTCATGGGCATGGCGGCAGTATGATCATCAGCTTTTTCTCAACACAGTGCAGGGTCCCGGCCTTGACGCGGCACTGTTGCGCGTGAAAGGCACCGAGAAGGGACTCGCTGTCTCACTTGACGGTGTCGGCCGGTATGGCCGCCTGAATCCACACCGTGGCGCAGCACTTGCCGTCGCGGAAGCCTGTCGCAATGTGGCAGTCCTGGGTGCCCGTCCTCTTGCTGTCGTGGACTGTCTGAACTTTGGCAACCCGGAAAATCCCGAGATCATGTGGGAGTTTTCTGCGTCGGTTGACGGGATTGCCGAAGCGTGCCTTGCCCTTGATGTGCCCGTCGTGGGGGGAAACGTCAGTTTTTACAATGAGACCGCAGGGCAGAGCATTGACCCGACCCCCATCGTGGGCGTGGTGGGTCTGCTCGATTCCCTGCAAAAGCGACCGACCGGCATGGGATTTGTGGCGTCAGGAGACGAGATCTTTGTGGTGGGCGATACCCTGCCTGACCTCGGGGCGTCAGAATGGGCAGCGCATGTGCACGCCTACACCGGAGGCGATGCCCCCACCTTGGACCTGGCGCATGAGGCGCGCCTTGTCGACTTTTTGTGCGCGCTGGCCGCCACAGACCTCGCGCGCAGCGTACACGATGTTTCTTTGGGGGGTGTCGCGGCCGCGCTCGTGCAGTCGGCTTTGGCAGGAGACGCCGGTGTGGAAGTCGACCCGGCAGCGTGGGCGCCACACCTCACGCTCTCCGCAGCACTCTTCTCTGAGACTTCTGGCCGTGCTGTGCTGAGTGTGCTTCCTGAACAGGCAGCAGAACTTGACGCGCTCGCGCGCGTACACGCCGTGCCTCTGCACCGAGTGGGAACGGTCACTGGCGGGCAAGTACTGGGGGCGTCTCTCACAGACCTGGCCGCGGCAGTGGCCTGTGACCTTTGAGCCGTGTCTACGGGGCTGTGTTTGTGCACTGTGGCCTGCACTTGTGAGCCGTGTTTGACCTCTGACCGTGCCCTGCGACTTCTGCCCTGTGCTCTGTGAATGTGAAGGGCTGCGGGCTTTTTTGGTCGGGCTGTTTCGCCGGGAGTGTGGCACTTGGAGACGGCGTTGGCGTGAGAAAAGCTTGCCGGTGCCTTGGGATGCACGAGCAGGCACGACCATACAGAGTCCCGGGTTTCCGGTGTCAGGCTCGGGGTGTCAGGTTCGAATCAGCTGTTTGGGCTTTCTTTGGCACGTGTGGGTTGGGGGGATGTGCGAGAGGTTTCGGGGTGTGGCTGTCCAACCCACTTCTCTAGTTTTTCGGAGAGGTGATGGATTTTGTAGGGCTTGGCGAGATAGTCATCCATGCCGGCGGTCCGGCAAATGTCGGCTTCTCCGCTGAGCGAGTTGGCAGTGAGCGCGATGATAGGTACGCGACTGTGTTCTTGTGTGTGGTTGGGTGCGTGGTCTTGTTCGTGCTTTCGGATACGGCGTGTGGCTTCGTATCCGTCCATTATGGGGAGATGGCAGTCCATGAGGACGGCGTGAAAGTGTGTTTCTTGTTCTTTGGCTGCGATGAAGGCAGCGAGGGCTTGCCGGCCGTCCTTGGCAGATTCGTATGTGTATCCAAGCTTTCCGAGAAAAGCTTTTGCGATACGCTGATTGACCGGGTTGTCTTCAACAATGAGTACTCGAAAGTTCTGCGGGGAGGACGGGGGCAGGGGTGATGTTGGATGTGTTGGGGTATGGGGAGAAGGCGATGGCGCGGAGGTCGTGTCGGTTTTCTTGAGGGCGCCTGCCAGGGTTTCGAGGATTTGGGAGGGGCGGAGGGGTTTGGTGATGACTGCGGCGTAGCCTGCTTGTGTGACCTGTTCGGGAGGAGGCCGGCGCGTGAGGGGAGTTGTAAAAAGAGAGACGGGGAGACGGTCGGAAAGCTCTTTGCCGGTAGGGATTTCTCTTGTAATAGTGGGAAGAGCGGGAGGGTGGAGAAGCTGTCCCTCTCGCTGTGCTTCTTTCGGTAAGGGCGCGTCTGTAATGATGAAGTCGAAATGCTGGGATGCAGAAAAGATGTGGGCTTGCTGTGAGGATTCTGCGGTCTGCACATGGATGCCGTAGCGTACCAGTATGTCGGTGAGTGCTTTTTGTTCGCTGGGGTTTCCTCCGGCGAGCAGGGCGTGCAGATTTTGGGGGAGAAGATCGGAGCGTGGGAAAACAGTCGGGGTTTTTGAAGTGTGGATCCAGGGCAGCTCAAACCAGAAGGTAGAGCCGGTATTCGGCTTGCTCTCCACCCCAATTTTTCCGTGCATGAGGGCGACAAGCTGCCGGCAGATGGAGAGGCCAAGCCCAGTTCCTCCATATTTGCGTGTGGTAGACCCGTCCGCTTGCATGAAAGCCTCAAAGAGCTTTTTTTGTGTGGACTGTGGTAAGCCAATGCCTGTGTCGATGACCTCGAAGCGGAGCAGTGCGAGGGTTCTGTCCTGCTGCAGAGAAGTGCTCTCGGGAGGAGCATCTTGGGTAGGAGCATCTTGGGGAGGGGTAACAGAGGGAACAGCGGAAACACGAACTACGACTTCTCCCTTGTTGGTGAACTTCACGGCGTTACTCACAAGGTTTGAGATGATTTGGCGTATGCGGACAGGGTCTCCGGTTATATGTTCTGGTACGTCAGGTTCTATCCAGTAGACAAGGTCGACGCCTTTTGCCTGTGCTTGTAGGGCGAACGCCTGGCAGACGTTTGCCACTGTTTCAGGTAAAGCAAAGGGAATCTCCTCTATGGTCATTTTCCCGGCTTCGATCTTGGAGAAGTCGAGAATGTCGTTGATGATCGTGAGGAGGGTTTCGCTGGAAGAACGAACCGTTTCTGTAAAGTCGCGCTGTTGGGGTGTGAGGTCGGTGCTGAGAAGGAGTTCGGTCATGCCCAGGACACCGTTCATTGGTGTTCTAATCTCATGGCTCATGTTCGCTAAGAACATGCTCTTTGCCTGACTTGCTTCTTCGAGCTTTTCTTTTGCTATTTCGAGTTTGTGTGCAGTGGCAAGTGCCCAGTCTTTATCGGATTCTGCGGAATGGCGGGCCGCTTCGATCTCTGCTTCGTGTTTCTCCGCGTGTTTTCGGGCGACCACACCGAAGAAAAAAACGCCTTCGATCGTCGCGACTCTTGTGGTGATCTGCTCGAGTAAAGGGAGATCCGGGGTCGCGTCGATTTGGTACGCGAAAAGAGTAAAAGCGATGCTGTTGATTCCCGAGATTGTTCCCCAAAAGGCCCCTGACCGCACGCCCAATATATGCACTGCGGCAAGTGGCACGAGAGTCACGTACCAGTATTCGAGGCTTTCGTAGCCTTGTAAGAGTTTTGTGAGGTGGATGGCAGAGATGCCAATGAACCCGATTGCCAGCCCAATATTGCTCGTTGTGCGGACACTTTGTTTTTTGCTGCGGCTCCGCTGCCGGTCTAGCGCCCATCCAATCAGCATAAGTAGGTGAATAAGGGCTGGGATGGGGCGGTGTGTGATGAGGTCGTTCAAAATTGCCACAACCGCAATGCTCATGGCGCTGTGTAACAAAAACAAGATACGGAGCAGAGTGTCATCAGTGTCAGCGTCATCAGTGGCAGCGTCTGCAGAGAGAGGAATGCCGATTTTCCTAAGGCGTCTGACTGATTTTCTCACAAACGACCTGTTTTCTGCCTTGGCCGCGAGAGATGCGCTCGTTTCGATACCAAGGAGAAAAGTGTGGGGCCTTGTTCCGGTATGCCTGATCTGGAAGAGTGGAGCGTCGAGGCCGGCACCGAGAACTCCCTGTTTTACGCATATTTCCTCCTGCCGCTGAGACTTGTCCCTTTCTCCATCGGCGAGCAGAAGATTGTTTTTATGAGTTGGACTTGGTCTGCTTGTGTCAAGCGGTTTGAGCGCAGCTGTTGTCTCGATCGTTGTGTCGATCGTTGTCTCGCGTGCGAGTGGGGGAAACACGTGACACGTGTTTCCCCCACCGCGTTCCTCAGTTGAGAAGTCTCAGTGGGCAGATAGCAGATCTGTTTTTTCTGCGCTGGTGGCATGGGCATCGTAGTGCCGGCTGATCAGATCGTTTTGTATCCAGAGCAGCTTCATGAAAGCACGGGCTGTGGTTGTTTTCTCTTCTGCGGGGAGGTCTGCTGTGAGAATGGTGTGCAAAATAGCATCTGACACAAAACCCATGAGCGCATTCATCTGTACAAGAGGAACGACAATCTCGGGATTTCCCGCTGTAGGAGTATGAATCTCCCCAACATGGTCGAGATAGGTCACCATCTTGGTGTCATAGGACTTGGTGACGAGCGCTTCGAGATAGCGGCCAAGGTGCTTTTTGCGAAAAGAGATTTGTGGGTGGTCAGGAGTGAGGTCTGCAAGCGACTCTGGAATTTCTCCTTCGTACCCTGCTTGACGTGGCAAAAAATGGCGCCAGGTGGAATCGCAAGACTGCAGTTTCTCGTAAACTGCGTCAACGAGAGAGGGGACGAGAGGGGCGAGAAAGGATGATGCCTTGTGCACAGCATCGATGTCTTCTTGGTGGAAACCGATGAACTCACACAAGAACGTGAATCGGTATTCCGCATCGGACTCGAGACGATCTTCGTCGATTTGTTTCATGGGGAGATTCCTTCTTGTTTTTTTGGGGGGTGCTGTTCTATTTTCTCGAAATAGATCGACAAGAAAAGAGGCTATCTACCTTTTTTATGCTCGATTATTTGCTGAAAAATATCGTAAATGCATGTCCAATGTATGAATAGCGGTATGTTTCAGGAAAAACAGGTGTCAGTATTCGAGGTTTTTGTAGCACTATGCGTGTTTCATGAAGTGGAATGACAAGCGGGCAGAGCGCCCGATTGTCATGCCAATAGTGGGGTGTGACGGATACTGGAAAGCAGCTCAATCAGGGGAAAAAGCCTCGAGGTATTTCGGGGACAGGCTGACTGACTCGCTGGAGAACCGGGAGAAAACGACTTAGTGGGGGCTGTTTCTTTTTACTTTTTCGTTTTACTGGTTATTCGACGTTTTTGCAGTATGTGTGCCTGTGTTTATTGTGGGACTCGGGGCGTGTTGTTGTAGAGCTGGGAGTTGTGTTGGTTTCCGCGGGTTGTCGCGGAGTGTGTTTGTGTGTCGTGTGCCTGTGCAATGGCGGGTTCTGGGCAGAAGGCAGGCAGACGCCGGCTCCGGATCCAGCCGGTGAGGAGGGCGACTGTCTGGAGCGGAACGGTGATTGCCCACAGGGGTTGCCGGCTGCGAAAGAAATATCCTATTCCCTTACGCCCTTCTGTGAGGAGATAGGAGTGGAATATCTGGCGTGCAGTGGTGTCGTTGTGGGAGTGCGTTTCCCGTCCTAGAAAAGCCCCGAAACACCACATGTAGGTCCAGCGTTTGCGCAATCGTGCCCGGCGTGTGGCAGGGAACGTATCCTCGACTGCCGCGTCACGCTGGTTCACCACATACTGACCGGTCTCTCCTGCGTGTGCGAGGAATCGGTAGATGAGGTGTTGGTCTTCGGACCCAAAAATGGCAGTTCCCGGGCCGATTGAAGTGTCAAGGCCTCCTATGGCGAGATAGTCGGTTTTGCGGAATGCCATCGAGCTGGTGCCACCTTGCCATTGGGAGAGGGCTGGGCATTGGCGTCCGCGATGGCGGGTCTCGACTGGATCGGGCACCGGGTTGGGTCGCATGCGTGGGCCGAGTGTCATGATGACATGGGGATTGGTACGCAAGGCCAGACTGATCTTTTCCACCCAGTCCTCAGCGGGAACACAGTCGTCGTCAGTGAAGCATACGATCTCTGTTTGCGCGCAAAGCACACCGTGGTTACGCGCATGGGAGGCATTGCTTGGTGGTTTCCTGCCCTGCCGACTGTCTTTATTGAGGTGGGGAAAAGACGCAGATGTGCGGCATACGACGCGCCGCATGTTGAGACGTGTGGTGGGAGAAGCAGAAGAGTGCCGGGGCTTGAGGGGATCCTGAGAGGTGGTCTCTGCGTGCGCTGTCGCACCGGTGGGATTGCCGGCTGTGCCGGTTTTTCCTGGGCTCGGTCCACTGTTTTTTGCGGTGTCGAGCAGAGTGCTGTCCGCACATGCTTTTTCGTCATATGCGTTTTCGACGATGGCTGCGATCTCTGGGTTGTCGGTTTGATCGACCACGATCAGTTCAAAATCGGGCCAGGTTTGCTTTTCGAGTGCTGCGATGGCCCGGCGTAGGCCGTCTGGTCGTTCGTAGCAGGCAATAACTACCGAAACGGGAAAGGGTGGCGATGCGCCCTCGGGTTGTGTATCCGGTCGTGCCGTCTCTGTTTTGCCTGGTCGTTCGGAGTGAGGGGCGGCTGTGGGCTTTTGCGGGTCTGGGGAAGAAGGGAAATCCGGCATTGGTCTGTCCTCGCAAGTGTGCCAAGAAGGTGTGCCAAGAGGTGTCCTGTCAGGGGAGGAGCCGTGGCTCCATTGCCTGTACACACCGTTCGGCAAGGTGTATTCCCTCGGACTGGCCGCGGTCGTCAGGGTAGATCTGGGTCATGGTTGCGACCCACAGGCCATCAACGGGTGTCGCGAAAGGCAGGATGCGGTTGCCTTGTCCTGCGCGGACGACCGGTGCTGCAAATTGGGTGCGAAAGGGGATGACTTTTTTTATCCAGGTGGGATCGAAATCGGGATTGAAGCGGGAGAGATGTTCGATCCACTCGCCCACGATTTCGTTGAGGTTGCCTTGGGCAAGGCGTTCTGCTTCTTCGCCGTAGCGGGCAGGGGGAAAGTAGCGCCCTAAGTACACGACATGGTTGCCGTCATAGTCGGAGGGGGGAATCAGATTGGTGTGTTCGATGAATGCACCAAAGGGGATGGAACGGTCGGCGACATTGACCCAGTAGTAGGGGGTCAGCTGCCGGTCCAATGTGAGGATCACACAAATCACCCACATATATTCGGTTTGTGCGAGACGTTCCCGGTAAGACGCAGGCACCTTTTCGTCGAGCAGGGAAGTCAGTCGCGGTATGGGGATCGTGGAGACGACATGGTCGAGCTCTTCGATTCCGGCGCTTGTTTGCACGCCATGCACTTTTATCCCATCGGTGAGGACGCGCTGTACAGGCTGGTCGAAGTGGAGTTTGACCCCCTTGGCTTCCAGGTCGTTTTGTAAGGCAAGGTAGAGCTTGCGAAATCCACCGCGGATGTAGCCGAGTTTTTCTTTTCCTTTGCCGCGGCTGCGGGAGCGTTGCCGCATGCGTGCCCAGAGCCAAGGGGCAGGGACTTCTGTATGGAGTTCTCCCCATTTTGCGCGCAGCATTGGGTCCCAGATTTCTTCTGCAGCCTTTTTTCCCATGAGTTTGCGTGCCCAGGTGACTGCGGGAGTGTGGTCGAGTTGCTGCCAGCGAAAGAGGTAGGGCGCGAGAACGCCGGCGGCACCCATGCGGATGCGCGAGAAGAAGGGAATCGGACGGAAAACCAAGATGTCTTTGGGGGTGCTGAAGGAGCGGAGGACACCGTCGGCAGAGAGGACGGAGACTGACGAGTCGATCCATTCCAAGTCTTTGTCGACGCCGAGCTCGGTGATGAGATCGATGATCGAGGTCTCGTGTGTGAAGATGTGGTGATAATAGATTTCGAGGTCGGTGCCGCCTACCGTGTGGCTTGCGACGAGGCCCCCGATTTCTGGGCCTGCTTCGTAGAGCAGGACTTCGTGCCCTTGCTCGGCGAGTCGTTTCGCGATGACCGCTCCTGTGATTCCTCCTCCGAGAACGCCGACCCGCATGTGTATTTTCCCCTTTGCACGGTTGTGTGGACTTGTGTGGACTTGGTGGGTGTGACTGGCCTTTTTTCGGCTTGGTGTTCAGTCCTTTGCGGGGGGAATCTCGTGTGGGGGGATGTGGGAGGAACGGTGAATGCGCAGGGCGCGGCGGCGTGCATAATTGCGCTCTGCTGTATCGATGCGCTTGATGATGTTGCGCATGCGCCGTAGCTCACGGAACGCGGTGACGATAACTTTGAGGTTTGCGCCGCTTTGTTCTCCGGCGGGACGGGGGTAGTGGGTGACTCCTACTTCGGCAACGCCATAGCCGGAGCGTCCTAGTTTTACGACGAGCTCGGTGGAGAGCAGCGCGCCCATTGAGTCGAGTTCGAGACCGCGTAGGGTTTCGCGTTTGAAGATGCGGAAGGCGCAGTCGATGTCGCGTACGGGTACGTAGAACATGACGCGCATCAGGCAGTTCCACATCCATGCCACAAATCGCCGGCTTTTTGGGTCTTGGCGATCCATGCGGTAGCCCCATACCACGTCGGCCCGGTCGAGGAAGGGGATCATGCGGTGGATTTCCCACATGTCGAATTGCAGGTCCGAGTCGGTTTGGAAGACGTAGTCCATGTCGGCGGCGAGCAGGCCTGTTTTCACGGCTTGTCCGTAGCCCAGGTTGGTTTTGTGGCAGATGAGTTTTACTGAGCTGTCGGCTTCTTGTATTTTCCGCACAATTTCGGCTGTGCGATCTGTGGAGCCGTCATTTACCACGATGACTTCGTAGTTGCCTGTTCCACAGATGTCATAGAGCACTTCTTGGAGTTCTGTAATCGCCTGTTCGATGTTGGCTTCTTCGTTGTGTGCCGGGAGGGTGGCGGAGATGCGCATTGTTTGCTCCAGAGTGCGACACAGAGTGTGACGTAAAGTGCGACACTTCGTGTCACACAAGGGGGCGGCGTGTGTTGTTGGTGAGGCAATGCCCCATGCGGTGCGATTGCTGTGTGCCCCTCACGTAACGGCTGTATGGCTCGTTACTGGGCGGTTCATTTCCCAGATACTTTGTCTAGGCGATTCGCCTTACAAGCGACATACTGCACAATATGTTGTACGGCATTCGTTTGTGTGACTGTTGTCGAACTGTGTGAACCGTTGTTGTAGAGGTGTCCCCTTTAAAGAGAATTCTCCATTGAGAATGGGGTTCCTGCGCATGAGATGGTTCGTATGGGTGCTGAGAGCAGGACGATGGAGAAGAGCAGAGAAATTTTCATAGCATGAGTTTTTCCCACATGTCCTATATTGGCGGTTTTCTCCTGTTGATCGCCCAGACGGCTTCTGTGGTATGTGCGGCATGGGCGATGGCTGTTGTGCTCACGCCAAAAGACCGCCCTTTTTTGCGTTTCTCTTTGGGGCTCTTTCTGGGAATGCTGGAGGTTTCCCTTCTTCTCCAGTTTTTGGGGGCTTTTTCTCTCCTCTCCCGTTGGCCGGTTGCTTTCGGCAGCATTGCCCTGTCAGGGCTTGTGTGGTGGGCGGCGCGTTTTCTGGACGGGCGATGGCAGCCTTTGGCATCAATTGATGCTTTTTCACCTGGGGCGGATGCTGTGGATCGTGTCGCCGGTGAGGTTGCTGCGACTCATCTCGGTACTTCAACACCAGAAGCTGCGGGTGCTGTTGCCACAGACGCGGCGCGAGAAGACACAACGGGGGGACAGGGCAGTGGGGCCAGTCGGACTGGCGGATCGCGCAGTGTGCTTGGGCGCTCTCTTGCAGAATGGGTGCGGATTGGAACGGTGAGTTTTCTGGTTGGGGCGGCAACGGTGGTGTTTTTGACCTCGCTGCTCAAGCCCGCGTTCGGGACAGACGCCGTGGGGTACCATCTGCCGGATATCGCGCATTTTTTGCGGTCTCATTCTGTGCTTGAGGTGCAGCAGTACCAGCTAGGTGTGTATCAGGGTGTGTACCCTATGAACGCTGAATTGCTGTCTGCCTGGTTTGTGTTGCCGTTTGGGCAGGACTTTCTCGTGAATTTTGGGACGATTTGCCAGATTCTTTTCGCGGTTGCTGCGGTCGGTGCGCTGGCAGAACACTTCCGTGTGCGCGGCGGGGACGCCCTGCTGGTTGGGCTCGCGGTGGTCTCCATGCCGATTCTCGCAACGAGTCATGTGGGGTCGGTTGCCAACGATATTTTGCCCTTGGGGGCGCTTGCCCTCGGCCTACTTTTTGTGGACCGGTGGCGGCAGACAGAAGCGCCGCTTGATATGGCAATGGCGGGTTTGGTGTGTGGCATGGCCTTTGGCACCAAGGTGACGACTGTCGTGTATCTTGCGCCCCTGGTTCTCACTCTTTTGGTACTTGGGATGCGTCGCCGCCGTTTTACCCAGATTTTCTTGCTGTTTCCTGGTCTGGCGGTGCTCCCCGGGGTGTTCTGGGTTGTACGAAATTGGGTGCAGGTCGGAAATCCGCTGTGGCCGCTCGACTTCTGGGTGTTCGACGGAGCGTACGTTCGCAGTACGGTCGATCGGGACTCGATCCTCGATTTTCTGCGCGAGGATGGTCTTTTGGCATTGGGAACAGCACTGGGCGTCTATCTTCTCGTTCCCTTGCTGGTGACTGTGGTTATTTTGGCGGGAGCCCCGGGAATTCGCACCACCTTGCAGGGCGACCGTACGCGTGTCTGGCTTTTTGTGGGTCTTCCGCTGACTGCGGTGTTCCTGTTGTGGCCACAGGACTGGACAGGCGGGGACGGGGGCTACAATATTCCTGCCACTGTACGGTATATTTCTCTGACTTATGCGGTGCTGTTGGTGGTCGCAGTGGCCGGGTTGCTCGCGGGAAAACATGCCGATATCGCACGTGTTGGCCTGTTGCTTGCGGCGCTCTTTGGCGCTGCGATTTCTTTTCTTGCCCCCACGCTCAATGTGTACCGGGTTGACATGCGTGCGCTTGGCTTGGGAGGTCTCGCCGGCCTTGGTACGCTGCTGCTGCTTCTCTTGCCTCGTGTCACACACCCGGAACGTCTGCTTTTTGCGGGGGCAGGCGTGCTTGGCCTTTGTAGTCCCGTGCTGCTGGCATCCCACTGGGACAGTAATTGGTATAGGAATGTTTATGATGAGGGTTTGGCGACTTTGTACCAGACAGTGCAGGACCTTCCTGTGCAGGACAGCAAGATCCTTGTTGCGGGAGTGACACGGCAGTACCCGTTGGTCGGGAGGGACTTCTCCAATGACGTGTCTTTTCTTGGGAAAGGTGACCGTATTGCCCCATGGGAAAAAGGCGACGCCAATGCCTGGTTGTCTGCGGTGCAGGAAACATGTGCCGATTATGTGGCTGTGTATGACGACGCACAGACTGTTTCCCAAGATGGGAGAGAGGTACTTCAGCGTGGAGACTGGCTCCATGAAGTGCCCGAACTTGCTTTTGTCGAACGCCTTTCCGGCGCGGGTATCACGCCTGTAGTGGAAACGCGGGACGACGATGGGGGACTTGTGATGGGGTTGTACCGGGTGGAAAGGGCATTATCTTCGTCGTCTTCTTGCTGAGCTTGCCCTTGTGTGTGGCCCGGCTTCCGGCCCAGTTGTTCCCGGCCCTGTTTTTGGCCTTGGGCGGGTGTGGTGGCCGTCACCCGTTCTGGGGTGGTGGGAGATGGTGACCCTTCTGGGGTGATGAGGGACGGTGACCCTATGACTCCTGTGGGGGGGCTTGCATGGACGCTACTCGCCCAGAGGAGATCGTCGGTGAGATGCAAGGCGTGCTCGATCTGGAGGGAAATACTTTGGAAGTGGGCCGCTTCCTCTGGACTTTTTGCTGTATGCGAAGTCGTGGTCTGTTCTTTTTCTCCCCTGTCCTGTGGTGCACCAAGCGCGTGGATAGTGGCGGAGACCGCAACAAGATCAGCGCGTAGCTCCTGACTGGTTCTGGTAATGAGCTCGCTGTACTGCTGCCTTGCTTCCTCGAGACGCCAGATGTTCTCTTGTTGTTTTTGGAAGGAGCGGGCATTTGCGACGGCGACCGCGGCCTTTTCGGCAAAGAGGCCGAGCGCGTGAAGGTCATGCTTGTGAAATGTATTTGCTTTTCGTGTTTCCCACACGGTGAGGACGCCGAGCAGTTCACCTCGATGCACGAGAGGAACACACAGCACAGATTGTACTGAACTGTCTTTTGAGATGAGGCGGCGAAAAAGATCGGTATCGTATGCCCTTCTGAGAAGAAGAGGAGTGCGATGTTGGGCCACCCAGCCGTGTACTCCTTCTCCAAAGACGACATTGTGCGAAAATATGCCGGGTGTGTGGTCGGTATGACGAGAGGCAGTGGCGCGCAGTACTTGGCAAAGTGGATCCACGAGCATGACTGTTCCTGTGGATGCCTGGAGCAATTGCAGCGCCACATCCAAGATTTTTTCCATTACCGCGGCAGTATCGAGCGCTGCATGAACTGTTTGCGTGACTTCGGAGAGGGCAGCGAGTTCTTGTACCTGATGAGAGAGGGCTTGCCCGTGTGTTTTTTCTTTTGCGAGCGCAGATTTTGCCCGCTGTAGGCCGCGTCTCTTTCGAAGGAGGAGAAGGCAGAGCATGGCGGTTCCGCCTGCCCAACCGATGTGTACTGCATGTTCTGTGATGTTTTCCCCTGTTCTTTCGGGGAGGGCAGCGGGCAGGGCAGCGGGGAGTGTCGTGGGCAGGGCACGCGAGAGAGGCGATGCCGTGAAAAAAACGAGAGAGAGAAGGAATGCCGTTCCTGTGCGCCAGGCAAGCCGAGAAAAGTCGCAAGATTTTTTTTGTCGCCAGGATGTGGGGAAGATTCCTGCGCGCGTGAGATGCCGGTTGTCTTCCCTCTGTGCTGCAAGCATTGCAGGTGGGGTGTGGCGGGGCGGTTCTTGGCCCCTTGTCAAAATGCTCTGCCGGTTTTTCTGTGCTCCAGCCAGGGCGGTTTTTTGGTAAACATCCGCTTTTTCCTGCCCCTCTGCCAGGGGCTCCCGGGCTTTTTGCCGTAAGTCCTATTTTTTACTGTTCGCTGTAGTCCGGTCCTCTGGGGTTGTCGGACGCGTGTGTTGCAGACTTGAGCTGGGGAAAGGCTGCGCTGTATTTGTCGGGGCACTGTGCGTTGCGCTCCGAGACGTGCATGTACGCTGGGTGTGTCGGGTGTGGGCAGAGCGCGCAAAAGGAGAAACCCACAGGCCAGGCAATGACCAGAGAAAGGCCAGGCAAAGGTCGGAGGGGCAGAGCTTAGAACTCCAGGCCATCTTTTTTGATGGCTTCTGAGACGTCGAGCGGATAGTTGCCATCGAGACAAGCGGTGCAAAAGCCCTGTTCTGTCGCAGAGGTTGCCTCTAGCATCCGGTCTTTTTCCAGATAGGCGAGGGTGTCTGCTCCGACATATTGCTGGATTTCTTCGACTGAAAGAGACGCCGCCACGAGCTCTCCGCGCCGACCGGTGTCCATGCCGAAGTAGCAGGGCCAGCGGTAGGGTGGGGATGAGATTCTGAGATGGACTTCTTTTGCTCCCGATGCGCGCAGGAGGGCGACGATACGTCGTGTGGTTGATCCGCGCACGATGGAATCGTCAACGACGACGAGACGCTTTCCCCTGACGTTTTCGACGAGAGGGTTGAGTTTCATGCGGATTGATCGGTCGCGTAATTCTTGTGTAGGCGCGATAAACGTACGTCCGACATAGCGGTTTTTTACGAGGCCTTCGCCATAGGGGATACCTGATCTTTTCGAGAAGCCTTGGGCTGCAGGTACTCCCGATTCTGGTACGGGCATTACAAGATCGGCTTCGACTGCTGCTTGTGTGGCGAGTGCTTCTCCCATGCGGCTGCGCGCTTGATACACATTGATGCCATACAGCTGGGAGTCCGGTCGAGCGAAGTAGACGAACTCGAAGACGCAGAGATGAGGGTCGGTGGGAGGAAATATCTGGTAGCTGTGCACTCCCTGGGCATCGATCACGATCATTTCCCCTGGTGCGATTTCTCGGACGAAGGCGGCGTCGAGAATGTCGAGCGCGCAGGTTTCAGACGCGAGTACCCAACCTTTTTCGATGCGACCGAGGCAGAGAGGCCGAAATCCACGCGGGTCGCGTACGCCAATCAGGCGGCTATCGTCCATGACGAGTGTGGAGAAGGCTCCCTCTACTTGGGGGATTTTCTTTTCGATGGCGCGTTCGAGGCCGCGGGCGTCTGGTGCTTCCTCGTATTCTTGGCCGATTACTTCTGCCAGGATGTCGGTGTCACTTGTGGCTTTTCCAAGGTTGAGATTGTGTGACTCCATGAGCCGGCGCACATTGGTGATATTGCCGTTATGTGCGAGCGCAAAACCGCAGGCCCCTCCCTCTCTGTAAATTGGCTGACTGTTTTCCCAGACATTGTCCCCTGTTGTGGAATAGCGGACGTGCCCGATCGTGAGGTGGCCTTGGAGAGGAGATAGCCTGCGTTCGTCGAACACTTGAGAGACGAGACCGAGGTCTTTTATCACGGTGATGGTCTCGCCGTTGGATGACGCGATTCCCGCTGACTCCTGTCCTCGGTGTTGCAGTGCAAAAAGACCGAGATAGGTGAGAGAAGCAGTTGGTGTATTCGATGCGTACACGCCGAACACACCGCAGGCTTCTCTGGGTTTTTCTGATTCGAAGCGGTCGTACGCCGCTTCGTGTTGAGAGGATTGTCCGTTCTTTGACATATGGGTCTGTTCGTTGTGATTGCTGGGGGAAGAGTGAAAAA
Organism: Acidimicrobiia bacterium UBA2766; assembly: GCA_002352645.1. Classification (GTDB taxonomy): domain Bacteria; phylum Actinomycetota; class Acidimicrobiia; order UBA2766; family UBA2766; genus UBA2766. Next base: position 9,763 of record DEIU01000037.1, on the reverse strand, counting down.
TTTTTCCAGTACTTCGTGTGGCCGATGGGCTGAAGGCTGTATTTTCTCAGCCTGGCGCTCGTGTCGACAAAAGAATCGTGCCTGTTTTTCTGTCGTCCTTTCTCACTGTGTGTCTGGATGGACAGAGGGGATTACTGCACCATGATCAAGAGTTCTCCCGTTTCGCTTTCGCAAACGGATTGGGCAGAAGAAGCGGAGCAGGATACTTCTTCGCTGGAGGCGGAAGCGGTTCCGCAGTCTTTCTCACGTCAAAAGTTACATGAGGATTCCCGACTCGGTGCTGTTGCCCTCGTGACTGGGCCGGTGCGCCTTCTTGTCGACATTTTTGCAATTACGGTTGTTGCCGGTCCTCTGCTCCACGTTGCCCCTGTTCCTCTTCTGATTATTTTTCTTGGGACAATGGCTCTGTTCAGACTTTACGCGCCACCTGACAGTATCCATCGGAGTTCGATTCTGCTTGATATTCCCCGGTTGGCGTCAGCGTGTGGGGTGGCTGCTCTTCTTCTTTTGGTGACTTTTCCCGACGGACAGGAACCAGACTTTCGTTATGCAGTTGTGGTGGCTGCTTATACCTTTGTGGTGTTGGCCATGTTTCGTGGCCTTTTGTGTCTGACGGCCTCGCGTTTGCGTCGGGTTGGTTTTGGAATCCGTCCCACTCTTATTGTGGGTGGCGGACGTACGGCTTCTCTTCTTGTTGACAAGATTGGCCGTCACCCTGAACTGGGCCTGTGTGTCGTGGGTATGGTGTCGGGTGCGGTCGACACCCAAGACGCTTCGACCGACTGTTCGTGTGACATCTTGGGCTCTTCCCCGCAAGATCTTCCCCGCATTATTGCCCAACATGGTATACGCGAGATGATTCTCGTGCCCGATGAAGACGCGCCTGAGTTTGTGACGGAATGCTTTCTTGCCGTGGACGGCTATAGCGTGGATGCGGTGATGGTGCCGCCCGTGAAGGATTTTCTCCTGTCGCCGAGCAGCATTGAGCATATTGAAGGGATTCCCCTGATTCCTTTGGGATGTTTGTCGTACGCTCCCCGCTATATGCCAGGAAAGCGTCTGGTCGACATTTTTGGTGCGCTGTGTGCTTTGTTGGTGATATCTCCGCTGTTTCTTGTGACTGCTCTTTTTATCAAGATAGAGGACCGCGGGGCTGTCTTTTTCTCACAGCGGCGGGCTGGTCACCGGGGCCGTTACTTCAGAATGTGGAAGTTCCGTTCGATGTGCGTGGATGCTGAAGCCAGGCTCGCCGAACTTGAGGAGCAAAATGAGGGGGATGGTCTGCTCTTCAAGATCCGAGAAGATCCTCGTATTACGCATGTCGGTAGGTTTATTCGGAAAAGTTCGATTGATGAGCTGCCGCAATTGTGGAATGTGCTCAAAGGCGATATGAGTTTGGTGGGGCCGCGTGCGCTTCCTGTGGAAGTCGAGCATTTCGGGGATTTGGCGATTAAACGCTTGAACGTGCGACCGGGTGTGACTGGCTTGTGGCAGGTCACAGGCAGGAGCAATCTCACGTACGAGGAGATGGTAAAGCTTGATCTTGCCTATATTCAGAATTGGTCTCTCTGGCTGGATATGAAGCTGATATTGCAGACGATTCCTGTGCTTTTGAACAGTGAAGGCGCGTATTAGGGAGACGAGTGCTTTCTGTTTTTCTGACTTTGGCGGGTACTTTTTCGTTTTTCCTCATGAGGTTTGTATGAGGTGTCGAGCAGATTATGAGGCGAGGCTCTTCATCTGAGCTGGTTTTTGTTTAATATGTGGCTAATTGTAGTGGATGTGAGTGTTTTGTAGGACTTGTCGTGTCTGTCGATTTTTAGGGCAGGTGCAAGAAAGAGTTCTGTCGAAATTTCTTGGAGCTGTCAGCTTGGGTAGTTGGGGAGAATCCAAGCATCGCCCCTGTTCACGGCGTATTGAGGTCGTCGGTGTATCTGCGATGCGGGATAATGGCAGCGGATTTGAAGAGCGAGCGCATTCTTATGTCCATTCTTATGTCGGAGTAGGTCTTTTATGGACCTCGGAAATTTATTGCGAATTTTGGGGCGCCGGGCGTGGCTCATTCTTGGGTGCGCGCTGATCGGGGGTCTCTTCGCGTGCGCCCTGCAATACCGGGTCCGTGATGGTGAGCTTGCGCTCAGCACTGGCCGGCACCGTGTGTCGGTCCAGATTCTTTTGGACCTGCCTGATGTCGACCCCGACGGGATGAACAACGCGCTCTTGCGTCTGCTATTCGCGCCGCACGGTATCTCTCAGTTTGCCGAGTCGCATTCTTTTGCCGAAGCCGTGTCCGTACGTGTTGGCGGTGTCTATTCCCCCCACGAAGTCAAGGAAAACTTCCATTCTTTCGGCATCGTGCCAACCAGCCTGCTGCATTTCGACCTGTATGGTGACTCGCCTGCAGACGCCACCGCGCTGGCATGGGCTTCTGTCGCCGAATTCCAAGACTGGCTTGCAACCCGCCAAGTGCAGATGAATGTGCCAGAAAGCGCTCGTTTTGTCACAGAAATGACTTCCCGACCGCAGGTGAGCGAGGCTGTGTCCGAAGCCGTGAAGGCAAACCAGTGGATCTCTTTCGGGACTTTCGCCGGTTTGACGATTGGGATTGTGCTGGCGTGGGGGCTGCCCACTCCAAAACGGCGGAGACCAGAGGATTCACTCGACACCTCCATGGCGCTGCGCCCTTCCTTTTTTTCGGCCTGGGCTGGGCGCCCTTCTCCTTTCGCTGTCGCGCGCGAACGCATCTCCGCCCTGTGCACTCAAGAAAACCGGCGTTTTGCGAGAGCGGAAACAAAACGGCGCGGCAAGATCTTTGTTGTCTGTATCTTGTTTGGCATGGCGGTAGTGAGCGTTGTCGAGTTCACCATCGACAGCAATGGAGTGCAGCTTCGGGCAGGACGCTACCGGGCTTCTGCGCGTATGGTGATCGACCTGCCTTCTGTGGATGCTGCCTTTGTGAACCAGGCTGCGGTTCGTCTTCTGCTCACCCCTACGATGCACGAAGATATTGTGCGCTCGCGCACCTTTGCGCGTGAGATTTCCGAGCGTGTGGACGGGGTTTATACGCCCGAAGAAGTTTTTGAACGCCTCGACGCCCGATGGATGCTGGCCACTCCCATGCTGCGCATTGAGATGCTCGGCGACACGCCCGAAGACGCGCTTGCGCTCGTGAACGCGAGCGTGGCGGTCTATGAAGATTGGGTGCGCCATACGCAAGAGCAGGCGAATGTGCCCGAGCGGAACCGCATGATCGTGACACCGGTCGATCAGCCTGCCCTGGTAGACGTGGTACCAGAGAATGCCGATATTCCCACCTGGCTTGTTTTTGGCGCAGTATGTGGTGCCGTTTTTGGCGCAGTCTTCGCCCTGACCTCTCCTTTTGAGACCGCAGAAACTACGGGAACCGCGCGTATGCCGGCAAAAGAACGAGAAGCAGTCCCGCCCGACGATCCTTCGCATCCTGCAGTGCCGCCCGAGACAACATCATCCTCTCACGATGCGCGTGTTGTTGCACCTGGCGCGGTTGCGGCGGAGGATGCACGTCCGAGACAGCCGCAACCAGCAGGAAGCGCGACTGATTTTGGGAATGTCGAGCGCGGAGCACAAAAACCAAAGAACGTCGCGGCGCCTTTTTCTGCCGCCCGCGTGGGAAGGAGCGATGGATGAACCTGGCGGAACTCATCAGGGTGATCGGTCGGCGTTGGCTGGTTATCGTTATTTTTACTCTGATCGGTATTTTCTTTAGTGCCCTGGCTGTATACAAACCTGGTTCGGGTGGTCTTGAGGCCCGAAACTCTGGGTATTGTTCCACGGCTTCCACCATGATTGACCAGCCAGGAGTCGGTGGTGCCGCCGCGGGGGCAGTCCTTGCCAGACTGCTTGCTGTCCCTCAGACGTACAAGATTGTGATTGAGTCTTCGGAGATTTCGGTGCGTGCATCGGAACTGCTCGACGGCAAGTACACACCCAAGGAAATAGAAAGCACCACGAACGTAGAACCGATTTTGTTGACACAGGTCATGAAGATCAAGGCCTGTGGTGACACTCCTGCCGATGCCCCTCTCGTGACCGATGCTGTTGTTGTGTCTTTTCGGGACTGGCTGAACGAGCGCCAGGATCAGCACAACGTGCTTGGCCCAAACCGTATTCTTCTCACGGTTTTGTCTGCCCCCCAGGTTCCCGATGGACCCTCTGGCTTCCCTGCCTGGATGTGGGTCTTCCTTGGCGCTTTCCTTGGCGTGACCTTTGGTTTGATTACTGCCTTTGGTGTGGAAAGCCTGGCGCGTGAAGAAGACATCGTGGCCGCCAAGCCGCAAAACGTAAGGAGAGCAGGCAACGGCAATGGTTTCCAGGACCTGGCTGTCACACCTCCTGCTGCAGCTGGTATGGAACCTCTGCCCGATACCTTGACCGACACGCCAGTAGCAGAAGAAGCAGCGTCTTCTGCTGACGGCTGGGGAAAAGAATGAAGGAAGGGCGGTTATGAGTGGCGAGAGCGGCGATGATCTGCCCTGCGAATCTTCCCCTCCGGGCTCTTTTGCCGGCGGAGCACAGGGCCGGGAGAAAGGCCAGGGGGCCCAAACGCAAGGCGACCAGGATAATGCCAACTTGCGCGCGTTTTCTCTGGGTGCCTCCCCCGATCGCGCCGGCGATGACGCCGGCGCTTCCTCTGCCCGAGCGCGGACAGGAATCCTGGTAGTAGCGCTGACCGCGGATCTCCACGCCCGGGACTCTGCCGTGGACCTGTGCGCGCAGCTTGCGGACGAAGGCGAAACCGTCGGCCTCTTGAGCGCGCCGCGCGCACCTGTGTCACCATCTGTGTCACCGCCGGTAGCAGCTGGGGAGACCGGCGAAAAAGCCAGGTCAAGTCACGATCCCGCGTGTGATCCTGCCCTTTTGCACACGGGCTTTCCCTGTTGGGAATGGGCGCTTCCCCGCGATGTCTCAGCTGTTTTGCCTGGAAAAAAGACCGGTCTCCTGGGGGGACTGCAGGGTTTTGTGCGGGACGTGCGGAATCTTTGCGTGCTCTTGTGGGCGTTGCGTTGCCGGCGTGCCGGTGTCGTGGTGTGGCGGGCAGAAGGCCCTTTGCGGGCTTTTCACCCCTTTGCGGTGCGCTGTTTGCACCTGGCGCACCGCCGGGTTGTCTGGCAGTTTCTTGGGGATGGCGCGCTTTCGGCTGCGCCGCCGCGTCTTGCGAAACGCCTCTGCCGGCGGGTGGACCATCTGGTGTTCACTGCTGCACAAGACGCGATACAAGCCGAGGGGTTGCTTCCCTCGCGTGAGCTTTCTCTCTCCATTGTCCCGCCGGCAGTGCCCGAGGCTGGGGACCTGGTCCCGGGAGAGCGCACGCGCGTTGCACCCTACGAAAAGGGTCGAGCAGACGCAGAGACGGAACGCTCTGGAGGGATCGCGTGGAGGAATTTCCTCCAGACCGGCCAGTTGCTTGAGGGACGCCGTCTCCCGGAACGGGATACTCGGGTCGGGATTTTTCTCGTTGCGAGTTTGTTCCTGGTCATAAGTGCAGGTGGACTCGCTGCGAGTGGTATGCGTGGCACCAATATCCTCGAAAATCCCGCGATTATTGGGGCAATTGCTCTTCCGCTTGGCGTCATTTTTATGTTTGGCGTCTCGCTTGAGATGAAAATAATCTCGTATGTGATTGGCCTTGTTTTTAGCGATTTGTTGCACCGGCTGCTCTTCCCGCTTCCGATGCAATATGTTCCACCGGCCTTGTTGGGTGCTGCCTTTTTGCATTTGATGCTGCAACCTCCCCGGCCCCAGCTCAAACTGGAACACACCCGGTATGTGCACGCGCTTATTGTCTTGCTTGCGGGCTGGATTGTGGCGGCTTCGTTTAATCCGAATGTTGAGACTCGCGTGGAAGCGGTGCGAAATGCACGTGTGCTGCTTGAGCCAATGCTGGTGTACGTGTGTTTTGTGGGTGTGTTGCGGAATTCTGAGAAGGTGCGTTTCTTTTTGAAATGGGTGCTTGGCACGCTTGCCCTCTCCCAACTTTGGGGGCTGAAGGTTGCGTTCTTCGGCTACTTCTTTTTTGAAGAAGAATATCTTGGGTACACCGGCCAGCGGATTGTGGTGGCGGAGAGCCGCAATATTGGCACCATGCCCGATCCGCAGTCCTGGAGTATGGTGTCTGCTGCTCTCGGTATTGTGTGTTTCATTCTGCTTTTGGAACGTCATTCTGCCCGATGGCGCTGGTTTTTGTTGCCTTTGCTGCCAATAGCGGGAATGAACGTGGTGAGTTCGGGGCAGCGCATGGCGGTGATCGCGGTTGCGGCGGCTGTTCCTGTGGTGTTGTTTACGGAGCTTGGTTCACGTGTCACACGGGTACGCGCCCTGGCTTCTGTGGGGATCGTGATTGCTGTTGCCCTTACTGTCTGGCATTGGATACCGGATGAGGGGGATAGCCGGAGGGGTCTTGGCATGCAAAACCCCATTCAGGCAGCGCGCCAGAAGCTTTCTTCTCTGAAGCATCCCGAAGACGACCATGCGGTAGAAGAGCGCGTGGAAAGTTCGAGTGACACGATTGATGCAGTGATCCACAACCCGGTAGGGGGTGGTATGGGTGTGCTCAATATTGCGGGTTTTGACGCTTCAGTGGGTGCCGGTTTGAACTCTGTCGACCTTTCTCTGGAAACTGCGCGCGGGCGGAACCGTATCTCTGTGCAGCCGGGTGACTATCTCTATATCAACTGGATGGCCGAAACAGGCATGCCAGGTTTGATTCTGCTTTGCATGCTTTTCTTGTCCGTGACCGGATGGTGTCTTTGGGCGTACATTATGGTGCGAAAGCCGTTGCACCGTGTCCTGACTTTGAGCGGTTTCGCGTGGTCGGTGGCGCTCATCCTGAACAGCATTACAAATGGGGCGTTCTATGCGTTTGGCACGTCGACCACTTTTTATATGTTCCTCGCGTTTGCCGTGTGTCTTCCCGCGATTGAACGCGACGAACTAGGAACGCCTCTTCCCACCCCCAGACGCATCGGCGATGTGCTCGCAGACTTGCGTTTTCGCCGTGCGCGATAAGCCGGCGCGCACAGAAAATGCTCCTCGCTGGGAAGTCCCGCGTCAACGGCACTCCCTGCTTGCAACCCTTCTGGTGTCCCTGTGCACGCTGAGCCTGGCAGCTCTTTCTTTGCTCTCTGTTGACAAGGCCATGAAATGGACGGCCTACAACGCTTTTTATGACCTTGACCAGGTGCGAGAGAACCGTTTTCAGGTCTGGCGCAACCCGCCGGCCGGTGCAGGCGACCGCCCTTTCATGTGGGGAATGGCCGAAGAGAACGCGCCACGGGGCGGGGAGGAGCGCGTGGTCGAAGATTGGCTCTCCTATTACCCTGACCTGGGCGTTGACCTTGTGCGGGTGTTTACCGGCTGGATTTACCATCAACCCGCAGGTCGCCACACTTCCCTTGACCCCGGTTACCATGTGCACCACCATTTGCGTGCCTTCCAGGAAGCCGGTCTTGGCATTCAAGCAGTGGTTTACCAAAACCCGCGCTGGGGTGCTTCTCACGATTGGGGCGCAAGCCTGGCCCCAAAACATGTGTATGCGTATAGCCCTCCCATTGCACACGACGATTTTGCCGGTCCATATGCCGACTATCTTGCCCTGCTGCATGCCGCTTTTCCGGCAGTGCGCGTCTGGCAAATCTGGAATGAGCCCGACTATCCCCGGGCGTCGCCGCAGACAGAGTGGAACCCGCTTGTGGACAACCGCACCTGGCGCGGCACAGCCCGACAATATGGGGAGCTTGTCGGGGCTTCGGCGACACGTCTGCGTGCACTCAGCCCGCATGGGATTATTTCCACAGGAGGAGTAAGCGACCCGAGTTATCTTGCGCACCTGCTCAAAGCGCCTGAAGCCGCCACGGCAGATGTCTATGACGTGCATTTTGCGGCTGGTCTCGGACGTCCCAATGTGGACTGGGAACTCGACAAGCTACTCGCGCTTGTTGCCGAGCACAAGCGTGTACTGACGAGGGCCGGAGTGAAAAAACAGCACTTTTCTGTGTCAGAACTGAGTTTCGCCTACAACGATGACTTCCCCGACGAGCAAGCCGGCTTCCTCGCGAAAGTGTACGCAATCGGAAAGGCGCTGGGTTGGGACTCTCTCACCTGGTGGGGCCTTTCTCCCTACGATCCGGTCTACTATCGTGACACTGGCCTCGTGCACCATGTGGGAGTGCAGCCTCGCCCCGCTGAGGCAGCGGCATCCGCGGCTTTTCCCTCTGCAGTGCGGCCCGCATACCTGGCCTACCGTTTCTCGTCAGAGCTGCTCAAGCCACTTCTCGCTCTTGGGACAGACGGCGACGGGGAAGACGTGCGCATTGTGAAGTTTGCTCGCCCGGAAGACGGAGGCGCCGTGTGGCTCAGCTGGACCCTTCGCTCCGAAGGCCACACCCTCACCTGGCCGGCAGCGCGCCGCCCCGCTGCCGTTTTCGACATTTATGGCAAACAAACCGGTACTCTCGCGCCCGGTGACAGCGTGCTGCTCTCCTCCGAAGCCGTCTACCTCGTGGAGGAATGACCTTGCTGCCTGTCATGTGCGCTTGCGCATTCTGCCATGAAAGGCGCGAGAGTGAGTGTGCAGCCGCTCGCACGTCGCTTGCGAAAGGGGCAGGGGGAAGTGCTGGGTGGTACTAGCTAGTATCATGTTTTGCTTCGGTGTGTGGGGCCTTGTGCAGACTTTCGTGGGCCTTGTCTGAACCTTGTGTGGACCTTCGGCGAGACCATGTGTGGACGCTGTGTGGACGTTCGTGGGTCTTTTGTGGATGAGGGGCTTTTTTGCAGGCTGCAAGGAGCGTTGTTCGTGTGGTTCCGTATTTCAGGTGGGGATGTATAGTCAGGCTTGTATGGTCAGGCACGTTTTTTCGGGTTTTTTTCAACAAGCTTGTATGGTCGAGCATGATTTTTCGTGTTGTCACATGGAAGACGAGACGGTGAGTGTGCGGTCTCTCGCGTGTCTTTCGCGAGAGAGGCGAGGGAGGCCCCGAGCGGTACTAATTAGTATCGCGTTTTGCTTCGTTGTGTGGACCTTTTTTGGACCTTGGGTAGACGTTCCTGGGTGAGGGTCTTTCTTGCAGACCGCAAACAGTCTTGTTTGTATAGTTGGGTATTTTTCGTGGGGATGTATGGTCAGGCTTGTATGGTCAGGCACGTTTTTTCGGGTTTTTTTCGACAAGCTTGCATAGTCGGGCATATTTTTTTCGGCCTATATAGACAAGCTTGTATAGTCGAGCATGATTTTTGACCCACATGCTAAAGCTTGCATAGTCGAGCATGTTTGGCAGCCTGTGATGTTCAGCCAAGCAAGAGCGAGCTGAGACGTGCGTGATCGTCGAGCGTGTCACAGACAAAGTCCGGAGAAGTCCAGGGGACCACGAGGGGCCCCGTGTTTTTTTGTGCGAGGTCATTTTTGACCTCTGGTTTGAACTTTGAGAGATAGGCCGCGTGCATGGTGGTGTAGTGCTGGAGAAGACGGGGCATCTTGGTCGGGGCGGCAAAAGACGCGAGCACTGTTTTGTCTTGGATCACCGTGCCGGTCATTTGGCGGTGGTCGAGTTGGAGCGTCGCGCCAGAAGCAAAAAAAACACGAGTCTGCTTTGCTGCGTCCAAGGTGTTCCAGCGGGTCGTAATTTTGCCGTAGATTTTCCTGGAAACGTGCGCTCTGTGTGCTGTGTGTTTTTCTGTGGCGTACACCACGGCTTCATAGTGACTTTGCACGGGATCAAGGCAACGCAGC
>DEIU01000029.1:22990-27823 GCA_002352645.1 Acidimicrobiia bacterium UBA2766 | reverse complement strand
CACTGTCTCGGCTTCTTGCGGGAAACGTCTTCGTCACCAGGCACTTGCTCACGCAAGCCCTCGCAGACTGCCCGCAGGACAAGCCAGGACCAAGCCGGTACCAGCCCAGTGACAAGCCAGGACCAAGCGACAGGCAAAAAACTGGATGCACCCGCACACCATACGCGCGCGAACACGTGAAGCCAGGGCGCGCGGCAGCAGGGAAAACAAGAACGTGGACACACAGAAGAGAACTCGCGGAACGTCCCCGGACGAAAGCGGCGGCGAAGCCGGTGCACACAAGCAGGCAGCGCACACCGCAAAACCCGCCTATCACACAGCACATCACACGACTTCTGCCATTGGTCCTTGTGCCCCTGTTGCCGGACCGAACCCCACAGGAAACCCCACGGTCAGCCCCACAGACAAGCAGGAGGCTGACCGCACAGACGAAGCGAAAAAGCCGGTTCATCTGGCATACAGCGCAAAACTCCGGGAAATGTTGCGTTTGCCTCTACCCGGTATGGCCTGCCCAAACAGTTTTGCCTTCAGCCCGGACGGAACATGGCTCGCGTACCTCCACGATCCCGAAGAAAGCCTCGAGCAGTCCCTCTTTGCTTTGCATATTGCGAGCGGCAAAACAATGCGCGTGCTCTCTCCCGAACAAGGTGGTGTCACCGACGACAATGCCTCACCCGCAGAACAGCTTCGTCGGGAACGACAACGCCAGCGTGCCACAGGAATCACCCGGTTCTCTTGGATAGGAAAACAATCACGGCTTCTGCTTCCCATCGGAAACACGATTTCGGTGATCGACGAGCCGGGCAGACAAGCCCGCCCAATCCTCGCCGGAGGGCCGGCGCCAATCCTCGACCCCCAGCCCAGTCCAGACGGAGCATCCCTCGGATACATCACGGAAGGCGAATTGTGGGTTGTGCCCACTGCAGGTGGATTGTCCCGGCGTCTCACTTGGGATGCCCGCCCTGGCATACGCGTGAACGGCCTCGCCGAATTTATTGCACAAGAGGAACTTCAGCGTTCTCACGGCTTTTGGTGGTCAAAAGACGCACGCTGGATCGCCTTCACGCAAGTGGACGAGGCAGAAATTCCAGAATATCCGATCGTGCACCAGGGAGCAGATGATCCTGCTTGCGAAACCCATCGTTACCCTTTTGCCGGAATGTCAAACGCGAGTGTCCGCCTCGGTTTTGTGCGCATGCACGACGGGGCCATCTTCTGGTCTGACTTGTGCTTGCAAAATGAGGGCTATCTCGCGGCGGGCAGTTGGCATAAAAACGCCACGTTCTACGCCCAGGTACTCGATCGCCGGCAGCAACACATCGAAGTGCGGGCTTTCACTCCGGACAAGACAACCCTCTCGAAACCCAGCACTTCGCCGCTGCACACAGAAGCGGGTTTTCCCTCTCCCCCAGAGCTTTCCGCACCCGCACCTGCACCTGCAGTGTCGCCTTTGCCCCGCGCTGCCACACCAACATCGCATCACACTCCCCCGCTCATTACCAGCAGCATCGTCCTCATGGAGCGGTCCGAAACCTGGATTAATTTCCACAATGCCTTCCGTCCTCTCGGCCAGGGCCGTTTCCTCTGGGCATCAGAGCGGAGCGGCTTCCGCCACCTTGAAATCTGGGAAAATGGGCAGCCCACCCCGATCACTACTGGAGACTGGGAAGTCACATCTGTCGAGGCTGTCGACACCCAACGCGGCATTGCCTACTACACATCGACCCAGGAAAGTCCGAGGGAACGCCATTTCTACGCCGTCTCCCTGGCCCCGGCAGCAGGCAGCACACCGCAGTACCGCAGCACCCGTCTCACCACAGACGCCGGAATCCACACATGTACGGCACATGCTGCCATGATCGACTCTTCACACAGCACACCAGGACAATTTGTGGACTACTGGTCTTCGCGCGTGCACCCACCGACTGTGGCGCTGCGTTCCCTCTCGGACGGCAGTCTCATCTCCACTCTGCACGAACCTCCACACGACCTGGAGCACAACCGGCTCGACCACAAACACCTCACACCGACACCGACACCGACTTCCGGTACCCGGCCCTCTCCAGATACCCCATCTGCTCGAGATGAGCCCCGCCACACAGAAAACATGGCGCAACACGCAGCCGAGCACACGCTCGAAAACGAACTTCGCCCCCCTGAATTTCTCACTATCACAAACCGCGACGGTGTGCTGTTGCACGGGGCCCTCTACCGCGCTGCCGGCGAAGGACCGCACCCGCTGCTTGTGGACGTCTACGGTGGCCCGCACGTACAGCGGGTGGTCGACTCCTGGACGGTAACTGTGAACCGGCGCGCCCAACATTTACGCAGCAAAGGCGTGTGTGTGTTCGTTCTCGACAATCAAGGCAGCGCCCACCGTGGCCTTGATTTTGAGGCGGCTCTCCGGCATCGAATGGGGAGTGTCGAAGTTGACGACCAGGTCGACGGGGTAAAATGGCTTGTGGCACAGGGGATTGTGGATCCTGCCCGTGTCGCCGTAAGCGGATGGAGCTATGGGGGTTATCTCTCGCTCATGTGTCTCGCCCGCGCAAGCGACGTGTTTTGTGCCGCCGTTGCAGGAGCGCCCGTGACCGACTGGGATGGCTACGACACCGGCTACACCGAACGCTATATGGGCCTACCTCTCGAAAACCCAACAGGATATCGAGAGGCGTCTGTCCTCTCCCATGTGGGAAACATCAAAGGCCGGCTTCTTCTCATCCACGGCATGATGGATGAGAACGTGCATTTTCGCCACACTGCCAGGCTTATCAAAACACTCACCGAAGCAGGCATCCGCTATAACCTGGTCCTCCTCCCGGAGGATCGCCATATGCCTCGCAAAGAGGCCGGTAGGCTCTACACCGAACGAAGCATCCTGGAATTTCTCGAAGACGCGCTCGCCTGTGGTCCCCTGCTCTAGTCCCTTCGCCTCGCCGTTCCCCTGGCGAAAGGCAGGGAAGCGGAAACTTTCTCACGTCAGGGCAAAAAAGAACAGGGCACACAGCTCCAAAAATACAAGAACGTTAATATTCTCAAATGCGCAGGGAATGCGCAGCAGACACCCCATGGCCGGGCTATCAAGAACAGAGAAATCCCCACCCACCATGGATCTCACCGGAAAACCCAGGGAAAACGGAAAAATCAGCCTGGTGTCGCGTGCAGCGCACCTGCCACACAGTCCCGCAGTTCCTCCTCTCCCACAGGTTTCCGCAAGAAAAAAACAGCACCAAGTTTCGCGCACTTCTGCTCGGTCACCGGCTCCTCATCAGAGGTAAGGACAAGCACCGGAGTCGCATTACCCTGGTCTTTCATCTGCTCGATCATCGTTGTTCCACCCATGACCGGCATAAAAATATCGACAAGCACACAATCAGGAGAGGCTTCTGCCAAAAGACGAAGACCCATTTCGCCATTCTCCGCCTCCACCACAACATATCTCGCTTTTTCAAGCACAGCCCGGATGATCTTCCGGTCAAAAGCAGAATCCTCAACCACGAGTACCTTTGCCATTGCATGCCTTTCCCACTTCAGCCGCACTCTACCTATAGGGCTTCACGCACTTCACACACACGATCCCAGCCTCATAAAAACAAAGAAGAACTTCTGTCTCCTGTGTCTTTCTGACCAATTTTTCCCACCCCCTCTCCCCCATCTTCCGACAGAGCAGGAAAACAAAGGCCTACAGCACCGGCAATAAGACCAGAAAACGCGGGGTCTCCCTGCAAATCGGCGCTTCTCTTCCCCGCTTGACTCTCTCCACCAACCCCACCAACAACCTCACCACTCACCCCAAAACACAAGACCCCGGCAAGTGCAAAAAAGAACAGCCGGATCGTCTTCTTCCCCGCAAATATCCAGAAAAACCCGTAGCAGTCGCGAAAGTAGGGATCCAAGGGAAGGAGCGCTTTTGAAAAAGCTACCGAACCAACTGCTCAGAAGTAGCTGACGAGCAGTAGCTGCCTAGAGGACTGTGCAGGATGCGGAAACGTCGGTCTCTTGTGGCATTTCTCGCGTCGCGTCCGCTGCGAGAGAAGTACGGGGTGGCCCAACAAGAAAACCAACTGCACGACTGATATCTACAAGGCGCTCTTCTACAAGACAGTAATACACCCAGCTTCCACGCCGTTCACGAGTAAGAATGCCCGCGTCGTGCAGGAGTTTCAGATGGTGGCTCACGGTTGGCTGGGCAATATCCATGTGAGGCAGCAGTGCGCAGACACATGCTTCTCGGTCCGGTTGCATTGCAAGAAGAGTCAGGATGCGCAGCCGGGCAGGATCAGACAATGCCTTGAAAACACGGGCAAGGGATTCGGCTTCGGTGATGGAGAGAGGGGCAGTGCCAAGAATCGAACAGCACAGAGTGTCGGCATCGGCCTGCCCACTTGCTCGCGGGGGAACAGGGGAAGGTGACATCACAGACAGGGATCGACGAGGAGAAAGATCTTGGCCCATTCTTCTATTTTGCCACTCGCCCATAGGGTTGTCAGGATTACCGGCAAGAATTCCCGCAGGAAGCGACCCAAGCAGCTCCTTGCCGAAGGAAACCCACAACCCAAAAGCACTACACAACCGCACGAACGATCCGGCAGGCCGCACGCACAAGCCCGCCTCTCAATATGCGGGATGCACGAGACGGGATGCGGGGAAAAATACCTTCGTTCTTAGACGTCGCCATATTGCAGGTCGTGGGGGCAAAGACTGCGCGATCTCATCGCGTATTCCCAGCACAAGATATCCCTTCTCTCTACTGCATGCTCGTTCAGAGCGGTCCCGCTGCGCGGCCGGCCGAGCCACGTCCCCATTTTCTCTTCAAGCCCACACTCTCGCCGA
>DEIU01000029.1:9881-22976 GCA_002352645.1 Acidimicrobiia bacterium UBA2766 | reverse complement strand
GCCGAGCAGTCCGGCCGAGCACTCCCACGTAAAAAAAACTCCCCACAATATTGACATCTATCGATATTATGGCAACATAGGACATCATATTCATATTTATCGATATGGCCTCTACTTCACGCACACAACCCAATCAGGCAGAGCCATCGAAAAACACGTGTGCCCCCGTCCCGGAAAACACACAAAACCGCACGCGTGCCCGACACGAAAATCAATCCACACCACAAGATACGAACACGGAGGGAACATGGCTCGTTTGCAACTCGCCATCAATGTGCACGATCTCGAAGCAGGCATCTCGTTTTACGAGAAATTCTTCGACACTCCCGTCACAAAGCGCCGCCCAGGCTATGCCAACTTCGAGATCGCCGATCCCCCACTGAAACTGGTCCTCTTTCACCAACCTGAACAAGCCGGCAGTCTTAATCATCTCGGGGTAGAAATGGACTCGACCGACGGAGTACAGGCAACCCAGCAGCGTCTCGTGCAAGCTGGACTCACGCCAGGAGAGGCCTCCGAAGAAACCTGCTGTTATGCAGCCCAAACAAAATTCTGGGTGGATACTCCCGACCAACAGGCTTGGGAGGTTTATACGGTTCTGGGAGACGCAAGCCCCGAGATCACACAGGAAACAGCAAAGGGCGAGTCCTGTTGCGTCCAGTCCTGACGCACGCGCGACAACACCCATAATCACTCACATCACAAGAAGTTGTGGCGCCACCAGGATATTTGTGGCGTCACAACGCGTACTTTTTCACACCTCAGGGTGCCGTCCTGTCTCGACTGTTCTCCCAGGCAAAGCCATGGCACCGGTTCTTTCCGCCTGCCTGCACGCACGAAAACCTGTGGGGTGATTTCGAGAGGGTGCTCCCCACACATCACAGTCGAAGCAGCTCGAACCCGTCACACTTGTGTCTGCAACGCCTCGGCAACCAGGGCATAGTGTGACTCCAACGTATCAAGCCGGTCTTCCATTTTCACGAGATCGCCAACCCGACCCGCCGCTTCAATCTCTTTGCACAACTCCGAAAGCTGCACCGCTCCCATATTCGCGCTGGCAGACTTCATGGCATGCGCCGCCATGTGCAAAGAGGCAGGATCGTCTTCTTGTAGTGCCTTGCGCATTGTCGCGAGATACGGGGTACTCGAGCTGAGAAAGTCACCCACAAGTTCTCGAAGAAAGTCAAGATCTCCGATTTCTTTTAAACTGTCGAGTACAGAAGTATCGAGAAGGTCTACGAGTGTGTCTTCAGACATGACCGCAATGCCCCCTAACTGGGAATTGTGAGAAATATGGGGCAGGGAAACCACCCCAAAGGCACTGGAATGCCAGCAGCAGAAGGGCCGTCAACTATCATCCTTTTTCCGTCCTTTTCCCGTGCTTCTTCCCGCTGTGTTTTCGTCTGTTCCCAGCTCCTCGAGACGCGAGTGCCATCTCGCGATCGTGGATTATCGCCTTCTTCTGCCCTGTCCTCTGTTATCGGACACAAAAAGCTCATCATTCGGCCAGAATCACATTTTCCATTCCTGAAGCGGCCTTCCCTCAAGAGAGTGTTTTTTTGGCAAAAAGGACTGCCGGCCGGGAAGCCCGCAGCTCGAGTGCTGCTGCAACAGGGTCTTGGGGTCTGCCAAAATCATTCGTTCTACAATTCTGTACCGGCGTATGTTCGGGAAAAGCCGCAGGGCAATCCCCCCGCCCTTATCGGGCGCGCATTGACAAGCGCTCAATTCGCCGGCAGCCATTACTTTCCCCGCGTAGAACGAGAAAACTGATCTCCCCACAGTTCCCCAAAAACCGCAAACGCCTCTGAAACGCCCTGACGTCCATGCGCTCGTAGCAAAAAACAAAGCTGCAGGTGCCAATCCCACACACAACACCTGACAGCTGAGCACAGAAGTCTGTTCCCGGAAAGAACCCCTGATGAACGAGACAACACAATCCGATTCGGCAATCATCCCTGGAACTCTCGCAGCCTGGACACACGCTGTCGGAGAACCACGTCTTTCTCCAGACGGTCAATGGGTGGCATTTGCGGGCTCTTGGATGGGCAGAGGCGACATTGTGGTGACGAGCGTCGAAGACCGCCACAGCGTCACTATCACCACTGAACCCACGGTAGGAGCCTCGGCAGCACGTGGTGGCGGCAGCTTCGCCTGGACGTCCGACAGCTCCCACTTGATCTATACATCCACATTAGGTGAGTTGTGGCAGGTCCCGCGAGAAGGCGGGATTCCTGTCCGTCTGATTGGGCAACAGGGCTGTAGTGCGCCGGTTTGCAGGGATAACCATCTTGCCTTCACGCTCGATCTTCCGGGTGGTCCGCACGGAGAAAATACACCTGCACATGGTGTATCTGCCGTCTGCACTGCCCGCTTGCCGGAAGCAGGCGCTCTTTTTCCGCCGCAGAAAGCGCCGAGCCTATTGTGGCCCGAACGGCGTGCCTTTGCCGATTTCTGCTTCGATCCCGACATTCGAGCTGACGGCGCGCTCGTCTGGCACGAGTGGGACGTACCGGACATGCCTTGGGATGGTGGTCGCATTGTGTTCCTTCAGCTCGGAGCTGAGGCAGAGCGCATCGTGCTCGACGAAGAAGCAGGAGTCGCGATGGGAAGGCCTCTCTTCTCCCCATCCGGCACAAAAGTCGCTTATCTCTGTGACCGGTCGGGCTGGTGGAGCGTATGGGAAGTCGATCTTGCCACAGGGACACGTGCTTTGCTGGTCGAAGGCAAAGGGGAAATTGGCGGACCGGCATGGGGGCAGGGAAACAGCTGGTACGCATGGTCACCTGACGAATCTCGCCTCGCCTTTCTCCTCAACCAAGAGGCCCGCACAAGCATCTCCATCACCGATTTGACTTCAGGGGATACAAAACAGGTGGCTGGGGGCGATGGCGTCTACGGCGGACTCACCTGGGCAGGAAACGTACTTGCTGCCACCTGGACAAGCTTCTCAACAGCAGGAGAAATACGGGTCATCCATGCTGAAACAGGTGCGATCACCACTGTCTCGCCTGCAGGTACCGGGAAGTTTCCTCCAGTACGCAGCGCCACCCACTTCACGTGGAAGCACAGCGAAAACCCGCAAAGCCATCCCATATACGGCATCCTCGTGCACGGAAACACGGCACAGCAGCCCGAACCCCCCGCGCCATCCCCCTTGCTTGTCTGGCCGCATGGCGGTCCTACCGGACAATCTCAGTACGCATTCAGCGGTCGGTTGCATTTCTTTTTGAGTCGCGGGTGGAACGTCCTCTATGTGAACCATCGGGGAAGCACGGGCTATGGACGGGCACACACGCAGGCCCTGCGCGGACGCTGGGGAGAAGCCGACATAGAAGATATTGCCTTTGCCGTGCGTTTATTGCAGGAGAACGGGGAGGCAGCCCCGCATCTCACTGCCATCATGGGAGGATCAGCGGGAGGATATGCGGTCTTGCAGTCTTTGCTGCTGCACCCCGAACTCTATGCGGCAGGAATCAGCCTTTTTGGCGTGGCCGATCTTTTGCACTTGGCAGAATCGACCCACCGGTTTGAAGCCCACTATTTGGACTCTTTGGTGGGAGTGCTTCCGCACGCCTTTGACCGTTACCACGAACGATCCCCGGCTTTGTCGCGCCACCATTTCTCTCGCCCTCTCCTCCTGCTCCAGGGAGGAAAGGACAAAGTCGTTCCAAAAGAGCAAGCCGGCATGGTTGCCGAACGCGCACGCAGGTCAGGTATGCCGGCAGAGCTTCATGTCTACCCGGAAGAAGCCCACGGGTGGGGGCGTCCTGAAACAATAAAAGATGAGTTGGCACGGGTTGAAAAGTTTTTGAAGAAGTATGTGTTGCACCTCGCACACTAGAAGCAGTACAGGGATCGTCTCTGCAAGAACTATCGCGAGCATCTCACAATTCCTCTAAAAAAAGACCACTTCAAAGGGCATTTTTCTTTTCTCATGCAAGAGAGACCAAAAATAGTTTGACTTCATCGAGCGGCAGTGCTTCACTGCTGAAGGCTACGCCCTACCGCTGCCAGCGTGTGGTTCTCTTCATGGGCCTCTGCGGGACAGTCATAGACCTGGTCCCAAAGAGCAGTCTCAGCAGGATCGGCTGTGCTGCCGAATTTTGCAAGGTTCACAAAAGTTATCCCACTCTCTTTTTCTTACGAGAAAACAGCAAGGGTCTTGCCAAATCTCTGGTGCATCCAACCGGTGCTCTTATATCCGTATCGTCGTTTTTCGCCGGGTTGCGGAAGAGTGTCGAGGAGTAATACGTGAAATCCAAGGGAAATTTACGAATTGAAGCATTCAACGCGAGAGCGGCGTTGACGCGTCTTTTTTGTCGATTTTCTCAGGGGCCTCGCGCAATCGCCGGCCCGGTCGCCGAAAGATCAGTAGAAGGGTCCGTGTCAGGAAGTAAGGCTTTTTCTTGCTCCTACACAACCCGACGCTTCTTCTCCGCAACGCCGAAATACCAGGTATTGCTCATGTTTCCCGGTCGCTGGCTCATGATTACCGACATTCATAGCTGGCAAGCACACGGGGACTCTTCCTAGAGGATCACAGACAAGAACGATCTGGACTGGGAAAGCCCCCGACAAAAAGTCGGGGGCTTTCCCTTTTCACGGGCAGAAAGCCAGAGACAGACGATGGGGACAACAAGGAAAGACCAATGTCCAGCACCATTGCGATAACGGGACACGCGACAGCAACAGTGCCCGAAATCGAAGAAGCTGATCAGATTCTCGATGCCACTCAAGACGATTTCATAGCACTCGCCCATTGCAACGACGGCACCGGCGGTCTCGTTGATTTGTTTTTCAGCGACTCCATTCCCGATATCCGTCGGGCAAAGGCAATCTGCCACGGATGTCCCCTGCGCATAGCGTGCTTGAGCGGAGCTCAAAAGCGGCGCGAACCTTGGGGTGTCTGGGGAGGCGAGCTCTTCACGAATGGAAAAATCGTCACAGTCAAGCGACCAAGAGGACGACCACCCAAACGCAAAGTCCAGCTCACCGCCTGAGACCACAGGACCGGCGCGCTTTTTTCGGCTTGTTTCCCTCTTCGAGGGAAACCCAACAAGCACGTCATCTCCAGCAAAAAACACACAAAAAACCAACGGAATAGGTCCCCGTCATAACTCGGAATGTGACGAAGACCACAACAAAGGCCCCAACTCCACACAGAAAACAATGCAACGCTCCTTCTTCCCTCCTCAACAGGAGAGCCCAGGGGCACCCGAAACGGAACCCGCGGGAGAGAGCCTCACCACAGGCTCTCTCCCCGCTGCACCGCAATGCATTCTCATCTCCGCCTGCCTGCTCGGAGAAAACTGCACTTACAAGGCAGGGAACGAGGCGCGTCCCGACCTGATAACTGCCCTCACCACACCCCCTCCCCCACACACCGCACAACCCAAGATTTTCGCCTTTTGCCCAGAGATCGCAGCAGGACTGCCCATCCCGCGACCCCGCTGCGAAATCTCCGACGGAGACGGTCGCGCAGTCCTGTGCGGCACAAGCAGTGTGCAGGACGCAGAGGGAAACGACCACACCGACGCCTACCGGCGCGGCGCTTTCGCGGCCCTGCTCTTCGCACAAAAACAAGGCATACGTCTCGCAATCCTGAAAAACCGCAGCCCATCCTGCGGCAGCGCCGGAGTCTATGATGGCAGCCACAGCAAAACATGGCATCCCGACGGCATCGGCGTAACCGCTGCCCTACTCGAAGCCGCCGAGATAGAAGTCCTCACCGAAGCAGCAGCCCTCGCGCGCCTCGAAACCAAAACCCGCAAACTCTCCCCGTAAACTTCTGGAAAAACCAAGCCAGGAAAAATCCCCGAAAGACTCGCTCTCCGACCCCACATCCCGTGCACCTTCTCCCGATATTTCGCCCAGCACTCGTCCTGTTTTACAAAAAAACTTTGGAGGAAAATATGGAATCAGACCGATTCGCCACTGCGGTGCGTCTCATCGACACAGCAAACGCCGAGGACCCGCATTTTCTTGTGATACGTGGCCAAAAGCAGCAAAAAGAACTCGCGCAAGCTGCCCTCATGACCGAATGGGTGCAACGTTTATGCCCGGATGCTTCGGATGCCCTGCTTCTTGCGGCACGCGCGCATCACGTACAACGCTGGATGTGGCCACGATCCGACTATCCAAGCGGACGATCGGGCTATCTCCAATGGCGGCGCAACTTGTATACCCGTCATGGGGAAATCGCTGCTGCATATGCCGAGCAGGCGGGCTACGAGACAGAAGTAGGGCAACGCATTCGCGAAATCATTGGGAAAAAACGCTTAAAAACCGATTCTGAAGTACAAACCTATGAGGACGCCCTCTGCCTGGTGTTCATCGAAACCCAGTTCTCCGCCCTGAGGGAGCAAGAAGGCCACGAAAAAATGGTGGAGATCGTAAAAAAGACACTGAAAAAGATGAGCGAAGAGGGGCAACGTCTCGCCCTCGAAATCCCGCTCGAAGAAGCCGACCTTGCCGTCGTACGCGACGCGCTACAGGCTTCTGCCTGATTTGTCTTTGGTTGGTGGACCTGTCCCAAAACAGGCACTGGCATCGAGCATAGACAGGGGAATCCCAAGAAATACTCGAGGAAGTCGCAAGGAAGTCACGACTGTGAAAACGCGGCGGTGCCTGCCGGCGTGCTGCTCTCTTCGTATCACACGTCAGGCTGCACGACCAAGCATCCGCAACAATTTCACCGCCATGCTGTCGTCGGGGCTGTAGGCAAGCGGTTTGCCGAAGAAATCGGGCATGGAAGCCAGCATGGGCGCCAGTGGCTTTGCCCACTCGTAGCAGGGCTCTGCAAGTTCTTCCGGGATCTCGTACGGCACGCCTCCACCTTGGGCCAGGTCCCAGGCATGAACAACAAAATCGACGAGGCGTTGCCGCCCGTATTCTTCTCCTGGGACATCACCGAACGATAAATGGACCGTACGTGTCATCGCGTGAGGCGCATCGAGCACATCGCATGCCGGTCCAACAGACGCACGCCACGCGGCTTTCGGGTCATCGCCAAGGATATCACCCTCGAAACGGTCCCCCACAGATGCAATAGTCTCTCCTGCCATGAGGGGAGGGACCCAAAGATTTTCTGACACATTATGGTGAAGTAAGGTGCGCATATCCCATTTTGCACAGGGAGTGGGCGCATCCCAGGAATCATCCGGGAGGTCCTCCACAACAACGGAAAACGCCTCTGCTGCACACCGATGGAATTCAGGTATCGTCGCCATATCGCAAGCCTACTCCGATGCTGTTCCCGCAAAAACAACAAAAGACCCACAAAAAAATCGCACGGGAAACAACCCGAAAAAACACGCATCCCTCAGACCAAAAAAACGTGTTTTCAACTTATCGCGCAGCCTGTCACACGGGGTGAAGAACTCGTCAAGCCTCGACCTCAACTTCTTTCCAAAAGGCAACATGGTCTTTTAGTTTACGCGCCAGCGGCCAGGGGGCAGGGTAGTACCAGGCAGCAGCAGTGTTGCGTTGACCGTCCACAAGAATGTCGTAATAGCTGGCTTTGCCTTTCCAAATACAACGCGTATGCGCAGGACTCTCCTCGAAATACTGAAAATCAAGAGAATCGAAAGGAAAATAAACGTTTCCCTCTACAACATGGGTCTTCTCGCTTTCAGCCAATATTTTCCCTCTCCACACAGCTCGGGCCATTATTGCTCCTTACTCCTCATTTCTCGACGCTTCTTCCCGGTCTTTGCGGCTATAGTCCCGGTTTCCAGTCGGTCCTTTACAGCCCCCGGTTCCTGCCGGTCTGCACGGCCCCCGGTTCATATTTCTGGCCCCAGTTTTCTTTTTACTATTTCTTTCGAGTTTTTTCTGCTCAACGAGAAAACTGGGAACAAAATTACATACTTCGTCGTCCTTGATACTGTTGCAGGCAATCAGTCGATTCTCACAACAAATACGCCTAATTCTTCACTTATCACACAAAACTCTTGTCACAGGAGGACGGAAAAGGGGACCTTTGACTTCTCCGATGGGTCTCCCCAAGAGAAAAAACACTCAAAAATGGAAAGAGATTCCGTTCTTCTTTGCATGCCGTTACCCACCAGGTATGCCAGCCTAAGACTTTCCGCAGATTTCTTCCAGAGCATTCTCACATTTTCCCGAGATCACTCTCAAGGTTCTCTTTTACTCCCAAAAGCACAGCAGGTCTCATTTTCATGACAGAACCAGATAAAAACACTATTCTGAGCAAGCGCTTTCTCCTCACAAAAATCACAGAATGATCACAATCAGAGGAGCATTTACTTCGCTTCTCAGGGTTTTCTGTCTCTCAATAATCTGACAATCAACAGGACATACACTTCTGGCATTTCCCACAAAACACACAGATAACTGAACTTTCAGTTCACATCACAAACCAGAAAGCTCCCATAATCCCTGATATTTTTTTCTCGCTTCTCTCTTATCCTCAGGTGTCCCGCACGAGATGTCCCGCACGCTTCCATGCCGGGAAAATCGCTTTCCGTCTTGGCAGTCGCGCCCTTCTCCTGTTCCCCCAGGCAGTAAAAACAGAGATTTTTTCCCATGACCCCAAGGAATTCACGCAGAAAAGACGTATCTCTTCCTGACGTGCAAATCATACGGTTCCCGATAAAGGGACTGAGAAAAAGGAAGAGCAAGATGCTTACTCTTTTGACACTAACAGTCGGGGCACTCACGATTGTGAAGGGCCTGGGAAGCAGTAGAGCGCCTGTCACCTGAGCTTCCAGACCCTGGAAAATCACCAATAACCCCACTAATCCTTATCTTTTAGGGATTAAAAGTGCGCGCGTGTGGCAAAACCGGCTTTTCATCGCGGGCCCCCCTTGCATCACAGCCGTTTTCCACTCGTTCTCCCTTTTCGCCGCCCCCAAAGTACCGACGCTCTTGTACAGCTAGATGAGATCAGTGCAACACCCGCTTGTTGCAGCGGCCTGCACCGACTCCCTCAACAAAAACAGCAAACCCATGCAAGCGCGACTCGGCCAGGGGGCGGCTTCAAGCCTGCCCCTGTTGCTCCCAAACCACGAACAGCCACAGATACAGGAGGCGCACACCCGTTCTGTTCGTTTCGCCTGCAAATTTTCCCTGCGAATCCTGCGGCTCAGCGACAGGATGCACCATACTCACACTGGGTTGGCCCGGCACCACACCAGCGTGTCACAGGGTTTTCTTCAGATCGCCACAGAAGAGAAAATCACGTGACCAACTTTCCTTCGAACTGTCTCTTTTT
Source organism: Acidimicrobiia bacterium UBA2766 (assembly GCA_002352645.1). Taxonomy (GTDB): domain Bacteria; phylum Actinomycetota; class Acidimicrobiia; order UBA2766; family UBA2766; genus UBA2766. Next base: position 13,738 of record DEIU01000029.1, on the reverse strand, counting down.
ACCTATGACGAAAAAAGATTCTGCAATACACTTTCCCTGCGGAATCGGATTTACCGGAATCAGCAGGACCAGAATGAAAACGAACTTCATGTTTTCCTTTGCATCCTCCGTCGCGCCCTGCAGCACATCTCTTCCTTTCTTTCAGCAAAAAAACCACTCAAAATACCCAGCACGCCGCAACATGTGGATCTGTCTTCTTTTGTGCATCCTCACTGCTTTGAGCAGCTGCTCTTCAGACGACGACACAGACACCCCCGACAACCCCCCATCTACCGACACATCGTCGCCTTCCCTGCCCATTGAAAACCTCGAAAACCTGGAATGGGAACGCGTCCCCCTGGGAGCACAAGCACTCGAAAAGACTGCTCCTGTCTCACGTGCCCGCAGCGCAATAACCTTAAAAAACGGCCGTATTGTGGCTGTCGGCTGGGGCAAAAAAAATGAGGCCTGGGATGGCATCGTGTGGGTCTCGGACGACCAGGGCCTCACCTGGGCCGGTATCTCCCACACCCAGATCAAAAAATCCAGCGCACAGGCAATCGAAGCAATCACTCTTGCCGGAGAAGACCGGCTCGTGGCAGTCGGAATCGAACTGCAAAAAGACTCTTCGGACCCGGCAGTCTGGCTTTCCGACGACAACGGCAAGAGCTGGCGCAGTGTCACAGACAAGAAGCTGCGCACCCCCGGACGCGACCGCATGCTCGCGGTCACACAAACAGGCGAGCGACTTGTCGCCGTCGGCTGGTCCCAAACTGGCATCAACCGTTTTGCAGCCACAAGCTGGCTTTCTGACGACAACGGCGAAAACTGGGAACGAGTGCTTATCCCACGAGAAGAAGCTGGCAAAAACCGCCAAAACGCCCCCACCGGCGAAAAAATACACCAGGTCACCCTGGTCGGGGATCGACTTGTCGCCGTCGGAAAAAAAATCTCCAGCCAGGGAGAAACCCCCGCAATTTGGCTTTCTGACAACAGCGGCAAGAGCTGGCGGGGTGTCCCCCACACAAGCATCGAAGACGCCACACCTGGCCTCATCCCCTATACAGTCACGGCCCTTGCAAACGGCACACTCATCGCCGCCGGCACCAAACACCCTGACCCCAAACACCGCGACAAAGCCACCCCCGCCATCTGGATCTCCCACAACAAGGGCAAAACCTGGCAACACCCCCCCACCAGCGAAAACGCATTCACCACCCCTGGCCGGCAGGGAATACTCACCCTTTTCCCAATCGGCGACAATCAACTCATCGCTGCAGGCGCCGACTTCCCCGCAAACGACCCACTCGATACCATCTTCCCCAAAAGCAACACCTGGAATGACAAGAAAACCACCGGCATCTGGGCCTCAAAAGACAGCGGCAACACCTGGACCCAACACCGCAAAAAACAATCCGCCCTCACCGGCCGCGGCCTCAAACAAGTCTTCACTCTCACCCGAAGCGCCAACTACCTCATCGCCCTCGGCATGGAAACCTTCGCCCAAACCCACCACCTCGCCATCTGGCGCGCCCAACTCCACCCCACCAAATAAGCCGCACCCCTGAAACCCCCCAGAGGACCCACTGCAGGCCCGGGCAGGCACTCCAGACAACCGGGGTAACACAACCCACCCGAACACGGAATCCACCAGAAAAACAGGGCCACAACAGAAGCACCCGGACAACGGGAGCAACACAATTCACCGAGCCGGCCACGACACACCGAGATACGGGATTCACCGAAACACCCGGCCTACCGGGGTAACACAACCCACCCGAACACGGAATCCACCAGAAAAACAGGGCCACAACAGAAGCACCCGAGCCCACCACAACCACCCAAGCCTACAAGAAAACCAGCAAGACGGGATCCCCCATATCCGCTGCAACGAATGCCGGCACAAAGATGACATCATCAGACTCCTCACCGGCTTCGACACACCACTCCCCGACACCACAAACAACCTGCTCCTCTTCCAGGAAACACTCCACCCGCCAGAAACGAAAATGGACACACACTTCACCAGCTTCCAGGCAGAAAACGCAGCAAATTTACGCGCCATATTCCGACACCTCACAACCGAAATCACGGATCGTCCCCGCCTCTTCACCCTCGACCCCGTAGAAAGAAGCCGCTGGAACCCTCAAAAATTCTGGAACAAGAAATACCAGCTCATTCTCTGGTGCAAACATCCCGGAGAAGAACACCCCTGCAACCCCGACACCTTCCCAAACCTCACCTTGCATCAACCAAAAGAATGGTTCGAGAAAGCCACACCCCACCTGGACTTCCTCACCAACACCCTGAGAATTACTGCCATTACCAGCACAGACACAACCACGCTCCTCCCCGAAACACCCACACCAAACCAAGCTGCCCTCGAACAAATGAAAGCCAACATCGAGCTCATTGGAAACATCACAACAGCCATCGACCTCCCCCACACTCCCAACGCAACCATATACAGTGCCGGCCTCCGCCAATTCCGGGAACTCCTCTTCGAGATCAACAAACCAAAACACTTCCCAGGCCTCACACACATCACCACACACGCAGGCAACATCCCCTGGATCTCCCCCGACCACTACCCCGAATACGACCCCGACCTCCCCCACATTACCCAGCACTCCCCCCGCCTAAACCTCACTCGCACGCCCGCCGACCCCACCAATCCAGCGCCCCCACACCACACCCACCAGTTCCCCGCGCCACTCGCGCCCACCACACCTCACGACAGCACGCCCGCCGACCCCACCAATCCTGGTCCCATTTGCTTTCGCAAATGGGACCAGGATTGCAAAAAAAGGGGGAGGATGAGAAAAAGAACAGAGGTTTATCAGGGTTTGTGTCGGGGTTTTGTCTAGGTTTGACACACCCCTCTTTCCGCTTGGCGGACAAGGAGTGCCCGCTTCTGAAAGAACAGTTTCATGATCGAGAATGGTATGGCAGAGCATCGTTTTACTGCTCGCTCGCAGGGGCGGGATGTGCCGGCGGTGCTGTGGACACCGCCGGCGTTTCTTGATTTTCCTGAGTCGTTTTTACGGTTCAGTCCTGCTGATTTGCCGGGTCCGGGGGGGCCATTGACGCCGCCGAAACCGGGCGGGTTTTCTGCGCCTCCTCGTCCCTCTGGGCCACCTGGACCCTCTGGGCCAAGGCAAGGGGCGGCGATTGTGCTGTTGGGGCATGGTGGAGGGATGCATAAGGCAACGCCCGAACAAGAAGCACTGGCCTCATGGCTCGTACGAAAGCATTCTCTTCCGGTTTTGGCGATTGACGCGCCTGGGCATGGGGAAAGGGTGTCAGAAGAAGAGCGGACAACGTCAGAAGATTTTTCTCTGCTGGCACGTCATCTGCGGCGTCCCCAGGCGATTGATGAGACCATTCATGACTGGCAAGTGGCGCTTGCGGTTGCGGAAAGGGTGGTTGGGAAACATTGGGGGCCTGTGGGGTACTGGGGAGTCTCGATGGGGACCCATTTTGGGCTGTCCTTGGTTGCTGCTGATCCTCGCATGAAAGGCGCGGTACTTGGCCTTTATGGTCTGTTCGGGATGGAAGCTGATCGTCTGCGACAGGATGCTGCCCGGATCCGATGCCCTGTGCTCTTTCTGGTTCAAGAAGATGATGAGCTGATTCCGCTGGAAAACGCGCTCGACTTGTACGCTGCCCTGCCTGCGGTCACGACTCGGCTTGCACGCCATGCAGGAGGGCATATTGAGGTGCCGGAACAGACGGTGCATGAAAGTCTTGATTTTCTTGCCCGCTGTCTTCTTGGCACTCCTGCGTTTGAGTGAAACCGCTACACGCTGCACACACGACATGCCCCACGCCGCACACCGCACACGACATGCCCCACGCTGCATCCGCACACAACACGC
>DEIU01000029.1:9505-9869 GCA_002352645.1 Acidimicrobiia bacterium UBA2766 | reverse complement strand
CACACAACACGCTGCACACACAACACGCAACACACGCTGCACCTGTAACACGGTGCACACCGCACACCCCCACATACTGCACACAGAAAGCAAAAAGACGGGTTGGCCTACACAACAAGGAACAAAAGCGGGTCACGCGTTGGCGCTGCGCGTGGCACGGGGAAGCCTGACGCCGGGGGGGTTGCTGGGGAGTTTTTTCTCAGCCTTGCAGGCCATATGCACACGTCGGAAGCCGTGCACAACCTGGGAGCAATGCCCACTTGCTTCCGGTCTTGACACTCTCTGAGGAGAGGGTTTTGGCAAGAGCACGGCTGGAGGGGAGCGCGTGGTGCGTTCGTATGGGGGCAAGCCCTACGGGCAAGTT
>DEIU01000029.1:0-9494 GCA_002352645.1 Acidimicrobiia bacterium UBA2766 | reverse complement strand
AACTTGCCCGTAGGGCTTGCCCAGGGTTAGAGCGGGAGGGGGGTGTCCGGGACGGCGGTTCTTGGGGTCGCGGAGTGGGAGGGATCCTGCTTTGGGAGCAGGATGTCGGGCAAAAGGGCTGGTGCAGAAAATCCGTCTGGAGGAGTAGATCTCACGGGAGCAGGTGACGCCAGGGGAGGAAGGGGGTGTTCATGCGGGCCGTGTGATCCTCCTCGCCCCTGGTTTTTGCAAGGAGGAAGACGACGCAAGGTTCTGCGTGCTCCGGTCTCTCGATACATCGCTATGGAATCTCCGCAGAGTTCCTTTAGTGCAATAAAATGCATTTGAGGACCTTTCTTCCCGAAGGAAATATTACTTCCGGCAGTTTTGTGTGCCAAGCAATCTGGTGTTGTCAAAGCTGACGTTTCTCGCTCCGCTTGCGGCAAGGCTGCTTACAGGTTTTTCTGCAGGTAGACCGCGTGAAAGTCAACAAGCCGACAAGTGGTCCTGTTGACTTTCAACCCCTCGGAGCGGAGATCCGCGAAGCAACTAGTGCGTGGCACATTCTCTGGCGCTATCGGTTCGTGGATAATGAGGCACCCCATGTCATCTCCAATGTTCTCACCTCACACATTCCGCCTGGGCAGCAAGGGCCTCCCGCCTTCCATGAATTCCAGAAGTCCCACGAATTTCATGAGTTTCACGACGGGGTGGGCCTTGAGATAGAAAAATTTCAAGATTGGAAGGCACCATCTCATCTCCCAGGCAACAACGCTCTTCTTGCTTCTTCTTTCCTCACATTGCACTGGCTTATCCTCCAAGGAGAGTCCGGTCATATACCGTCTCCAAGCAAAATATTGCAACGCGAAGCCCCACGTTCGCGCTGAAATTTCAGAAGAGAGCCTTCGCTTTTTCTCGTCGGCAAACACGCGCTCTTCTCTTTGGATTTTCCCCTTCGATGATATCTCGCAGCGCCTTCTACGAAATATTGCAGAAAACGGTTCAGTATTCCATCCCAGGCAGCATTTAGCGTCACTTTCAGCCCAATCCCTGACCGACATTGAGCTCCTCTTCAACAGTGCATACCTCCCGTTTGTCTTGCCCTCCGGCTTTTCCCAGTTTGTCCGGTAGAGCCCATGTGAGATTATCGACATCATGCGCATGCTGACAACCTTCATACAAGGGCTTTTGCACATGTTGGTTTTTCTCCCTGCCGCGAAAACACTGCTCTTGCAGCAGAAAAAAATGATCTCATATGATCAGCTTGTTCTCTCCGCTCCCTACAAGATGCAAAAACTCAAAAAGACGCGAAAAAATTCTGGGGAGCAAAAGAGCTCCCCAGAAAAAAATCGTTCAGACTCACGAGACCAGAGAGAGAATCGCCTTGGGAAGGCGATTCTCTTCTGTGTCAGGAGGGAACAGCAAACTCTATGGGAATGCGTCGCGGCCCGCGCACTGCGCCTGCAGACCAACGCACGACATCAGGGTCGGTGAGACGGAAAGTCGGGATACGGCGGAGGAACTCTTCGAGCGCCACTTTCATTTCGAGACGTGCCAGGTTCGATCCAAGGCAACGGTGGATCCCCACACCAAAGGCATAGTGCCGGTTCACCTGCCGGTCGATATCGATTTTGTCAGAATCCTCAAAGGCATCGGGGTCACGGTTTCCTGCCGGGAAGGCCATGAGGACGCGGTCGCCCTTCTTGATGGGACAACCCGCCACTTCGGCATCTTGGGTGGCGATACGCCCAAGTGTGACCGGCGAGTAGACCCGTAAAAACTCTTCAACTGCAGGGATCATAAGATCAGGCTCGTTGCGCAAGCGTTCCTGGTCCTCAAGCTCTTGGGAGAGATACCATAGGCCTGCCCCGATGGAACTCCAGGTCGTGTCGATCCCGGCGATCAGCAAAAGGAAGCAGATTCCCAGCATGTCGGCATCGTTGAGACGCTTTCCGTCGACTTCTGTCTCAATCAGATGAGTCATAATGTCGTTTTGTGGTTTTTTGCGGTGCTCTTGGATCTTCTCCGCGAGGTAGGTCACCATTTCAATACGCGTCGCGGCAGCAACTTCAGGGTTTTCCACCCCAGTTTCGAGCGTCTTGTAGATCCAATCGGTGAAAAGATCGCCGTCTTCAGGCGGAACACCGAGCATGATCGCGATCACAGTCGTCGGCACATGCCTGGCATATTCCACCGCGGCGTCACAGGATCCCCGGTCTTGAAACTGGTCGATGAGATCATTGGCGATCGTACGTATTTTCGGTTCCCATTTCGCAATGGGCTTCGGTGCAAAAGCCGGCAAAAGCAAACGCCGAAAGACCGTGTGGTCCGGTGGGTCAGAAGTAATCGGAGGTAAACCTGCTGCCAGCTCCGATGGCTGATCCTCGGACTCATCACCACCGAGAGGCCGCGGGATCACACTCAAACCCCGCGAGGAAAATACTGCGGGATTATGGGCAATCTCGGCAATGTCTGCTTTGCGTGTCGGCACCCAGAACCCTTCGTACTGGGTGCTGTATGCCATACGGCACTGCTCTCTCAGGTCGTCAAAGACCGGGTAAGGGTCAGTGACGAAACCCTGATCGCGTAGATCAAGATCAGTGAGCCAGTCCTCTGGAATATCCGCAATTCTCGCAGCAACCCGCTCTTTCATCTGGAACCTCCATTCTCACCAGCACACGGACGGCAGTAGTGACGCTGCCTCATTCTTTTCTCGAACAAGCTCAGGCAAAGATTCACTTGTATTCTCCGGTAAGGAAAAACAGTTTCGCCGGTATTCCCGCGCATATCGCTGATTTATCCCCCTATAGAAACTTCCAGGGCACTTCACAGTGCCGGACAGACCTTTCGCATAGCCTTCTTCATCGCCGAGGCCCCAACTGGCTTGGCGAAAGGAAGTTTTCGCGTCGACCCCCACTCGCACACCCAACGCCCTCTCCCCACATCATCGAGAGAAAGCAGCGAAAAAATTCGCCTGGACGCGAGCAGCATGGAAAAAACTGTCGAGAAGACTCTGTAAAAAAGGCCTTCATGAGCACGCCTTCAAGAAAAAACCTCTCATGCTTGCCGAACAGGCCCTGTTCAAGCAGTGATGCTGTTTCCCTCCAGCAGATTGCACAGGCAATACAACCGCCCGCACTCAATCCCGCATGCAACAATGGCCTTGCACAGCACGCTGCCGTTCACAGTTCTCCGTACCGACTACAGCACTTTTCCCCATATTCGACAGCGAGAATATTACGCCCTTATCAGGTCCTCATACAGTCTGTCCTTTTCAACTGGACTGCCCTCGACTGTACTGCGGAACAGCCAAAAAGCCCCAGGAAAGCTTCTTTTCCCGGGCAAGGGAGTCATGACCAAACCCCCCTCTTCACGCCTTCCGCATATGCAGTGCATAGTCTTCGACGCGATTTGCCTGCAGACTTTTCCTCAAGCACATTCTTTACAGAAAATTCTCTACAGGGAGCGAAAAATATGACTGACACACCATCCCCCAGCGACACAGCAGATTCCGAAACCGCACCCGTGCATTTTCCCGATATCACCATCTTGGGCAACACTTCCGATGGCAATGCCCCCAACACAAAAAACCGTCCACACAGCCTGATGGTTCATCGAGAAGCAGGCATGCGCGCGGTCCTCTTCATCTTCAGCCCCGACCAGGAACTCGCAGATCATGCGGCACGGGTTCCCGTCATCCTACAAATCATGCAGGGACGGGCAGAGATCACGATTGGGAACGAGTCCTTTGAGGCTGGTCCAAAAAGCTGGACATTCATCCCCAGCAAAGTCGTACATTCAGTGCGCGCACATGAGGCAACTCATCTTCTTCTCACCCTGTTGCCTGGGGAGACAAAGCAATAGGTCAATCGCGCAGCAGCCCCGTTGCCCGCTTCTCCTCCTCCGCACACAACAGCCTTACACTCTGTACAGACAAACTCAGGACAGAGACCTTGCGCGTTGTTGCTTCCCAGAGGAGAAGTCCATGATAAAACTGGTCTATTGCCTTCGCCGCCACCCAGACCTTTCACTGGAAGAATTCCACCAGTACTGGCAAGAAACCCACGGCCCACTTGTGCGCCGTCATGCCGAAGCACTGGGCATCAAACGCTACGTACAATGTCATACTTTTTCTGGACCAATGGGAGAGATCCTGCAAGCTTCCCGAGGTGCCCCTGCTTCTTATGACGGCATGGCCGAGCTCTGGTTCGAAAGCACACATGCCCTGCAAACAGCAACCACAAGCGACGCCGGAAAAAAAGCCGGCATCCTCCTGCTCAAAGACGAAAAACGTTTCCTGGACCTGCCCGCGTCACCCATCTTTCTCGTGCACGAGCACACGGTGTTTCCCTAACGGCGCTTCCCCCACAACACACACCCACGCTGTATCCTCACGCCACACGCCCGCTCACAACACCCACGCCACGCAGGAGACACGGCCAAGCTCCCGAGCGAAAAAACCAAGACAAGTGAACGAGGAAACAAAACCGGGAAGAAGCGTGAGGAGCACACTTCCCTGACAGCGCAAGACACTCTCAAAAGGAAAAATCATGTCTGTGCGAGACTCTTTTTCATTTCGGCAACGACCACACGGACCTTTCAAGCTGTTGCTCCGCACTCCGGTCCCCCTGTTTCGTTGGGGTCTCGGCGGACTCTTTCGCGAACGCTTTTTAGTACTGGTCCACACGGGGCGTCACACAGGTCGCATGCGGCACACGCCCTTGGAAGTCATCGCACACACTCCTCCCAAAAAAACCGGGACAAATGAAACAAGCGTCGACTACATCGTGTGTTCCGCCTACGGACAGAAAGCCGACTGGTTCCGCAACATCAAGGCGTCTCCTGCCGCTGAAGTCTGGACAGGACGAAAAAAATGGTGCCCTGAACAGTATTTTCTCAGCACCGAAGAAGGAGCGTCCGTGTTCCGTTCTTACTTCGCGGACCACACAAAAACAGCCGAACGCCTGCTCAACTCGCTCGGCAAATCCCATGACGGAAGCGAGGAGAGCCTGCACCGTCTCGCCACAGAATTGCCCATGGTCAGGTTTCGCCGACAGCCCGCAGAGACATGAGCATACTTCTCCTCAAAAAGACGCGATACGCCTAAAAAATACCGACACACGCCCGCTCACAACACTCGTGGCATGCGCCTGTGGGCGTTGCCACCTTGCCCCGCGAGTCCATCTTTTGTGATCTCCTGAGAAAAAGCCAGAGTGCGCTGCGCCCTGGTTGTGAGTCAGGGCTCCCACAGCCCTCTGCGGTCGCCTTCTCCTGCCATATCCATAGAAAAAGGCCATATTCCCACAAGACCCAGCACTCTGGATATTTTGCCCAAGACACTCTCATGTTGTACATGTACTAAGCGAAACTTCGGGACGAGGACGGGACACAACAGCCGTATGGAAATGGCCGACAACTTCCTGAGCGCAACAAAAACCCTACGACAATGGACAAAAAATCAATCGCCCATAAAGCGTCACCTCAACAATGGCACACAGGACACAGCTTCCTCGAAATTCGCGCTCGTCTACTGGTTCGACATATCAGGCTCCATCCCGCCGAACGCCGATGAAGACATGATCGAAATCGAAATCGACAAACAGGTCTTTCCTGCACATGGACTCTGTCATAGCGACAACAAAATACGTGTCACCTTTGCTCCCCATGCCACGCAGCAAGTGTCCGGCCCTATCCCGAAAGCAATACTGCACATTCCGCGCGTTGACATGCTGGCCGGCCTCGAAGAAGCCTTGGAAACCAAACGAGACTGGAGGCTGGCAGAAAAAGTCCTGGCCGGCCAGGGAACACCAGGCCATAAGACACTCTTCCCAACGGTGCAAAACCGTCGCAAGCATGTGGATCCTCACACTTTGGCGGCTTGGGAACAGGTGCTTGGCTCACAAGTCAGCTATTTGTGGGGACCACCAGGAACAGGAAAGACTTTTGGCGTCGCCACCATTCTCGCTTCTCTACTCGAGAGCGGAGAATCCGTGCTGGCTGTCTCAAACACCCATGTGGCCGTGGAACAAATGCTCTGGGCACTCGTGCAAACACCACCCGCCAAAGCCTCAGAAAAAGGGGCAACACAGGAAAAGGCGCAAGAGACAAGCGAAAAAAAGCCCGCAGAAGAGGGAGGGCTGCTCTACCAAGATCCACGCTTGTCAGCAGGCAGCATCCTCAAGGTCGGGATTCGCCACCAACAAAAACTCCTGGATACCGTTTTTCTTGACTGGCATCTTGCGCAACGAAAGCAAGAGGTGCAGCAAGCAATGGCAGCACTCGAAGAGCAGGAACAGCAGCACCGAGCAAGCTGCCAGGCTGCGGCAGCTGCACTCGCCGCCTGGCAAACGAAAGAGGATGCAGAGAGAAGCCGACAATATGCCGGCACGGGCCTGGAGAAAACTTCCCTGTTGTACAACAATGCGGGACAAGAGTACGCCAGAATACAAGAGGTAAGAGGAAAAGCCCAAGCAGAGTTACAGCAGGCAGAGCGGTCATTTTTCTTGATACGGGGATGGCGCATAAAGCAGGCCTTGACTCGCTGCTCCCTCGCACAACAAGCAGAAAATGCCGCTTATTACACCTACACAGAACAGACAGGGCTGGTCCGCGACTGGCAGGCACACGTCTCGGCAACAACACACGCCCTCGCACAGATAGAAGAAAAAGATGCCGCCTCATTCGAACACTCCAGCGCCACATGGCAGGAACAGCACGAGTCGGCAAAAAGAGCGCTCGCAGAAGTCGGGGCAAGAAAAGAGGAACTCGAAAGAACCCGCAACGATAACAAGAAGAGTCTGATCAACCAGGCACAAGCCGTTTTCGCCACCCTCTTCTCCTCCTGCACTTCTCCAGCCTTACAGCGTTCTTTCGATACCGTCATCATTGACGAAGCCTCTATGGGACCTCTCCCCCAGATTGCCCTCGCCGCTGCAAAGGCAAAAAAACAGGTCATCATAGTGGGGGACTTCTACCAGCTTCCCCCAATCTTGACGATCCCCAAAAGAAAAAACTCCTCAGACAATTCCCGAACGCGAGAACTCACGAAAAAGGTGGAAGATGTCTTTAAAAAAGACATCTTCACTGCAGCGGGGATCGTGCAAGCCGTCGAAAGCGGAGAGAAGCATCCGCTGCTCGCCAAACTCGACACCCAACGCCGCATGCACCCCGATATCGCCAATATGGCGAGAACCTTTGTCTACAAGAAACACCTTAAAGACCATATCTCTGTAAAAAAGCGAAAATGCCCCGCATGGGCGACAAGCGTGCTCGGAAATGCCCCCCTGGTCACAGTGAACATTGACTGGATGCACCCCCATTGCCAACCGGATGGGGGCAGCTGCATAAATCTCATCTCCGCAAGCGTCTGTCTTCAGCTCGCGGCCCTCTACGCCCAGAGCCTTCCCGAACCGAAGGACAACGACCCGCCTTCTATCGGGATCATCACCCCCTACCGCCCGCAAGCAAACCGCATCGCATCATTTGTGGAAGGCACAGGCCTCTCCTCTCGAGTCGCCGTCGGCACAGTCCATACCTTTCAAGGAAATGAGTGTGATCTCATTATCTTCGACACGGTGGCTGCACCCACGGCGACAGGACGTCTGCGCCTCGCGCAAAGTGACAACGGCATCTGGGCAGAAGCACGCAAAGACTTAAACGTCACAGTAACCCGCGCCCGGCACCGGTTTATCACTATTGCCGACGCTACCTGGATGGAAAAGTACGCGGCGGAAGGAAGCTGTTACGGGCACCTCTGGCGCACTCTCGAAAAAAACGGTACACGCCATGACTCGCCACTCCCTTTGATCGAGCAGTATGGCATTGACCTCGGGGCAGGGACACGCGGCGGATGGACGACTTCGCCCTCGCATACCCACTCTTTTTTAAACGAAAGGGAATACTACAAGAGGTTTTCCAACGATCTCGAGGAGGCCAAAAACACGGTGGACATCTGCATGGCCTTTCTTGGGAAAGAACGCTGGGGACCGCTTGGCCTAAAGAAAAAACTGCATGACATTTTACGCAAGCGCCCCCCGATAGCACTCACGATCTACCATCGCCCCTTTCCCAGCACCGAAAAAGAGAGGGCACAACACAAGGGACGCAACCTGGAATGGGAGAAAAGGGAGTTCACTGAGCTTGCGGAAGCCGGAGCCAAACTCGTGCCTATCAAAGGTCTTCATGCAAAAACCATCGTATTCGATAAAAAAATCACCTATATCGGCAGTCATAATCTCGCCAGCCAGATCGACAGTCAGGAACAAACCCAGCGCATAGACAACGCCAAAAACGCAAGCAACGCCTTGGAGAGTCTCAGGCCTGTGGAACAAACCCGATCTCAATACCGACGCACATAGTTGGCAGCAAGCCTTTTCGCGCAGAGGCCTGCCCCAGAAAGGCCCAGGAATACATCAGGGGCTACAAAAGGGGAATACGCCCATCGGGCAGAACCGCATCCAGCCCGCACAGCCCCAACCCCCCACACACTGCACAGGCCCGCCAGACTTGTCGACCTCATCATGCCCCGGCCTGACTCGATCCGGTTCTGCCCCAGTCTGATTCAATGGGCACAGCAAAAAACGCTATGCGCAGGGAAGCACAAGCCCCGGTGCTTCCTCCCACAATCCACGGGGGAAAACAGGGGAGAACACGAGAAACACGTGTGAAAAAGAAGAGAAAGCACTGCAACGGAAAACGCAAAGCGACCCGAGAGGTTTAAACTCTGTTCCGAAGCGCAACAGCACGATCATTTCTGACTTGCCGGCAGCACACACGAGCCGGCGAGAACTTCGGTCGGATCTGTCCGCTCTCGGCACTGGGAAGAAGATACCGTGACAACAAACGAGCACGGCTGCACGGCCAACAAACCGACAACCCAACACAAAACAGGGGCTCTTAGTCCGCCGAGTGCCTGCCAAAGGCATTTTCCACAAGCCTGTACGAACGAGACTGACGACATGACAAGCGAAAACACTCCAATGCGCAACCGAGCGCTCGCCCGATTCCGCGCCGCTACTTCTTATTGGCTGGCAACAACCCGCCCTGACGGGCGCCCGCACACAGCACCCATCTGGGGCGTATGGATGGACGACGCGTTCTGGTTCGGCACTTCCGGGCAAAAAGCATCAAACCTCGCCAGAATGCCCTATGCAGTTATCCACCTCGACAGCGGTGAGGACACGGTCATTCTCGAAGGAGAGGTCACCACTATTGATGCCCCTTCTTCTTTTATCGACCGTGTGGCAATCGCCTACCAGTCCAAGTATGTGAATGGACAGACTGGCGCTCCTTATCAGCTTCGCCGGGAGATCGGGACAAGCGGCAACATCTACCGTTGCGATCCGGAACGAGGGCATGCCTGGTTGCAGGGCGCCTTTGAGGAAACCCTGACATCCTGGAATTTTCCTCCGGTACCAGGACTGAAGCGGTCTTTGGCATCGAGGCCCCTTGGCAGCCAGGGCCTCTCGACCGCTTCACACCCGGACAGCTAGGGCCTCTCAACCGCTTCACACCCG
>DEIU01000106.1:3124-3336 GCA_002352645.1 Acidimicrobiia bacterium UBA2766 | reverse complement strand
GAGGTGATCGCCGCCTTGTCGTTCATTACCCCGAGGATGAACCAGCCATTGTCGGGGCCGAGCTGGCGCAGAAGAAGAAGGCCGCGGGGAATGCGGGAGGTGCCGTCTTCGCCGGACCAGAAAACTTCCATCTCGCCGCTGCGGCTGTCACCTTGCTGGAACTCGCCAAGGATGAGTGGCACACCGAGCACGGTGCGGACGAAGTCTTCGGC
>DEIU01000106.1:448-3019 GCA_002352645.1 Acidimicrobiia bacterium UBA2766 | reverse complement strand
TCGTCGGTATCGTCATCGCCGCACGCGGAGAGAAGCAGCACCAGGGAAAGAAGCGCAAGAAGGGACCTCCCGGGAAAGTGCCTCTTGGGGTGTGGGGGCCGGGTGGGCCTGGGCGTGTGGGGGACAGGGCCGGTGAGGTGTTGTTCGTGTGCTTGCCGCTGACAAGTCGAGCGTGGTTGCCCGCGGCCTGGGCGGGTAATTGGCTGGGAGGCAGTGCGAGGTGTCCTGACGGTTGTTCGAGTGTTGGTCCTCGTGGTCTCGCCCATTATGTATTTCCTTTTTGGTGCAAGATTTTGTTTCACACAAGGTTCCGATTGGGCTCCCATGTGAAAACCGGGCATGCTATCCCGCTCTGGTCGTTGTCCTGTCCCGGTTACTGCCGGAGCAGACATTAGCTTGCAGCGGGCTGCCGGTTATGGCACAACCTGTCAAAGAAGTGGGGCTGGAGCCCGCTTTTTGATCTTGTGTGGGATGCGCGTTTTGCCGGCCGGGCCCCGTTGTCGTGATGAGCTGTCGAATCAGATCATTGCCGATCCGGTGGTACTCAACGCCGTTTTCTGTTGTCATCGGTTCCGTGCCGGGCTTTGCAAAATCGAAAATGAGCACGGTACACCTAAAGATGAGCTGGTCACCGTGTTCCAGTGTGTGAAGGAAGCAGCGTGTTGCTTTCGCGGTGTTTCCGTTCATTCTTCCGTAGCGGACCGCCCGGTTGAGATAGGGCATGAGCAGGCCGGCGAGCCCGTAGGTTTTGGCGAGAGGGTCGGGCCTGTCAACCGGGAACCGTTGCGGGTCGAAGTGATGGCGGAGGACTTCCTCGCTCTGCGCGATTGGGGCGGCACTCTCGCGTTGCCGCTGACGGAATTTTCCCCCGCTGGCACCTCCCTGGCGCGATTTCACCCCGACAAGGCGGCACATGATAGGCCTTGTCGAGGGATCCAGGTCGAACAAGGCAAGGTCGGTACGCCGGGAACTGGTCTCATCTTCAAAGTTGGCTGTCGTCCGCTCGAATGCGTGCTGCCATTTGAGGTGGGCGTCGCGGGGATGACCGCCTGGTTCTCAAAGACCCCCTGATACGCAAGATACATATAGGAAAGCGCGAGTCCGAGGGCTTCGGCCCGCTGGGACGGTGCCGAGAGGAGCTTGAGCGCGAGACGACCCGAAAGAGCCCACAGCTGGTGCAGCATCGCCAAAACATGCGGGGTGTCCGTCTGTAACCCATGCTCCGTGAGCACAGGACGCAACATTGACTCCAGTTCGGCGGTGGAACGCGAGCTGCGAATGAGGCGGTGGCCAAGGTTGCTTCCGGCCCTGGGCGAACGCTCAATGGGGCGTTTGTTGCCCCCCCATGGTCGAAGACCATAGTGCGATCGATGCTGCACACCCAATGGCTGAGGTCATGTACTTGGTGGAGGAGCGCGAGATCTTCGGCTTGGAAGGTCAGCCTGACTGCCGGACGCGCATCAAGGCTTCCTGCCGTTCCCTTTGGGTCTCTGCTGGCTCCTGCAATGGTTGCCGCAAGTGTTCGCGGCAGGCTCGACAGTAGACCAGCGGCCTTCTCCGCTCCCGGAAGCGGCATGGCTGTCCGATAGAGGGGACGCCGGGTCCATCTGACGCTTTCCCCCTGTTCCGCGGAGCCGGACTGGAAGTTCTGCACAAGGCCGTGTATTGGTGCCGTGACTTGCTTGTCCTGCCCGCGGGTAGGGTACTTCCTCTTGAGGCGGTCAAGTGTCGAGGCGAGATCGCGTAAGATGAGCTTCATCGCGCGCGCCGCATCTCCGAGCACGTCAATGACTTTGTATACCACCCCAAAAGACCCAGGCTGCCCGACCCTTTTTCGACCACATATTTGGAGGTGCGATGGGTCCCCGGGGGGAGCCTTGTGTCATTGGCCCGCGTTCTGGCGTGGAAATCCGGAGTGCGAAATCCTTCGCTTTCTTCCCAGTTCCCATACCGTAAAAGGCGCGATCGTGGCCTGCTCACAGCCCGCAACTTGCCGGCCAGCTTTTTGTGACAGTCCGTGCTGCCCGAGCGTTTTCTCTTGGCCTGCCCGGCTTTCCGGCAACCGGCTTGTTCCCGGTGGGCGTCGCGCCCATGCGCTTTCCGGCTGCTTGCATGCGGGGTGTCCGTAGGCTGCCGGCCGGGATCTCGGCCGGCATTCCGAAAGAAGGAAGCGACGCTTTCTCTTGTGATGACCTGGGAACTGTCTTGGCCGCTTGGGTCGTGGAATGCTGCAGCAGGGGCGGTAAGAAAGACCACGGCTTCAATGGCGACTGCAGAAAATTCGTCTTCTGGGGGGCGATTGTCCGTTGGAAGGGTTTTTAATTCCCGTGCATGATCTCGAAGTTCGAGAAGTGGAGAGGTATACGGCTGATGATTTTCTGGATACCAGTTTGTTTCGTGAGCTTCAGTGCGGCCACACGTTCCCCTCGCGCCAAGAAGACAGATCTTGTCATGTCTGATAACTGCAATGGCAACAGCAAAAGAATCGCTGCCATATTGCACTTCGAAATTATGAAGTAGCGTGCAATCATCCGACAGTTTTTCCTGGAGGTAAGAAAGCGCCGAGCGTTC
>DEIU01000106.1:0-308 GCA_002352645.1 Acidimicrobiia bacterium UBA2766 | reverse complement strand
CCGTAATGCTGTAGAACTTTTTCTGCCGGATCGTGCGGTGAGTAGAGACGTCCGGCGTGAAGTGCCCCGGGAGGGTGGAGCGACATTTTCGGGGCAGAAATTGGATTCTGATACATAAATAATTGAACATAAATGAACAGAAATGCTCTCTCTTATTTTGAAAAATTCAATAAATTTGGATAAGGAACTCTAGTTATTTCTGCAAATGAGACTTGCAGAAGTAAAGAATATATGGGCCGGTAATCTCTGACAATTCATTGGAAGAAGATTCGGGCAGCATGACATTTTTTTATTGTGTACGTCATGGT
>DEIU01000056.1:23012-50371 GCA_002352645.1 Acidimicrobiia bacterium UBA2766 | reverse complement strand
ATCCTGACATCCCCGAATGATCGCGAGAAAGCCGTTCAAACGTGGACCTCGCAGCTTGAACCCGCCAAAACTGTCGGCCTGCCCGGTCAGGATGTGGAAAGAAAGCGGCATCTCCAAATCAATGGACGCCTGATAAAAATCATCATAAACCAGACTGTCATAGTCCTCGACAACCGGGTCACCTGGCATCATGACACCCTTGAAACCGAGCTCTTTCATGCGCTCGAGATCTTTGATGCCCTCTTCCGGCGAACGCATCGCCGTCTGCCCCATCCCAATCAAACGATCCGGCGCCGTCTCACAAAACTCGGCCAACCACAAGTTGTACGCATCAAAACACGCCTTCTTGTAATCCGCATTAGGATGATTGCAAAGGAGCATGCCCACAGTCGGATAAATCACCTCAGCATGCACACCATCGCGATCCTGGTCCGCCAAACGCGCCTTCGGTTCCCACCCCCCAGGGTGCATTTCCTCGAACTTCACGCCCGCAATACGGATCTCTTCCGGAGGCTTCCCCGCAGCCGCCAAAAGCCCCATCGGAATGGGAACTTTCAGTCCATCAACAACAAAAACATCTCCCACATTTTCAACATATTTCATGCTAGGAGCGGTATCCCGGTACGCCGGATCAATCCGGTCCACATACGTCCCCGGTGGCTCCGTAATATGAGAATCAGCGGAAATAATAGTTTTCGGCATAGGCCCCCCTTGTACAGCCTTCCTAACTCTAACATGCCTTCCGAAAAATGACACTCAGGGGTGACAGGAGTACAACAGACTCCGACCAACCAGAAGAGAACTACCGGTCAGAAATAAACTCCATCAATATCGCGACACAGTCACATAAACAGATGGCCACATATAGGTTGCGTACTACCTTCTCACGCAGCAGAAAGAGTGAGCGAAACTCACATTCGCGCAGGCGCCACAGGACGCTTGCCAAACATCACCTGTCGCAGGCCGTGTGTCCGCGTGAAGTGCAGCATCGATCGAAAATGTAACCAAGTATTCCGACTAAAAAACTTCTTGTCACTCACACCTTGATGAATATGAACGATATGAGCGTCTGGTACATACAGGACGCGCCAGCCTCTTTTATGCATTCGAAGACACCAATCAATGTCATCGACATAGAGAGGCAGCCCCTCATCAAGTAAACCGATTTCCTCCACAGCACAACGCCGTCCGATCAATGCTGCACCGAGCATGAAATCCACATCCTGTGGAATTTCAAAATCAAAATCAGCGCGGAGATGGCGACGATCAATCATTCCCCCTGACAGGACAAAACGCAAGGGCGTGCGCCGCACAAGAGCAGACATCAAATTCGGAAAACGGCGCACTGAATGCTGATTCGTCCCGTCTGGATTCAGGAGCCTCGGGCCCACAAGTCCAACACCAGGATGCTGGTCCAAAGTTTGCACAAGACGGGAAAGAGCGTTTGGCCCCACTTCAGTATCAGGATTCAAAAGACCAAAGTAACGCCCTGTCGCCTTTTGCAAGCCAAGATTGGAATTTGGAGAGAACCCCATCTTACGATCTGTACGAATAACTATTGCGTCCGGATTCTCCGCCCGCGCGACCTCTGCAGATCCATCGGTACAGACATTGTCGATGAGAATGTGCTCCACTTGCAGGTCACCCTTGTGGCACTGAACCGAAGCAAAACAAGCTCGGATCAGCTCAGCCTCATTCGTACTGACAGTAACAAGCGAAATATCAGGACATGTAGCCATAATCCACTGTTATTCGCTAATTACCAGAAAAACCCTAGCTTTCCATTCAATTTGCCCTATATCACGAAAAAACCTAGATTTCTGCCCTCCTTGTTTTTCTCAGCACCACTCCACAGAAATGCCCTTGCGACCAGCAAAGACAGAACAGCAGAGACAGAACAGCAAAAAAAAACATATGCCGGCCTGACACACCCTCCTTCCCTTTTCTCTCTCAGCAATACCACTGCCTTCTTCCGACATCGCACCAAACCCAACCCAAATCCCCCTCACAAACACGGCTACTCCCGCGCACATCTCTGCAGCAGCCCTATGCAACAGGTCTCAATAAATCAAGCTGATCGAAAGGTAAAAATATGCGACATCCTTTTACAACAACAGGTGCCAAAGTGATTGCTCTTGGCACCGCTCTTCTGCTCACCGTTGCAGGGTGTGGCGATGATGACGACAGTGCCATGAGCGAGAACGCGACCAAGGAGAGCAGTAGTATTCCTACGAGCTGCGAAGATCTCGCCGTAGAGCTGGTGGAGATCGTCGAAAAAAGCCCAGAACTCCAAACAAAATTTGCAAAGGTCACAGAAGGCGTAGAACTCAAAGACCTACTCGTTGACCTGGAAAAGATCACAGAACTGCAAGAGCTGCTCGTTGACAAAGAAGAGAATGAAAGAAAAGCCAACGAACTTTCTGCAGCAGCCATAAAAATGGATTGTCCGCAACAAATTCTGCAAGAAACCCTGCAAGAAACCCTGCAAGAAGAAAATCTTCAGGAAACAACCACCACGAAACATGCAGAGTAACGTTTACTAACGAAGCCTTGTAATAAGCTGATGAGTAGTTCTGACGCTAGATGACGTGCAACGTCCCAAGACCCGAGGCAAATAGATAATGTCTTGGTCCATCGAAGGTATCGAACAATACAATTCGATCCTCAGTTCCAGCGAGGGCCATGTTCTCACGAAAAATATTCCGGTCAGGCATCGGGTATCTTCTCGCCACGGTTCTACTCATCAGCTGCTCGTCGACTTCTGACACATCGAGCACCACACGCCCACCAGTGACGTGCGAGCATGTCGTTACAGACATGCGGCATTACACATCAAAAATATTCAAACTGCTCACAGCACCGCTTTCCCTCAATAAACATGAGAAAAAGTGGATCGAAGAAAGAGGCACGAGCCTCCGTGCACTCGCACAATCTCTCTGCGACCAATCTCAGCTTGAAAGCCAGTTTTCTGGCTTTTCCTTTACCGAGCCTCTTTCACCCCTCCCTTTTAAGGATATGTCCCAAGACTGAGAAGTGAGTTCTCGGGGAAAAGCAAACGACAGAATCCTCCTCTTTCTCAGGAGAATCTTCCCCTTTCTCAGGCCCAGTCCTGCCCCACAAAAGAGAATGATTTTCCCGCGCGAAAAAAATCATTCTCTACCCTACACATACTAAATTAGCAGGAGCATTGAAGTAGGTCAGAAAGAAAGTCCTAAGAAGTGGCAGAAAAACGCAGCTGAAACAATGTAGGTCAGCGGAAAAAGAGCGAGAAGAGGAAGCAGAAAAAACACTTAAAAGAGCGAGAAAGAAAGAAAAACTTCTAAAAAAGACGAGTGTCCCACCACGGCGCTCCCCTTGTGCGATCGACATAACCCACGCGTATCGCAAAAGCGATAGCCCCCCTCAGGTCGCGTGGACACTCCCCCGAATGTTATCGATCACGGCTTTCGCCGATCATGTTTGGCGTCGTAGTGGGACTCTCGTGCCCCCCTTGTTGCAGATAGTGTAGGGTCGCTCATCGGACGAAACCAGACCGATGGATGCGAAATTACCCCTGCCACCATCTTGTGGTTATAAAAGCATACTCGGCGAGCTATGTCTAGAATCTCCAAGAAATTGTTGAAATTTCTTGGAGAAAATCTTCTTTTACCGATCTTTTCTCGCTGTTCTCTCTTTTCATCCTCGGCTTTCTCTTTCAAACCTCAAGTCAGAACCCGATACGTCGAAATCATCTGCAAGAAAGAACTCGCCACACTCTTTTCGAGGCCAGGGTGCGGAATCAAATGTCACGATTTAACACTGCGCCAGGAGAAGCCCGTCTCACACGTCGTCCTTATACGGGTATTCCAGCGAATAATCTTCCGCGCCGCCGTCCCAACTTCCGTCGTCCGAAAAGGCCATCATCTGCTCAGGTTTCTGCGCGACGTTTACAATGCGAGGAAAAAAGGCTCGAACAAGATAAAGACCCCGATGAAAATGCGTTGCAGTAAACAAAAGCTCACATAAACAAGAAAACCACATCGATCGCGAACAGGCGATTCGAAAAAACACTTGCCCATATAGAGGGATCTTCTCTTCCGGCAGACTCGAAAGAAAACTGCATCATCAATGCGCTAGAGCATTCATTCGGATTTCGCACATCTTCCCCCAGGAACCCCCTTCCCTCTCACTCGTCACGCTTCCCATTTTTTCCAGTATTTTTCCTCTTCCAGCCGTCTTTCCTGCGAGTACACACTACTGGCACTACGCTTTTTGCAAATGGAAATTCTGGACACTGAACTGAGCGCGATCTCCGACACGTCCGTCACGCTGGCATTTGTGACTGTTGACGAAAAAGGAACTCCCAATCCTCAAGACGTTGACATTCTTCTTATTCAAACTGAGAGTGAAAAACGCCGTGTTGTTTGTTCTCCTGGCGAAACAGTCGACCCCGACACGGGAGCGCGCGTTCTCCTAATCGAAGAAATGACACCCCACACCGAGTATTGCGTTCGCGTGAGAAAGGACGGGGCTGAAGCGGAAATGAAAAGCGACTGGTTTCCAGAGCGTTTCCGTACTCTGCCCACTCCACCTGGTGCGCTACTTACAAAAGTGGCCACAATCTCAGATCTTCACTTCGGCGAACAAATCTGTGGTCTTGGACCTTCCGGCAATGAAAAACCCGTTTTTTACGCGTCAGAAACAGACCCTCCTTACTGGCACTTCATGAACATGGCGATCATCGACGAGATAAACAAAACAGAAGTAGACAGCGTGATCGTCAAGGGGGACCTCACCGGGGAGGGACTTCCCACAGAGCTGGAAGCAGCACGCACTGCACTTCACACGCTGAAGGCTCCCTGGTATGCCATGCGGGGGAATCATGATGCAATGCAAAAGGACGTCAATCCCCTCAGTGTTCTCGGCCAATCTTGCAGCTGGGTCCGCTCGATCATCATAAATGGGGTGGGTCTTCTTCTGGCGGACTCTGTCGATGATGGAAAGGCCGCAGGCATTTTTCCTTCTGCCCGGCTCGAAGCACTATCAGCAGAACTCGCCGCGCTCCGCGGTACACCCACACTCTGTTTCTCTCACCATTACATCTCGAAACCCCAGCCCGAAGAGTCAAAGACCTTTGGCATTCAACGCAAAGACTCCCTACATCTCCTCAATCTGTTACAAAAATATCCTGATGTTGCAGGCTGGTTCGCAGGGCATACCCACCGGAATAGGGTGCGCTTCTTCCAGGAAACAGGGGCAATGCCCCATGCCGAAGTATGTGCGACGAAGGAGTATCCCGGAGGTTGGGGCTTCTATCGCATCTACGAGGGTGGATATATTCAAGAATTACGAAGATGCACCGCCCCTATCGCAGCAGGTTGGTGCCATCGCACGAAAGACATGTATTCCGGCCTCTTTCGTCGTTACGCCATGCGCACTTTACCGGAAAGATGTTTTCTTCATCTTTTTCCTTAAAAGTAAGGTGCAAGAGAGAAGCCTATAAAGTAAACAGAAGTCCGAGTTCTCACAATAATTTCTGAGGACACGTCGGATATACGACCACACTCCCTTCCGACTTACAGACACCACATACGCGAGAAGTCTGTCTTCTTGCAAAATTTTTCTCACGCTGCGGGACCCAGGAGGAAGCAGTCTCCACCTCTCCATCTTTCCCTAGGAAAAACCGCGATCAGGGAGAAGAAGGAAGGAACCCCCACGGTTCTCCAAGCTCTCACCCAACAGATCTCCGAAGTATGTACCTTTACTCCCGACACCAGGGTCTTGGGCCTGCCGAGGATGATCTATTCTCAAAAGAACACACCAATCAGCCCAGACATTAGAAATAAAATACTCAAAAACTGCGGCTAACTCATATCCTCACAAATCTTTCCCACACCCCCATTGCCTTTTCTCCACTTTTCGAGACCTTCAGTTTCACCATCTTTTCAAAAGAGAGAAAGGGTTCTTTCCCCTTTTTCCGGAACTTTTCCTAATAAGAAGGAAATCTCGTCAGCTCCGTCACTGAATAAGCACACACTTAACATTGTTGACACACAGGCCGACCCGTTGTACGGTAAACAGAGCGTTCACCCCACCTCGGGCCATGTCCTTGTGAATGTTCTCACGTGCACAAAGTCGTTAGGCGCTGGTCCCATGTTACGCAAAGATGCGTCGCATGCTACGGGGGGCAGAACAAAAGGAGGCGGGTCCAGTGCAGGCCCTGAACCGTATTAGAGAACAAGAAACCCTGGAAGAGCGGGAATGGACGTCAAGTTCAGCGTGCCAAGGCACAGATCCCGATCTTTTTTTCCCAGTCGGTACAACTGGTGCAGCTCTTGAGCAGGTAAAAGCAGCGAAAGCCATTTGCAAAATGTGCGTGGCTCGCGCTGAATGCCTGGAGTATGCACTTGTCACGAATCAAGAATCCGGAATATGGGGGGGCACAAGCGAGGATGAGCGCAGAAAGCTCCGAAAAGCCTGGCTAAATCGGCAACGTCGCCGCAGCGCTTGACTGCTGCCGTCGACAACAAGCAGACCCACACGTCCGCTTTACCAGCCTTTCGCGCCCCTTTTTCTCCAACAGTGCTCTAAACCTCTTTCTCAGGAGGAAGGAAACCCGCCGAGCCCACGGATCCCGTGGGCTCGGCGGGTTTGTCTACAGCACATCCTCAACTTTTCAGCCTTCAAGAACAGAAAACAGAATGAAGGCAAAGTTCATTCCAAAAATTTTAGAATCTTTCCCTGCGGTGGAAACCGAGTTCGGCTTCCGACTCTTCAGGCGGCAGAGAAACAGTGATGCAAACACTTCCCCCAGGTGCTCCCAGGTCTATTCCCATCTCGCCACGGAGTTCACTTTCTACAAGAGTGCGGGCGATCTTCAGGCCAAGCCCGGCATCCGCATCAAAATCGAAGTCAGGGGGAAACCCTGCTCCATCATCGGTCACTGCCACCCGCAATCTATCTTTATCTCGCTCAATCTCGACGGTGACATTCCCTATAAGATTCTGGATTGCGTCTACAGAAGTACCATTTTCTTTCTCCCCATTCCACTCTTCTACACCTACTCCGCCAAAGGCATGTTCCACAGCATTTTGCAATAACTCAGTTAAAACTACCGCAAGAGGCGTCGACATTTCTGCAGGCAAGATACCAGCGTCTCCAGTGACAGAAAAATTGATACGTCCGTCATTCACAAGACCCTCTTCAACATATCGGAGCAGAGGCACAAGAATACTGTCAAAGGGCAGCCATCCAGCGCCTTCTCCGGAAAGCGTCTCATGTACAAGGGCAATCGAACGGATACGTCGTACTGACTGACAAAGAGCTACTTTCGCTTCTGCAGAAGAAGTCCGTCGCGCTTGCAGTTGCAAAAGTGAGGCTATCGTTTGGAGATTATTTTTCACTCGATGGTGCATCTCACGGATAGCTGCTTCTTTTGACAAGAGCAAACGGTCCCGTTGCCGCAGCTCTGAAATATCCCGCATTAATATAAGCGCACCCGCGGAACAGCTCGACTCAAGCAGAGGAAAAACTCTTAATAGGATGGCTACGTCGCCTTGCTGAAATTCGTCGCTTGCCGGCTCGCCTGCCCGCAATGCCGACCATACTCCTGCATCCTGAAAAGGCAACTCGCGAATGGAGCTGCCTTCATAATTTTCATAGAAACCAAGACGGCGCAAAACAGAAGTCGCATTAGGAGATATGACTTCGATTTTCAGATCAGCATCACAGAGAATAAACCCGTCACCGATCCGCATCAGTTCGCCCGGTACTGGCCCCATCGCTTGATAAGGGAACACTCCCTCGGAGATCATTGCCACAAACCGCAAAACCAGGTCGCTGTAGACCGCCTCGACAAAGCTTGAGGACCGTCGAACCGAGCGTTTCCAACGCTCTAGTGACAAGACCGCCACTTGTTCCTGCCGGCAGCGCACCGGCACTGCGCTCACCAGAATTGGTTCTTCGGCGTCTTTAAACATGATTTCGCCTGATGAAGGTAGTTCAGAACGCCACGTTTGATGCACAAGCGGACGTTCTGCAGAACTAAAACTATCTCCCACAGGGTCTTCAAAGTATGTGGTTTCCGCATTAGAAGGTCGGATATGGGCAAGTACAATAAATCGTTGCCCCTCGCCACTTGGGACAAATAACAGGAGATCAGCGAAAGCAAGATCCGCCAGCACTTCCCATTCCGCCACCAAATGCTGCAAATGAGCTATTTGATAGGGAGGAAGACAAATCTGATTTTTTGTCAGTTCGGCGATTGTCGTCATTCCGTCCTCGATCCTCGTGGAAGAATCGCCTTCGTGAACATGTTGCTGAATGCGAGTGTAGAAGAAAGAACTGTCCCACTTGCAGACTTTCGAAGCTCCCGAAAACCCAAAACCTAAAAAATCGCCTTGAATCCACACATTTCCTGTCGATATTTCGGTAATGGAGCATATTCCTGGCTGGCCAAAGCTTCCCGAAAAACTCCCCAACGTGATAGCTGTGGGAATCGATGATACCTATCGTAAACGTTTACAGAGTGTTTGCCATGGCCAAGTTCGTCTCATCACCCGATCTCCGACCAATCTCGAAGACCTCAACCGTCTTCTGGACCATATTTCCCCTGCTGTTGTCCTACAAACAAACTTTTTCAACGCGAATCCAGGGTCTATTATCCGCCAGCTCAAGGCACCACCTCATCGTTCATTCCTGCCTTTTATCGCAATAGTTGACAACGATATACAAAGGCGAGAGATCGAGAGCATGGGCATCGATGCTGCGTTCACTCGTCCTTACAAAAGTGAAGATATTGAGGCCGTACTTCTTGGACGTCTTGCTTATCACGAACAAATCGAACAGCAGCTAGGCATCGATCCTGCAACTGGATTACTCGGCCCACAAGTTTTTATGGAACGCGTGGAGGATGCCGTTTCCCTCTCTCGTCGTTACCGTATGAACGGCTGTATGGGAACAATCAACTTGGTCTCTTCCGGAGACAAAGACAACGAGAATCTCGACGAGGGAGCAGGGGCCGCTTCACTTGCACTCCGATGGGCTGCAACAGTGACACGAGCTGCTGTCAGGGATGTCGACTTGCTTGGCCTCCTCAGCAATATGTCCCTAGGGCTTTTATTTCACAGTACGCCTATCGGTGGCGGAATTGTCGCAATGCGGCGTGTGCTCGATCACTTACAAGAGACCACTACAGACACCCTGGATGGCACACGCCTCACTATTGAGACAACAGGCACTATTGCCTCATTTGGAGAGAATGGCATAGAGCATTTACTGGCCCGCATTCACCGAGCTATACAACACCGTCCCGACCGGACACCAGGAACCCTCATCATTTTGTAAGGCAATTCCACACCCCGAGCATCCTCTTCCTTTCCGCAAAAACAGCACTGTCTCCTCCCGGAACCACACCAGAAAAGCCACAGAAAAGCCACACCAGTGACATTCCTCCGAGAAAAAATATACCGAGCGCAAGAAAAACGCAAAAAGAAGCGCGAAAGGATCAGCCGAACATCTCAAGAGAGCAGGAAAAAAAGCGATGAAAGAAGAGAACAGATCGCCCCACACAGGTCGTGAGGCAGAAGGACGTCTAGACAGAGACGTTGGTCGATGGCATAGACACAATCTTCTTACTTGCGACGTATCAGCGCAGTCTCCGACATCCCGGGTTTCCGGTACCGTCGAAAGGAATATGATGGCCGGGTCGGATGAGAACATACCAGACGGTCCACGGCGCGTACTGCTTGCGTCCCACTCTTCCCAAGAAAGCTCGGCAATAGCAAAAGCGCTCGAACACATTGGATGCCGGGTTTATGTATCATCTCCAGGCAAAATCGAAGAGCTCGAACAGCTTCTTGACCTGCTAGGCCCTGCGATTCTTATCTTGTTGGACTCTTTTGGTCACGATCAAATCTCTCTCTACCAACGGGTAAAAACCCCGCCCCACCGGGCCTTACTTCCAATTATCGCAGTCTGTAATTCTCCCGAGGACCGTCTGAATATGCTGCGGGCAGGAATTGACGCTGTCATCCTCGCTCCTGAAAGCACCGAAGAAGTGCAGGCAATCGTCAACGGCATCGTTGAACGCGTCACGGTGATGAATCAGCATAAAGAACTCGATGACTTGACTGCTGCTTACACTGCGACTGCCTGTCAGGAGCGCCTCGACTATGAAGTAGGACGTGCCCGCAGATACCGGAGACACGGCTGCCTTACCCTGATCGACCTCGACAATTATGAAAAAGTACGAGAAGCAGTCGGCGAATTGGCGGCAGATGCCGGCTTACGGCGCTTCTGCCAAATTGTGCGTCATGAACTTCGCGAAACAGACATGATAGGGCGACTCGCGGGCGACCGATTCGCGGTCGTCATGCCAGACACTGACCTCACCGGCGCTATTCAAGCCATGCGCCGCGTGCTCGCTGTCATTGGATGCGCCACAGTCGAAGTACCAGGCGGGCAAAAAGTCACGCTCGCAGCCTCAGCGGGCGTCGGTCCTTTCGGCACCGACAGTCCAGAGACGCTTATGCGACGCGTAGGAAACGCTATTGAACGAGCGAAGACGGCAGGTGGCGGGGCGCTCTTCACAGCATGAGACTTTTTCATACTGTGCAACTGCCGAAAACCCCCGTTCTTCACGGTCTATAAAACTCGAACAACAGTACAAGAGATTTTGCCTCAGCTCGCATAGGAAAAAAACCGATGGCTAGGAGAGACGCGGTAATGGAGTAGGCGCCAACGCAGAAGACAGCGACGAGGTCAAAGGTGATGTCACCAGCACAAGTAAAACCTCAGAAAACCCAACCAATGGCAAAAAACCTGGAACACCGCCCCAGACGCTTCTTCTCCATGGTGGTTCTCTCTACGAGACACACTCTTTTCCACACAACCTCGCGTGCTCATATCTGACAGAACTCCCAAGGAGCTGCAGTGGCCACAGGACTTATCATCCTTTTGCTCGGCATCGTCATCGCAATTAGCGCCACCGTCGCTCTTGAACGGCGACGAGCGAAAAACCGAACAACAACCCCAACACCCACAACTGAGTTTTCTGATTTATCAGAGCTTGCACCGCCGACTCGTTCGCTTTCCAGCAACCGTCCAAAACCAGAAGACTATTTCAAACGGAAATCCGAGAGCGCCCCCTCCGAACCCACAACTCATTCTGAATCTCTTCCCCCGTTCCCAAAAACCCCTCAAGCCTCTCAAGCCCCTCTTCCTGCGGAATCATTCTCACCGCCAACAGAAGAGTCCAATTTCGACGAAATGCTCGAAAACATCCGGGCTCTGATCATCAACAACAAGTCAATTTCAGGACAAGACCTACAGCATCTCCTGCAAACAGTGGGCATGCGCGCCGATATTGCCAAAGACGAGATGCAATCTCTGGATCTCCTCTATGAAGCAAGCGATAAACGGGATCCCTATATGGTCGTTTTAGCTGATGCTGCCTTGGCAACAAAATCAGACTCAAAGCTGGTACAGGTCATTCTGCTCGACACAAATGTGCGCACACCAAAAATCATCTCGATCATGCCTGCCGGCATCCATCGGCGACAGGAATTCAACGACTCTCGTTTCGTGGACGCGGTACTTCACCAGCCTATACAGAGGGAACAAACAGTAGAAACGCTGAGGACCATTCTGACAGGACACCTCACATCAGTGAACAGAAAAGAAGCTTCGGGGGTCTAGCCACAACCCCTCTATCTTACCGCTCGACAAAAATCTCACGAGAAAAAACGTAGACAAGCCAGGTTCGAAGCTGGAAATCTCGAGAGATAATCACATTCCCGCTCGAGCAACAAAGCGAGCAGATCAGCCAAACAGTCTTCTTTAATCCCCTAGCGTTCCTTCCCATTCCCTACCCTACCGCACCCTACCGCACCCTACCGCACCCAGAAGGATAGGGGGTTCTCCCCGATGGTCGCGAGCACACCCATTTCTACAGTGGAACAGGACAGGGCACCTTCGAGCCCCTCACTCAGACAAGATAGATAACAACATCAAAAACTCGGACAAGGGGCCGACTGAAATGGGAAGTTGGAACGACATTGAAGAGATGCTCTTGGATGATTCATCCAAGAGCATCTCCGACTGGTGGCAGATCGAAAATAGCGCGACTGACCAGACTCATCCATCGCAGGAATTGCAAGGAGTGATCGTTCCCGAATGGAATGATCACTCTATTGAAGACAAGTACAGTTTTACAGACGATGCGAATCCAGAATTCCTCTTGGCTTTCGGAAGCAACTTGGAGACTGGCCAAGAGTTCTCTCCGGAAAATCTTCATGCAGACTCTTCAGAGAACCTCCTCGACATACACTTTTTGCATGCAGAGAGTTTTGATACCGAAGGTATCTCACCGATGAGCGGGCCGCAGATAGATTTTGACACTGCGATTGAGCGTCTTCCCGAATTCACGGAAGAAAGCAACTTTTTGACTGACATCCCGCAAGGAGAACTCGGAGCCTCCAGCGGCCAAGAATCTGCTCTCCCCACCGAAAATAGATTTTTCTCCCCTGAACTTTCTTCGAATGTACTTCCTCTTCCCGATAAAAATAGCGGGCCAAATGCCGAGGACTCTTTGTTCGAAATCGAGAATCCAGATCACTCTTTGCCGATGGAGTTCTAAAAACGGTAGAAAAATTTCATTGTTCGTGTGTCGCCTAGAGGCTGGGAAGAACAAACTTCAGGCGTCCGCGACGGGCTTGTAGACAGGTTTCCCCTTACCTGTCTATAAGCTCGTCCACCAGGCCTTTCCGGGCTTTGGTGTGACATAAAACCCCCGCCCTCAGGGAACGGGGGTTTTGTGTGTCTTCCTGCTTTCCCCCAGTTCTCTCGGGGCCTTCGCTTCAGACTTTCTCTCCACACAAGAGCCAAGAAGGCAGGAAAGAACCCACGGATCTCTTTTACTCCGCTTTCGACCTCGCGTCAGTCTGTGGCGAAAAGAAAACTGCCGATTCGTAATAGACCTTGAAGATCGTGCACATCAGACTCAAAGTGCGGAACAGAAAGAATTGTGGTCGGAGAAGTACCAGCCACGCCGTTTCTCAGCTCGTTTCGCTCTTCCGCTTCTCTTTTCGCCACAGACGAGAAGTTCTGATAGTTCTCTCCCACTGTCCGTAAAAGATGAGACAGCATACGGCGATTTGGGAAGTCTTCTGGATATTCTTTCATCAGCTTCTCCACGATCTCACCTGAATCGCAGAGCTGATCAGCGACAAGAGCAGCATCCCGGTCGAGTAGATAGCCAGGAAACACCCGATTGCAGATAAGAGCGCCAAGAGGAAAATTGTTTGCCTCAAGCTCCTGACAGAAAAACTCTGCTTCCCGCAGAGGAGCGGATTCAAGCGTCGTCACCACAGTAAAAGTCGTACGGTGATCGCGTAAGAGGCGTTTCACATCCTTCGCACGCTGCACAAACCCATCTTGCATCGTATGAAAGTGCAGCAGGAACTCTCCAAGCCCCTGCATGAAATCAGCCCCAAGTACACGATCAGCAAGCAGATAAAAGGGACGAGAAGCCATGTCGACTATACGCCCCATACGCTTTCCGCCGACACGATAGGGAAGGGTGAGAAGCTTGAACATCTTTCCACTAAAAAATTCCACCATCCGGTCGGGAGCATTCAAGAAATCAAGCGCATTGCGGGTGGGAGGCGTATCAATAATAATCAGGTCGTATTCACCAGATTGGTGGAGTTCATACAAGCGTTCCATCGCGATGAACTCATGCGCATTCACAAAGCGCCCGGTAATATTGAGATAGAAAGGGTTCTCCATGATGAGATGCGCAGTCTCTTCATCAGAGGCATATCGCACAACAAGATCATCCCAAGACTGCTTCGTATCAAGC
The DNA here is from genome assembly GCA_002352645.1 of Acidimicrobiia bacterium UBA2766. Lineage (GTDB taxonomy): Bacteria > Actinomycetota > Acidimicrobiia > UBA2766 > UBA2766 > UBA2766. The sequence continues at coordinate 36,531 of DEIU01000056.1, read as the reverse complement.
ATGGCAGCAAAAAGCTGACCATGTGGCTGTATCCCAGCCTCTGTAAACAGATCTGGAGAAACCTCTTTCACTGTATTCCCGAAGTTATCGAGACCGAGGGCAGTTGCCAAACGCCGCGCAGGGTCAACTGTCATGACAAGCACACGGCCACCCAATGTAGCCGCTGCCATCGCTGCAGTCGCAGCCGCAGAGGTTGTCTTGCCAACTCCACCAGCACCGCAAAAAATCATGACTTCTCGACTGGCAAGAAGTCCCTCGTAAGAGGGGAGTTCTGGACTCGGGGGAGAAGAGGTACTCACAGGTCCATCTCCACTTTTATTGCTTCAGCAAACAAGGTTGTCCAGCGCGTTCCCTGACTACGCAAAAATAAATAAGGCAAATACAGCATGGGCAGCGGTAACTCTCTCCGCAAACGATCAATATAGTCAACACGCGAGCGCCGCAGCTGAGTTGCAAGATGCGCGGCATCCGCAACCGGCTCAAAGTTATTTCCCACAAGCTCTGTAAAATATTCATGAGGCTGTCCCGAAAGTATTTTCGTAAACAGGGCCTCTTCATTCGTATTGAAGAGCTCAGGCAATACTTTGTTAATGACCACACCCTCAAGCTTTACGTCAAGCGCTTGGGTGGCTTCGTACAGTTCGATAGTCTCTGTGACAGGCATTTCTTCTGGCGTCGTCACAATGACAAGGGCTGTCCTCGCGTGATCCGAAAGAACGTCACGCATCCAATTTGTTTGGCTCTGCACCATTCCACGTTGGAAGAGTTCGTTAATCGCAGCAGGGGCATCAAGCTGACCAACAATACGACCGGTAGGGGCGGCATCCACGAGGATGAGATCCCATTTGAAGCTGTTTTTCCGCATCAAGGTGGCTTCATATGTGATCTTGCCTACAGTCAAGATCTCTTTCACGCCCGGAGCCGCGTCCGAGACGAAATCAAACACTCGGGCCAAAGGACCAACCTTGGCAACTCGCCCCATACGCAAATGGATTTTCAAATACTCGTAGAGCGAATCCTGCGTGTTCATTGTCATGCAGAAAAGGTTGGGATGAATTTCGACAGGAGTAAATCCAACAGGGGAATGTTCAAAAAAATCAGTGAGATTTCCCTTGGCGTCAACTTCCACCATGAGGGTGCGCTTCCCGATACCAGCCGCTAACTCACCAATGGCCGCCGTTACCGCCGACTTCCCTGTACCTCCTTTTCCTGTAATAAACAAAAGCTGTCGACCCAGTAGGTCGATCGTGTCTCGGGCTGCGCCCCGAACAACCTCGGGAACCGCCATACTCATCGCACTCCAGTCAAACCTCGGCTCGGTCGACAGATACTATTCGTCGATCAAGCACGTTAATATAAGGGCCAAGACTCCCACTTTCGCCCTTAATCGTCCTTCCTTCTCACTCATCAGCGCAACTTGAGACAAGCGAAAAAGGACACCGAGGTTACGAGCGCTACATCAAAAACCGAACCCGATAGAAGAGTTCTTTACAGGGATCATCTGAATAAAGGCCAGCTGGGAACGCGGAATCAGTACCCGGTTTCCTTGCGTCGATACTAAGTCGAGCAAATCAGCTTCCTCTGCATAAAGGGCCTCTACCATAATCACCAGCTCCTCTACGGTCATATCAAGCTCAAGTTCCAAGTCTCGAACCGACGTGCCCGCGCTGATGAGCACTTTGATCTTTCCGTTGTCAGCCACCGGTCATTCCTCTGGGGTTGTCTCTGAGATTGTCGCGAAAAAATTGTCACGAAAATTTGCCCGTCATCTCGTCTGTGTCTCCGAAAAGGCGGCGACAAGGACACTGGTGACTTCAAGAGAAACAAAAAATCCGCTTCAAAGAGATGGTACTGCCAGAACACAGGGGCAGACGAAGCTTTTACGAGAAGTGTTCTTTCCAGGATGCAAAAAACTCCAAAGCAGCTTTTCCCCTACTTCACCGACTTTCACGGGCGTCTTCTGTGACAGCCTGCCCGGGAACGGCGTTTTGAGTATCTTCTCTGGCAGAAAACTCCGCAACCCAGGCTTTATGATGCAGTGCTCCCCATTTACGGCTTACTTTTCCGGTGATCATGCCGCGCAGAGATTCCCGGTCTCGCAAAGCAAGCAGCACATGCCCTCCCACAAGAAGTACGACAGCAATTGCCACAATATCATGGACAAGGATTGCGCCCTGTTTCAGCCATAGCGGAAACCGAGTGTGGAAATACATGACAAGACCGGTACCAAACAAGAGGGTCATCGCAGCAGCAGAACAAATTGCATTCATTTTCTGGCCGGCGTTGAACTTTCCACTCGACGGTACACGAGGAGAAGGAAGGCCGGAGATCTCCTGGCGCGAGGGAAAAAGGTCTTCGAGCCACCCTCCGCTCCACCATTCCCGGTCAGCCTGATCAAGACGGTCTATCTCGGCAAGGTCACGCCGCAAGAAGGGACTGAGCGCAAGGGCAACCATCGCGAGAATCGGGACCGCAAAACCGCCAAACTCATGGGCAGTGCGCACAATATTGCGATTTCCCACCGCTGTGGACAAGGAGGGAAAGAACATGACAGCCCCTGTTCCTGCCAGAAGGAAAAAAGCAAGCGCGTGACTCCAATGAAAGACACGCTCCCCCCAATCAAAACGCAAAATTCTCGTGGAAAGAGCACTGTCTCCGCGCGTCACCTCAGGAGCCAAAGCCATTGGAAGCCCCCACTGTTCCGTCTTGGTCATACCCACGCAGAACCCAATATCCCGCCACAAGATCCTCTTCAACAAGGATGCGGTCCACCCACTTCGTTCCCTTGTATCCATACATCGAAGGAATAATCACCCTGGCAGGAAATCCTTGTTGCAGTGAAAGTGGGGAATCATTCAGGGCAACTGCCACCATATTCCCAGGAAGACGGGCCTCCCTCACGGAAAGCGATTCGGTGTAGACACCATCGAAGCTAAAAAAGCGTACATTACGGTCTTCTTTTACTCCCGCAAGATCAAGCAAACGCCCCAGCGGAATACCAGTCCACCGCACGTTGTACACACTCCACCCCGTCACACAGTGGAAGTCTTGTTCATCCGTCTCAAACCCCAAGGCTTCAAGATCTGCATAGGTGAACCGCTGCGGGTTTTCCACATCTCCTTCAATCGTCAGTGACCAGTCTTCCAACTTACGTCGGGGCATCTCATTCGTGACCGAGTAAATACGAAAACGTCCCGTAGCTGGGAGAATTCTCCCCAGCACAGTGTCATCAGCGACACGCGACAATCTTCCACCAACAAGAGTCACCACAGCACCAAAGCCCACAATCCCCAGAAAAATACGCCGGCCAACACCACGCGTCACGCGTCCCGCAGTGCGAAGAAGAGGCGAGGCAGGCCCTGAAGACGCTCCCTTCCCCTCCGGCATATACGTACTCTCATGCCCGACGTCAGGCACAAGGGCTTCAGAACGATCGGCTTCTGCCAGAGTGGATGCCAAGCCTTTCAGACCATGCGACGTACCACGCGTTTCGCCTGATCCAGATGCGGAAGCAGATGCGGACACATCGTCTTCTTCCGCCTGTGCTGCAGTGTGAACGGTAACGTCTTTGGGGGTTTCCTCTGGGTTGTCCTCCGACTTGTCCCCTGCATCGTCCTTTGCGTTATCCACGGGGATGAGCACTCTCCTTTCGTTGATCAGTCTCGTTCCGCGGCCCCTTGCCGCTCTCGTCTGCCACAGGAAAATCGCCACTTCTGAGCATTTCACTGGGCCAGATCGCATGGAAGGGAAGAAAAGAAGGCAAGAGAATGCGTCTCAAAGAAAGTAAGCGTTACACACGCCATAAAAGTCCAGAAAATCCCGAAAAAACTCACACAATTTCTTGGTCACGGTTTGCCTGACCGCTCGCGCAAACCAAATGCAGGGTCTCTCCATGACCATTTGCATACCCTTGTATGAAATATCGAGACTAGGCTGTTCAGTCGTGTCTCGCTCACAGAGAATTCACGTAGACTTTCCACAGAATTCCCTGCGAAAACTCGCCATCAGCTCAGCCTGCCAAGCACTCAAAGACTTCACACCGTGCTGATTTTCAGTTCGGGGCGGCGGATCTTGCGCCGTTTTTTCTCCGCGAGAAGACCTGCAATCTCTAGAATCGCACGTGCGGCAGGGTTCTCCGGATCCGTGACGACCACAGGTTCGCCGATGTCGGATCCGATGCGCAATGCCTCGTCAAGAGGCACTTGACCAAGCAGAGGAACCTCCAAGGCCTTCGCAAGCTCGGCACCACCACCCTCGCCAAAGACCATGCGACGTGAACCGTCGGCAAGTTCAAACCAGCTCATGTTCTCTATCACACCAATAACGTCCTGGTTCACCTTTTCGGCCATAAAGCCGGCACGCTGTGCCACTGTCTGAGCAGCAGACTGTGGGGTTGTGACCACCAGAATTTCTGCGGTAGGAAGAAACTGCGCCATTGAAATATTGATGTCACCGGTTCCTGGCGGCATATCGACAACCAAGAACTCCAGATCATCTCCCCAGTGCACATCTACGAGAAATTGCTCCATTGCTTTATGGAGCATCGGCCCCCGCCACATCACAGGACGGTCTTCATCCACAAAAAATCCCATGGAGACAACCCGAACGCCATGTGCTTCGGGCGGCAAAATCAGGGAGTCGTCGATCACTGTCGGAGGATGGTCAACCCCGATCATGCGAGGCACGGAAAATCCGTAAACATCGGCGTCCAAAATTCCGACGACGGCGCCCTGCGCAGCAAGCGCTACCGCCAGGTTGACCGCAATCGAGGATTTTCCTACGCCGCCTTTCCCCGACTGCACAGAAATCACACGAGCGCGGGAGGCACCAGTCGCAAAGGGACTCTGGCGAATATTGCCGTGCGCAGCCCCCGCATGCCCTAGTTTCGTACGCAACTGCGCACGTTCCTCATCAGTCATTGTGGTGAAATCCACCTTGACCGCCGCAATACTCTCCAAAGAAAGAACTGCTTCCGTCACGCGTTGCGTGATCTCCTCTTTCATCGGACAGCCTGCCACCGTCAAAGCAATCAAGAGCAAGACTTCCTCGCCCGTCACTTCGATGGCGCGCACCATATCCAGATCCACAATGGAACGATGCAACTCCGGGTCTTGCACAGGGCGCAAAACCTCGATTATTTCTTTCTTTGTCGACATAGTCAGTCTCTCGCTCGAATCTGCTGCCACTTCAGACTATAATCCCTATTTGCATAGTGAAAAATGGGGGTTATGCAAAACAAGCGGCACCGTGCAGCTCGCACTAGTCTCAACAAGCCGCCCGATCACGGCAGCGAATTCTCTGACCATATCGCGGAACTCACTGTCGCATTGGGAGACAGCACCCGACGCCAGATTTACCTGCACATTTACCAGGATTCCAAGAGCATAACTACTGCGGATGTCGCTAAACATTTCAACATCCACCCCAATGTCGCACGTCACCACCTCGAGAAACTCTTGCAAACAGGATTTCTCACCATAGACACAACACGAGTCCGCGAGAAATCCGGCGCGGGACGTCCCTCCAAGCTCTACCGCGCATCAACAAAACAGGCACTTCACCCTGCCCCCTCGCAAAAAGATCGCCTCCTCATTGAACTCTTGCTTGCAACCCTGACAGGCATTCCAACGGAAGATGCAGAACATCTTGCAGAAGAAGCGGGAGTACGCTATGGCGCACAACTCGCAGAAAACGCACACAAAACAGGAAACGCCCCGGCCCTTTCGCGCCGAGACGTCTTACACATTGTCGCGGAAACGATGAACAAACGAGGTTTCCACATTTCCGCCAGCCTTGAAGAAGAAACACTCATCGCGCAACAGTGCCCTTTTGCAGAAATGGCAACCAAACATCCACAGATTGTCTGCGCGATCGACCGCGGCATGCTCCGGGGCATGTTCGACAACCTGCTCGGCGTGGCTTCTCACCTCTCCACGACGAGCAAGGCTTTGGGCGACAAAACCTGCACCGCCAAACTCTGACCTTTCCCTCCCAAGCCTGTGAGACTGACCATGCCTGATACCCCACCTCCTGTACTCTCGCCTCCCCGCCACTATCTCGACCATGCCTCTGGCACGCCTATGCGCCCAGAGGCATATGAGGCAATGGCCCTCTGGTTTGCACAGGCAGCGGACCCCGGTCGAGTGCACACAGAAGGAAGAACAGCACTTCAGGCCATAGAAGGGGCACGTAACCATGTCGGAGCGTATATGGGCACAAGTCCACGCGATGTCGTGTTCACAGGTTCGGCCACTGAAGCCCTCAACTGGTGCATCTTCGCGGCGTGCGGTCTCACTCCAACATCACGTGGCCCTTGGGGAAAACGCCTCCTCGTCTCACAGGTCGAACATACCGCTGTGCTGGCAGCGGCGCGTGCTGCTGCAGCCAAAGCGAAAATCGAGTTGATCGAGCTTCCTGTTGACAAGACAGGCATCGTACAGGATTTCGATATCCCTCCTGATACGGCCCTTGTTGCAGTCCAACATGTAAATCACGAGACTGGCGTCATACAGAAAGTTACCGACATCCATAAAAAGTGTCAGGAGCACGGCACGCTTCTCTTAACCGACGCGTGTCAGTCTGTCGGAATACCTATGCCTACGGCAGATTTTCTCGTCATCTCCGCACACAAATTGGGGGGTCCTCCCGGCATAGGCGCACTCGCGCTAAGAAGACGCGTGCGCATCGACGCGCTTTTTCTCGGTGGTGAACAAGAACTTGGCCGCCGCGCAGGAGGAGAGAATGTGGCGGGTGCCGTCGGATTCGGGCACGCATGCACTCTCGAAATTCCTGACACAACGTCCCTGCGCGATCAGCTGATCGCAGGGATCTCGACCTTGAGAGGAGTTGAGATTTTTGGAGCGTCCGTCAACAGAGCTCCTCATATTCTCGGTTGTTCAGTCGCAGAATGCAGCGGAGAAGGTCTCCTTATTGGCATGGACAATGCCGGCATCACGCTAAACTCCGGCTCATCCTGCGCTTCCGGCCATCTTGAACCAAGCCATGTACACTATGCCATCGGGGCCAACGCCGATACCTCTCTCCGATTCAGCTTTGGCTGGACTTCCACCAAAGCTGACGTTGACGCCGTACTCGTCGCTCTTCCTCCTCTTGCCGAACGGCTACGCCGCCTGCGTACGACACCTATTTCGTCACAGCACTGGAACAACATCTAGCCGAAAAGCACCGACAAACCCGCTTTCATTTCCCACGAAACTGAGACTTTCATATCCGTACAATTTCCGTAAAAGACAGCACGCCGGCAAAGCAGTCCCCCACTCAAACCCCTCCCGAGACGACAAAAAAGACGACAAGAAAATGCTACAAAGAAAAGCTCGAAAGAAATCGGCAGGAAAAAAATCTTGCCGAAACCGCGTGCTCCCCCAGCGCGTCTTGTACTAGGCAAAACCCCTAGGAAAGACCCTGGAGAGGACCCCTCGGCAAGACCATCGACAAACATTGCAGGAGTCAGTACAACCAGGAACCACTGCAAACCAGTAGAAATCCTTGACAAAGAAAACGGCAAGGCATTCCCAAAAGAAAAAGCCAGAATCCTTGACAAAACTCACAAAGCAGGGTCCTCTTCGTTTGGGAATAATGCAGAAGTAACCCAAAAAACACCGGATAAGAGACAAGACATCCGGTGTTCCTTCCCACAGGGGCCTATGTAACAACAGGTTGCCACATGAGGCACCGGAACATGGACCACAGGTGGACCCCCCCCACAGGCAGGGCCCCCTCCCACGGGGACAGGCATCTCGGAAAAAACTCCCGGAATCAGAGGAAGAGGGCCCCAGCCCAATTCCTCATATTTATCGGGGTACAACAGGATAGGGAGCCATTATGAACACAGACACGCCACATCCCGCTTCTGCAACGCCTGATTCCCCTGGCCCAAAAGGCGTAACCCCGCCTCATCCGTCTTCCTCTTCAGGGTCGCTTCCCACTTCAAAGGGCACGCGTATTATTCTCGCGATCTCTGCTTTCATCCTGGTAAACCTGGTTATTTTTTCCGTTTTCTTCGACGAAACGGTAGACTCCGACGCCCCACTTGCTCCAGCCTTCACAACAAAAAACTTTCAAGGCGAACAGGTCTCTCTCGAGGGTTTTCTCGGGAAACCTCTTGTCATCAATTTTTGGGCCTCTACATGTCCGCCTTGCCGGAAAGAAATGCCAGATTTCCAGAAGGTCTACACTGACCTGGATGGACAAGTAGAGTTCTTGGGACTCGCACACAACGACATCAAGAGCCAAGCTCGCGAATTCATCGAGGAAACCCTGGCGAAAGAAAAAAATGTGCGCATCACCTACCCTTTAGCGCTCGACCTGGATGGGCGCATTGGTGATGCATACCGTCTCATCGGACTCCCGAACACTTTCTTCCTAGATAAAGAGGGACGGATCGTAAACGCTGTAGCCGGGATACTTGACGAAGAAGAACTACGCGGTCATTTGCGTAAAAGTTTTCTGGATGTCAACATCTAAAACAGCTCACGCTCAAGGGAAGAACAGCAGAAAGCAAAATCTCAAGGTTTACCGGCGACGAGAAATAAAACTTTCGTACCAGTTTTCTGCATTCTCCGGCAGCACTCCTCGAGGTTGCCATCAAAATCCGGCGTCAAAAAATGTCGCAAATGGCGGCGCTGGTTCGCAATGCTGTTTCCAGGCATTCGGTGGAACCCGAAAACCTGGTGAGCAAAGCACAAGGGCGACAGGGATAACAGCAGGTCTTGTCGAAGGCATCCGTGTCGTACGCAATTCATACGCCATTTTAGTTTATGCAATACTTCCAAATGCCTTGTACATCGCTTTGCGGCAGGGGATGTAAACAACAGGGGATGTACAGCAAGGAACACAAGGAGAATGACACCTATAGGCACCTGGAATGGAGAAACACCTCCTTCTTTCTCTGGAGAGGACATCCAGCGTGCTGCCCAACGGATCAGGGAAACCATTACCATTCTTCGGCATCCTGTCACAGCCCATGTGGGCGTGGCTTTCGGAGGACACTTCACCCCGTTCTCTCCTGATCTCTCACCAGGGCAGCAAAGCGAAGAAAGCGGGTGGCCCGTTCTCGGAATTCTGCCTCCGCTCTATCCGGAATGGCTCGGCGACCGCTCTTTTCTTGAAACACATGGAACACGCTTTCCCTACGTGACGGGGGCGATGGCCAACGGTATCGCCACGACACGTCTCGTCATTGAAATGGCGAAGCACGGCTACTTGGGCTTTTTCGGGGCAGCAGGTCTTGCGAAGAAACATGTTGAAGCCGGGATTGCAGAGCTCACGTCTGTGCTTGGTCATAACGGACCAGCTTGGGGAGCGAACCTCATCCACTCCCCGAATGAACCGGCGCTAGAAGCAGCAGTTGCTGATCTCTACATCAATAGTGGGGTGCGTAAAGTCTCCGCCGCCGCGTACATGAATCTCACACCAGCAATTGTTCGATACGCTTACAGTGGCATTTCCAGAGATGCCACTGGAGCCATCCACCGCACAAACTATGTTTTCGCCAAAATCTCACGACCAGAAGTCGCAGCCTCCTTTTTAGCCCCCGCCCCATCAGGCATGATCGATAGCCTGGTCAATCAAAGGCTCCTCACCCCAGAAGAAGGGCAACTCGCTCGTTCCCTCCCCGTTGCAGAAGATTTCACAGTGGAATCTGACAGCGGAGGACACACCGACAACCGACCTCTTGCAGCACTTTTCCCGGTCATCACCGCTCTCCGGAATCAGATGGCAGCCGAATACGGATATCACCGGCCGATTCGCCTCGGGGCTGCAGGCAGTCTCGGCACACCACAGGCTGTCGCTGCCGCTTTCGGTCTCGGTGCGTCCTACGTGCTCACAGGAACGGTGAATCAGGCCTGCGTGGAATCTGGCCTTCATCCCGAAGGCAAAGAAATGCTCGCTGCTGCAGGAATCGCCGACGTCATCATGGCGCCGGCTGCCGATATGTTCGAGCTCGGCGCTGAAGTACAGGTGCTGAAACGAGGCACAATGTTTGGTGTCCGGGCAAAAAAACTCTCAGAACTTTATCGTTCATACGCTTCGCTCGATGAGATCCCCCCTCACGAACGCGTCGCCCTGGAAAAGAGCATCCTCGGCATGAGCATCGAAGAATGCTGGGATTCCACGTGCGCCTTTTGGCAAGAACGAGACCCTGGCGAAATTCAAAAAGCCGAACAGGAGCCAAAGCACAAAATGGCTCTTGTTTTCCGTTCCTACCTAGGATTATCAAGCCAATGGGCGATCCAAGGCACAAATCAGCGCCGCATGGATTATCAGATCTGGTGCGGTCCCGCTATAGGGGCTTTCAATTCATGGACAGAAGGCTCCTTCCTCGCTGATCCGGCCAATCGAACAGCTGTTCAAGTTGCCAACAATCTGCTCGAAGGAGCAGCGGTTGTCACACGAGCCCACCAATTACAAACATACGGAGTCCCTACTCCCCCCGCTGCCTTTGAATATCGGCCACGCCCCCTGAACTAGCCCCCCTGAACTAGCCCATTGTCTGTCATCCCAGAGGAATACCATCCGATGACCAAGCGCCGTGACCAGTTCGAGACGCCGATCGCCATTGTCGGCGTCTCTGCTCTTTTTCCGGGGTCTCTCGACAGCACCGGGTTCTGGAGTGACATCTTCAGAGGAGTAGACCTCCTCGAGGAAGTACCACCGACACACTGGCTACTCGAAGATTTTTACGATCCCGACCCAAAAGCACCCGACAAAACCTACACAACACGTGGTGCTTTTCTGCAAGATATCGATTTCGACCCGCTCGCCTGGGGCATCCCCCCCAGCATTGTGGAAGCTACCGATACCTCCCAGCTCCTGGCCTTGATCGTAGCCCAGCGCGTGCTCGATGAAGCGTCGCAAGGGCAGTTCGCCGCAATGGACCGCTCCCGCATTTCAGTGATCCTGGGTGTCACCTCTGGGCAGGAATTGCTCGGCACTATGGCGAGCAGGCTACAACGTCCTGTTTGGCAGCAAGGGCTGCGTCAAGCAGGAGTCCCTGAAGACCAGGTACAAGAGGCCTGCGATCGCATTGCTGCCCACTATGTGGAATGGCAAGAGAGTACCTTCCCCGGCCTGCTCGGAAATGTTGTGGCAGGCCGCATTGCCAACCGGCTGGACCTAGGAGGAACAAACTGCGTCACCGACGCGGCCTGCGCGTCCTCTTTTTCAGCCCTCGCAATGGGAGTCAGCGAGCTTCGTCTTGGTAGTTCCGACATGGTGATCACCGGCGGAGTGGACACCATGAACGACATCTTCATGTACATGTGTTTTAGTAAGACGCCGGCCCTTTCACGCACTGGTGACATCCGTCCCTTCTCGGCAGACGCAGACGGCACCATGCTCGGAGAGGGTATCGGCATGGTAGCCTTAAAACGCCTTTCCGACGCGGAACGCGACGGAGACCGTGTCTATGCGCTCTTGCACGGTATCGGGTCATCTTCTGACGGACGCTCCAAAAGTGTCTATGCCCCTGTTTCCGAAGGACAGGCAAATGCACTGCGTCGGGCCTACACACAGGCCGGTTACAGCTCTGACACGATCGAGCTCGTGGAAGCACACGGCACTGCCACTTTTGCCGGAGACGCAGCCGAGTTCGGCGGTCTCCGCTCCGTATTCGAAGAAACCGACCGCACCGACCAGCAATGGTGTGCATTGGGTTCAGTGAAATCCCAGATAGGGCACACAAAAGCAGCGGCCGGTGCAGCAGGCCTGTTCAAAGTCATCATGGCCTTGCACCACAAGGTCCTCCCTCCCACTATCAAAATCGATACACCCAATCCCTCGATTGAAATTGAGACTTCTCCCTTCTATTTGAATACGGAAAGTCGCCCCTGGGTACGGGGAACAGACCATCCGCGACGCGCGTCCGTCAGTTCTTTTGGCTTTGGCGGCTCCAACTTTCACCTCACATTGAGTGAGCCCACAGGAAATACCCCGCCACCTGCACGTCTACGCTCCTTCTCACATGAACTTGTCACACTCACCGGCGAGTCCGGCGCAAAAATTGCAGCATCGGCACACGAGCATGCAGCCGAGGCGGCAACACCTGGTTTCTTGGCCTGGCTCGCCCAATCGAGCCGGCAATCATACCGGGCAGATGCCGGAGCTCGCCTCGCGGTTGTCGCCACAGACGAAGCCGACCTGAGGGACAAGCTCGAGAAAGCGGCCGAAAAAATCACAGCGTGCCCTGATGAGTCTTTCGACCTTCCGGGAATACACTACGGCACCGGTCCGCAGCTTGGCACGCACGAAATCGCTTTCCTCTTCCCTGGCCAGGGAAGCCAGTACCCCGGGATGGGCGCGCCTCTCGCCATGCAGTTCGATGCGGCCATCGCCGCATGGGACCTCGCTGCAGACGCCGATTGGGCAGCACAACCCCTACACGAGGTGGTATTCCCCCATCCCGTTTTCACAGAAGAGGCAAGGAAAACCCAAGAAGCAACGCTTACCCTTACCCATTGGGCACAACCGGCCATCGGCACAATGAGCCTGTCGATCCTCAACCTCTTGCGGAAACTCGGCATCACACCCGCGCATACAGGTGGTCATAGTTTTGGGGAAGTGACCGCTTTACATGCTGGTGGCGTCTTATCCGGCGCAGACATGATTCGCACAGCACGCACCCGCGGCCTTCTCATGGCAGAAGCCGCAGACACCCCAGGTGCCATGACAGCGGTCTCTCGCCCAGTCGAAGAAGTCCGGGCACTGGTAGAAAGCTGGAAAGAAAACGGCGCTTCTGCTGTCGTTCTCGCAAACCACAACAGCCCAACCCAGATCGTGCTGTCCGGTCCGACTCCTGCGATCGAAGAGGCCGAAAAACTTCTGGCCGAGGCAGGCATGAAAGCAAAACGCCTCACAGTTGCGACCGCTTTTCATTCACCTGTGGTAAGCAATGCTGCAGGCGCCTTTCACAATGCACTACAAGAAATCTCCTTCACTCCCCCCACCATCCCTATCTATGCGAATGAGACAACCGGCCTGTACTCAGACGACCCTCAAGAGATTCGTTCCCAACTCGGTCGACAGCTCGCGTGTCCCGTACGTTTCGTCGAAATGGTCGAAAAAATGTACGAAAACGGCGCTCGTGTCTTTGTGGAAGTAGGCCCAGCAGCAACACTCACAGGATTAACCGGCAAGATCCTTGCCGATCGACCACACAGAGCTGTGGCTCTCGACCGGAAACCAAGCCGCAAAAAACAAGGACAAGACGCAACGACCAGCCTGAAACCCTTTCTCGAAGGGCTTGCGACCCTTGCCGCAGCAGGAACCGACATGGACCTGGGCGCCCTCGACGACGAATACGCTGTCTTGCAAAATCCTCATGAACTGCCAAAACAAAAAATGAGTATTCCGCTCAGTGGAGCGAATTACGGTCGCCCCTATCCTCCCGCTGACCTCTCCGAGATAGCCGGCCCCAATCCCCCACAACAAGAGACTCGGTCGCAAGTATCACGCGCAGCAGCAGAAGCTTCCGCCACAGCCCAGACCATGCCTACCCCAC
>DEIU01000056.1:2613-22941 GCA_002352645.1 Acidimicrobiia bacterium UBA2766 | reverse complement strand
GACCATGCCTACCCCACCATCCCCTCTTGCACCAGCAGCCTCTTCTCACACGAACCAGCCGGGTACTCACACCCCTGCTCTCGTACACCCCGCCCCAGCCCCGTTCTCCCCGACACATATTCCCACGGCATCCCTGCCTCCCATACTCAGCGCTTTCCAGACTGTGCAACAGCAAACAGCCGACGCGCATCGCTCGTATCTAAGTGCTGTGGCCCAGTCGCATAATGCCTTCCTCCAGGCAGCCCAAAGCGGTTTCGATCTTTTGTCGCAACTCGCGAGCGGCACTCCCAGCGCACAACCACAACAACCTCTGGCATCTACCACATCTTTCGCCAGGTCTGCTTTTCCACAACCAACTTCGCAAACTGCCAATCTCGCGACCCTTCCCCCTGCCCCATCATCCGTTCCACAGCCCCCTGTCGAAAGCACACACGCCTTCCACACTCCAGACCTCTTCGCCTCTCCTGCGGGAGGCACTGTCGAATACACCCAAGCTGTTTATCCCGAACAATCCCCCAATGGAGACACAAGCGTCCCTGTAGTTTCCCCGCAAAACGGAACCAGTGAGATCACACCTACTGCCTTTGCGCCCGCTCCAGCACTTGCGGCAACGCCGGCAACAGACACTCCGGCAGCTGTTCCTTTTGCACCGGTCACTCTCCCCACCGAAACTCCCTCTACCGAAACTCCCCCTGCTGCCCCGCTCGACATCACCCAGCTTCTCCTCGACACAGTGAGCGATAAAACCGGCTATCCCGCCGAAATGCTCACCATGGAAATGGAACTCGAAAGCGACCTCGGCATCGACTCCATCAAACGTGTCGAAATCCTCTCCGCCATCCAAGAAACCGTTCCAGAACTCCCAGAAGTCGACACATCCGTACTCGCCGAACTACAAACCCTCGCCCAAATCGTCGAATACATGGAGAACGCAACCGACAGCGCCACCAGCGCCACCAGCACGAGTACCGCCCCGCTCGACGACACACCTGCAGACATTCCTGAGAACGCTCCGGCAGACACGCTCGACACAACAGTGGGTTTGCACCTGGTGCAGACCAGAGAGACCGAAGCGCCGGGCAGACCATTACAAGGTCTTACGGATGGCATTAATGTGGCAATTACCGACGACGGCAAAGGCATCGCATACGAACTCGCCCAACTCCTCACTGCGAATCAGATGAAAGCAGAGGTCGTGACGGACCTCCCCGCCGACGGCATAGAAGGAATTATCTTCTTGGACGGTCTGCGGTCTTTTGAAAAGGCGAATGACGCGCTTACCGTGAACCGGACAGGATTTAGTGCAGCGAAAGCAATCGCAAGCAGGGCAGCGCAGGGCAGCGGGGTGTTCGTGAGCGTGCAGGACACCGGTGGAGCTTTTGGTTCCGGTGCTTTCGATCCCCTACGCGCCTGGTCTGCCGGCCTCTCCGGACTCGCCCGCACTCTCGCTTTGGAATGGCCGGCTTCAAGTGTCAAGACCATCGACATTGAACAGGCAGATCGCGCTCCCGAAGTGATCGCCGCGGCCATCGCGGAAGAACTCTTCACTGGAGGCAATGACCTGAACGTCGGCCTTCGCGCAGGCGGACCTCGACTCACCCTCTCCGTCAACCCTACGGAACGCAAGCAAAACAAGCCTCTTCTTGGTGCACAAGACGTGATTGTGGTATCTGGAGGAGGACGAGGAGTAACCGCTGCAGCAGTCGTGGCACTCGCCAAGGAAACTGGGGCTTCTTTCGCCCTACTCGGGCGCACAGAGCTGCTCCCCGAGCCTGAAGTGTGCCAAGGAGTTGAGGGTGATGCCGCACTCAAGCAAGCCTTGCTCGCAGAAAGCAAAAAAACAGGCACACCCCGCAAACCTGCTGAACTTGGCCGTCTTGTAAAAAACATTCTGGCAGGCCGTGAAATCCAGACAACTCTCGCACACATCGAAGCTGTCGGAGGGCGCGCCCAGTATCTTCCTGTGAATATCACAAGTAAGAAGGCCGTCGCAGAGGCCCTGAAAAAGGTGCGCTCCGACTGGGGGCCTCTCACCGGAGTGGTACATGGCGCAGGAGTCTTGGCGGACAAGCTCATGACAGACAAAACCAAGGCCCAATTCGACAAGGTTTTCAATACAAAAGTCCAAGGTGCACTTCACCTGGTCGATGCCACTTCTCAGGACCCCCTCCGACTGCTTTGCTTCTTCTCTTCGGTGGCTGCTGTTGCGGGAAACCCCGGCCAAGCCGACTATGCAATGGCAAATGAGGTCTTGAACAAAGTTGCACTTGCCGAACGCCGGCAGCGTGACACCTCATGCGTGGTCAAAGCCCTCAACTGGGGCCCCTGGGCTGGTGGAATGGTCACTCCCGAGCTTGAATCCCACTTTAGAGCTATGGGTGTATCCCTCATCCCATTGGATGAAGGTGCCGAGATCTTCGTGGAAGAAATGGCCGACACCAGTCCTGACCGCACAGAACTCGTCATCGGAAACGGCCTGCTTCCCAGCTGGAACACAGGCAACAACAAGCCAGGAAGTAGCCAGGGAGCACCGGTGTGACCTTCACGCCAATCGCAATTGTCGGACAAGCATGCCTGCTTCCTGGAGCCCATTCTCCCGCAGAACTATGGCGTGCAGTTGCCGGTGCAGAAGATCTGATCTCTTCTGCACCGCAGGACCGATGGAAAATTGCGAAAGAACGCGTACTCTGCAAACCGGGCGAGGACAGTACTGACCGCACCTGGTCAGACCGGGGCGGATATGTCGAAGGCTTCCCAGAGATCTTCGACCCGGAAGGTTTTGCCCTTCCCGCCAAAAATATCCTCAGTTTAGACCCTCTTTTTCAGTGGGTACTCCATACCGCAAGAGAGGCGCTCCGTGACGCGCGAAGAGACAGCGCGCAGGAGAAAAAGGCTGACCTCCCCCAAAAAAATACCCAAGATTTTCCTGAGAACAGCAGAACAGGCGTTATTTTCGGCAATCTGTCTTTTCCTTCGGCTGCAATGTCGCAGTTTGCCGAATGCCTTCACCTGCAACGGAGCGAAGGATACGGCGAGCAAGCCCTCGCTGCGGCAGGCATCAAGACGCCCGACGCCAGAAACCGGTTCACCTCTGGGCTACCTGCCCTCGTCCTTGAACGAGCGCTTTCTCTGGGGATGGGCGCATTTGCACTCGACGCCGCCTGTGCAAGTTCTCTGTACGCCATAAAATTGGCATGTGATCGTCTGCAAGATGGCAGCGCCGATCTTATGCTCGCAGGCGCGGTGAACTGTACCGATGACCTCTATATTCATATCGGATTCTCTGCCCTCCAGGCATTGAGCCAGACAGGACAATCCCGCCCTTTCCATCGCGATGCCGACGGGCTCGTGCCTGCAGAAGGCTGCGGATTCGTGGCCCTGCAACGCCTTGAAGACGCGATCCGTGAGGGAAACAATATTCATGGCGTGCTACGCGGTATTGGTCTCTCAAACGATGGCCAAGGTCAAGGCCTACTCGTGCCCTTCTCAAATGGGCAGACGCGGGCGATGCGCCTTGCCTATGAAACGTCCGGCCTCGACCCCACAGATATTTCTCTTCTGGAATGTCATGCCACCGGCACTCGGCTTGGCGACGCCATCGAAGTTGAAAGCACGCGCCAGGTATTCGCAGACCACCCTGACCTCCCCATCGGCTCCCTCAAATCCAACACCGGACACCTGATCACCGTGGCCGGTGTCGCTGCCCTTTTCAAGATGACCGAGGCGATCCGCCACAAGCAGCGTCCTCCGACGCTGCATATAGAGGACCCGCTTCCGAGTTTATCTGATTCGCCGCTTCGTCTGCTCTCTGCTCTCGAACCTTGGGAAACCCAGGGTCCACGGCGAGCTGCGATTTCAGCCTTCGGGTTTGGCGGGAACAACGCCCATTTAATTGTGGAGGAATTCCTTCCTGACCAGCTTCCCGGGCAGACTTCGCGCACGGGGATTCCCACCCAGGCCATAGGACGTTCCGCACACGGCGCCGACGGCACTCACGGCACCGACGACGCCACAGGGCAAAGAGAAGCTGTGGCCGGCGACCGACAACAGTCCGCTGCAAAAAGTGGGACATCCCTCGCGCCACGTCCTGTTGTGCCCACAGGAGATATCGCCATTGTCGGGGCAGGAGCACAAGTGGCTTCTGCGACTTCATGCCTGGCTTTTACGCACGCGCTCTTTTCTCCAGACTCATATCTCAGAGCAAACCCGGACGCAGACCCCAACGGGGACCCGAACGGAGATCTTGAAGGTCGCATCAGCGAAGTCACGGTTTCTCTTCCCGGCCTCAAATTTCCACCAAACGACCTGAAGCGTTCTCTCGGACAGCAGGTCATTGTTTTTGAAGCGGTCCGTGAAGCCTTTGCCGACGTTCTCCAAACTGGGGCATCCCCCTCGCAGCAAACCGGGGTGACCGGTGTGTATGTTGGCATGGGGGCCGACGTGGAAGGCACCTACTATGGCATGCGCTGGCGTATGGCCGAATGGGCGCAAGCCTGGGGTCTGACGACTGAGGACTGGATCGACAAAGCACGTGACGCGGTTTCTCCCCGGCTCGATATTGCCGGGGTTCTCGGGGTTATGGCCAACATCCCCGCGAACCGCATCAACAGACAGTTTGATTTTACTGGTCCGAGCTTCACAGTGTCGGCAGAAGAACATTCCGGCTTCTTCGCCCTCGACATTGCGGTACGCGCACTGCGCGCGCATGAGCTCGACGCGGCAGTCGTGGCCGCAGTTGATCTCGCCTGCAACCCCATACATAAAGAAGCGGCAAAGGCCTGCCTGACAGCGGACCATCAGGTTCCCGGGGATGCCGCCATCGCGCTCGTCCTGAAGCGCCGAGAAGACGCCGAACGAGACGGAGACCGCATTTATGCGGTCGTGCCAGGAAGCAGCATTATAAGTACGCCTGCTGGGGTGTCGGACGCCGACGCAAAAGAACACACACAAAATCCTGATCCCACAACATCTGAGCTGCGTCTGGGCACAGGATCAATCGATCTTTCCTCCCATTTTGGTCACGCGCACGCTGCTTCGAGTCTCTGTCACCTTTTCGCAGGTGCCTTGGCATTGCACTATCGGAGGTTGCCGGGAGGCGCTTCCTGGCATGCGGCCACACATCGTCACGTGCGTGTCGAAAGCACGGCAATGGAAGGCCACGGAGAAAAAACCCTCTCATACATTCTCACAGAAGAAGGCGCCTCTCCACCTCCCTTTCTCGACCCAGTCCCACGTCTTCATGTGTTCTCTGGTGCAAACCCTGACGAAGTTCTCGCCAATCTCGACGTCAGAAAAGAAAGCAACACAGGACCGGCACGGCTCGCCATTGCCGCCGACTCCCCTGCCCAGCTTGAAAGTCGCATCGAACGTGCCCAAAAGCACCTCAGGCTGGGGGCACCGCTCGGGGAAGGCGCCCATTTCCGGGCTGCGCCGCTTGAGGGAGACCTCGCTTTTGTGTTTACCGGGGCCGGCGCTGCCTATACCGGCATGGGACAACAACTGTTACACGCCATGCCCGAACTCAGTACGTCTATCGGCGGAATGCTGCAATCCCATCCCGAGATCACCGCATGGATCCAGGACGGCAGCACCCCCGATGCCTCGGGCTATTTGTGGGCAGCTTCACTACTTTCTCAGGCACACGCCCACCTCACACTTGACCTGCTACAGCTCCGGCCTCAGGCGGCAATCGGCTATTCATCCGGCGAAAGCAACTCCCTTTTTGCTTTTGGCGTATGGAACGACATGGACGCCATGTTCGCCGAGATCGCAGAATCCGGGATGATGGACGCTGAGCTGTTCGGTGCTTTTCACGCGGTATGCCGGGCGTGGAAAGACACGTCCGTAGAATGGGCAGTTTGGAATCTTCTCGTACCTATCGAGACAGTGCAGGAAGCGATCGCAGACGAACCCCATGTGCATCTTGCCATCGTCAACTCTGCAAGAGATTGTGTGATCGCAGGGGATGCCGCTGATTGTGCCCGTGTCGTACAACATTTTGGCGCGGGGAAACGCCTGCAACTTCCTTACAATCTCGCGTGTCATGTGCCCGAAGTGCGCGAGGAATTTCACGAGCCCTGGTACAAAATCCACAGACGACACGTGACGCCCGTTCCCGGGGTGCGCTTTTACTCCAACGGCAGTGGCGCTGCGTACACGCCGAGTTCTGATGCATGTGCCAGGGCTATCACTACCCAGGCCGAGAACACTCTCTCTTTTCCTGACACAATCCGCGCCGCCTACGCAGATGGCACACGCATCTTCCTTGAGCACGGCCCAAGAAACGCATGCACAGGTTTTATCCGCGAGATCCTGGCAGACGAAGAGATTCTGGCAATCTCGCTCGACCGAAAAAACCATGAGATCCCACAAATTTTCAATGCCCTGGCAGCCTTAACTGCAGCCGGTGTTCCTGTTGACCATGCCGCGCTCACCGACCGCTTGTCCCAGGGTGCCCGTGTGAAACCGCAAGCACAACCGTCCGCTTCAGCACAGAAGGTTTTTTCTCTTCCGGCCCATGCGGCCCACATGCAGCTCCCTTCCCGTTCCGTCCCTCCCGCTCTTCAGTTTGAAGCAGCAGAACCGTCCACTTGCCGACCAGGAAATTCCGCCTCTGACATGCAGACCATGCCGCACGCTCCGTCTTTGCCACCCACAAACCAGCACCCGCCGGCCCAGCCTTTGCCGGTAAAGGCGGCTCCTCCTGCAGTCGCTGTCCTGTCCCCTCCCCCAGAACACATACCAGGCCCAGCACCTCTCCCGGCGATTGAGGGCTCACACGCAGCACTTTCCAGTGCAATGAGCACGCACATGCAACGTCTCGCCCAGCAACATCAGGAGTTTTTGGCGTACCAGACAGCGCTGCATCAGCAGTTCCTCGCCATGCGCCGGCAGGCAACTCAAGTTTTGTCCTCGCTCGCGCACACCTCAGCACCGCTGTCCCTCCCACCTGCACAGGAAGCAGCAATCCAGACAGCCCCGGGAGAAGGAAACACTCCGTTCCATCCTCCCTCACAGCTACCTGTGCCACACGCTCCGCCCGTACCCCCGGTCCTCCACACAGGGCCACCAGCCCAGGCCCCGGTGAGTACCCTGCCAGGTGGGAATCCGGCAAAACCCAGCGTTTTCTCCCCACCACCTGCAGATCTTTCCCCAGAAACAGCACCCGCACCCCCGCGCGACGCACAAATACCGCCAGACTCTGATACTACTCAAGTGCCCCACCCGATCGTTGGGACACGACCGTCAGAGGACGGTACCCGCGCAACCCAGCAGCCGACCGGTCCCCGTTGGAACAAGCAACAGCTTGAAATCCACTCCTCGGGCGAGATCTCCCAACTTTTCGGTCCGCTTTTCGGCCGGCAAGATAAGTACACACGTCAATGTCGCATGCCTGAGCCTCCACTGCTCCTCGCCGACCGTGTCACCGGTCTCGCAGCAGAAGCCGGCGTCCTGAGTAAAGGGACCATCTGGACAGAGACAGATATCGAAGAAGGCGTGTGGTATCTCAATGACGGGCGTATGCCCGCGGGGATCATGATCGAATCGGGTCAAGCCGACCTCATGCTCATCTCCTACATGGGAATAGATTTCCTGAACAAGAGCGAACGGATTTACCGTCTACTCGGGTGCACTCTTACGTACAAAGGAGACCTTCCCATTCCCGGGGAGACACTACAGTACGAAATTCGCGTGAATGGTCACGCCCAGCATGGGGACGTGCGCCTCTTCTTCTTTGAATACGACTGCATATCAGACGGTAGGCCACGCCTGATCGTGCGTCACGCCCAAGCGGGATTCTTCACTGACGAAGAGCTTGAAAACACTCGGGGCCTGCTCTGGACTCCGGAAGAGGCAGAGGACGACCTCGACCCTGAGGCCCGTGTTGATCCGCCCGCGATAGCGTGCACACACTCGGCTTTCAGTAAAGAACAGGTCGCAGCATTCTCCGAGGGAGATACTTTTTCATGTTTCGGGGAAGGTTTCGCGTACGCCCAAACCCACACTCGCCCTCCAAAAATCCAATCCGGCAAGCTTCTCTTTATTGACGAAATCACGAACTTTGACCCAGAGGGAGGACCCTGGGGCCGGGGCTTCATGCGATGCAAGACGAAAGTCAACCCCGACGATTGGTATTTCAAAGGGCATTTCAAAAATGACCCGTGTATGCCGGGCAACTTCATGCTCGAAGCCTGCTTGCAAGCCATGTCGTTTTATTTGTCGGCAAGTGGCTTCACAGTACGACGAGATGGCTGGCGCTTCGAGCCCCTACAGGAACGTGCCTTTGAATTGAAATGCCGGGGAGAGATCGCTCCGTCAACAAAAGAGGTCATCTACGAGCTCTATGTCGAGGAGATCTGGGACGGACCCCAGCCAACGATCATCTGTGACGTGGTCGGCATCATGGACGGTCGTCCTGGTTTCCACGCCCACCGTATCGGCCTTAGCCTCGTCCCCGACTGGCCACTCACATCTCTGCCGGAGCTCACCGCCGACTATGTCGAGCCAAAACCTGTTTTTATCGACAAAAACGGCTTTCCCTTTGGTTTGCACTCCCTGCTGAGCTGTGCCTGGGGTAAACCGAGCGACGCCTTTGGCGAAATGTATACCGTGTTTGACGAAGGCTCACGGCGCCCCGCGCGCCTGCCGGGTCCGCCGTATCATTTCATGACACGCATCACAAAGCTGCATGGGGAACTGGGCACCTACAAAGCGGGCACCTATGTCGAAGTCGAATACGATATTCCTGACGACGTCTGGTATTTCCAGGAAAATGGCTGCCAGACCATGCCCTTTTGCGTCCTCATCGAAGCCGCATTGCAACCTTGTGGCTGGCTCGCCAGTGGAGTTGGCTCGGCTTTGCTCGTCGACAATGAACTGCTCTTCCGCAACTTGGATGGCACAGGCACACTCACGGGAGAAATCACACGCACCGCAAAAGTGCTGCGTACTCGGGCCACAATCACCAGCTTGTCCCGTTCCGCAGGCATGATCATCGAGTCTTTTGACGTGGAGTGCTTCCTTGATGACCAGCCAGTTTACAGTATGCAAACGGTTTTTGGTTTCTTTCCTGTCGAGGCCTTCGATCAACAAGCCGGCCTACCGGTAAGCGAACACCAGCGAGAACTAAGAGACTGCCCTGCGGAACACACGGTAGATCTCATACTGGAGCCGGCACGTTATTGTGCAGGATCTCTGCGTCTCCCTTCTCCCATGCTTCTCATGCTCGACCGTGTGAGCTGGTGGGAAGAGGGGGGAGAAGCCGGTCTTGGGACGTTACGCGGAGAAAAAGACGTCGACGCCTCAGAATGGTTTTTCAAAGCCCACTTCTTTCAGGATCCGGTGCAACCAGGATCACTCGGCCTTGAGCCCCTCCTGCAGCTTTTGCAGTTCTTCATGATTGAAACGGGAATGGGTGCAGATCTTGCCCATCCCCGTTTTGAACCGATCATGCTCGGCACACCAATGACCTGGAAGTACCGTGGGCAGGTCGTGCCGAAAAACAAACTCATTACCACCACAGTGGAGATCACTGAGCAGGGTGAAGACGAGATGGGACCCTACCTGATAGGGAAGGGGATCCTCTGGTGCGACGGCATCCGCATCTACGAAACCTCCAATATGGGAATGCGCGTCGTGTCCGGCCCTCCTCCCGGCACACGAGCCGGACAGGATGCCAAGACAGCCGAAGTAATCACATCAGGAGGCGGGCCAAGCAAGCGGGAAGAAAAAGTCTCCGTCCCAGTCCTGAAAGACCGGGTGGCAGATCGCACCACACGAAAAACGGCAATCCAGGTAAAACCTGAGACGTCACAGCAACCGGATCGCGCTGCTTCTCTCCCTGTATTCGAGACTGTTTTCGACCCGGCAGTCGACAGCTGGATTCTGGACCACTGCCCCACCTGGACTCGCCCCGCTCTCCCTGCCATGTGCATCCTGGACGAGATGGCCAAGGCCGTACACGCCACTGGGGCGACTGTCCGCGGAGCACGCAATGTCCGGATCAAACAATGGTGTGACCTGGAGGGGGCCATTTCGCTTCGGAGCGAGATCATTGGCGAAACCGGCGACGTCACCAAGGTCATTTTGCGCAGGCACTGCGCTGATGGACAAGAAACAGACATCGCAGAAGGAGAGATTCTTACTGGGTCCTATGAGCAGAGGCCTGCGGCACTGCCAGCGCTTCCCGGCGAGAAAATCGCGGATCCCTACGAAAGCGGGGAACTCTTTCATGGGCCGGCCTTTCAGACTCTCGTGTCACTGGTGCGCCATCCGACAGGGGCATCCGCGGTTTTTGATTTGTCGCAAACGCACCTCGCACACAAAGTACCGATAGGCATCGTGCATCCCGTCCTGCTCGATAGCGCCACGCACACCATTCCAAATGACCAACTCGAAATATGGTCACACGACATTCAACCTGGGAAAGTCGGCTATCCCGTCCTCATTCAGGATCTTCACTTCCATGGCCCCCCGCCCACCGCGGGACAAGTATCGTGCGAGGTGCGTTTCCAGGGATTCATGGCGAAACCAGATTTTCCACGCTTCAATGTGCAATGGATAGTGGACGGAAATGTGTGGGCAAAATGCTCACTAGTATATGCATGTTTTTCTCAGGGAGCAGTGGCAAAACTCAGCCTCGCCGACCGCCGCGCCTTTCTCCTGCACAAGACCTATGTCGAAGGAACACAGTTCTCGCAATCTTCTGACGGTCTCACTTGCCTCACACAAAAACAGCTCAACGCGGCAAACTGGATGCCCGGCACCGTCCTCGGAATCTTTGGCACGCAAGACCTGGCAGCATGCGCGGTGAAAGAGCACTGGGCAGCGGAACACCGCCTGCACCCTTCCATCTTGCCCGAGGCTCTTCCCCTGACTGCGGTCAACTACACCGTGCAAGAAAAAGGTGAACCACCAGAGAGAGAAGTCACTGTCCGTACCACAGGGCCAATGGCACTGAATCTGCACTCGGTACTCGATTTCTGGCGAGAGCATTCGCACACACCATCAAGTTGGCTCGGCAAAGATGTCATCCATTGCCTGAGCCACAAATACGTACGGCGTATTGTCGTTCCGACACCAGCATTGCGTGGCCAGAGTGCCCTCTATATGGGCAACCATCAGATCCAGATCGAGTCTTTTCTCATTACAAACCTCCTGGCCGGTCTGACTGAACACAGAGTCACCACCATGGCGCATGCCAAGCATGAGCAAGGCTGGATTGGAACTCTCCTACGCCGGCTTGATGCCTATCCAAGAATGCAGCCTTCTCGTAACATTGTTTACTTTGACCAGGCAAAACCCCAGTCCATGCTGACTATTGTGCAGGATCTCAAAGAAGAAATACGCCAAGGCAGGACATCATTTTTTGTACACCCCCAAGGCACAAGAAGCCAGAGCTGTCGCGAACCCGTGACAAAGGTTTCCTCTCTTTTTCTTGATATGGCACTCGACCTGCACGTGCCTATCGTTCCAATCCGGTTCACGGGAGGTCTTCCCGTCGATCCCATCAAGGGAAAATCCGAATTTCCTGTCGGACATTCCATGCAGGATTATTGGATAGGGGCACCGATTTGGCCAGACGAACTCGGTTCCCTGCTTTTGCGGGACCGCATTGCACGAGTTCTCGAAGCAATCAACACGCTGGGAACACGGCCAGAGCAAGAAGAACCCCTCCCTCCCGACCTCGACTTCGCAAAACGCGTCGCTGCCTGGCAGACACGCACCGGGGCGCATGAGGTGTTCTCCACCATCTATTGTCTTTTGGAAGATCTCACCACAACAGGAGAGAGCAGCCAAGAAACCGCACGCCTTGTCGCCGGCGCACAGGCCGGGCGTTTCGTGAGTGACGGCTCTCCCCTCGACAATTGGATTGCCGGCTTTGCAACCCACCTCTATGGTCCACGCGGTCCAGTTGTAGAGGCACCAAAGCTGTGACAGACCGGGTACCCCAGCAACCTCCTCTCATGCATGCTTTCCTCAACGCGTACCAACAAACAACACACACCCATGCGCAATATGTCGAAAACTTGACAGCCTCCCACCTGCTCTTTTTACGAACTGCCCACACAGGCACAAAAATATTGGAGCATCTGAGATATCTCCCGGGAGCAGACACTCTCCCCTCTGCTTCACCCGGCTCCCTGCGACCCCCAGTGCAGCCACCCGCACCACACGTACCCCCCTCGCAGCCGTCAGAAGCAAGAAAGACCGGTGAGGATCTCCCAACAAACAGGTTTCCCGTACCGGAAACGTTCTCTCCCAGCGGGAGCACTACCTGGAAAATACAGGTGGGTGCGAAAACCCATCCTCAGCTGATCGACCATAGCATCGCAGGTGTCGTGGTCGTTCCTGCGGCAATGGCAATCGAATGGTGCAGCCGGGCGGCCCGTGCTTTCGCCCCGCAGCTCTATCTGCAAGAAATCACAGATTTAAAAATCCTCAAGGGGATTACTCTTCCGGGTTTCCACCAGGACACTGCAACAACACTCACTATTTCCTGCCGCCTGCTCACTCCTGCTCCCGGGGACAAAAACCGAGGAACACCAACAAGTAATGCAGCAGTCGTCCTGCTCGAGATCAGTGGACCCCAAGGAAATGTCCACTATCGGTGCCGCGGGCAGCTTGCGACAGAAGCAAGACTTCCAGAAATTCCTTCCGATCTACTGCCCGACACGCTCCCCCGCCTCCTTGCAGGCCATTCTCTCGCTCCCTGGCCAGAAAAGAGCATTTATGGCGATTCGCTGTTTCACGGCCCAGCCTTTCAAATGTTGTCCATCATAAATGGGGTCTCTCCCACGGGCATCATAGCCACGCTTGCGGGCGTGCGCGCAGCAAACTGGCCGCAGGACCTTTGGGTCACCGACCCGGTGATCTGCGATGGCAGTTTGCAACTCGCCCTCCTCTGGGCCACAGAGATGCTGGGATCGCACTCTTTGCCCACGGCCATTGGTGCAGCTCATACTTATTACTCCCCGGGAACAGGCCCTTTCCGTGGGGTTTTGTATGGTCGCTCCACTTCCCGCAACAAAACCGTGTCAGACATATTTATCTTCGACATGAACGGAAACCTTGTAGCAGATTACTTGCGGGTCGAAACACATGTACGACCCAATAGTCCGCGACCTGCCAGTCCATGATCTCTTTTGCTCCGCTCCCTACCCCTCTGGTTCCCGCCAGGATGTGGGAGCGGTTGGAACGAGAACACCATGCCTGGATCATGTTTCCTGATGAACACAATGAGGGAACCGCGAACAGCGCAGCAAAGGCGCTTCTCTCCCCTGTCGAAATCAATCGCTATCAGCGTTACCGCCGAGCCCAAGATCGTCTTCTTTTTCTTGTCGCCCACGCTGGAGTACGTACTGCGCTTTCTCACTACGGGGACATCTCTGCAAAAGACTGGGACTTTTCCACTAGTCCGCAAGGGCGACCTGAAATCGCGAACAAGGACGCGCCACCAGGACTGCGGTTCAATCTCTCGCACACGGCCGGCATGGCGGTTGTGCTGGTGCATAGAGACAAGGATGCTGGTGTGGACGTGGAGCGCCTTCATCGGGTGAAAGATCTTACGAGCATGAGCAAGATGGTATTTTCCCCGGAAGAACAGGCAGATTTTGCTTCTTGTTCCCAAGCTGAACAGCCAGAACGCTTCCTCCGCTATTGGACATTAAAAGAGGCGTACACCAAAGCCCGTGGCATGGGACTCAAGCTCCCTCTCCAGGAGTTTTCCTTTGAACTCGGTCATTCTCCTGAATTTTTCCCACCCCGCATCTCTTTTGCCCCTGGATTCCCCGACAGCCCGCAACAATGGCATTTTCTCACGACAAAAATGTCAGGAACGCATTTTCTTGCGATTGCGACACGAGAAAAAAAACAGCCACCCGGTGCAGCCCTTTTCTTTCGCCACCCCCTCAACACAGGGTTCCTCTAAAGAAGATTCCATAGGAAAAGTCCTGGTAAACGAATTTTCTCGCTCACTGCCGGTTCATGACCACTTCTTCCCAGTTTAGAATTGGCCTCGATCCCCTACATTTCCAGCGATCCTGCGCACGTCTCCGATATCTGCATTTCAACGCAAAAAAGCACCATAATACCAGCTGAACCACCTATAAACGTTAGAAAAAAGGAAATAACAGGATACGACACTGAGCGCGCAGAAAACCCCTTTGAGAAAACAGGAGCCCTACTTCAGATTCACTCGAAGTAGGGGGAAAAGCTGCGGTCCCAACGATCCACTTTGTGGGGAATCAAGCGTACTCAAACAGAAAATATGCGGCTGACATGGCTGGTGTGACTGCAGTAGCCCAAAATTTTCCTACAACTTCCCAAATTATTCCCACTTTTTTAGACATGAAACGGGCATTTCAGCTATAACGTTACCGGTCGGCGGGTGGAGCCAGGCCAAAGCCCAACGTTTTAAAAAACACTGAAGAACTCACATGGAAAGGCCACACATGACAGCAACTCGGAAAGAGAGGTCGAGACAACGCCTCAAGGTCACAAGTGCCGCGGCAGTTCTCGCCACCTCGTTCGCCCTCGCCGTTCCAACTTTTGCCCTCGCCAGCGGTGAAGTAGACGAGTGGGAAGACACAACAACAACAACAACAACAACTGCCCCCACTCCAACAACAACTGCCCCGACAACAACCCTCCCTCCCCACAAGGGCTCAAAAGTCGGCAAGATCTTCAAGAAGATCCACTACGGGATCAAACATCACGGGGCCTTCTGCACCTTTATTTCAGATTTTGACCTCGTCGATGTCGGCCCGGACATTGAGCCCGAAATCGACCTCGTCGATGTCGGCCCGGACATTGAGCCCCGCATCGACTGGCTTGACGTAGGCATTGACATTGAGCCAGGCATCGACTGGTTTGACATTGGCCCCGACATCGAATGGTGGCCCATGCTCTTCCTCCTGCCTCCTTACATCGACTTTATTGACATCGGCCCAGATTTTGAGCTGATTCAAATCGACTGGTTCGACGTTGGCCCAGACATTGAGCCCCGCCTCGACCTGATCGACGTTGGTCCAGACCTTGAGATCGGTCTCGACCTGATCGACATTGGCCCGGACTTCGACGCCGCACGCGTCTGCCTGTAAGGCAATAAGAGGATAAAACCTCTTTCACGCTCTTGGAGAAAGGGTTGGTCTTCTGACCGACCCTTTCTCGCGCGTACGCAGCGAAACAGAGCGCAACGGGGAGAGCCCCCGAACCCCACACCTCTCCTCGCGAAGATCCCGGCTATACGTCGCGCTCGTCCTTCCCGGACTCAGCACACTCACCACGCACAGCCAAAGCCAAATAGCGATCCTCGCCGTCCTCCCACAGTTCAGACAGCCAGCCGGTCGCAAGAAAATCCCTTTCCAGCTGTGCAGGAGCAAGCGGATCCTCGTTTGTTGCGACTTTCCCATGGCGTGCTGCCAAAGCTCTCCGGCTTACCGGGTGAAAAACACAAAGTCGCCCCCCCGGACGCGTCACACGAGCAAGCTCCTGCAAACCTCGGTGCGGAGCAGCATGAGAGAGAAACCCCGCAGTAAAGACTGCATCCACAGAGGCATCCGCGAGTGGAAGACGAAATCCATCCGCGACGACAAGCCCACCCAATCTCGCTCTGTCGAGACATACCGCTTCTGCGATCATCTCTGGGGTTACATCAAACCCTAGAACGACACCATCAGGCCCAACCGCCGTACGCAACGGCACAAAAGCCCGCGCAGTTCCACATCCCACATCAATCGCAGTATCCCCACGTTGCACTGCAAGGTCTACGACTGCACGCGCATAAGAAGGGCCATCATCAGGAAAACGCACCTCCCATCCTGCGGCTCGTCCAGCAAAAAACTCTTGCACTCTTTGCACGCGGTCCATATCGGAAAAAACCTTTCGAAAAACTTTTTCGCGCATGTTCTTCCCTCCCTTCCCCCTCCACCCTCCGTTCCATAGGCCCTCACAGCCCCTCAGAGAGACAAAAAGAGAAATACCCAACAACAGGGCGAAGTAGCATCATTCACCGGCTGACAGAAGAAAACCCTGTTTCCCCACCACACCGACAACTCCCCCCACAACCCCTCACCACAAAAAACCCCACCCCAACAAAACACTTTCCCACAACACCTATTCCCACCTGAACACCACCAAACCCCAGTCTGTAAAAACAAAGAACAACAGAAGCAACAAGACCAGAAAGCACCAAATCAAATACTGGTAAGACTTTCGAGACCAATCTGATCAAGAAAACGTGTGACTTGTCCGGAAACCCATGTGATCCGATCAAATACCAGCAAGAAACCAAAAATCACCATGGTTGTTCCTGCCATCAGATTGATCACACGAAAGTGGCGTTTCACAAAGCCAAACAATCCTGACATCTCAGAAAGAGCCAAACCTGACAGAAGAAAAGGAATACCAAGCCCGAGCGAATAGGAGAGAAGCAGGGTCATCCCCCGTCCCACTTCCCCACTCGTACTTGCCAGCGTGAGTACAGATCCAAGAACAGGACCGATACAGGGCGTCCAGCCGAAAGCAAACGCGACACCCAAAAAAGGAGCGCCCCAGTTACCGGATTCGCCAGAAAATCGGAAGCGACGCTCTTGCTCCAAAACTGTCGGGCGCAGAAAGCCCGCCAAAAACACTCCAAAGATAATGACGAACACACCAGAGATAGTTTGCAAAAGGGTGCGGTTATCCAAAAGAAACCGCCCGACTGCGCTCGACGTCGCACCAAGAAAGACAAACACCACAGTAAAGCCAAACATGAATAAAGCAGTGCCACGCAAAACGCGAAGGCGTGTGGGAGAAAGTCGCCAGAAAGGAAGCTTTTCTCCGACAATAACGTCTTCACTTTCGGCTCCGGCCCCCGCCCCTGCCAGTTGTGTGCTCCCAGCTCGGATCTCCTCCACAGAGACCCCTGAGACCATCGACAAATACGCAGGAACCAGCGGCAAAACACAGGGGGAAAAAAAGGACAATGCCCCAGCCCCAAATGCCGTAATAATTGTGGCGTCGGCCATGTTTATTCCTCCACACAATCGAAAAAAAGGGCACTTTACCCTTTCCCCTGACTGTTTGGTCACACTCGTACTACCCCAGATGTTCTTCTGAGGATGCTCTCCCCCACCGATGTGTCTCGCAACCCGAGAGACATGACAAAAGACAGCAAAACTCAAAGGGTGCCATCCTCACAAAAAACTCTTCTGCCTAGAGAACTCCCCAGAACCCCGACTTTGTTCCAGTCACAAAATTCCTCAGACTATTGCTCCGCGCTGCGATTGACTTACGCGCTTCCGCCTCAGGAAAAAATCGGAAAATTCTCCCAGAAAACAAGAGAAAATCAGTATCTTTCGATCCTTTTATAAGGGTTCGCTCCTGCTGCTCCCTCGAAGACGCCCCCCAGCCCCTTTTGCCATGGAACGTGTCACACAAGGCATCACAATCCGCGGAAATTTGGACTACGACGTTCAGAAAAAGCTGCGAGACCTTCGCGTAGATCTTCCGAACGAAAGGCACGGAGCGACTTCTCTGACCCGGCACGCCAGCTTTCGGTATCAGGAGACAGCCATCCGTCTTCTATCACGGCCTGCAAAGCCGCTTTGTGTCCTTGCACCGCCAATGGAGCACGCGACCCAATCAATTCTGCCCAAGCACTCGCTTGCGCAAGCGCGTCTGCATCTGCCTCTACCCTGTGCACAAGGCCTGCTACCTGCGCTTCACGCGCGGAAAGCAATTCTCCAGTCAGAAGAAGACGCCGCGCGGTCGCCGCTCCCACCTCGTGCACAAGCCGCGTGATATTTGCCATGTCAAGCATGAGACCGATCTTGACGCCAGTGATACCAAAGACCGCGGATTCTGCAGCGATCGTGAGATCAGCTTGCGCAATAATCTGACAACCGGCACCCACGGCGGGACCATGCGCAAATGCCATGACCGGGACACGTAAGCTCGCCAAACGATCAAGCAAGCTGTGAAATTTCGGAGCGAAGCCTCGACGGTCAGGACCATCATCGAAGTCTGCAAAGTCAGCTCCTGCGCAAAAGGCAGTACCCGCCCCCCTGAGCAAAACAACACGCGCTGCAGTCTGTTCCACTTCGTCAAGCACCAGAAGGAAGCGATCCAGCATAGGTACAGACAATGCATTACGCCGCCCAGGACGATTGAGAGTGACTTGAGCCACAGTACCCGCGAGATGAAAATCTACGTCCCCATCTCCGTCATTTCCCTGTGCAGCTGCCAAAGTGTCTTTTTTACTCATGCCAGACGCTCTTTCCTTCTCATTCTCATTGTTGTTTCTCTCGTTCCCACTCCGACTGTCCCACTCACTGTCCCTCTCCGACTGTCCCACTCGCTACTCCACTCGCTGCCCCGTTGACCTCCACTGAGTGTCTCCAGCAAATTTTTTCTGCCGCTTGTTTTCTTTTGCGTTCCACACCTGCTGTACTGCGGCGCCTGCTCCCAGGTCTTGTACATGCTCTTGGGGCAGTCACCGCATGTCATCTCACACGAAAGACTTCTGCACGGACAAAGTGCCTGCTCTTGAAAAAGCACTTTTCCCAAAAAAACTCCCTCAAATACATGCTCAAGAGAAAATCCAGCTTCCCGCCTAAAAAACAAGCCCAAGAAGCGTCGCGAGGAACTTCACAGGCTGACGACTAGAGCAAGCAAAAATATGCAAAAGTTGACATAAGCTTGGTTTCGATTTATGTTTCAAGAACAAGCTATTTGCTCGCAGGCAATACGCTCACGAAGTGCTCGGACATCCTCATGCCCTACAGACCTCGGGCAAAGGCTCAATCGAGGCAAGCCTTGATCGCGAGAGCAGCGAGCAAGACTACAGGTCGGTCACGGAGGCGCCACCTTGAGCCAGAAACAAGCGGTAAAAACCGGTCGTCCACAAGTTCCTTTTGTCGAACGTCAAGCAAAAGTAACGCGGGCAGTCAACCGTATCGATAACTTTGGCATTGGAGAAATTCGCCGTCTCATTAACACGGGACGGGCTATGACAAGAGCCGGCGTCTTTGAAGGCGCCCGATATGCTTCACGCATCCCACGCCAACCACTGCGACCCGAACCACTGCCCCGCGCCGCAGCAACAGCTCTTCGCCGCGGCTGTGAAGAACTTGGCCCGGCCTATGTGAAATTTGCGCAGATCATCGCGTCTTCACCAGGACTCTTCCCGGACGTCCTCTCAGACGAGTTCCGCAAATGTCTTGATGCCG
The DNA here is from genome assembly GCA_002352645.1 of Acidimicrobiia bacterium UBA2766. Taxonomy (GTDB): domain Bacteria; phylum Actinomycetota; class Acidimicrobiia; order UBA2766; family UBA2766; genus UBA2766. Next base: position 3,727 of record DEIU01000056.1, on the reverse strand, counting down.
TGCCTCCTATGCCCAGGCGCGAGGTGCACCAACGCATCAGGAGAGAGCTTGGCGCGCCAGTCAAGGACATCTTCGAGTATTTCGACGACACACCTTTGGCCTCGGCATCCATCGCCCAAGTGCACAGAGCCCGCTACGATGGCAATGACATCGTCGTAAAAGTGCGCCGTCCTGGCCTTGTGCGGCGTTTCCGTCACGACCTGCGCATCCTACGCCGCATCGCAGGCATCCTGAACGAGTTTGAAACAACAGCCGTGGCAAACCCGATCGGCGTCGTTGAAGACTTTGCCCGCACCCTCTACGAAGAAATGGACTTCGCCCGTGAAGGCGAGTCCATGGAACGCTTCGAAGCCAACATCTCCAAAGGTGACTACCCCAGCGTTAACATCCCAAAAGTCCATTGGGATTACACCTCTGAGCGCGTCCTCACCATGAGTCGGGAATATGGTGTCGCCCCCGACGACGCGGACACCATCCTGAACACCTGGAACATCGACGTCATGCCCGTCTTTCTCGAGGCGGCCGGCGCCTGGATCGAATCAGCCTTCGTGCATGGTTTCTTCCACGGCGACCTCCACGCGGGCAACCTCATGCTGAACGAGAACGGGATCATCACCTTTCTCGACTTCGGCATCATGGGAAACCTGGAAGAAGACGACCGCAAGGTATTGCGCAAGCTCATCCCGGCCATGATGGTCCAGGGGGACTTCGACCTTGTGGCAGAAATGATCACCGACCTCGCGGCCTTCTCTTCCTCTCAGGTCACAAAAGAACAAGCCACAAGCCAACTCGCCGACGATATCCGCAAATTACACAGCGAAACCGTCACCAAAACCGTGAAAGAACTTGCACAGAGTTTTGGGAGCATCCTCTCCGACGTGATCACAGCAGCCCGCACTCACGGGCTCTTCATGCCAAAAGAGTTCGTTCTCATCGGCAAGCAGATGCTTTACCTTGAGCGTTACGCCCAAGTGCTCCTGCCCGACTACGAGATCTTCACCGACCCCAAGATCATGGAAACGCTTATGACTTCATTGGACCTCTCGGACAACGAAGTACACTAGCCGTCCCCCTAGCCACAACGCGACGGCATGGAACCCAATCCGGCCCAGAA
>DEIU01000056.1:0-2544 GCA_002352645.1 Acidimicrobiia bacterium UBA2766 | reverse complement strand
GCATAGCCCCGCATCACCCTTTGCGGCCTTTCCTCACATAGTGCTGCAACCGTTCGAATCCTTTCTTGACCTCCGAGAAACTGGGAAACACCTCTAGCGATACGAGAATATGTCATCATTAGCCTGTATTGACTGCCACCGACGGCACTCCCGCCCTTCCAAAAGCGGGTGGGGGTTCTTCCAAAGGTTTTCCTGGGCTGTTTCGGGCAAGGCCAGGGAAAAAAGCGGAGGTGTTGTGGATAGGGTATTTCAGGATATCCGATGGCCGCTTATCGCCTTTTTATCCGGTACGTTGTTTTTGTATTATTGCATCAATACATAGAATAGATGAATGCCGGACGGACAAAGAGGCCGTCACAGATGGAAAGCCAACAAGGCAGTTTGCGTACGAAGTTAAAGAAGCAGTGCAGCTTTCGCGGGGAGTTCTTCCCTGACTTCTTTCCACACCAAGTGCACCTTCCTAAACCGTTTGCATGGTTCCTGCATCATCTCTCCAGAGGCCCTGCGAAGCGATCTCTTCACCCAGAAACCCGTCCCGAGATCCGTGCCAAAGAGTTTCCTGCGCAAAATACGGTTTCGCGCTGGTTACACTTTCTCAAACTTCGCACGCCACGCCGTCATTGTCCTGGTCAAGACCAGGACGGTAACCGGGGTCGCCTCGATAGAGCGGGGCCTTCCCGGCTGCTCGGACTTGTGCGCAGCTCTTGTAGTAAATATCTGACGCCCGTGTGGTGATCGTCGTCGTGGAAGTCGTCGCCGAGGTCGTAATGGGCTGAGTTGTTGTGGTCTCTTTTTGGGAGGGCTCGTCGGTCTCCGCGCAACTGGTGAGAGCAATGCCTCCTAGTGGCAAGACGGCAGATGTCAGCAAGATGGCCCAGGTTTTTTTCCACCAGCGTTGCGGTTCTCGCGCAGAGTGGAAGGGAGGACGCCCTTTTCCATATGGATCTTGTGGCGTAGAGAAGGGAACTGTTGGCGTATCCATTGGACGTTTTCCTATTGGAGAAAGTCGTGTGAGTTATATATGTAGGAAAGAAGGCGGCGCTCATCTTTCGTACAGTGTTGTTGTGACGCATCGGAATTGATGGATCCGTACATGAGTACTGTCAAAATGCGCGTTGCCACCGGGATTCAGGAGAAGCAGAGATGCGATCGTAGCAAAAAGACAGTGTTTTTTGTGCGAATACATACCGCAACTGGGAAAAAGGAAATTTCCAGAGGGATCAGCGCTGTTCTTCGCGTGCTGCTATCTCGGGTAACGCGTGTTCTCTTTCAGGCCTGCCATTCTTTGCATACAGTTACTCCTGCAACATCCATCGATTTCAGAGCTGCGCAACCGATAAGTCAGACTTTTCGGTGTGCTTGGAAGCCGTTTCCAAGATAGAGGCTGCGGCCGATCTGAGCGCTCGTGACATCGAGCACGAATGCAGGGTTGTCAGACGGATTTGGGAGAAGAGCGAGAATTGCTCCTGCGAGATTGAGATCAACACGGACGTCAGTGTCTTCTAGATTGAGTTGGCTGCGAATAGTGGTGTGCATGAGGTTGAAGGTGCTATCGATGCGAGAACAAGGAGTATCAAGACCGTTTTCAAAGGTGCAGTGCGAGAACGCGAGAGCGGAACAAGACACATCCGCGAAAATCGCTTTTTCAGGGAGGAGACAGTGGTCGAGACACTTTGCATGGTTTCTGCATCATCCCTCCAGAGGCCCTGCGAAGCGATCTCTTCACCCAGAAACCCGTCCCGAGATCCGTGCCAAAGAGTTTCCTGCGCAAAATACGGTTTCGCGCTCGTTACACTTTCTCAAACTTCGCACGCCACGCCGTCATTGTCCCGGTCAAGACCAGGACGGTAACCGGGGTCGCCTCGATAGAGCGGGGCCTTCCCGGCTGCTCGGACTTGTGCGCAGCTCTTGTAGTAAATATCTGACGCCCGTGTGGTGGTTGTCCTTCTCGTCGTCGAGGTCGTCGTCGAGGTCGTCGAGATCGTCGTCGAGGATGTCGTCGAGGTCGTAATGGGCTGGGTTGTGATCTCTTTGTCGACTTTGACGGCTTCCTTCTCTGAAGGCACAACAGTCTCTTCGGAGGGCTCCTCGCTCGTCACACCAATCGCGAGAAACAAGACAAGCCATGCCGCTGTGACTCCAGTTGCCAGCTTTTTTGTTGAACTGTTCCACTTTTTTGCTGCGATCCAGATGAGAGCAATGCCCACTGGTGGCAAGACGACACATGCCAACAAGATGACCCAGGTTTTTTCCCACCAGCGTTGCGGTTCTCGCGCAGAGTGGAAGGGAGGACGCCCTTTTCCATATGGATCTTGTGGCGTAGAGAAGGGAACTGTTGGCGTATCCATTGGACGTTTTCCTATTGGGGAAAGTCGTGTGAGTTTTATATGTAGGAAAGAAGGCGGCGCTCATCTTTCGTACAGTGTTGTTGTGACGCGCCGGAATTGATGGATCCGTACATGGGTACTGTCAAAATGAGCGTTGCCACCGGGATTCAGGGGAAGCAGAGGGGCGATCGTAGCAAAAAGACAGTGTTTTTTGTGC
>DEIU01000008.1:9521-9851 GCA_002352645.1 Acidimicrobiia bacterium UBA2766 | reverse complement strand
TGGGATGAGGGTGGTTTGGCAGGCCTGCTTGTGGGGTGGTTTGGCAGGCCTGCTGAGGGTGCGCGAAGCGGTCGTGTGGCGCGCGTGCGCTTCCAGGTTGGACCGAGCCGGCTAATTGGGTGTGGGGAATTGCGTGGACCGGCAAGGCTTCGGCCTGGCTTTGTGAGGAACCTGTAGTGGGCGTGATGGCCCTGTTTTACGGATAAAAGTGTGTCTTGCGACTTATCCACGTGCCCACTTTTCCAGTTTTTCCAGTTTTTTAGAATGGATGGTGGGAAATCGGGAGAATATGTGTAATCGCCTTATGTGCTGAGTGCTGAGTGCTGAGTG
>DEIU01000008.1:0-9467 GCA_002352645.1 Acidimicrobiia bacterium UBA2766 | reverse complement strand
AGTGCTGAGTGCTGAGTGCTGAGGAGAAACAGAACTGCTGGGCTGGGCTGTTGGGCAGGCTGCGGTTTCGGGCGATTTTTACTTGGCTGTTCGGCCATCGAAGCCTGATTATCGAGCTGGTCGGCTATTTCGGCTATCCAGGTGCCTCGTTGCTCGGCTACCTGGTGACTTTGTCGCCTGGCTACAGGGGTATTCTCCAGACCTGAGAAGACAGGACGAAGATGACACGCTTTTTGCTTTTTGCCACACTCGTCTTGGGTGGTGTGGGGATGACGGCTGCCTCGGTGAGTTTTCCTGTGCTTTGGCTGCCGGCAGTGGTGATTGATGCGCTTGTACTGCTTGGACTTTACGACCTGCTGCAGCGCCGTCACACTATTTTGCGGAATTATCCAGTGATTGGGCATGGGCGCTACCTCATGGAAATGTTGCGCCCAGAGATCCAACAGTATTTCGTGGAGAGCGACACGATTGGTACACCCTTTAGCCGAGATATTCGTTCTCTTGTGTATCAACATGCGAAAGAGGGGCGTAACAAAAAGTCGTTTGGCACGGAGCTGAATCTCATGGCCCCTGGGAGCGAATGGTTTGCGCACAGCGTGTTCCCACGGCCTGTGGTCATGGTGCCCTTTCGGGTGCGAGTTGGTGGTCCTGATTGCACGCAACCTTACGATATGGCGATGTTTAACGTGTCTGCCATGAGTTTTGGCTCATTGAGCGCGCCTGCGGTGCGGGCTTTGAATATGGGTGCGAAGCTTGGCGGGTTCGCGCACGACAGTGGAGAAGGTGGGCTTACTCCTTATCATCTTGATTCTGGTGGGGATCTCGTGTGGGAGATCGGCTCTGGCTATTTCGGCTGCCGCACGCAAGACGGAGCCTTTGACCCCGGGCTGTTTGCCGAGAAAGCAGCCCATCCCCATGTGAAATGTGTGTGTCTCAAGCTCTCGCAAGGCGCGAAACCGGGACTCGGCGGCGTGATGCCCGCAGCAAAAATCACAGCCGAGATTGCTGCAGTGCGGGGCATTCCCCTGGGTGTCGACTGTATTTCGCCTTCTTCTCATTCAGCATTTTATGGCCCGCTCGGGCTCGTGCGATTTCTCGGAAAGATGCGTGAGCTTGCCGAGGGCAAACCCGTGGGATTCAAATTCTGCATGGGGCAACCGGCAGACTTTTTGGCAATCTGTGCGGCAATGCTCGAAACCGGAATATTCCCCGATTTTATTTTGGTTGACGGGTCCGAAGGTGGCACCGGCGCTGCTCCACTTGATTTCCAGGACCATGTCGGCTTCCCGCTGCGAGAGGGTCTGATGTTTGTGCACAATGCCCTGGTAGGTTGTGGGATTCGTGGCCGGATCCGTGTGGGGGCAAGCGGGAAAGTGGCGTCTGGCTTCGATATTGCCCGCTGCCTCGCCCAGGGTGCGGATTACGCAAACTCTGCTCGTTCTATGATGTTTGCCCTGGGCTGTATTCAGGCACAGCGCTGTCACACGAACCATTGCCCGACTGGTGTCGCGACGCAGGACGCACGCCGGGCGCGTGGTCTTGACGTTGCAAGCAAAAGCCGGCGAGTGCACCGTTTCCAGGCTGCCACAGTAGAGAGTTTCAACGCGCTGCTTGCCGCCATGGGTCTCAGCCACCCGTCCGAGATCAGCCCCAACCTTTTGTATCGGCGTGTGGATGAGCAAACAGTCACCACCTATGCCGAGCTGTATCCCTGGCTCGAACCGGGTGCGCTCCTCGGGGACGACGCCCCCACAAACTGGTCTTCCTGGTGGGAGGCGGCACAGATCATGGTGGCGACTGCCGTGTAAGTGCGGGTGCGGGTTCCGGGTTTGCGTTTCTTCGCCGGGAACCGCATTGAGGTATTCTCCGGCGGTTCTGGCCCTGGCATCGAGATACACAAGGTTGGAGTAAAGACAATGGCCGAGGTTCCTGCCGAGGTTTTTATTGATATCTTCTCGGCATATCCGAGACCCTGGACGAACAATATCGCCCATTCTGTTGTCCGTCCTGCAGACGTGCTTGTGACGATGGGTTATGGCGATGTTGGCCCGATTTTTCGTGGGAAGCGCTATGGGTATTGAGAGCTTGTCGACCCTGCTGCTCCGCCGATCGAGCTGCTTCCTCAAGTGCATGACGGCATCCGTGCGCAGGTTGCATCTCCCAGCAGGAGCTTTGGGGAAACTTCCGCGTAATGATTCCAGGACGGTCCTGTGGGGAGTCCCATGAGGGTCCAGCGATGATCCGATGAGTAATGTTGAACCGCCACGACCCGTCATTGAAGCTGAATCCATGAGGCTACCTGCGTCCACGTCTGCCTCCACGTCGACATCTGCAGTCACAGTGAGCCGCCGGCAGCCTCATTCGCGGCGTCTCGCTGCTGAATTTACCGGTACTGCGTTTCTGCTTGCCGGCATCGTCGGTTCGGGGATCATGGCCGAAAGCCTGACCGACGATGCCGGTTTGCAGCTTCTCCAGAATACCTTTGCTACCGCCGGTGTGCTTGTCGCGCTCATTCTGGCGCTTGGCCCGGCCTCGGGTGCTCACTTCAATCCTGCAGTGACCCTTGCCGACTGGGCTTTCGGGGGGATCGACATTCCGACTGCGATCTACTATGTGCTCGCGCAGCTTACCGGCGGTATCTTTGGGGTCATGGTCGCCAACATTATGTTTGACCTTCCCATTGTGGATTGGTCAACGAAACACCGTTCCGGTGGACATCTTGTGTTTGGTGAGGGCATCGCAACGCTGGGATTGTTGCTTGTGATTTTTGGGGTCGTCCGATCTGGGCGTTCTTCGGTTGCCGCTTTTTCTGTTGGCGGCTATATCGCGAGCGCCTGTTACTTCACGTCATCCACGAGCTTCGCAAACCCTGCGGTCACCGTTGCGCGCATGTTTTCTGACACTTTCACGGGGATTGAACCTGGGTCTGCCTGCGCATTTATCGTTGGCCAACTCATCGCGACTGCCGTTGCTGTACATTTGATCCGATTGATCTATCCGAGTATTGGCGATGTTGCCGATCGAGTGATTATCCCGCACGATTCTGCCGGTTAATCTGGTGCTCTCTTTTCCTCTCTCCTTTTTTGTGTCTGTCGAAGTACTCTTTCTCCGATTATTTATCGGAAATGTTGGGCAGCACTGCGGGGAGAAGAAGCGTGAGGCTGGTTGGGTAAAGAGTTCGCACAGTTTTTCTCTGAGAGATATTGCAAAAAGAATATTTGGGAAAAACCTTGCGACTGAGGGAAAAATTGCAAAGAAATACGCGGCATGTTTCTGGTTTGTTGGCTTTGGGTTTGCTCTTTTGTGATGCATTATGGAGACCAACTTGCGGACAACCAATAAGCCAATCTGATGATGTGTAAAATGAGAAAAACTTGCCCTGAGTTTGTGTTTTACTTGGAGTTTTTTCCTTCTCTTGGGACTGTGCTATTTTCGAGGTGAAATGGCTTGTGGTGAGGGTGTTGAGGTTGGGACTCGCGTGTAGGGATGCTAGGGTTTTTCTGAAAATTGCGGATTGATTTCGGCAATTTGCATGGTTTTTGAAGTACTGGGCCGGATATTTTTCTGCCTGTCATGATGCTATTCCAAGTTGGTTGTGTGGATTGGCAGTTCTTTGGTGTATGACATTTTTCTACGATGAGATTTCTTTTTTGACAACACCGCTCTTTTGGAGAAGGAGGGCGACCTGTCTGGATCGAAGGAAACGCTCGTGGGATTTCTATTGCAATTGTTTGGCCGAAAGCAGTTGTCTGGGTTTGATGCGATTTTTGCCGTTTTTGCCAGTAGTGAGGCGGCAATACTTGCGGCAAATGTCCTGGTGTGGGGAATGATCTCACCAGTGAAAAATGCCCTGATCTCTTGTGGGTTTCGTGTGAACGACAGGGTTTGAGCTATTGGTTTGAGGCCATGTGCCGGCAGCTCTTTCTTGGATGATGTAGGTGCGCGAAGCCAATGAACAGCAGGTAATGAGGAGTCATGAGGTGGATATTGCTTCACGGGAGACTGCACTAGGACGAACCGTTCCAGGTCAGACTGTGCCGGGGCAGCTTGTGCCGCGTCAACCTATGATCGATGTCAGGAAGTATCAACTTCCCTCTGAGAATCGAGCTTTGCTCTATGCCTGGATAGGCATCTCTTTCTGCTTTTTGACATTGTTCGCTCTTTTTGTGACAGAACCTCCAATGGTTTTTCTGTTTGCTTTGATTGCAGGCATTGCCTGGTTTCGGGGCCGCATGCGGGAAGCGGAGTTGCTGGGCAATGCAGTCGAGGTGACTCCTCGTAATTATCCGGCAATTTATCATCGTGTGCGTCAAGCTCAATCGATGCTCGGAGTAGAAGACATCGATATCAGAACATATATCGTTGGTTCTGGTGACGACAGCCTTTTGGCCAAACGCTTGGGTCATAAGCGGATACTTGTCTTAAATGGGAGAGCCGTAGAGGGTGTGCTGTCCGAGAATAAATCCGCTGAGATCGACTACCTTATTGGTTGTTTCATTGGGACATTCAAGCTGCGTCATCTGCGTTTTGGGCCGTTCATGTTTCTTCTCGGCATTGCGCAGTTGCCCCTGATTGGGCTCACCTTGAAATCCTGGCTTCGCACAACAGTTTACAGTGGAGACCGCGTTGGTCTTGTTGTTGCGGGCGACGCAAAAGCTGCGTTTTCCATGATGCGCAAGGCCGGTGTCGGGCCGGGGGCGAGAGAAGGATATTCAATTGCCGGCCATGCCGCTCAGGCAGAATCAGCCCAATCTGCCATATTCCATACGCTGTATCTGTGGAGATCCGAGTTCCCATCCCTGGGCGATCGAGTTCTTTCGCTCGGGCGATTCGCGAGAAAAAATAATGCCGCGGCCTTCTTTGTCCAATCTGACCGGCAGTTCTTCGATGATCTTGCAAGCGCCCCCGAGCTTGTCGAAGAGTAGGTACTGCAACTTCTGCAAACGGTTTTCCCCAGGGTTCTCTTGAAAGAGAGACCCTGGGGAGAGGTCCTTTTGATAGTTCCCGTCATGGTTGTGGAGTGCCGTGGTTGTGGAGAGTGTGTGGGAAGAGGCTTGCGATCGGGCGCGGTGTGGGGTTGTTCGTGAGTTGGGGGTTCTGATGCGCGCCTCGGGGGTTGGGATGGCGGTGTTTTGTTGTGGCCGGGATGCTTGCCTGTCCGGTTTTCATCACTGGGTCTCTCGTGTGATTTTGCTGGTCTGTTTTTGCTGGGGCAAAAGAATGTGGATGCTGCGATTTTTTCCCTTGCACCTCTCGCGACGTGAGGCTTTCGGGTGATCCTGTGGCTGCGAATAGACAGGAGTCGGAAGAAATCCGAGTCAGCGGTATGGATACCCGGCAAAGCAAGAATGGACAGTTGCCCAAAATGGGACAGAGATACTGGAGGATAGGCGAGCCGGCAGACGCCACTGGTCTGACGGTGCGCACCTTGGGGCACTATGACGACATTTCCTTGTTATTGCCTTCTCGGCGGACTTGCGCTGGTCATCATTTGTACACGGAGCAGGACGCGCGACGGCTGTATGCCGTGCTTGCCCTGCGGGACCTTGGCCTTTCGCTGAAGCAGATCAAAGTTTGCCTTGACACCGAGAGAGCAGACTTTCTTGGCATTATGCGCGAACACCTGGCACATGTGGAGCAGCAGATCGAGACATGTCGGGAGGTTCGTGCTCGACTTTCGCAGGTTTTGGGATGATTTGTGAGTTTGTCCTCTCCGCAGAAGAGCTTCTCTCCCTTATGGAGCTGATGAAAATGCATGAAAAATACCATGGACCTGAGGAACGTGCTGTTTTTTCGCGAAAACAGCAGGAACTTGGGGCGGAAAAAATGCCAGAACTTGCCCGTGCAGGCGAGCAGGACTGGGCGATTCTCGTTGCCGAAGTCGAGCAGGCACGAGAGCGAGGCGTTGACCCTGGGAGTCCTGAAGTGCAGGAGTATGCCCGCCGTTGGACTGCATGGATTGGGAGTTTCATGGCGGTTTACGATCATGATCCGGGAATTATGCAGTCGATGCAGCGCATGTATGCCGAAGAGGGGTCGGAGAATGCGACTCGTGCAGCCGTCTCCGCAGATCCCTCGGTGTTTATGGAGCAGGCTTTTGCAGCAGCGGGGAAAATGAATTGAGTGTCTTTCTATCAGGGGACGAACTGCTCGTGCCCTGATAGTGCGGTTCCAGAGAGAGTTTGTTGTTTTTGCGGAATTCCGCGGTTTTGTTTGCTCGTGGCATTGCGCAGATTGTGAGTCCGGGCAAGGACTTTGTATTTGTACTTGAGGTGATAAAATTTTGGTTGTGATTGCTGCGGTTTCCGATCTTTGGGCAGGGGAGTAGGGAAAGACGGTCAGCATGCGTGTTGCCGGGTTTTTCTCCTGACTTGCCGATCGGTTTTTTTGTGTTTGGATTCTGCCTTTTTTCTGTGTGCGCAACAGAATGGAAGGAGTATTCTCGTGTTGAGACACCTGCTCTTTTCTCAGTTCTATATGTATTTTGAGAGCTTTGCTATCCAAGCAGGGAAGCCAAGGGAAGTTCCGAGTCGTTTGGGACTCTTCGGCGGATGCTCACGGCCGACCCGGAAAGAAGGCCAAGATGTGTGACGGGCATGACGACGGTCTGCACGCGGTAGCCCAGGTTGCGCCCCGTCGAACTCACCAAGATGCGGAAGAGACAACTGATCGTGTCTTTCTCGAACCTGTTGATGCAGTAACGGTGACAGTCCTTGTCGATAATGTGGCCGACATGTTGTTGTTGGACCAAGGACCGGCCAAGCGTGTGAACCTTGGTGGCGGCAAGATGCCGATGCTTCCTGTGGCGACTTCTCTCGAAGGGAGCGGAGTGGACGCGCTGCGGGCTGAGCATGGTCTCTCGTTCCTTTTGACTGTGGAGCGAGGAGACCGGGTTCGCCGTTTTTTGTTCGATACGGGGGTTACGCCTGATGGGATGATCGAGAACATGCGGCGTCTCGATCTCGATCCAGCTGATGTGGATGTGATCGTTTTGAGTCATGGTCATTTTGACCATGTCACGGGGCTTGATGGGTTTATCCGTGCTGTGGGGCGCCCGAATCTTCCCGTTATTGTGCATCCTGACCTGTGGTTGCAACGACGGATTGCGATTCCGGGGAGAGACCCCTTCGAGATGCCGACGCCGAGCCTCCGGGCTCTTGAAGACGCCGGCTTCGAGATCATAGAGCGACGCCGGCCCTCTCTTCTCTTTGAAGAGTCGGTGCTTGTCACCGGGGAAGTCGATCGCACTACCTCTTTTGAACAGGGATTTTTACTTCACCAGGCATTGCGGGATGGTGAATGGCAGCCTGACCCGCTCATTCTCGATGATCAGGCGATGATTTTGCATGTGCGGGGGAAAGGTCTTGTTGTCCTGACCGGTTGCGGTCATGCGGGAATTGTGAATATTGCTCGATATGCCCAACGGCTCACGGGAGTGGAAGAAATTTACGCGCTGATTGGCGGCTTCCATTTGAGTGGTCCGCTGTTTGAGCCTGTGATCGCTCCGACATGTGCAGCAATCGCCGAGCTCGACCCTACAGTGATTGTGCCTGCTCATTGCACGGGGTGGCGCGCCACTCATGCTGTTGCTGCTCAGTTTCCTGATGCTTTCATTGCCAATAGCGTGGGTACGCGCTTCGCTCTTTGCGCTGACTGAGGCATTTCCTGTTTTTCTCTTATGCTATTTCGGAAGTTTGTTGGAAGATGGGTGTCCCCGAGGCACAATTCCTCAACAACTTGTCGTTTGTGCAGCGGCTTCTCAATATTCGTATCACCGAGAAGTGATTCTGGTGTTGGGTGCCCCTCTCTGAGGAGGGGGTACCCTGCCCTCCTTCGTCATGGACCTGATCAAAAGAGAAAGCCCAGGGAAGAAGAAGTCCGGAGTGTGGTTCCCTTTCGTTTTCCTCGGCTTCTGCTTTTCAAACGAAGGCTTTGGGTTGGGAAGTGCGCGCTTGTGACTCCTTGCCCATCATTTCCTCTGGGCCTCTTCCTGAAGCATCACGTAAATCGTATAAATAATCCATACGGGTAAATGAGCTATTTTCTATGGGAAACTTGCCACAATTGCCTTCTCGTTCTCTTTGGAGACTCGCTTTGCCATCACAGAAATTGTGAAAATGCTCAGGTCAGGAGACCGGACGCAGCAACTTTGATTTCCCATTGGAATCGGACACTCTCCGTCTGTTTTCTTTGCCTCTCGCGTAAATGACCTTGTTGGTTCTGCACTTGTGCCGGCTCTTTGAAGTGTGTCCTATATTTTTTCTTTTTTATTTCTAGTTCTGAAATCTAGTTTTTCGGATTTGTGATGTCGCTATTGAGTAATGCACTTGCCTACCCCCCCGATTTCTCATCTTTTCCACCATCACGAAAGTTGCATATCCTGGCAAGGCCCGTTTTTCAGAAACGGAGCCCACTTTTCCCTCGCCGGTTCTGACCGTTGTGAGCCCGGTCGTCAATATCACTTCATCAGAGGGGTTCTTGCGCCCCGTTCGTCGTCTTGAGTGCTTGAGTGCAGGATCGTGGCATTGACTGAAAAAAGCCCTGAAATTCTGCTTGACTCTTCCCTTGGGGGAGGTTCGACAATGGGTCAAACAGGAGGTAGATGAGCTGTGACGTTGGTTCCTATTGGACGGTTCTCCCAGATGACGCGACTGTCGGTGAAAGCACTGCGGTTGTATGACGAGAAGGGTCTGTTGATCCCATCCCGTGTCGATCCGACGTCGGGATATCGGTATTACGACCTCGGTCAGGCCAATCGGGCGGAGGCAGTCAGGATTCTGCGCTCGGTGGAGATGCCACTGGACGAGATTAGGGCGGTACTTGACGCCGACAATCCCGAGCCGGCCCACAAGCAGCTGGTGGCGCATCACGAACGGTTGACCGAACGGCTGGCCGCCGATGTCCGTATGCTTGAATACCTTGAAATGTTGATGAAACGAAAAGAGGGCATAATGCCTTATGCCATTGAGCTCGAAGATGTGGCGCCCCGGCTTGTTGTGGCCGCTAGGCTCCACACCAATCTTCGCCAAATCGGCGAGGACATTGGCACCGGATTCGGGTTGATCATCCAGGCACTCGGTCGGGAGAGTATCGCTCCGGCTGGACCCCCGCTGATTGTGTACCCCGACATGATCGACAACGAGACCGATGGGGACATCGAGGTCTGCATGCCGGTCGACCGTGCCATCTCGGGAGATTCGAACGTCTACGGTCGAGAACTTGAAGGCGGAACCATGGTGACCACTGTGCATCATGGCCGCTACCAGGAAATCGGACTGGCCTACCACACGCTCACCGGTTGGATCTCCGAGCACAGCCACGAAATAGCCGGACCGCCACGAGAGATCTACCTGAACGATCCCCAAATGGTCCCGCCCGAGGACCTCCTCACCCGTATCGAGTTCCCGATCTGTTCCGAGCCCGGCTGAGCTGATATCACGTCAATTCCAGTTGCCGCCGGCTGTGGC
>DEIU01000053.1 GCA_002352645.1 Acidimicrobiia bacterium UBA2766 | reverse complement strand
TGCGGGTGCGGGTGGCGTGCGTGGCGCGGACGGATGGTGGGGACTTTTCGTGCCTGTAGCAGAATTGTTGGGTGCGCGCGGGAAAGGATCTTTCAGCGTTTTCGGCGGGATGTTGATTCTGGGTGCCACAGGCAACGAAGATGTTTTTTCGTTTTCTGCGTTTTCAGTTTCGACCCTGTCTTTTTGTAGTGAGGCGTTTTGTAGTGAGGCGTTGCGATCGGCAGCAGATTGCCTGTCAGGAGTTTTCCGAGCGAGAGATTGGGACTCGGTGCGTGTCAGGAAAAAACGTTTCGCGGGATGGCCATACTTGAGATTGGCTGCTGATGGTGCAGAGGATGCTGTGCCCGGCTCTGGCATTGCCGGCTTTGTGTCTGTCTCGAGGAAAGGTGTGTCGGTGACAGGTTCTTCCAAGACGGATTCTGTCAGGGAAAACTGCTCGACGGAGATCTTGTCAATCGCATGTTCTTGCGGGACAGGCTTCTGAGAGGACAGCCGTTGCGCGAGGATTTCTTGGAGACCGGCTTCTTCGAGGGCGGATTCCTGCAAAGCGTATTCTTCGAATATTGCTGCCGGGTGTTGCCCGGTTTCTGGCTGTGTTGGGTGTAGCGGAAAATGAGTTGGGGGTGCGGAGGAATCTGGAACTGGTGCTGTGGGACAAGGGATTTCGATGGTCACCGCGAAGATTTCTCGTGTGAAGAAACCAAATATTCCGTCTTTGCGTACGCGTTCTGCGGAGATAATCTGTGCGTGTTCTCCGTATTGTCGTTGGATTTTCGCAAGGACCTCTTCGAGATCAGGTCCTTCAAACCGTCGCTGTGTCAACGATGTTCACCACCCCGAGCGTTTCGACATTGAGCTGTTCTCCAAGTTCGGCATAGGAGAGCACAGGCATGGTTGGCGCTGTGTCGTGTGTCATGCGGCGTAAGGCTGGGCGAATTTGCGGGGAGCACAACAGCACCGGACTTTCTCCTGCGTGCAGGGCCATGTCTATGTGCCGGGCGATTTCGACGACTACTTGCTCTGCGAAATGGGGGTCGACAGCGAGCACGGATCCTTCGTCAGATTGGCGGAGCGACTGCAGCAGCTGATGTTCGACAAGAGGGTCGAGCATCAGGACCGGCAGGCGCCCATCGAGTGAACAGGGCGCGGAGATTGCCGGTCCGAGGGCATGGCGGGCCGCTTCAACGAGGGCTTCTGTGTCTTTTGTGAGGCGGGCTTTTTCGGAGACCGATTCGAAGATGCGCACGAGATCACAAATGCCAACTCCTTCGCGCAGGAGGCCTTGCAGCACCGCTTGAATCTCGCCCAGAGAAAGTAAGGCGGGTGTGATTTCGTCGATGACGACAGGGTTGGTTTTGCGGACGAGTTCCACGAGCATTTGCACGTCTTGCCGTCCGAGCAAGTCTGCCGCGTGTTTTCTCACTACTTCTGCGAGATGAGTGGTGATGACGGACGCCCGGTCGATTACGGTATTCCCCAACATTTCTGCTTGATCTTTCATGCTGACGGGTACCCAGCGGGCGTCAAGGCCAAAGACCGGGTCTTTTGCCGGTGCGCCAGGAAGCGTGTTGATGTCGTCACCGATCACGAGAACATGACCCGACGGCGCTTCTCCTTTTGCGGTCTCCACACCATTGACGCGAATCGCGTAGCTGTTTTGCTTGAGGTCGAGGTTGTCGCGAGTGCGCACAAGTGGAATGACGACGCCAAGTTCTGTTGCGATCTTGCGGCGCAGTGACCGAACCCTGTCCAAAAGATCCCCTCCCCGGCTTGGGTCAACGAGGTCGATAAGGTCGAACGACACCTGTAGTTCGAGCGGGTCGACTTTCACGCTGTCGGCGATGGCTTCGGGCGAATCGGGGTCGGGTTCCTCCTCTGCTCCCTCCAATGAGATGAGTTCTTCTTCTATCGTTTCCTGGTCAGGCTTGTTTCCTGCCGCGGCAAGGACCATGCCTCCCACGATGGCAAAAGGGAGAATGGGCAGTCCTGGCATGAGCGCAAGCAGACAAAGGGCGCCGCCTGCGATGCGCAGGGACGTGCGTTGCCGGGCAAACTGCGTGAGCATGGCTGACCCAAGATCGTGTGTGGCTGAGGTGCGGGTCACGATGATGCCCGAAGACGTCGAGAGGAGGAGCGCGGGAATCTGAGATACGAGACCGTCACCTACCGTGAGAAGCGAATAGGTGTTGATTGCCTCTCCGATGCTCATGCCCTGTTGCAGCACCCCTACGGCAAAACCCCCGAACAAGTTGATCAAGGTGATGAGCATGGAAGCAATCGTGTCGCCCTTGACGAACTTCGAGGCGCCGTCCATTGCCCCATAAAAGTCCGCGGCATTTGTGATTTCTGCTCTACGTTCTCGTGCTTCTTTTTCGGAGATGAGGCCGGTATTGAGGTCGGCGTCAATGGCCATTTGTTTTCCTGGCATGGCGTCGAGCGTGAAGCGTGCCGCGACTTCCGCCACGCGGCCCGACCCGTTCGTGATCACCATGAACTGGATCGCCACAAGGATCAAAAAGACGACGAGGCCGACAACAAGAGAACCGCCGATCACCATGTTTCCGAAGGCATTGATGACTTTGCCCGCGTATCCGCTCGTGAGCACAAGGCGGGTGGAGCCGATATTGAGGGCAAGGCGAAAGATGGTGAGAACGAGCAGCAGGGCGGGGAAGATGGAGAATTCAACGGGCCGGTGCACGCGCATCGAAACCAAAAGCACGGTAATGGCGACGGCGAGGTTGAAGACAATAAAGATGTCGAGTAGGGCAGGTGGCACCGGGACCACCATGAGAAGGACGACCCCAACAAGCCCTATCGGTATTACTAATTGCCCCCACTGGTTGGGTTTCACGGCACCGTGTGACTTTCGCGCGCCTTCTCCCTGGAATCCTGACAGTGGCAGTCCGTGCCCCGTCTTCTGCCTGCGTGTCTTTTTACAGAAGCACGCGCAACATGTTCTTCTCCTTGCATCGGTCTTTGCAGCGGCAGGTTAAAGGTGAAGGATGAACTATCAGGGCAATGGCCCGTTTTGCCGGTGTGGGTGGCTGCTGTGTGCTCCTGCGGGATTGTCGCTGGGTTGACAGTGTGGAGCAGCAAGCGTGTGCGGCATTTTCCGCGCAATACCGGTATTTCTGGAAGCGGGCTGCACAAAGCAGCGCGCTGGCAGTGGGATGACGTGCCCTCGCCCGTTTGTTGTGGGCAAGGGGGCCGGAGGGGGTGCCTTGTGCCGTTCCCCTCCGGCGAGAACGGCACAGGCCGCTCTTCTTTTGTGGAATTACGAGAAGGCTGTTCTGCCCTGGCTGATCACGATGTCGCCGTTTTGTGTTTCGGTGGTGAAGATGGCTTCATTGCCGTCGACCCACATTTTTACGGTGAGGGTGTCGCCGGGCATGACCGGCTTGGCGAAACGGGCCTCCATCAGCTTGAAGCGGGAGGGGTCAGAGTCGCAAAGGGTGTGCAGGAGCGCCCGGCCAGTGAAGCCATAGGTGCAGAGTCCGTGCAGGATAGGCCTTTCAAAACCGCCCATTTTTGCGAACTCGGGGTCGGAGTGGAGTGGGTTTCTGTCTCCCGAAAGACGGTAGATCAAGGTTTGGTCGCGGCGGGTCTCATAGGTGACAACCTCGTCAGGCTCACGCGATGGCGGCTCGTTGCGTGGGCCTGATGGGCCACGCTCTCCGCCCCATCCGCCTTCTCCACGAATGAAGAGGGAAGAGCGTGTGGTAAACATGGGCTCTTTCGACTTTGCGTCGACGGAGAGCGCTTCTGTTTCGACGACCGCGCCCTTGCCCTTGTCCCAAATGCCAGTGATCTTTGATGTGGTGGAGACGCGTCCATCCACCGGGAGTGGCTGGTGTAATTCGATTGCTTGTTCGCCGTGCACAAGCATGGCGAAATTGAAGGTGCCGATCTTGGTGATGCCCCCCATACCACCCATGCCTGCGATGACCCCAAAGGTGGGGAGCACCTGCTGATCGACGTTCATGCTGTTTTCGGTCGTGAATTCCAGTTCAAAACCGGTCGGGTCGGTGACCCCGGCGCCAACTCCGAGCGCGTAGAGAAGGCAGTCTTTCGAGTCCCATGAGGACTCGGCAGGTCCGGATTCCGTGCCGACAGCGTCAGGATTAATAGGCATTCTTTGCTACTCCTTTGGTTTGCGGGCAGCTTCCGAGCAGCCATTTGTCGGCGCGCCGTCCTCCGGCATCGGCCAAGCTGCAGCTTTCCCCCGTCCACACACAATAGAACCAAGATAGGACGCAGCATCGACTCGAACCTTCTTCCGCTGGAGAAGAACGGTTTTTTCTTGGTCTCTTGTCCCAGGTTTTTTCCTCGTAAGGCTCTTTTCTTTGGGCTTTTTCGCCTGGGATGAAGA
>DEIU01000084.1 GCA_002352645.1 Acidimicrobiia bacterium UBA2766 | reverse complement strand
TGTGCCGGGTTGGGTCGCGGGTGTCTGGGCTAGGCGGGGGCTTCGGCGGGTTCCTCGCTGGGGGTCTGCTCGTCGGGGGTTATGGGTGGGGTGGGTTTTTCAAGGGTGCCGGCGAGTTCGGCTTCGAGGTTTTGCTCGGTCCAGGTTTTGTCCGGGTCGAGCAGAGTGTTGGCGGTCCAGCGGAGGGCGGCCGGGTTGCAGGGTTTGACGAGCCAGGCGTCGGTGTCGGCGCGGCGGGCGAGGAAGATGTCGGGGCGGCGGTCGAGGATGGCGAGGATGGGAGTGCGAGAAAGGTTTTCTTCTGCTTCGAGCATGCGGAGTTCGCGCGTGATCGCCATGATGCCCATTGAGGTGACTTGACTATCCGAGATTACAAGGTCAGGCTGGTGTTCTTTGAGGAGGGTACTGGCTTTGTGGCCGTCGTCGCAGGGGATTGTGTCGAATCCGCGACGGGTGAGAGTTCCTATGATTTCGTTTCGCATCGCGGCAGAGTCTGAAATGACCAGTATGTTTGCCATGGGCATGAGGTCCTTGGTGTTGGGCCGGAAGTAGTTGGCTGGAGATCAAGTTTCTCACTGAGCATGTGGTATGGCAGCGATCTTGTCGGCCTCGGTGTCTTTGGAGAACAAGGTGTCTTCTAGCAGGCGGAGGGTGGAGAAATCATGCACATCTTCGCCAAGGAAGGGTATTTTTTCGACGGGACCGGGGCTTACCAGCTCTTCAAGCCGCACAAGATGGTCTCGTTCTTTTTGTGCGACCTCTTGGAATGAGGCCAGGTTGGCGTAGAGTTCGGCGAGAAGGGTAGTGGCTTCGTTTTCGTTCGCGCGTTCTGTAAAGGTTTCGGAACGCAGACGGGTGGCCTGTGCGAGCGATTCGGTAAAGTGGGGATGGAGCCGGTTCACGATGGCACCGGCAATGGGGAAGTTTTTTTCTCGGAGCTGTTCGGCGAAGAATTCTGCTTCTTCGAGCGCGTCGCGGCGCGGGGAGGCGATCAGCATGAAGAGGGTGGACTCGTGGGCGAGAAGGTCTCGCACATGGGCTGCCCGGTGGTGGAAACCTTCGTACATTCCTTCGAAGACGCCGAAAAATTCCACGATGTCATCAAGGACTTCGCTGCCGAGCACTCGCGCGGTGGTGCGAAGAAAAACGCGTGCTGCCCGTGTGACAAGGCGCATGCCACCGCGTGCCGGGGCAGTCAGGACACGAAAGGCCCGTCCTTCCAAGAACTTTGTCATGCGGTTCGGGGCGTCCAAGAAGTCAAGGGCGTTGCGGGAAGGAGGAGTGTCGATCACTACAAGGTCGTACGCTCCGCTTTCGTGCAGCTCGTAGAGCTTCTCCATCGCCATGTACTCTTGCGTTCCCGAGAGTGCCGCGGAGATGTTCTTGTAAAAGGTGTTGTCGAGAATCCGGCCAACTTGGGCAGGGTTATTGGCGTATTTCTCGACAAGAGAGTCAAAAGTGGATTTTGCGTTGAGCATGACCGCTGACATGCTGCCATTTTCTACGCGTTTATTTTCCGGGTCCCATAAGGCGGGATCAATTGCGCGCGGGTCGTCGCCGAGATCGCTGGTATCAAGGCCGAGCGCGTGAGCAAGCCGTCGAGCCGGGTCGATCGTGACCACTACAGAATTCCGTCCCTTGCGGGCGGCAGCCATGGCAATCACGGCTGCTGTGGTGGTTTTGCCAACTCCTCCTGATCCGCAGCAAACAAGAGTGGTGCTGTTCTCGACGATTTCCACGAAAGCTGTGCTCATGCTGTTTTCCCGTCGCTCGACGGCAAGGTAACTGCGGGGGCTTCTGTTTCGAAGTCGGTAATTGCGGTTTCAAGAGCCTTGGTGAGGGTGTCTATCCCAGGACGGCCCAGGTCGGCAGTAAACAAGAAAGGCAGCTGCAGGATGGGGAGTGCCAGCATGTCCTCAAGTCGGGCAAGCTGGGTTTGTTGGAGCCGGTGGCGCATGTTGACAAAGCTGCTTGCGTCGGCGAGAGCCTGTGCTTCTTCGTCGGGCATGACCGTGCCGGCTGTGACTGCGGCGGCGCGTATTTCATCGACAGTCGCGGCGGGGCAGGGAGAGTACCAGCCGTTCACGAGCACCGCACCAACCTTGATTTTCAGGTCGACGAGGGCTTCTGCGGTTTCGACTGTCTCATTGACCGGTGTTTCCTCGGGCAATGTCGTAAGGATGACTTGGGTGCGACTCGGGTCGGTAAGCATCTCCTGTACATCGCGTGCTTGCGTGCGTACTGGACCGACGCGCACGGCGTCGATCAGTCCCGCTGCCGAGTTTAAAAAAGTAAGAGTGTGTCCCGCGGCAGGCGCGTCCACAATAATAAGATCGTACGTTCCGCGTCGCTCGATCTGTTTGACTTTTCCAAGGACAAGTATGTCCTTGATGCCAGGAGCGGCGGTCGCTATAACGTCGACCAGGTTCATTGATTGGAGTCGTTTTGAGACCCAATTTAGGTTGTGATCTTGGAAAAATTCAAGAAGTGCCTGCTCAGCGGTGATATTGCGTGCGAAAACGCCTTGGGAGAGAGTGACGGCCTCGTATTCCAACGGGTTGGCGCCGAAGGCGTTCGATAGGCCACTCTTTCCTTCAACATCGACCAAGAGTACTTGTTGTCCTGACGACGCGGCCATGACCGCAAGTACTGCGCTTAAGGTCGTTTTTCCCACGCCCCCCTTGCCGCTGACAATGCAGACCCGACTTTCGAAGAAAGCAGACAAATCCATGACTAGGCGCATCATACCGCTCTTTGCCTGGTTCTCCACAGGCTGGTCTAACAAATCTGCCAGAAAGTACGCTTTCGCCGTCCTGCTTCTGTTGTGTACGGGATCTTTTTTCCTGCTTGCAGGGTCAACTCAGGCAACTGCAAAAGAGAGTTTTCGGAACGATATGAATGTAGTGGGAACAGGCGAGGCTCCCCTGCGTTTTCTTGCACAAGTGGAGGAGACGAAACGCATCGATGTTGTAGAAATTGACGGTCCTATCGATGTTGCCCAACGGGATTTCCTCGAAGATGCGTTTGCCCGGGCAGAGAGCGGTGAAATTGAAGCCTTGGTGTTTCGGGTGAACTCTCTCGGAGCGCTAGGTGTGGATGTCATGCCGCTCGTGCAACGGGCGCGTGATCTGCCAGTGCCTGTCATCTCTTGGGTAGGGCCGGCCGGAGCGCGGGCTCGTGGGGCATCTTTGCTGTTTTTGGCGGCATCTGATGTCGTGACGGCGACGCCGAAAGCGGTGCTCGGGCCGTTTAATCCAGGGGATTTAAAGGAGAACGAGGATCTTTCTCCGAGTGAGTTTGAGGCGCTCTTGCAGGAGGTGTTGGGAACCAAGGATACTGAAGGCGTGCAGGCCTGGTCGGCGCTTTTGGAAGACAAGATGACCGCAAAATCGGCGCATGCTGCCGGTCTGGTGTCCTCGTTGCCGCCAATTGTGGGCCAGGTGATTGTGGGACTTGATGAGCAAGAAATCGTGATGCAAGATGGCAGCGTTCGCGTGTTGGACACTGCGCAGGTGGTGACGGGAGAAGATGGGCAAGTCGGGCTGGAGCCCACGGTAATTACCCGTTTTTATCGTATTTCGTACGTCCCAAACTTCTTTCACAAGATCAATACCCCGACTTTTGCCTATGTGATGTTTATGTTGGGATTAGCGGCAGTGGTGTTTGAGTTTTATGCCGCGTCAATTGGACTTGCGGGGATCATGGGGGCTGCGTGCCTGCTCATTTCGTTTGTCGCGATGGGGGCATTGCCGGTGAACTGGTGGGCAGTGGTGTTGCTGGCGCTGTCGCTCTTGCTTTTCTCGATTGATGTGCAGGTCGTGAACTTGGGGATTTTCACGATGGCAGGAACAGTTGCTGCGATTGTGGGTTCTCTCTTTTTCACGAGCGTTGGCATATATCAAGTACGGTGGTGGGCTATTTTTCTTGTGGTCGGAGGGATGGTGCTTTTCTACACAGTAGTTATGACCACCATTGCTCGTACTCGTTTTGCGACTCCGGTAATCGGACGGGGAAACCTGGTTGGTTTGGCGGGAGAGGCGCAGACTGACATCGCATCGGAAGGACTTGTTTCCGTGGATGGGGCAGTCTGGAAGGCCCGTTCGCATAGAGGGCGCATCGGGCAAGGGGAACGTGTGACAGTGCGTCTCATTGATGGGATTGTGCTCGAGGTTGATCGGGATCTGGCTGTCGCAGGCGACTGATCCACTGAAACGACTCGCTATGCGATTCGCCATGTCAAATAGTGAGAAATGTGACGTATGGCATTTGGGGTGAGGGGATTCTTGCTGTCGTCAATGGTGTCGTCCTTGCTGTTCTCAAGGGAAGTGTCTGGGGTCGTATTTTTTAAAGTGCCGTGAAGTATTTCGAGAAAGTGCCTTTGTTATGATCCGTGGTGGGAATAGTGGCTTCGGGTATGTCGCGGAGAAAAGTGGGTGTATTTAAGGTGAAGATGATGTATCCTCTCTTTTTTGTCACCACTTTCTGTGCAAAAAATCTGGACTTTTCGCGTTTGAAAAACGCAGAAAGTGGTGACTCGGCGTGAAGGAAGAAATACCCACAATTCTCTCTGGACCGGGAGTGCGCCTCTGTCTATTTTGGGCGTGCTATGAACGTCATCAAGCGGCACGACAAGACCATAGAAGAAGACCTTCCGTGGCAGTTGCGTGCGGCGTGTAGGGGACCACAGGCTTACCTGTTTTTCCCTCCGACGCATCCTGAGCGCAAAGACGAGCGTGAACGTCGCGAGTCGCGCGCAAAGGCCATCTGCTCGGAGTGTGAAGTGTCGACGATTTGCCTTGACAAAGCCCTTTCGACCCGTGAACCACACGGGATCTGGGGTGCGATGACAGAGGCAGAACGCCGGAATCTTCTCGCTCGTACAGGTTGAAATCCTTCGGTGTCTTGCGCTTGTGTGGGGTTCAAGTTCGCTTGGAAAAGCGTTTGGTGGAAATCAAATCGAATAGGTAAGAGTGTGTCAGTGCTTCCCTGGTGCAATGACGAAATGTTGTCTTGCACCTTGTTCTGACTTGTTCTTCTGAGGGTTTTCCTCGGAGGAATCTGGGGTGGCTGTCCAAACAGCAGATCAAATATCTGTTTCGGATCGCTGTTCGCAGAGTGGGGTCCTCTAGGGGACTCCTGCAGGGAGTGGGCTCTTTTCTCCAGAAAAAGCCAGGCAATTTTGTGGGTGCAAGTGTCCTGATTTGCCTTTTCTAGTACATGGAGAAAAGTGTGCTTTCCTTTTTGCCTGTCGTGCTTTCTTGTCCAGCGTCTTGACCGCGTCTTGACCACCATCTCGCGTGTGGCAACGGGTGGGTTTTCTTCGCGACCCAAAAAGGGCCGCACCGTTTAACGGTGTGGCCCTTTTCTTGTGAAAAACTCTGGCATTTTCGTAGGAAGTAGTGGGTTTTTCAACTTTCTCGGGTTTATGGAATGATTTGTAGTTTTCCCATTAGTCTGATGATTTCTCATACTGTTTGAGTGGATAGAGGCTCGGGATAGAGGTTCGCTTGACCTTGTCGCCTTTCTTCTGTTTTGCGCGCGTCTCGGCATGTTGCCCTTCACCGCTCTTCTGGAAGGGATATTGAGGGGGCACTGCAGTGGCAAATTGGTTCTTTCTTCCGCTTCTTGCCGTTGTGCTTGCGCGTCTTTTTTTGTTGGCTTCCCCGCTGGTGCTTGTTTGGATTTTTATTGGGGTTTTCGCCGCTGAGCTTGTGATTTCGTTGCAGCGCAGAATGCGAGGCAGAGAAGGACACCGTGTTGGTTACAGGCCGACGATGTTTGCTCGTTGGATGTCCCTGTACTGGAAAGACTTTTTGGTGTGGAGCACGATTGTGTTGGTCGTGTTTTTTCTGTGGAGCATGCTTTCCGTGTGGTTTGTTCCTGTCGTGGGTATTGTCCTTGCTCTTTTGACATTGACTTCCTGGCTGGAGCAACGACAGGAGGAGAAACTGGAAACGATAGGGGATGCAGACCCCTGGAAGTGGGTGTTCAAGCAGTGGGCAGCTATTGGGGAATGGCGTGGCAAGGGGAGATTCGCAAGGGATCTCCAATATAAGTGGCCCCAAGTAGCGGAAAAAGTTGGATTGTCGAAAGACAACAGAGTGCCTTCTCTTGTGGAAGTCAAGGAGACCATTGAAGGGGGGGTTGAATATGCTCTTTTTCTGGAGATTGTGCCGAAGACCACTTTCCTTCCTAAATGGTTGTCGAAATTGCTTTCTGACTGGATATCAGACTCCCGCAGCTGGACACTGGATGAGGTGAAAGAGCATGTGGAGACGATTGGTGAGGAGTACAAGGCAAAGTCCGCGGCAGCGGAGAAAAGAGACGACAGCAAGGGTGAGTCGAGAGCTGTTGTTCTTCTGACGTTTAAAGATCCCTTTACCGAAATGGGAAAGTCGCCTGTGCTGGATCTGGAGTCGGTGAAGACCACCAAGGAAATTCTTATCGGGAAGGACGAAAAGGGAAAGGAACTCAGTATTCCCGCGGATCTGCATGTTCTTATTGCTGGTCAGTCTGGGGTTGGGAAGACTGTTCTGCTGCAGCAAATAATCGCGCAGCATGCATTTTCAGGTGCAAAAATCTGGCTGATTGGTTTGGTCCATCCGGATTTGTATGTCTGGTCGAAACATGCTGCCTCAGCATTTTTGAGTAATCCCGAAGTAGAAGCGTTTGGGGGGGGTGATGAGGAGACCCGTCCCAAAGAGGGGAAGTTGTTTAGTGAGCTGTTGCAAAATTTGGATAGGCAGGTAACGGGTCGTATTGTGGAGACCGGGACTGGGGGTCTTGGAAGTTCTTCTGGTGACAGGATTCTTCTTGCTATTGATGACCTGCATGGTTTTTTGCAGAGATCGACAGAAGAAGACCAAGAACGTTTGCGCAGTATCCTCCACAAAGGACGTGCGGGCGGTGTCACGGTGATTTCGATGATGCAGCATTCTGCTGCGGAAGATCTCCATATGTCCTTTATTCGGTTTTTTCCTATTCGTGTGTGTTTTCGAGTTTTTGACCGTGAAATTTCAGATCTCATGCTGGGAAAAGGGCAGGGGGAAGCGGGAGTTGACGCCAGCGTGCTGAAGATGGATGGGTATTTTTATTTTATGGGGACAAACGGTCCTACCAAAGGGAGAAGCTGGGATCTGTCGAGCGAAAATCTTGACAGTGTTATGCAGAAATTCCTGATTGCTGAGCGACCTTTGCCAGAAGGCGCAGAAGGCGCTGGTTCGGGATTTTCTGCCTCTTCAAGTGAAAAGAAGTCGCTGTTTAAAAATATAAAAAATATTTTTAAACAGCGACAAAAAAAGGACAGCGAAAAAGAAGAAAAGCCTTCTGTGCCGGAAGTCTCTCGTCCTGCTCCTCTTATCAAACAAGACCTGATACAAGATACGAGTTTTGCGCAGCGTTTCCAGAATATTCGAGCGCAACTTTTTTCTTCTTCGAAGAAGAAAAAAGGATGAAGAAGTAAAAGAAGATAGAGACTCTTTCCGCAGCATGCTGCGGAAAGAGCGTGTAAAATGTGCCTGGTGATTGCCAAGATTCCGCACCCTGTTGTAGGAGATCTCGATACTGCTCGTCCTTGCTTTTTTCTTGTCCTTGTATGTTTCCAAGGTTTTCGATTTTTCGGTTTTTCATCTTGTATTGGGAAAAGGGGAAGGGTGTCGGTATATTGACACTATTATACCTGGTGGAGGAGTGTTTTTACCTTCTCGGACCAGGGGCTCCTGTGAAAGCGTGAAGCCGGAATATGCCGGGCAAAAATTTTCACACTGATCCTGTATTTAGTTCTTTGGGGAAACCATTGGGGAAACTATTCAGGGGTCGGCAAAAAAAGGACAGCGGCGAAGAAGCAGCGCCTCCTGCGCGGGAGGTCTCTCGTCCTGCTCCTCTTATCAAACAGGAACTCATACAGGATACGAATGCTTTACGGCGTATCCAGGATGTTTGGGGGCGTTTTTTCTCTTTTGGCAAAAGGAAAAAAAGAGGGTGAGATGCTGTTAGGAATGGTGTGCTATGTCAGTCGTGCTAGGGTTACGAGAACTTTCTGGAGGAAAGTGGAGAGTGCGCGGTCGAAGTAATCGACTGAGCGTGGCTGGGAAAGAGTCACGAAGCATGATCCAGGAAGGATCTGAGCGGATTGTTGGAAGGAAAAACTGCGGCAACCACCGCGGGTCCGCTGTTTCGTCGATGAGTTCTGACATTGTCCTGTGATGGAAACGCCTGTAGAGCCGTGAAAGACCATTCTGCTCCCAAGGGTCTTCATCACGTCGAGGAGTTCGGAAACGTGGAACCTCTGCCTTTCAAATCATTGCCACTTGCCGCGGGAGTACCTGCGGTGAATGGTCCTGATGATCAGTTTTCTTTCCCGCAAAACACTGCGGATGTTACCCAAGATGCTGCGCTATCAGACTTTCCTGGAGATTTTCCTGAGGCTGCGTCGCCTGGCGCAGTGGACGAAACCTTCTCCGCACCTGCTGCTTCCCCCCCGATTTCTGCGGACAGTCAGTTTATGACGCTTGCCGCCGAGGTGGCTCTCGATGAGAGAAGCGACTGGGGGGCTGAACGCGGCAGCATGTTTTCTCGACATCGCTTTGTCGACAATATGGGGCGGGCGCCAGTCTGGAATGAGGGTTCCTCTGGTACTGGCATCCCAATGCCCGACACAATGCCAATGGACGGTATGTCGTTTGACCTTCTTGGGGAAAGGGAAGCCTTTTGTACCGAGGAGATTCCCGTTGTCGAGCAAGAGACAACTTCTGACCGGATCCGTTCGGTGGTGGCCCGTTTTCCTGTGAGCGAAAGCAATGGTATCGCCGATACCATTGCGGGTCGAGAAGAGGTTATGAACGAAGGCGACTGGTGTTTTATGAGCGGTCGCGAAGACAGTCCTTGGGAATTTTTCTCCGGGGATCGTGAGTGGGAAAACGAACCGGCTCGGGGGCTGCGTCGTATTGTGCAGGGTCTGCGATGGGGACGTTCGGGCAGCTAGACAAAACAAGGTCTGCTGTTTCCCCGGAATAGCCTTTCCAGAGTTTCTGTGAGTCCTGTGGAGGATTCCGCTTTTTTTTCTTTCTTTGTGGTCTTTCTTCCTTTGAATCGTTCAGACTCTTCTTCTGGGTGTAGGGTGGGATTGCCTGTGAGAGGTTGAGGGGGTTCGGTCATGTCGGAGGTTCCCAATACCGATGTGCCTATTCGCGATGCAGCAACGGTTATGGCCGTACGCGACGGGACAAATGGTGTTGATGTTCTGATGGTCCGCAGGACAGCGGCTGCTGTTTTTGCCGCGGGGGCTTTTGTTTTTCCTGGCGGCAGAATTGATGATGACGATGCAAAGGCTGCTGAACGAGGCCTTATCACTGGGCGTAGTCCCGAGACGGCGGCTTCGGTTGTCGGCTGTGAAAAAGATGGGCGAAGGTTCTGGGCGGCTGCTGCACGCGAGACCTTTGAGGAATCCGGGATTCTTATTGCTGAGGGCGAGCAGCCCTATGACCAGATCAGAGACGTACCTGCAGTCCGCAAGGCGGTCGCTTCCGGGGATCACTCGTTCGCTGATCTTCTGCACGAGCTCGATGCCTCAATTGACGCTGCTGCGATTGCGCTCGTGGCACGCTGGGTAACTCCGCAAGGGGAAAAACGTCGTTTCGACACTCGGTTTTTTGTCGTGAAGGCTCCCGATGGGCAGGTGCCTGTGCACGATGAGAGTGAAACAACCGAGGCACTTTGGATTTCTCCGCAAGAGGCTTTGGAACGTAACATTGCCGGCGATCTTTTTTTACTGCCTCCTACGATGGCGAACCTGCAGTGGCTTTCTGCCTTCAGCTCGGCCGATGAAACGGTGACAGAAGGTCTCCGATGTGCAGTTGAGCCTGTACGGCCTAAAGTGGTGTTTGGAGACGATGGGTCCGTGTCGCTCGACCTTGGATACGACAAGCTTCTCATCAAACCAGCTGATTCCTAACTTGATGTGTGCCGTGCCGCGGTGCACACGATAACTCGACGAGAAGGACCGGACCTTGTCTTCTCAAATTTCTTCGCCAGACCTTTCTTTTCCGAACCCGGAACGTGCGGGAGAAATTGAGCAGCTTACGCCACTTGTGAGAAGAGTGCTGGCCGCAAATCCCAGTTTTATGACTGGTCCTGGTACGAACACCTATGTGGTGGGCACAGATCCTGTCTTGATCTTGGATCCTGGACCAGACCGGGAAGATCATCTTGAGGCGGTGACACGTGCAGTGGATGGCCGTGAGGTGAAGGCGATCATGCTCACTCACGATCATGGCGACCATTCTCTCGGGTGCGACATGTTCCGTGCCCACTTTGAAGTGCCAATTTATTCGAAGCGAGACACAGCCGGAAAGCGTCCGGCCGATCGGCCCTTTCCGAATGGGGCAGTGATGGTAGTGGGCGGTGCCCGTCTCAGAGGAGTGCATACCCCTGGTCATGCCGCGGAGCATCTCTGTTTTTTGCTGGAAGAGGAACACGCGCTTTTTACAGGTGACCATGTGATGGCAGGGTCCACAGTGGTTATTGCCCCGCCGAATGGCAATATGGCGGATTATTTAGGTTCCTTGCGGCGCTTAATCAAAATGGACCTGTCGCACTTGTATCCGGGTCACGGCGGGGTTTTACCTGATCCATCGTGTGAGATGGAAGGGATCATCGCACACCGAGAGGCAAGGGAGTCCTCAGTCCTGTCCGCCCTGCAGGCAGGGGACACGAAGATCGCTGATATCGTGGCAAGGGTCTATGCCGACGTGCAGGAGTTTTTGCATCCCGTGGCGCGTTATACGGTTTTGGCGCATCTGCAAAAACTGGAGGAGGAAGGTCGGGTACGCAGTGTGCCCGATCCCGATACTGCCGCTGAGCCACCTCGTGTCGTGCAGGTGGGGAACACGGAACTTCCCTTGCGGGAGCCTCCTGAAATGAAAGCATCTTTTTCCTTTATCTGATTTTGCGTCTGGCAGACTTTTCGCAATTTTCGTGTTTTCTTGTTCAGGGTTGCTTTCTGGCTATTTTTGGAGCGTGATACCTGTCACGCGTGGTTCTTTTCATGTATCAGGCGCCGATGATTGGTGCAGGAAACAACAGCGAGAAGGAATGCAGTATGGCTGACTATCAGCTGTTTATAGACGGAGAGTGGTCTGAGGCAGCCTCGGGGGAGACCTATACCACTTACAATCCGGCAAATGGCGAAAAGATTGCGGAGGTCTCGAAAGGAGGGCGTGCCGATGCCATCCGTGCGATTGAGGCGGCGCGCAAAGCCTTTGACGAAGGCCCCTGGCCCAGGATGACCGGAGCCGAGCGAGGAGCGGTCCTGCGCGAGATTGCGAGCGGGATCACTGCGAAGCAGCAGGAACTTGCCCAGCTTGAATCCATGGACAGTGGGGGTACCATTCGTAAGGCCATGCTTGCTGACGTGGCCGGGTGCGCGGGCACTTTCTTGAAGTTTGCGGAATATGCCGAGACAGTGGCAGAAGTTGAGGAACTGCCACCTGTAGTGATGGGTCCACAACCCTCCCCGAACTATTTGCGCTGGGAACCAATCGGAGTATGCGGGCAGATTACCCCGTGGAACTTCCCCTTGGTCATGGCCGCATGGAAGATGGCTCCAGCACTTGCCGCAGGTAACACTGTGGTCCTCAAGCCTGCATCGATTACTTCTTTGACTGCGCTTGAATTGGCGCGTGTGTGTAGTGATGTGGGTTTGCCTCGGGGTGTGTTGAACGTTGTATCCGGTCCTGGGAGCACCGTCGGGGAAGAAATAGCCTCGAACCGTCTTGTGGACAAGGTCGCATTCACTGGCTCCACAGAGGTGGGGGCGAGAGTGATGCAGCTTGCTGCTCCTACCGTCAAGAAGGTTACGCTCGAGCTCGGTGGGAAGTCCCCGGCGATCGTGATGGATGATGTGAACTTGGACCTTGCTGCGAAGGGCGTATTGTTCGGCACTTTCATGCATAACGGGCAGGTCTGCGAGTCGGGCACCCGCGCGATTGTCCTGGAATCTGTGCACGACGAGCTTCTTGCCAAGATGAAAGAACTGGCTATGGGGATTAAGCTCGGCGATCCTGCCGAGTTTTCCACGGACCAGGGTCCGCTCGTGTCGGCTGCGCAGCTTGACACGGTTGAGCGTTATGTCGAGATTGGTAAGGGCGAAGGTGCCACCCTGGTTTGTGGTGGGAAGCGGCCGAAAGGCGACGAGTTCGCGAACGGCTACTTCTATGAGCCCACGATCTTCTGCGATGTGGACAATAATATGAAGATTGCCCAAGAGGAAATCTTCGGTCCTGTTTTGTCAGTTATTAAAGTGAAAGACGAAGAAGAGGCGATTCGCGTGGCGAACGACTCTATTTATGGTCTGGCCGGTGCAGTATGGTGCGCTGATACAGAACGGGCAAAAGGAATTGCCGATCGTCTTCGTACGGGAACCGTGTGGATTAATGAACACCACATTCTTGGTCCTGACCATCCATTTGGCGGGTACAAGCAGTCGGGTGTCGGATCCGAACTTGGCGTCTGGGGTTATAACGAGTACCGATTGAAGAAGCGTGTTCACGTGGACGGCTTGGGGCAAGATCCCTCAGCTCACCTCGCCTTCGCCATGCTTTTCAGCTCCTAAACACAGACCTGCACACGTTTGTTTTTTCTGGGAAGTCTTCGGAAGAGAATGTGTGCAGGCAGGAGCGAAATACGTGTACTTTTTCGATTTGTGACGGGAGCCGGTTCCGGGGGCGAGAGTTTTCTCCTTGGTGCCGGTGCCCGTTTCTTTCTGTATTCCGCGCTCTGTACTCTGCGGGAGAAACCTGCGAAAGTGGAGAAAAAGTAATAGCGGGGATTCTCTGCTGGTGACGCCTCACTACCTGCAGGGGAAGACAGCAGGGCAAAAAGCGGAAAAAAGGAGAGGGCATGCGTGTTGTGGTGACTTCTCGGGCGGCATCTGTTGTGTCGATCGTAAAAAAGCAGCGTTCTGGTCCGTTGACGATGACCATTGGAACAGGTTGTTGTGACTCCACGGCCCCTTTCCTGTTTGAGAACCATCTTGTGGAGCCAGAAGCCGAGCTTGTGGGAGAAGTGAACGGCGTGCCTGTGTACGCTCCAGGATGGCTTGCCCGCTCCTATCGCCCCGACGAGGAGCTCGTGATCGAGGTAGTCGAAGATCCGAGCGGGGAAAGTTTCAGCGTCGAGTCGGAAATGGGCTTGCGTTTTGTGCTTCTTCACCCGAAACAGGGGGTGGTGTCGAGCGTGTGTGGGCTTGATGCCACTGGTGCTGGGGGAGTGGATGCGCCACGACAAGAGAAATTGGTGAGAGACCAAGGTGAGGCCAAGGAGCTGCCGTTGGATGGGCTCCAAGCTGATTTCTCTCCTGCTGGGGATGAACCCGAGAGAGAAGCCCCACACCCACCGCGTACGCCTCCTTTGCCGTCTTTGCGTCTTCCTCCTGACCTCGCAGAGCGTTTCTCAAATCTGCAGGGAAAGAGTTCTTCTTCCTAGGGTTTCTGGGGAATGTTGTTGCTGGAGGGGTTTCCTTCGGAGGTTCTTTTCCCGTTTACTTGTTCGCATACTGGCAATCTCTTTTTCGGTAAGAAGAGCATTTTTCTTGGTTTTTTGCTGTGAAAAGATGCTGGTTGTAGGGAAAATGGTATGAATTTATCTGGGATATGAGTTGTTTGGTGCTTATAACCTTATATTTTACGCATTGTTCATCATGTGGATATGGTTAAGAAATAGGAAGCTATATGCTTCTTTCTGATCCTAAAAGTAATGCTTACTGTTTTGTGCGTAATATTCTTGGCAGTAGGTGTTCGCTTGTGTGAGGTGCGGGTTTTTTGGTGGGTGTTCCCTCTCGGTGGTGTCCCGCCTCTGCCGCGTCGCGCGTGATTCCGCGTAGTAGGCCAATTCGAAGGAGAAGAGGAATGGCATATAGGGCAGAGTACATATGGGTCGATGGCACTGTGCCGACTTCCCGTTTGCGTTCCAAAACCAAGGTCCTTCCAGATGACAAGAAAGACCTCCCCATCTGGGGATTTGATGGTTCTAGCACGAACCAGGCACCGGGTGACGCTTCTGACTGCGTGCTCCGTCCGGTCTTTTCCTGTCCAGACCCTATTCGGGGTGGCAATGACCTGCTCGTGATGTGTGAAGTGCTCTATACTGACATGTCGCCGCATGAGACAAACACGCGGGCGCTCTGTAAAGAAGTATCAAATCGCTATGCAGCACAGGAGCCACTGTTCGGCATTGAGCAGGAGTACACATTTTACAGTAATGGTAGGCCACATGGCTGGCCTGCCGGTGGGTTCCCTGGCCCACAGGGACCGTACTATTGCGGTGTGGGATCGGATGAGATCTGGGGTCGCGATATTGTCGAAGCCCACACCACTGCGTGCATGAAAGCGGGAATCGCTATTTCTGGCACGAACGCCGAAGTGATGATGGGGCAGTGGGAATATCAGATTGGGCCGGTTTCTCCGCTTGAGGTTTCCGACCAGATTTGGGTTTCCCGCTGGCTGCTCTACCGTGTGGCAGAGGACTTCAATGTCACCGTCACGCTGGACCCAAAGCCCATTGAAGGGGACTGGAACGGAGCAGGCGCACACACAAACTTCTCTACCAAAGGGATGCGTAATTCCTACGATGAGATCATCAAGGCGGCGCAGGCCTTGGGGAAATATCCCGAGGAGCATGTGAAAAACTATGGTTTCGGTGTCGACAAGCGCCTGACCGGTTTGCATGAGACCGCCCGCTGGACAGACTTCAGCTATGGCGTGTCTGACCGGGGTGCCTCTGTGCGGATTCCCTGGCAGTGTGAGAAAGAGGGCAAGGGGTATCTCGAAGATCGTCGCCCCAATGCCAACATGGATCCCTATGTGGTGACGCGACTTATTGTCAACACATGTTGTTCCGCACTTGAAGAAGGCTGAGTAGAAAACTTCATCCGGAACTTTTTCGGGGGGGACAGGCAAAGCCTGTTCCCCCTTTGTTATTTGCATGCTATTTGGAAAGTTTTTTGAGCGGATATACACACCTGGATGGATGGGCTCGCTGGCGTACCGGGGACGACAGGAGAACAACACGGCGGCAGGTAGGGAGTGTTCCCGCACTTTTGAGGCGGGAAATGTGCGCATGCTGACAAGTCCGCTGGAAGAGGGTGATCACTTGCCGGCCTGCATAAGTAAGGCGAAAAGGGATGTTTATCGGGATAAAGCAGTGTTTTCTACTGAGGGGTGGGTCTTTCAGTTGAAGAGTGTGGCGAAGTGTTTTAAGCTCGGAAATCGGGAAACAGGTTTTTCTTTTTTCCGACTTACTTCTGGTTTTTAAATAGTGGAAATGGAGATGAAATGTCACTGCGTTTGGGCGACGAAGCCCCGAATTTCACAGCTGATACCACTGAGGGAAAAATCGATTTTCATGAGTGGAAAAAAGATAAATGGGCAGTTCTTTTTTCACACCCCAAGGATTTTACTCCCGTGTGTACGACAGAGCTTGGCCTTACCGCGAAACTGCAAGGTGAGTTCCAAAAGCGCAATGTCAAGACAATGGGACTTAGCGTTGACAGTGTGGAGAGTCACAAAGAGTGGGAAAAAGATATTGAGGAGACCCAGGGGCAGGCAGTGAATTTCCCGATGATTGGGGATCCTGATCGAGCAGTCGCGAATCTCTATGACATGATCCACCCGAATGCCGACAACACGTTGACAGTTCGTTCTGTTTTTATCATTGATGCAACGAACAAAATTCGTCTTACTCTTACGTATCCGGCGAGTACGGGCCGGAATTTCAATGAGATCCTGCGAGTGATTGATTCTCTGCAGTTGACTGATGCCCATAAGGTCGCGACGCCAGGAAATTGGCAGCCGGGTGGGGATGTCATTATCGTTCCGGCTCTTTCTACTGAAGAGGCTGAGAAGTTGTTTCCCGAGGGCTGGGACGAACAGAAGCCCTATTTGCGTGTGACAAAACAGCCTGTTTCCTGATATGTGCAGGCCAGTGCGAGATGTCATAGGGATTCCAGATTAGACTGTGTCTAATCTGGAATCCTGCCTATACTTCGGAGTGTTGACCTTCGGTATAGGTGTGATGCTGTTCCGGAGTGATATTTCGGTTTTTTGGCCTGCGTGTCCGACTGAGCGAACGCGGCAGGTCCTTCCTCTGATACAACCTTCTGTCAAGCCTTTTCTTGGGCTGGGCTTTTGCCTGGGACAGTGAAAAAGGGGAAAACCGAGCATTGGCATCGAGTACACGACAACTTTCTCTTTGAGCCCTGTTGCGCGTGTTCCGATTTTGATCTGTAAAACGGAGAAGAAAATCCTGATGGGCCTCGAGGGTACGCAAACTGAAAAGAACCTCAAAGAAGCCTTCGCTGGTGAGAGCCAGGCGAACCGTCGCTACCTCTATTTTGCACAGGCAGCTGACATAGAGGGGGAACCTG
This sequence comes from Acidimicrobiia bacterium UBA2766, assembly GCA_002352645.1. Classification (GTDB taxonomy): domain Bacteria; phylum Actinomycetota; class Acidimicrobiia; order UBA2766; family UBA2766; genus UBA2766. The sequence goes on along the minus strand of DEIU01000084.1, from coordinate 8,372 downwards.
ATATTGCTGCACTCTTCCGTTCCGTTGCGGAGGGGGAGACAGGACACGCCTTTGGTCACTTTGACTACCTCAAAGAAGTGGGAGATCCTGCTACAGGACAGCCTGTGGGAGAGACTTCCGCGAACCTGAAGGCAGCCATTGCCGGCGAAACGTTTGAGTACACTGAGATGTACCCCGGCTTCGCAAAGACAGCGCGTGACGAGGGTTTCTCTGACATTGCCGACTGGCTTGAGACACTTGCGCGCGCGGAAAAAAGCCACGCGGGCCGGTTCCAGCAAGGTCTTGAAAGCCTCGGCTGACCTTTCCTGGCTTCTTGCGTTTTTCTTTCGGGAGAAGTGCAAGAAGCCTTTTCTTTTTCTGTCTTTGTTTGTCCCCGCCTGTTTTTCTGTGCTGGGACGTCGGCTGGGATGTATGCCAGGGATGAGGCAGGAAGAATGAGTGGCCCAGTGAGATCCTGTATAATGCACGGTTTTTCGAGAAGCTTCTTGTAAGGAGTTTTGGGATTGTTTTCTGTGGTGGACGTAGAGAACAGCCTTGCGAAAAGCCTGAAAACCGCAAGCTACCCCTATTTCGCAAATAGTAGTTGTGGCCTGTTTTTTCGCGGTGAAATGAGCGGACGGACGCTGCTCATTTTTCTGGAGACCAGGTTTTTGCTGCGACCTGTCTTTGCTGCAACCTCTCACCGAGGCGTGTCCAGGCTCGGCATAGACCGCTTTGTGGGAGAAATTTTTTGCGAGGTAAGTGCGTGAATGTTGGCTTGGGTGGTTTTTCAGGGACCTGAGCGAAAGGCGCGTCGTGAGCACTGTATACGACTTCGATAACCCGTTGTATCTGGATAAAGGCGATATGCGGGAGGAACTCGACAGAGTTTTCGACCTGTGTCACGGTTGCAGGCTGTGCTGGAACTTGTGCCCTTCTTTTGAATCCCTGTTTGACTTGATCGATAAGAAGACAGATGGAATTGAGCCGAAGCTCTCTCCCGCCGATCAAGATCGAGTCGTCGACGAGTGCTACCAGTGCAAACTTTGCTATATCAAGTGTCCCTACACTCCTCCCCATGAGTGGGAGCTTGACTTCCCACGTTTGATGTTGCGTGGCCTTGCTGCACGCACGAACGGCAAAGCAAAAAGCGTCGGACACAAGCTTCTCGCTGCCACTGACGCAACGGGTCGTTTGGCAACTGCCACTTCTTTTCTCGCGAATCCGACCTTGCAGCCGAATGGGCCTGTGCGCAAGGTCATGGAAAAAGTAACAGGTATTTCGGCTTCCAGGCTTCTTCCTTCTTATGCCAAACAACGTTTTACTGTCTGGTGGAAGAAATCAGGAAGATTTGAGCCCACAACGCCTTTTCAGGAGAAGGTGGAGGCTGAAAATGCTGAAGGAACGGGGCGGCCATCTTTTTTGGATGTGACTCCGGAAGAGGAAGCTGCGATGCCTTCTATCGCTGCAGATGCTCCTGTGACGACTGCAGTACCGAGCTTCCTTGCGCCTTCTCCAGAGGAATTGCAGGCTCTTGCGCATGTCTCTGACGGGAAGGACGAAGGAGAGAGTGACGGCAAGAGTGTGCCGGAACCTTCACTTGCTCCTGAGGTTTCAGACCCGACGCCGCTTACCGGACGGTCTGTGGCGATTTTTGCGACTTGTGTGATTGAGTATCAAACTCCTGATGTAGGCAAGTCTTTGGTACGTGTCTTGCGGCATAACGGGTGTGATGTGGAGTGTGCAACAAGCGCGCGTTGCTGTGGAATGCCCTCGCTCGACGGAGGAGACGTGCAGGGCTTTCTGACACGGGCCCGTCATAATGTGGAAGCGTTGTATCCCGCAGTGAAGGCAGGCCGGAAGATTATTGTGTCGCAGCCGACCTGTGGCTATCTCTTGAAAAGAGAATACCCCGAGGCGTTGAAAACGCCTGAGGCGAAAGAGGTCGCGGCGGCAGTGACCGCGCCGGAAGATTATTTGCACGCACTGCGACGCAACGGAGGGATAAGAGAGGACTTTGCGCGATCCCTTGGAAAAGTTGCCTACCATGCGCCTTGTCATTTGCGCGCACAAGAAAAAGGTTATAAGGGGCGTGATCTGCTGCGTTTGGTCAAAGGCACAAGCGTGTCAATAGTGGAAGATTGTGCGGGGATTGACGGTACTTGGGGATACCGTGCAGAAAATGTGGAGATGGCGAAAAAAATTATTGCGCCAACAGCAGAGAAAATGCGGGTTGTTGAGGCAAATGTGCTTGTCGGCGAGTGTCATCTTGCGAATGTGGCCTTGACGGAAGAGGGGCTGTCGCACCCGATGCACCCAATGCAGGCTTTGGCATTGGCATATGGTTTGGAAGAGGACGAAGACCATGACTGAGGAAGAGCTACCCTATTTTGTCACTGTCGAGCAGATTGACGATCTCGTGACCTATGAGAGGCGTCGACCGGAAGTGCGTGCTCGCATGATAAAAGAACGAGAACTCCGCAGGATATCTGCCGGCCCTTTTATTACTTTTTCCTTTGAGAACCCCGATACTGTGCGCTATCAGGTGCAGGAGATGGTCCGCGCGGAGCGTATCGTGGATGAGGAAGCAATTCGCCAGGAAATCAAGGTTTACGCTGACTTGCTTCCCAGCGCGTATGAGCTCTCCGCGGTCATGATGATTGCACTGACCAGTGACGAGGCTTTGCGCGCATGGTTGCCCAAGCTCATCGGAGTCGAGTCATCTGTCGTCTTGATCGTGGATGGAGAGATTGTGCCCGGAAAAGGTGAGGAGGGCAGGTCGACTGACCGTACGACCTCGGCAGTGCACTATCTGCGTTTTCCCCTGACGCCTGCGCAACGCGAGCGGATTGAAGCTTCTGCCCCCTGTGCGCTCAGAGTGGCGCACAAGCACTACGATCACGAGATCGAGATAGCTTCTGAGACAGTGGCTGCTTTTGCCCGAGACCTCGCGTCTGTGACACGTGTTTGAGGGCATTGCCTGGCCGTTTGATGAACTTGGGGAAACCAAGGAGAAGATTTCCCGAGCGACGGGAAAACAGTGCGAGTTTTTTTCCTGTCGGGTTGTCTGTCTCGAAACTTTTTGCGATTTTCGTGGGTATGGACAGGGTTTTTGCAGATAGTATCGTTGCTTTTTTCCCATGCTTTTACGGCAGGGAAAAAGCCGGACTTTCGCAAGATATTCATGAGTGTGTCGCAGGAGAATTGTGCTGCTGATAGGGTGAAGGAAGACAGCGACTGCTATCTTCCTCTCTTCTCAGAGGGAGCATGTGCTGCTGGTATAGAGCGGGAACCGCTTGGCCACGGGCACAAGTTGGCGTGAAATGATATGCCGTTATGCGGCGCGAACTGGTGTCGGAGAAGGCCGAGAAGTGGACAAATTGTTCTGGCTCGATATGGAGATGACAGGACTCGATCCTGAGACGTGTGTGATTATTGAGGTGGCTGCGGTTGTCACCGATCTTGATCTCAGCGTTCTGGCGTCTTTTGAGGCAGTTGTGCACCAGCCGGAAGAGGTGCTCCTGGCGATGGATGATTGGAACCAGCGCACGCACGCAGTAAGTGGCTTATTGGATCGTATTCCTGCTGGTGAGAGTCTTGAGGCCGCAGAAGAGAAACTTGTGCTTTTTGCAAAGCAACACTTTCCGGGAGAAAAGATTATTCTTTCCGGGAATTCAATTGGGCAAGACTTCCGTTTTATTCATACCTATATGCCGAATTTCGCCGAACTTTTGCATTATCGTGTGATTGATGTTTCCTCTTTTAAAGAGATACTTCGGCGAAAATGGGGTCTTGAGTTTAAAAAACGTCAGGTGCATCGTGCAATCGAAGATGTGCACGAATCGATAGCGGAACTGAACTATTATCTTGGGTTTTTCTTTCTGCCTGAGACGCAGGATTAAGGCCTGTTTGTGAGTGTGTCTTCCCAGGAGAGAACGCTCTGGTAACAGCTTTGTGTAGGGGGTCTGGAGCGTCTTGGGCTTAAGATCCCGTCACACTTTCGACAAGGTCTTCGATACGCGCGGTACACCCTGCCATTTCGATGGGGGGGAGGAGTTCGGAAGTGAGTTTTTTCGCTGCTTTCACGTAGGCTTGTGCCGCTGCGGAGTCTGGCGTGGAAAGCACAACCGGTCCTTTTTCCGCTGTCTCTTTTGTATGGATCTCAAGCGGGATTTTCCCTAGAAGAGGGACATTGATATTTTCGGCGAGCCATTCCCCGCCCCCAGACCCGAAGATGTCGTAGTGGGTTCCATGTTCGCAGGTGAACCCTGACATGTTTTCGATAACTCCGATGACCTTTTGGTGTGAGCGTCGCGCCATATCGGCGACTCGTATGGCGACTTTTCGTGCGAGAACTTGGGGTGTGGTGATGACGAGCATTTCTGCTTGGGGGAGAAGACGGGACAAGCCCATTTGCACGTCTCCGGTGCCAGGAGGCATGTCGACAAGAAGATAATCAAGTTGTCCCCAACGCACATCTTTTAAGAACTGTTCGACTGCTTTTGTGAGGACAAGCCCGCGCCACATGAGTGCTGTTTCTTCTTTATCGACGAGAAATCCCATCGACACAATTTTGATACCTTTCCCTGTTATGGGGTCAATTTTCCCTTCTTTGCCCGTGAGACGTTCGCGGATTCCCAAGATACGAGGGATGGAAAATCCCCAAATATCTGCGTCTAGGATGCCAACAGAAAAGCCTTGGTCACGTATTGCGAGGGCGAGGTTTGCTGTTGTTGTGGACTTGCCGACCCCGCCTTTGCCGCTTGAGACGGCGATTGTGCGCGTGGCAGGAGAAATTTCTGTGCGTTCGGCGTCAGTACGGGCTTTCCAGCGTGCCCGGCTCATGAGTGCGCTTTTTTCCTCAGGGCTCATTTCGGAGAAGTGGGTCGAGACACTTGAGACCCCAGGGAACCCGCTGAGTTTGGAAACGATTTCGTTTTTTAATTGAGAGCGCAGAGGGCAGGAGATGGTAGTGAGCGCGATATACACGTCCACATGGCCTGTGTTGTTCATTGTGACGTGTTGGATCATGCCAAGGTCGACGACATTGTCATTTAGTTCTGGGTCAATGACTCCACGTAAGACTGACAGGAGATCGTCGTGTGATAGGGCGGAATCTGCGTGCATAGTTTATGTCCGTTTGTTGGGAGATGTGCAGCATCTGCATTGCCGAAAAATGGAACGTCCCCTTTTTTTACTCTTCGTTCATGGAATGCTCCTCTGAATAAATTACAAGCAAACCTTGAAAAATAGAGAGAATTCCTGATAAGTTTTGTGTGACGGAAGCCTTGCGTTCGTGTCCCATAAAATGATTTTGCTGACAAATTCAGCTGGTGGAGATGTGCGTAAGCCCTGGATGCCGGCGGTATCGATTGCCTCTGCGGGTGCCAAAAGCATGCAGTGCGGTTTCGGCACCAGTGTTTTCGCGTGAATCCTGGTGTTTGTCTTAGTGGATAGGTGTGATTGGGAAGAGTACGAGAGAGTGCCTGTCGGTGCTTATCTGTCGAGAGTTCTCTCGTGCAATGCCCAAGTGAATGGGTATCAGGCGAAAACAGGTGAAAGAATGGCCGGGATGCCTGGCCTGAGGATAGTCCAAATGCGAAGTGGTTCTGTCCGGTTCTGGAAGCCTGGCTACCCGGGGGTGGGGCCGAGAAGGAGTGAGCGAACAGGGCTATCGAGCGAGTGCTCGAGACAAGACGGCGAGGAAAGTTTTTGTGGATGTATCCGTGCGTCCAGTACTGAAAGCGCTCGGAGACGAGACTCGCTTTCAGATCTATTGTTGGTTGTGCGAGCGGGATCAGCCAGTCACTATTACAGAAGTGGCGGGTGCTTTTCATCTGCACCCGAACACTGTCCGTCCTCATCTTGACCATCTTTACAACGCCGATTTGGTGCGTCTTGACACCAGGCCGCAGGGGACTGTTGGTCGTCCGCAACACCGCTATACAGCGGTCAAAACAGACATCGAATTGCGGCCCTCTGTCGGCGGCTACGAGTTCTTGGCACATTTGCTTGCGGAAACCTGTTGCCGGCAAGACCTCTCGATCGGAGCTGCCCTCGAAGTCGGGCGGTGTGCAGGGAGAGATCTGGTATCCGGAGAAAATAACACTTCACCTGATTGCAGGATCGCCCGAAAGACCGCAGATACCGGTGTAGAGAAAACTGGGGAGAACGCCTTTGACGCGAAGGCGGTTGGGATGAAAGTTCTTGTCGAAGAAATGGACAAGCTGGGATTTGAACCAGCAGTTGATGAAGCCTCGCTTCTATTCGCGAATTGTCCTTTTCGAGCACTTGCGCAGGCGTATCCGGATCTGGTGTGCTCCTTGCATGAAGGCATCGTGACCGGTGTCCTGGAGTCCACTGGAGGCCGGCTTGTCGAGTTTTGTGGTTTTGACAAGGGCATAGAACAATGCAGTGCTCTTATCTCGTAAAGAGAGTAAAAAGAGAGCAAGGTAGAAACTTGTTGGTGAGGAGAAACTGAGATGGCAGGCACTATGAGAGCAGAACAAACATCAACGGTGGAAAGCGCGGTGCCTGACCAGGCTGTAGGGATGGTAATGTCCCAGTCTGCCGCGGCGAAAATCCGGGAACTGATCACCGAAGAAGGGAACGAAGACCTCTCTTTGCGTGTGGCTGTTCGTCCCGGGGGCTGTTCTGGTCTGTCGTATGAGATGTACTTCGATTCGGAAGTATCACAAGACGATATCGTGTCGAAGAGAGAGGGTGTGCGAGTCCTGGTAGACCCAGAGTCCTTCCCCTACCTCACGGGTGCTGAACTGGACTTTAAGGATGACGGCCTGCAAGGCGCGGGATTCGCTATCACGAACCCGAACGAACAGCGATCTTGCGGCTGCGGCAAGAGCTTCTGCTGAAACTTCGCTGCAACCCCAAAAGAGGAGGAGGGGAGGCTTCGCATCCCCTCTTGTTTTCCTTGTCGCAAATCGGGCTTTTTCCAGGCTTTTTTCGGCAGGGCGGGTCTCGCCCTCATGATGAGCTTGCCTGTCTTCGCAAAGGCAAGCTGAGCGTGGAATTTGTGGTTTTTCTTCGTCTGTATGCTGCGTAGCAGCCATCGGGCTTCGCTCAGTCGTGTGTGCCTCCATGAAGCGGATCGCACAGCGAGTTTCAGGCAGATGTAGGAGAGATCCCGATTCCAAACCACAAAGATCTGTCCCGCGTGCGCGATCGCGTGTTCGACTGTACGGAACTTTTACTTTTTTGTTGAGTTATGCGATGCCGTGTCTTCACCTGAAAAGAAACCGCAAGCTTACGCGAGGACTTTTGTAGTGTGCGGTACTAGTTGTCGTTCTGGTCATGCTTGTTGGCAGTATGTGGTGGGAAGCTTGCCGTCAAGGGCTGTGCGGGGTCGTCGAACCAGGTGTGTCTGCGCGTGCTTGTGACTGCGAATTCGCTCATAGTCGTTATTCTCCCCCCCATCCAACAAGAAACTCTCCCACCCCTTCTCTCCCTTCTGTAACACCAAACCAGGATAAAAACATGCAAACTATCAGGATGTATGTGTACCCATATTTGTATCCGTAGAAGAACACACTCACTCGTAGATAGAACCCTGGGGTGATCTACTCCATACCACCCAACCCCAAACTGTCCACTCCCCGCACATTTTTCCTTAACGCCTTCACCCTTTTTACCCTCTTCTCCCTCATCACGAACAACACCCCCGACACCGCCACCACTGCGAACAACAATCCTGACAAACACCCCCATCACAATCGACCTCTCCATCCCCTCCACCATGACAGTGGGGTGGCGACTGCGATGGCACCCGCGTCATCACCGCAAGCTGGGATGGCCTTGCGAAAATTTGGGACACCCAAATCGAACGTGCGCTCGTGGCTTCTCAACAACAAGAAGAAAAAAACCTGGGTCCGGTTGAAGGCCATGAGGTCGAGGATGCGCTTGTGGCTTTTGGTCTTCTCGGTTTGCAGGGACTTGCCCGCCGTGTCGGGAAAGACCTCACGACCTTACGGCAGTGGTACCACGATGGCTGTCCTGCATGTCCCATGCCATATCCAGACGTGCGTGCCGTCGGTTTGGAAACGGGTAGAGAGGAACCCGACTGGTTCACGGATGGTCAGATCCGGGACTGGCTCGCACAAGTGAACTCCGGGAAGCCTCTGGCAAGTGGCAGTAAACTGGACAGGACACAGCCCACCAACACACCGTATGGGCAAAAAGAAAACAAAGGTGTGATGGGAAAAATCTACGACCGTCTCCGCCAAGACTTCGATACCACCTTGACCGTCATGTCGGCTGGAGAGGCGAGCCTGAAGGATCTCGCAGAGGACTTCCCCCGCGTTTTGCGCCGAAGTACGGAAAGGGCGCGCGTAAGGGGCGGGGGAATGCGGCATAAAAGAGACCCCTGAGAAAGTAGC
>DEIU01000087.1 GCA_002352645.1 Acidimicrobiia bacterium UBA2766 | reverse complement strand
ATAGGCGCGTAAACAAGGACTTTTGGGGCGATTTCTCCGATGGCGCGACGGAGAGGGTTCGCCATGCCCTCGAGCATTTCGATGGTGAGGGTATGCAGTGTGCCGTTTTCTTGCGCGAGCGTGAGAGCGTACGCGATGTCGAAGACATTATGACTGCCCGCTCCCACATGGAGAGACGGTGCTGTGCTTTCTTCCAAACAGGTATGCAGCAGGATTTTCATATTGGCGTCCACGTCTGCTTTTGTGGGAAAAGGAGCCTGCGACCAGCCATGTTGCGCGGCTTTCAATGCCTCTGTCGCGAGATTTGCCCCTTTCACGAGGCGGAGGCGGAGCGGTGCGCCGCCCGCAGCAGTGCGCTGCGCGCCCAGATCCGCGAGGCGATGCACGATCGCGAGAGAATCAGGCAGATAGGCTTGCAGTGCAATGCCATGTGTGCAGTGCAGAAACTCATCTTCAAGGAGAACTCTGCTGTATATCTCAACGGTTGGGTCGAGATCGTCGTACTCCTCCATGTCCAACGTCACAAGCTTGTCTTTCGCGGCCCGGTAGAGACGACGCAAGGCCTGCATGCCTTTGTCGACAACCGTGTCAGAGGCAAGCGGATGGGTCTGTGCCACGATGGAGGAGAGTTTCACCGCAACTGCTTCCACATGGGGCTCGCCCAGTGCTCTTTCGTAGCGTTGGATGAGGTTTTCTGCTTCTGTGGCAGAAAGCACTGCTTCTCCTACCAGGTTCAGGTTTACCTGCACTCCTTCCGCACGCCGTGTCGCGAGATATCGCTGCAATGGGCGGGATTCTCCCTTGAGAATGAGGTGTTGGGTTTCCCGGCGTAGTTGGGAAACGAAAAGTTGTACCGCGAGAGACGGGGCGATTTTCCATGTGCGCTGAAAGGCTCGTAGGAGAAAACGCTGCGCAGGGGAGAGAAAAGAGGGAAGCGGGTCGAGTGTTCTCGTGACGAGCGCACCTGCCCGGCGAGGATCGCGTGGACGGAATGCCCGGTCAAGTAGGCGGATGCTGAAGAACACTCCTTCAGGGTCGCACACGAGTGCGTTGAGCTGTTCTCTCGCTTTGCGTTCTTGTTTTGTTTCAAGCTCTCGTGACCGCAGCATTAATTTTTCGGCAAGTATCACGCTCTTGTTCACGAGTGCTGTATTTGTCGTTTCCACCCTATCGATCATGAGGTTTCATCGACCGTTTTGCCAGTCTTTCTTTGCCCGGCGCTGTATTCCATTGCTTGTGCAGTCGAGTGTGTATCAACAAAGACGCGGAAAAACCTGGCAAAGACGACAAAAAGACGGCGTGCAGTGCGGTGCAGGTCCCCTGCGTGCTGGGCGTGCGCTTGCTTCCCCATGTGTAGAACAGTGGCGTTTTATTTGTTTTCCAAGTGTTTGGTGATCTTTTGCCGGACACCGGACACCGGACACCGGACAGTCGAAGGGCGGGACAAAAAGGCAGTGCAACGCTCACACTCAGTCCGCGGGTGCTTGTACCAAGACTTTTTCATTGAGGAAAGGCTGCAAGGGAAGCAGGACCGACACACCGTTGATCACCAGGCTGTCAGTGGGCACAATGGTCCCGTCCCCGCTGCGGCCCTGCGCAAAGGACAGCCTGATTTCTGCTTCGGCTGTGTTTTCGGGGGAGAGGGGCTGTGCGAGCGTCAAAATAACGGTGTTGTTTCGTGTCAAGTGCACAGCCGAGAGCGCGAGAGAAACTCCATCGACGGTCACATTCCATGGCGCTGTGCTGAGGGTGTCTCCGGCCCGTAACGCGCCGGAGTCGTTTGCCAATGACACCACGACTTGCCCATTTGCCGGGTGCATTTTGGCTGAAGCAAATTGGGGTCCCTGGCCGTCGTGGCCGCCTTGATAGATCTGCCCGTCGAGAGCTGCCCACCAGCGCAAGGCCGAAAGACGCAGGTCAGCGCTTCCGTCTGGGTCGGTATCAGACCCAATGTGCAGGCCATCACCCCCGGCATTGTCATATGAAATGTCATAGTGATCCGGGCCGACCAGAATGTTGTCTGCTTCGTTGTGTGCGTGCAATTGCGCGTGACGTATGGAGTCAATGCTCTCTGGCATGCTGCGCGGGAGGTTGCCAATTCTCGCGACGAGCAGAGGTGCGGCAAAGTCTTGCTGTATGTGTGTTGCGAGGTCTTGCAGGCGGGAACGATAGTCTGCCTCGCTTGTGTTGTGGAGGGCGTCGTCTTCTCCTTGCCACCAAAGGACTGCCCTGATCTTGCCTTTTGTCGCACCGTGGCCAAGTGTTTGTACCCGTTGCTTCATGTTTCCGTACAAACTTTGCGGATTGTTGGAAGGTGCCCATTGCCTGATCAGGGTGGCGCCTTTTGCGACGGGCACAAAACCCACAGGACACTGCTGGTCTGCCAAAAGGAAGGTCGCGAGCGGCAAAGCCCAGTGTCCTCCTGCCGTGTCGCGGCTGATCCGGTCGATTTGGCCGACCGAAGAATCGAGCGGGTCAGCGAGAGACTTCCAGGTATTGTCGTTGCCAAAAAGGGAGGCTTCTGTGCCTTGGTGCGGGGAATACTGCTGCAGGCTTGCTCCATACCCGGACGCATTGGATTGACCTGCGATCACAAAGATATCCCCGATGCCCACCTGCCGGGCACTATCGGTGATGGCATGGTTCGCCGCGAAACGAACTTCGAGCCTGCCTTGTCCTTGCAGCTGGTCGCGCAGGACCCCTTTGAATTTTCCTTCTGCTGGACCCGGGTCCAGTATCTGCCAGGCTCCTCCTGCCCATCGGGCTTCTATCGTGCCACCTGCAGGCATCCCTTGATAACGTCCTGTAACAGGGATGTTTGCTTTGCCTTTTCCCCGTTTTCCTGCAGCCTGGGGGATGGACCGCTGGATGATTTCCCGGTTCACAGGCGTTGCAATCTGGATGGCCGCGCTGCTTGCCGGTGTGGAACGGAGCGCAAAATAGTGGTACTGGGAGCGTCGCGTGTTCAGGTTTTTTCCCACGATGAACCCGTTCATCGTGGAGTCGCGAATCCAGCCGGCTTGCAGGTCTGTTCCCCCCTGAAAACCCCCTTCCGGGATGTTGCCCATGTTTTGGGAAGCGTGCGCCGGATAGCTTTCGAGGCGGTCGAAACGATGATGCCCGGGGTCACCGTAGGAGCGATTGACCCACACATATTCAGGACGAAACCCTTCACCGGAAAGCTGCACTGTGTGCGTCGCGTCGGGTCTTTGTGACCAGTCTCGATGATTCCCCTGATAGCGGCCTTGGGTAAAGACGCCCGGAAGCGACCGTAGGGCAAACCAGTGGTAGCGCATGTCCGCCTGGTTCACAGAGCTATCGCTTCCTACCTGGAATCCCCCTGCAACGAGGCGTGTGATGGCGTTTGTGCGGGCAGGAACGGGAGCAAAAGTATGAGATGTATTGGTGAGGGGACCCATCGAGGCTGTGTGATACACCGCAGGTGCCACAGATTCACCGGTCACAACGACGAGATCGGGTTGCCAAGAGGCAAGAGGGTTTTCCTCTTTTCCTCCCCCCTCGGCACCGCCTGTTGGCGGTGCCCCCTGCAACCAGATCTCGCGCGCTGTGTCTTTGCCGTTATAGGTGCCGTATGCGAAATAGTCATCAAAAGACTTGGTGTTGCCCGTGCGCACCGCAATGAAGTTGTAAGTGACATTGGGCTGGTGAAGGCGGGAACTGACCGTGAAAGAATCAGACCCCAGGCTCGTAATCGCGTGGGGAACGAGAGCTTGCCTGTCCCAAAGGTCCCCGGACATGCCCTCGGGCATTGTGCGAGTGCGCAGGTGGGCGTGGGAACTGCCCTGTGCGCTGTCTGCTTCGGCGCCGGCTTGAACGAGCACAAGATCAGGAATTCCCCAGCCGGCAGGAAGGCGGACTGTGCGTTGTCCTGCTTTTCTGGGGGCGTAAGAATACTCCCCTATCATGACTTCAGGCGTGAGAAGAGAAACCGGCCCTGTTGGACTGCCGAACTGGTCTGGTTTTTCCTGGCTTGGTGTTTCGAACAGGCGATGCCTGAAAACCGCTTGGTCTTGTGTTGTACGCGCAAG
>DEIU01000004.1 GCA_002352645.1 Acidimicrobiia bacterium UBA2766 | reverse complement strand
AAATCCAAAAAGACAGGCAAACGCAAAAAGCACTGCGCAAGTTTGTCATGCCCCCAAACGATACGAAGGCCAGACACCAAGGTCGAGGCTGTCATAATCTCCCTGCGCCACACGACGATAGGCACAAGCAGCAATCGAAACCCCGTTATCTCCACAGAGGCTGCGATCAGGAATGAAGCATGCCACGTCTTCTTGGACACACGCCTCCATGACCCGCAAACGCAGACGAGAATTTGCAGCGACGCCCCCTGCAAGCGCCACAACCTTCAGGCCGGTATCACGCACCGCAGTCATTGTCTTTTCCAGTAAAACGTCAACCGCAGCCTCCTGAAAAGAAGCCGCAATATCGGATTCCTCCAACGAAATACCACGGGCCTGCGCGCGGCGCAAAGACTGCACGACTGCAGTTTTCAGCCCGCTAAAAGAAAAATCATATCCGTCTTTCCATAACGGACGAGGGTACTTGATCGCACGCGGATCTCCTTGACCTGCCAAACGATCGATCATCGGGCCACCGGGATACCCGAGCCCCAAAAGCCGGCCTACCTTGTCAAAGGCCTCTCCTACCGCATCATCGAGCGTTTGCCCCAGCAGCTCGAAAGACAAGTCTTCTGCCATGCGGAGAAGCATTGTGTGGCCGCCTGACACCAGAAGAATAATCGCAGGCGGCTTGAAATCCGGACTATCAACAACATTGGCGTAAACGTGAGCCTCAAGATGGTTCACTCCGACAAGAGGCACGCCGGATGCCACGCTCAACCCCTTGGCAGCAGACACACCCACCAGCAAAGCTCCCGCAAGTCCCGGCCCCACAGTCACAGCAATCGCATCCAGTTCCGGAACTGAAGTGCCGGCTGCTGTCAGAGCATCTTGGATCACGGTGTCAATCCGTTCCACATGCGACCGGGCCGCAAGTTCTGGCACAACTCCTCCAAAAGGAGAATGTATCTCATACTGTGTGGCCACTACATCAGAATGCACAATACGACCATCTTCTACAACAGCCGCGGCCGTCTCGTCGCAGGAAGTCTCGATCCCGAGAATCAACGACATGTTCTCTCTCCTCGCTCCGGCCTTTCGATTCGCAGCGTCACTACCGTCTGCGCGCACACCGCACGCACAAACCCAGTGCCGCATCTCAACCGGCGCCTGTAGAAATACCCCTTATGCCAGTGGTCTGTACGCAGCATTCGCGTCATAGTAATGCAGTGTCATGCAGTGTTGCAGCACCACTACCTGCACAAAAGCAGGAAAAGGTACCTATTTCCAAACCCCAGAGTGCTTTGAACCGTCCCGCATGCAAAATCAGCACGCGCACGAAAGAGTAAAAGGTCACTAATACTACCAATACACACTAGAAGTCTCTGGCACTGCAGTCCCTGCCAAAGAGGAAACAAGCATTCGCAAACGGGCGAGAGAAACAGGGGCGTCGACTTCAGGCACTGTCATAATAATCGCATCATTGACGTCCCTCTCCCCCTCATAATAATTCCGATGCCGTCCCATCACTCGATAACCAAATTTCGCGTACAAATATTGGGCTATCTGGTTTGATATTCTCACTTCCAACGTTATTTGTTTCGCCCCGCGCCGCAAAGCCTCACAAGTCAGACAGAGAAGAAGTGCCGTACCAATTTGACGATTCTGCCAGGCAGGTGCAACAGCAAGCCTACTTACATGACCCCGCCCGCGGATCACAATGACGCCTCCATATCCCACAACAGTTGGAACAGTTCCTGCTTGCACTCTCGCGACCTGATAGGAACGCGTCTGAACAAGCCCCATTTCCGAGAGAAAATATTCTCGTTTCCAAGGAGAAAATGAGACTGCACGTTCAATTTCCAGGACACGCGGAAGGTCTCGCCGGCGCATCTGCCCGATCTTGAGATTGTCCTCAACACCAGCGACACGATCCCCAGCAGAAACAACAGACTTTTCAGACACCAATACTTTCACGCCGAGTCCCCCATTTAATCTCGGCATCCGATTTCCTCAGGTACAACGGCACAACACCCGATGGAGGGCTGAACTCTTCCAAAGTGAAGCGGGAACAGGCAAGACCCAAAGCAGACTCAGCAGTTGGGTGTGCCAGGCCAACATCGCCGACGGTGACCCCGCTCAGACGAGAAAAAACGTCATAGTATTGGCAAGCCCCATTCCCCACTAAAAGCACATCTTCTGTTTCGGTCATCAGATCCCCAACAAGAGCATTTGGAGTCGCCAGCCTATAGTCTGAAGAGCGTTCCACTCCTCCTGGAGTTGGTCGGTAGCGCGCGGCAAACACCTCTCCGCGGCGGGCATCAAGTAAAGACCAGATGGGACGGCGAGCCACACGGGCAGCAAAAGCCAAAAGGTCAAGCGATTCAAGCGGCACCATCGGAACAGACAAGGTCAAAGCAATGGCTTTTGCGGTCGCAACGCCGATACGCAACCCCGTGAAAAGTCCCGGACCTCGATCCACAGCAACACCGGCAATCTGCCTCAAATCAACCTGGGCTTGGCAGGCACAAAACTCGATCGCAGGAGTCAAAAATTCGCCCTGCGCTTGTGCCTTTCCCACAGAAGCACTCGCCAAAACACGTTCGCTCGAACCAATGGCGACCATTCCCTGTTCTGTGGAAGTCGAAATGGTTAGAAATAGCATGCTTCACCTCCAAGCTCCCACAACATCTGTATCCAAGCTGACAAAACATCTGTTTTCACTGCACGCGCCATAGGCCTTGCCATTCTTCCACTTTTTTCGCAATCTCCCCCCAGCGCCTTTGCCAAGCAGAACCATAGGACCGAAGACCCAACAAGCGGCGCGTTTCCCACGGTTCTCCCAAAAAAAGCGCGAGATCCTGACTGGAGTTTTCCGCATGCACTTCATCTGGGGTGACTGTTTCCGGCGGGTAATGAAACGAGACCTCCAAACGTTGCGCCCCAAACACAGGAGCAGCAACGTCTCCCCACTCCACGAGCAAAATCGCTCCTGAGTCGATCAGTTCCGACAGACCGAGATCTTCGAGTTCTCCCAAAGTATCGAGCCGGTACAGATCCAAATGAAGCAGTTTTTCCTTTCCGGCCAGCTCTCTGCACAAAACAAATGTAGGGCTCCACACAATGTCCTCAACATCGAATGCAGCAGCGACACCTGATGCAAATGCAGTTTTGCCCGCACCAAGCTCTCCGCCCAAGATCACGATATCTCCAGGTTCGAAAAGACTTCCAAGCATCCGCCCCAACGCAATAGTGGCGTCGCAAGAAGAACTTGTCAGGTGCAATTGATTAGAACAGTCCCAGCTGTCCAGCATGGCGTGATGCCTCCACCGGCGTGTCGGGCGCCGTCGGCACGGTGAGATCAACATCGACAGGCGTCACTACAGGAGACAGGGACGAAGCCATGGGCTCACTGGCATTTGTCTCACCAGACAAGCTCACAGCCTCCTTGTCTCTTGTCATTTCTGATTGGTCATGGGGAGACGCCAAAAGAGACTCCCCATGCGCGTCTCTCGAATAAGAGTCAGACTGCTCCTTCGTCCGATGACGCGCTGCATCGATGGTACGTCGAATCAAAGCGAAGTCGCGCCGCATGTCCGCGAGTCTCGCCCCGCCCCCTGGTCGAATTGCCGCCGAAGGGTGGAAAGTCGGAATCACCACAGCACCGCGCCAGGGAAAACATTGGCCGCGTAAACGAGTAATACCCTGCTTTTCTTCAAGCAAATACTTCGTTGCAAAATTCCCAAGCGGCACAATGACAGCAGGTTTAATAAACCGAATCTGACGGTCCAAAAAAGGTGTACATGCCTGAATTTCTTCGGGAAGTGGATTACGATTTGCAGGAGGTCGGCACTTCAACACATTCGCTATGTAGATTTCAGAACGGGTAATGCCCACTTCCGTCGCAAGTTTGTTCAGAAGTTGGCCTGATCGACCAACAAAGGGAATTCCTTGTTCGTCCTCTTTTTGCCCGGGTGCTTCACCCACAAACATCAAATCGGCTGTTGGACTGCCATCACCAAATACCACATTCGTACGGGTTTGCGAGAGTGTGCAGCGTGTACAACTCCCAGCCTTCTCAGCCAGCCATGCAAAAGCGTCAGTAACATCCATTTTCACATTCCTGATATCTGCCCTTCGGCCTGCGCAAACCAGATTCTCTACTCATGCCGTTCGGAGCATTCGGGAAAGCCGGCATCCTGATTTACTCGACCGCCACAAAATAATCTTCGGCCAACACACAATCTGAAAAATCTCTGTAGTGAGCCTCTGTAAACGCCAACCTGCCGCACATTTCCACCCAGAATCACTTCTTCTGGAGATGCACACTCGGCATGCTCTCGACTGAGGTGGCAGAACGTACAGCATGACGCACAGCAGCACCAACAACATCTGGCACCTGAGAAACGAGACGGTCCGCGCTTTCATTCACCGCTTTATCCACAAGCTTGTGGGAGAAACCATCTGTCCGGGAAAGGTCCGCTGTCGACAAGGCAAAGACCACATCCCCGTCATAACGCGTATGCGCAGGACGCACGGCACGCCCAATCCCATCTTGAGCGGTACGCGCCAAAGCATAACAAGCGGCTGCGTCAAGAACCGCGTTCGTGGTCACCACAACGAGAGTAGTGTTTTCTCGCTCTTGTGACCGGAAACTATCCCAGGACGCTTTTGCTTGGATATAAGAAGAAGCACGGCAACCTGCAATCACAGCACCATCATCTTCAACAACGTCTCCCACTGGGTTCACAACTGCAATAGCCCCAAGGGCCAAATCGTGCCCACCATTTACTTCGGCACAGGCACTATCGGCTGCGAAATTCTGACCGTCAAAAAGAAGTGCAGCCGCACCTATCCCCGATTTCATGGCCGATCGAAACCCTAAGGTTTTTCCTACTGTTGCCCCTGCACCTGCGCCTACACATCCCCATTCAGGCGAAGAAGTCGCAGCGGCAAAGGCTGCTTTGCCCGCGTCAACTGGCGGGTGCCGGGGAACACTGTTTTCATCTACTCCTGCAAAAAATAAATCGTAAATGCAGGCCGCAGGAACAATAGGTACAAAACCATAAGAAGTCCGATGACCCTGCCCTTGTGCCGCCAGCGCCAACATCACGCTATGCGCTGCACCAAGCCCATATGCAGATCCACCGGAAAAAACAATGGCATCCACGCGATCGACACGTCGCCAAGAAGCCAAAAGATCAGTTTCTCGCGTCGCCGGAGATCCCCCGCTCACATCAACAGCACACACTCCGCGTACAGACGGAACCACAACGGTCACCCCAGTAGAAATATCAGGGTGTGTCCAGTGACCAACCTTTATCCCAGAGGTGAGAACTCCGGCACAAATCTCTCTCACAACATATCTTCCCCTACTCGCGCGGCACACGCTCCCCTATCCCACAAAGGATTTCATACGAAATCGTATCTAGCGCAAGCGCCCAGTCCTGCGCCGTAATCTCCACCTCCCCTTGCCTTCCCAACAAAACAACCTCATCACCAACATCTCCCCCTGCTTCCCCCAAATCCACCATGAATTGATCCATCGTGATATTCCCCACAATCGGCCTCGGCACTCCTCTCACCAGCACATTCACTCGCCCCGACAAAGAGCGGAGCACACCGTCCGCATACCCAAGTGGCACTGTCCCAATCCAAGTAGAACGGTCAACGACATGTTGGTGGCCATAGGAGATCCCCTCCCCCGCGCGCAACCGGCGCACAAAAGCAAGCCGCGACCGCAAAGAAAGCACAGGCTCCAAACAAAGACGCCCGGCTAATGCCGCACTTGGCGAGAAACCATACTGGGCTATCCCACATCGCACCATATCGTATCGATATCTCACTGGATCAGAAAGCAAGCCCGCAGAATTGGCAAGATGCCGGACGCCCGTCGAGATTCCCTCGCTTGCCAACAAATCCAAAGCAGCATCAAAACGATCAGCCTGCAACAAAGTAAAGGAATCATCTGGTGTATCCGCCATTGCGAAATGAGAACAAACCCCCGCCAAACGCAGCCCTTCCCCCACGACAATCCGCTTCGCCAACGCCAACACATACTCAGGCTGCACACCCACTCGATTCATCCCTGTATTCACCTTGAGGTGGACAGGAGCGACAGTGCCATGCGCACACGCAGCCCCATCCAGCGCCACAATCCCCACTTCTGAATACACCGTTGTTTCTATCCCATAGGAAAGCAGCGGAGAATAAGGATCCGCCAAAACCTCCTCCGAAGGCTCAGATAACAATAAAATTGGCGCATCAATCCCCCCCTCCCGCAACTCGACAGCTTCTTCCAGAGTGGCAACTCCCAGCATGCCCGCACCACACTCCACTGCAGCCTCTGCCACACGAAGTGCTCCATGCCCATAGGCATTCGCCTTCACAATGGCGCAATAGCGCGCATCACCAGCGAGAGAACACAACTTTGTGATATTGCGTTTCAACGCGCCATCGTCAATAGTCAACCACGACGGACGAAAACGCCTCGTACCCATCAAAGAACCAGACACATCCACACCATTCACCCCGTGCACTCGCGCAATTGCATTTCCGCGCTCCCAAGTTCCTCAATCACATCCCCTGCCACAATCCATCGGGCAACAGGGCGAAAAACAGCACGGGAAAGAGGAGAAAAACCAGGTCGTATCCCAACCCCTACAGAATGCTCCATCGTCCGGCTCTCCCCCCGAGTCGCCGCACGCCAACCTGCCCGACCATGCACGCATGCACCGGCAACCGCAGCATCCTGCAAAGAAGCCCCACGAGCAATATACGCTGCAATAACCCCACTCAACACATCTCCCGACCCTGCAGTTCCCAAGTCAGAAGTACCAGACGTACAAAACACTGGCACAGCTCCCGGGGCTGCCACAATCGTGACCGGTCCCTTCGCAAGCAGGACCGACCCCCATGCCTGCGCCGCGGCCTGTACCTTTTCAAGACGATCCGCAGCATCGCCAATCTCGCACCCAAGTCGAGCCAACTCTCCTACGTGCGGAGTAAGCACAAGAGGAGCACGCGCCGCAACAAGATCATCCGGTCTCAACGCGTTCAGACCATCAGCGTCCAACACAACAGGATTGGGAGAAGCAGCCAAGACCGACTGCACGAATGCTCGAAGATGGCCCGCGCGACCTAAACCCATTCCGAGAGCAAGCGCACCATATCTGGCAAACGGTATACGTTCCCGTAAAAACTGGTCAGCACCTGGCCCTATCCCAGACCCATCGTCCGGCAAAGCAACAGTCATCACTTCTGGTGTGCCCATCTGCACGATTTCAGACACCACACGCGCGGTAGCCAGGGTCACAAGGCCGGCGCCCGCACGAAAAGCAGCACGAGCAGCAAGTTGCGGGGCACCTGTCATGCCCGTAGACCCCCCGATCACCAAGACAGCTGCCTGCCATTTATGAGCAGAAACCCCACGCAACGGTACAGCACTCACCGCAGTAGACAGATCAGCACACCAGGCATCCGGACGCTCCGGGAGAGGAATCCCAATATCCACACAATGTATTTCTCCAGCCCGCTCTGCCCCTTCCCCCAGCAAAAGGCCAGGCTTCAACGCTTGTACTGCCACTGTGCAATTGGCACGCACAACAGGGCCCAAAACCTCTCCCGTCCTTCCATTCACTCCAGAAGGCATATCAACCGACACGACTCGAACACTCTCGGGAAGCAGGGAAAGCCGATCGACCAAAGCCGCAGCAGCACCCGTCAACGCCCCACGAAACCCTGTCCCGAAAAGAGCATCAACCACAACATCAGCAGGTGGAAGCGCGCTCTGTCCGTCAACGACCGACAAAGGCACACCAGATCTACGCATCAGATCAGCATGCAGTGCAGCATCTCCTCGTATCTCATGAGGATCACCCACAAAAAGACAACGCACCGCGCCACGTTGCTCACGTAAACGACGGGCAACGACAAATCCGTCCCCACCGTTATTCCCAGGACCGGCAAGCACAAGAAAACGTGCGCCCCCAATTCCCCCTGCCTGGCGCACAGCAACCCGAGTGCAGGCACCACCCGCTCGCTCCATCAGTTCGCGACCCGGTGTGCCTGCCGCGATTGCAGCACGATCGGCTGCGGCCATACGGGCCGGACGCAATACTGCCGTATGTTGACGCGGATTTCGCTCGAACACAGAAGAGGCAAGATTCATCCTGGAATTCTCACATTCCCCCTTCCGAAAAGAAAAATAGGCTTTTACAAAAGAACCACTTACACCTTGTAGTTCTCTTACAATTCTTCCTGAGCCCTGCCTTCAGTCCCTTCTCCGGCCTCTTCTCCCTCTGGTCTGCAAGGAACTTTTTCGCGACTCTTTTCCCACATCACCAGTCCCACATCACCAGAAGGAGGAGGACAGGCCTGGGCCTGTCCTCCTCCTTTACTCCACAGTTCTTTATTCCACAGTTACGGTTTTCGCAAGATTGCGAGGCTTGTCAACATTGCATCCTCGCAAAGTCGCGACATGATAAGAAAGAAGCTGTAAAACAACGCTGTCAATCATGGGCGCGAACAGCTCATGCGTCGCAGGCACTTCAAAGAGCGTGTCCGGGGAAAGACCAAAATCATCACTGCCCACATTCCGAATCATGATGATACGGCCACCACGAGCCTCAACTTCCGCCACATTTGAGAGGGTCTTCGCGCTGACACGCGAATCTGTGGCGACTGCGACCACAGGAACATCCTCTTCAATCAAGGCCAGTGGGCCATGTTTCAATTCTCCCGAGGCATAACCTTCAGCGTGTAAATAGGAGATCTCCTTCATTTTGAGCGCACCCTCCAGCGCCGTGGGATACGAAGATCCCCTTCCAAGGAAGAAGGCATCAGAAACATCAGCCCAGGTCTTCGCCTCCTCCAGAATCGCCTCATCAAGCGAAAAAACCTCAGAGATCTGAGAAGGCACATGTTGCATTTGATGCAGAAGATCACGCACTTCCGCTGGGTAAAGCCGCTGCAGCGACTGGGCAAGATACAAAGCAAAAAGCTCAAGCGCAGCAATCTGCGCGGTAAAGGTTTTTGTTGCCGCCACGCCAATTTCTGGACCAGCATGGGTATAAATCACCATGTCTGTTTCGCGCGACATCGTGGAATCCACGACATTCGTCACTGACACCGTCTTCGCCTGTAAATCCTTGGCATACCGCAAAGCAGCAATCGTGTCGATTGTCTCGCCAGACTGGCTCACTCCCACAACAAGAGTTTGCGCGTCAAGAACTGGATCTCGATACCGGAACTCCGACGCAATATCAATCTCCACGGGGAGCCTGGCCCAGTGTTCAATGGCATACTTTGCCACAAGCCCAGCGTGGTAACTTGTCCCACAACCCACCACGAACACCTTGTCAATCTGGCGTATCCCCTCATCGCCAATACGCAGCTCGTCGAGCAAAAGTCTTCCTGAAGCAAGATCAATCCGACCGCGCAAAGTATCTGCAATAGCCTGCGGTTGCTCGTGGATCTCTTTCAGCATGAAATGCTCATAGCCTCCACGTTCTGCCGCAGCCAAATCCCACGCAATCGTCTTCGTGCGCACAGGCAGTTCTTCGCCCTCAGCATCGACAAGACGAATTCCCTGTGTCGTCAGCTCCACAATCTGGTCGTCTTCCAGAACAACCACCTCGCGAGTCTCCGCCAAGATGGCAGGAATATCGGAGGCCAAAAGCGCGCAGTCTTGCGCCATACCCACAATAAGTGGAGCCACACGACGGACACCGACCAGCACACCAGGAAAACGGGCTGACATCACCCCCAAAGCAAACGTTCCGTCAAGTTGGCGCATCACCGCCCGCACAGCCTCAACAAGATCTTCTTCTGGGTGCTTTATCTGACGACATCCCAAAAGATGAGCAATCACTTCCGAATCGGTCTGGCTACGAAAAGATACCCCTTGACCAATCAGATCAGCCCGGAGCTCATGATGATTCTCAATGATCCCGTTGTGCACAATGACAAGCGATTCTTTGCCATCACTGTGCGGGTGGGCATTCTCCTCACTTGGCTTTCCGTGCGTTGCCCAACGCGTGTGACCAAGACCTGTTGTCCCATGCAGGCCTGCCAAGTCAGGACTTCCCACAAGGTCAGCAATTTTTCCAACTGTTCGAACTGTCCGGAGTCCAGCATTTCCCTGCAGGGTAACTCCTGCGGAATCGTACCCTCGGTACTCCAGACGCGACAGACCATCAAGCAGGACAGGCAGAGCGGGCTTCTCGCCCACAAAACCAACAATGCCGCACATGCTCTCTCCTCGCTACACGCTCCCAACACATGATGACTACACACGTTGACGGCGCGTCTCCATCAAATAGACGCGTAGAGCAGCAGGACGGTTCCTCTGAAATTTCAGAGTTCCAGAACCCATACTTATCGGCTCATAACTCTCAAGCCAACCAGCATGACATTAATCATGATCAAACCATGATCAACAAACCACGATCGGCACCGTTTTGTCTCGGGAATCACTCCCCGGTTTTACCGGAAACCGTCACGACCCATGGAAGCCGGAGGGGCACCCGCCGAATCTTCGATATGAAAGCCAGTCAGAACTGTCTTTCAATCCCCTTCTTCCTCGTCACCTCTAAAAGAGGTCAGGCGCTTTTTTCAACAACATCAACGTACGACAACAACGTACGCACACCCTGCTCTCTTCTCGTCTCTTCCATGATCGGCATGCAGGAGTCCGTACAGTAGTACAAAAACACCGATTGCACCCCACACCTTACGATCCTGTTCCCTCACCACAATACCGGGAAAAAAGCAAACCCGCCTTTCCACGGGGCGATTTCACGGGAATACCCTCTTTTCATGCTGAAAAAGGGGACAAAAGAGGACCCAGAGCAGAAGACCCCGCAAACAGCAGACAAAACAGGGAAAAAGCAGACTACACCCCACCCGAACAGCGGAAAAAGACTTCTCACAAATAAGCAAGTGCAGCTTCAATGCGAGCGACTGCCGCCTCTGCTGCCTCTTCAGTAGGTGCTTGCGCCATAATGCGGAGCTTTGGCTCGGTCCCAGAAGGGCGGACAACAAGACGCCCAACCTCTCCCAGATCAGACCGTACCGATTCTACCTCACGCCAAAAATCTTTTGCCTCGTCACAACGCGCGCGGTCTTCCAAATCGACATTCCGCAATATCTGCGGATATTTCGTCATCACCCCTGACAGCTCCGACAGAGGAACACCCGCCATCACTACCCTTTGACACAATTGCAAGGCCGTGAGCAAACCACACCCCGTCGGTGCCAAATGACGAAAAATCACGTGCCCAGACTGCTCACCACCAAGGTACAGCCCCTCTTTCTCCAGAGAAAGCAAAACATTACGGTCACCAACCGCACACTCGCGCACACCAATCCCATATGACCGCAGCGCCAGAGAAAGACCGACATTACTCATGACAGTGGCGACAATGGCATCGCCGCCCAAAGTACCCTTTTCATGCAACGCCAGCGCGAGAACTGCCAGGATACCGTCCCCATCGACCACAGCGCCCTGTTCATCAACAGCGATAAGGCGATCTGCATCCCCGTCAAACGCCAGACCTATATCAGCCCCACGATCGACCACAACACGCGCAAGAGAGTGCGGTGCTGTCGCCCCGCAAGAGGCGTTGATATTGCCGCCATCCGGCACGTCAAACAAGGTTTCAACCTCTGCCCCAGCTTCGCGTAAAACCCGCGCCCCAAGACGAAAAGCAGAACCGTTTGCGGCATCGATCACCACGCGGAGGCCAGATAGCGGAGTCTCAACACTCTGCAGGAGCGCGTGCAAATACTTGTCTACCAGACCGTCATCGACACTCACCATCCCGATCTCGCTATTCCGAAAGCGCGAGCCAACAACAGGTGTGTCCGGTCTTGTCTCCGGCTGCCCGTCCAGCCTTTTGTCGAGTTCTGCTTCAATACGGGCTTGTTGCGGGTCTGTGAGTTTTTGCCCGCTCATGCCAAAAAATTTCAGGCCATTATCCCGAGAAGGATTGTGCGAGGCAGAGACCATTGCCCCACCGATCGCGTGCATCTCACGCACGAGAATGGCAACAGCACCCGTAGGCACAACGCCGAGAGACACGACATCCACGCCATTCGCGGCCAGTCCCGCCGACAACGCAGCACGCAACATCGGAGAAGAACGACGAGTGTCTTCTCCGATGAGAACAAGCGGCAAAATCCCTGCAGAAGCAGGTTTCGTCAAAAGAAAGAGCGGGTCTTTCGCAGAACTTTCCACGAGAACCCGCCCAACTATTTCACCGACAGCAAGCGACAAACTGGCAGACAACTCGGTGTTGGCTACCCCACGAATACCGTCGGTACCAAAACGAAGCCTCACCTTTTTGAGTACTGCGGGGCTTTCCGGGCCTTTTTCAGACCGTACTTTTTGCGTTCCTTACGACGAGCATCCCGTGTTAAAAATCCCTGGGACTTCAGAACAGGACGAAGTTCTTCATCCAATTCAACAAGACCACGCGCGATCCCAAGCACAAGCGCGCCAACCTGACCGGAGACACCGCCTCCTGACAACCTGGCATCCACGTCATAGCGGGCAGAAGCATCAACCGCATCAAAAGGCGATATCACAATCCTACGGTGCGAAACAGAAGAGAAATAGTCTTCAAACGAGCGACCATTCACGCTGATGACGCCTGTTCCTTCACGCAGGCGGACACGAGCGACAGCAGACTTCCGCCGCCCCGTGGTTTGACACAAATGAGCAGGCATTCCTCAGGACTCCTCACGCTCGTTCGAGATCGACTTAAGCTGTGCTTGATGCGGATGATCGGGGCCGGCATAGACCCGCAAACGTTTCAGGCTCTTACGGGCAAGACGGTTCTTCGGAAGCATCCCTTTCACAGAACGTCGAAGCACTTCTTGTGGTCGAGAGATCAGATCATCACCCAGCCGCGTCTCTTTCAACCCGCCGGGATACCCTGTATGACGATAATGTATTTTCTGACGTGCCTTGTCTGCCGACACCACTAGTTTGTCGGCATTCACAACAATGACATGGTCTCCCAGGTCAACATGATAGCTGAACTGAGGCTTGTGCTTTCCGCGCAAAAGGGATGCGATCTCAGAAGCAAGACGACCAAGCACCCTGCCTTCAGCATCAATCACATGCCATGAGCGCGCCACCTCATTAGGCTTTGGCGTATACGTGCGCACCAATGCTCCAAAACAATCGAAGGACAAAAACTATTGCGACAGCCAGCGAGCAGAAGGCAAAAAACCACTAGACACAAAGATCAAGCGCCCCGCCCTGTTGTCGTGCGCTCAGACTGCAACCGAAAAGACGGCCCGAGTTTCCAACTCGACACTTCGCAAGGCCAAAGTGTAGTGGAATACCGCAGGAGCGCATACCCAGTACAGACCAAAACTACTGTGCACCGTCTCACGACAGCAAAGTTGGAGACTCTTTCATGCCCGACAATCTTACAACAGCAACAGCAACTTCCAGAGCAGTGCCGCAGCGTCCTCCTCCCCCAGGGGTGAAAGACATAGCCGACGACCTCGATAAGCATATCAATGACATGGTCGAAGCCACGCTGCAAGCCATCCTTACCGAAGTCCCGATTTATCGCGTCCGAGGTGACGAAGTTGCCGCAGACACACGACGCGCTGCCTCTTATGTATACGCCTCTTTTATCGAGACGCTCCGTAGCGGTCACCCCCCAAACGAGGCCGTCGCCCACTCCCTCGCCAATGTGGGAGCAGACCGAGCAGCACAAGGCATCCCTCTCGGAGACCTCCTCCAAGCCTTCCGCATCTGGGCACGATCAGCCGGTGCCACGCTGCACAAGGTCGCAAAAGCCAACAACCACGACCGAGAAGCTGCACTGTGGGTCGCCGAAGCAATCATGTACTGGGTCGACGTCATCTCGAACCTTGCTGCGCACGACTACACCAGAGAACAAGCCCGGATGCTCCGGGAAAACGAAGAGGAACGGCGTTCTTTCCTGCTCGACCTTCTCTACGGGGAACTCGCCGGTGAAACAGCCCTGGAACGGGCAGAAAACATCGGTTGGGAACCGGCTATTGAGCACAGTGTCGCAGTCGTAGGAACATCCGAGTGTTCCCATCTGCACAGCACCATAGAAGAAGATGTTGCACAGCGATTTCCCCGCAGCT
Source organism: Acidimicrobiia bacterium UBA2766 (assembly GCA_002352645.1). Classification (GTDB taxonomy): domain Bacteria; phylum Actinomycetota; class Acidimicrobiia; order UBA2766; family UBA2766; genus UBA2766. The sequence goes on along the minus strand of DEIU01000004.1, from coordinate 52,248 downwards.
TTGTCACGACAATCCGCGGGGAAATCGTAATCTTGCGTCCCTCACCCACTCCTGACGATTACGAAGATCTCGTCAAATCGATCACTCGTCTCACTATGGAAGTAGATCTTTGTGTCGGAATCACGAGACCTCGTCTCGGTTTCACCGGAGTACGACAAGGCTATTTAGAAGCAATCGAAGCCCTCGCAATCGCACGTTCATCAAAAACCACTATCGTGGATTATGAAGAAGCTGTCCTCGACCGCATACTTCGCAAAGAACCCGCTCTCCTGGCTGAGCTAGTCGAACACACAATCGCTCCTCTTATCGAATACGATAAAACTCGAAGTACTGACCTCGTTCGCACACTGGAAACGTACTTTTTATTAGGACAAAGCCCAACAAGAACCGCCAAAATTCTCCACACACACCCACAAACCATACGTTACCGGCTCAATCGCATTAAAGAGATCACTAGCTTGAGCCTCGAAGACCCTGAAGACAGCCTCCATCTGATTCTTGGGCTCAGAGGAAAAGACATTCTCCCTCATGTCACGATCCCTGAAAACAAAACCAGACCTTATAACTTTTGATAAAAAGAAAGAAGAGAATTCCTTCCTTTCCCCAATGCGAAATCGCCATTGTTAGGCATAGAGTATGGTCATCACGTAAGTGATACCTCCGTAGACGAGACAATAGAACGCGAATCACCGGCCCCCTTCCGGTGCAAGATCCGGGGCGTCCCCCTTGGCTTCGGATCAGCGTGACCCGCTCCGCCAAATCTCGGAGCGGGTCGTCTCGTCTTTTTTCTGCTCTCGATATTTTCTTCTCCAGCGTGCCAAACCATCCTGAAGAGACCTAAAGTAAGAGACCCAAGGTCTTCTCTTCCCAGAGTTTTCCAGCTTCTTTGCTCGCGTCCACACAGCTAGGAAGTCATGAGCGGTCCCAAAATCGTTTATACCTCAGAAACAGGGAAACCATCGACAGGAAAAAAACCTGCCAAAACCACATCTCCCTCCCGGTCGACGCACGACACCGGAGCATCGCATCTTCCCGCCGCACAGACCCAGCTCATTGTGCGCAAAGAAAAGACCGGAAGAAAGGGAAAAACAGTCAGCATCGTTGAGGGGTTCAACGCCGACAAAACCAGCCTTACCCCTCTTGCCAAACGTCTCAAGGCGATCTGCGGAACGGGAGGAACTGCAAAAGACTCCCTGATTGAGCTACAAGGAGATCATCGAGCCAAACTCGCAAGTGCCCTTGAAAAAATGGGATACACCGTACGACGAGGAAATTAAGGGCAAGATGCCCGAAGGAACCTTACGGTCTGCCCTCTAGTGCTCCTCCCCGTATTGCACAGACCACAAAGTCAGACCTTGAGGCGGAGCAACGACAGAGTTTGCCCTGCGATCTTTGGCGTGCAAGGCTTCTTCCACGGCATGAAGATCGCGACGCCCCTCTCCCACTCCCACCAATAGGCCGACAATTGCACGCACCATTTGATGACAAAAAGCGTTGGCAGAAATCCATACGCTGACTGTCTCTACTTCGCTGCACGTTTCGTCATGCAGCACACACAGAGAGAACACTCGCCGGCAGGTCCCTCCTGCACAGCCCTTTTTGCAAAAAGTCGCAAAATCATGCTCGCCCACAAGGCACTGGCCTGCCAGATTCATTTTCTCTACATCCAGGGAGCGGGCAACATGCCAGGAAAAACGAAACGCAAAGGGATCGGGGAACCTCTCGGTCCGTAACCGATAACGATAGACACGCGAAACTGCCGAAAACCGGGCATCAAAATCGGGAACAGCCTCTTGCATCTCACGCACCGATATAGTCGGTCCGCACAAACGATTCAGACTCTTCTCCAGGCGGAATAAGTCGGCATCCCCCGGCAAATCACACGACACGACCTGTGCACGAGCATGCACACCAGCATCCGTACGACCAGCAACACTCAGGGGTACGCGAAAGCCGAGAACTTTCGCCATGCTGCCTTCAATAGCCCCCTGCACAGTAGGAAGATCATCGGGCTGCTTCGCCCAGCCATGAAAATCTGTGCCATCATACGCGACAAGCATTCGCACACGCATAGCAAGCCTGTCCTCCCGAAAAACCTGAAGGTCAGCCCCATAAAATGGGACTTACCAGTGCAGTAACACACTGGCAAGTCTCATTCCTCAAAATAACTGGAGAAAACTCCAGAACACCTCACACAAGCTCTATCAAAGACATAGGCGCACCGTCCCCTTTACGGGGGGCCATCTTTACGACACGGGTATATCCACCGGAGCGATCTTCGTAACGCGTCCCAATCTCATCAAAAAGTTTGTGGACTACATCCCGGTCTTGGATCTTGGCAAGTACTTGCCTTCTCGCATGCACACTTCCGTCTTTTGCCTTTGTGATAAGACGCTCAGCATACGGGCGCAATGCCTTTGCTTTCGCCTCAGTTGTCACAATGCTCTCCGAAACAAAGAGCGCAGCAGCGAGATTCGAAAGAATCTTACGTTCATGTGCCGGACTTCCGCCCAGACGAGGACCTTTACGCGGTTTCGGCATCCTTACTCCTTCACCGCCGCCGGACTTCCCTTGAGATGCAAACTAAGCTCTCCTAGCTTGGCTTTCACTTCGTCGAGGGACTTCTGCCCGAAGTTTGTAATAGAAAGCAGGTCGTCTTCAGACTTTTCAATCAACTCAGCGACCATGTTGACTTGCGCCCGCTTCAAACAATTATTTGGACGCTCCGAAAGATTCAATTCTTCAATCGACATCTCAAGTTCGGGTGTCACTTGTGTCTCTGTCACAAGCTCCCCGATCTCAAGCCCTTCACCATCTCCGATATCCGAAAAAAGATCAACCAGGCCGACAAGTGTCTTTCCTGCAGAGCTAATAGCCTCTTCAGGAGTCATGGAACCATCAGTCTCAACAATCAAGGTGAGACGGTCATAGTCCGTGGCCTGCTCAACTCGAGTAGGTTCGACACTGTACGCAACTCGACGAACAGGAGAAAAAATGGCGTCAATCGGAATCATGCCAATCGGCTGATTCGGACGTTTGTTTTTCTCCGCAACGAGATACCCACGTCCCCGTTCTACAATCACTTCGAGTTCCAACCGGCCCTTTTCATTCACATGGGCCAGCACAAGCTCGGGGTTCACAATCTCCACATCAGAAGTCGCTCGAATATCTCCTGCTGTCACCACTCCTGGGCCGGCAACATTCAGAGTAAGAGTGACAGACTCATCACTCGTTGAAGAGAGAATCACATCTTTGAGGTTGAGAATAATGTCAGTGACATCTTCTCGAACTCCCGGGATAGTGGTGAACTCATGCAGAGCCTGCCGAAAAGTCACTGAAGTGATGGCCGCTCCAGGAATAGAGGAGAGGAGCACCCGACGCAAACTGTTGCCGATAGTGTACCCCAAACCGGGCTCAAGCGGCTCGACAACAAAATTGGCAAGCACGCGCTCGCGGCCAAAGACTGGTTCTTGACGAATTTGCGGACGCTGAACGATAAGCACAGAACAAGTCCTTCCTATTTGGAGTACAACTCCACAATAAGCTGTTCCTGCACTGGGACATCGACCTGCTCTCGGGTGGGAAGATCGAGCACTTCCACTTGAGAAGCAGACTGCGTCACCCTGAGCCATTCCGGGGGCGGGGGATTAGTGTCCAGCGCGTGACGGATAACCACCAGATTGCGACTTTTTTCACGCAACTCGATGACATCACCTTTCCGCACCCGATAGGAAGGAATAGACATCTTCCGACCGTTCACGCGGAAATGACCGTGATTCACAAGCTGGCGAGCCTGTGCACGGGAAGCTGCCATCCCTGATCGGTACACAATATTGTCGAGACGGCGTTCGAGGAAGAACAAAAGGTTCTCCCCAGTAATGCCTTTCTTACGCGTCGCTTCGTCGTAATAGTGGCGAAACTGCCGCTCTAGTACGCCGTAAAAACGTCGTGCCTTCTGTTTTTCGCGAAGCTGAAGAAGATACTCGGACTCACGCACGCGTCCCCGCCCGTGTATCCCTGGCGGGTACGGACGCCGTTCAATGCCACATTTCACACTGTAGCAACGCTGTCCCTTTAGGAACAGTTTCCGGCGCTCACGCCTGCACTTCTTACAACTCGGATCCGTTTCTTTAGCCATTTTCGTGTCACCCTTACCAATACACGATGTCAGACACGGCGGCGCTTCTTGGGACGGCACCCATTATGCGGAACAGGAGTGACATCTTTGATACTCACAACCTCAAGCCCAGCATTCTGTAAAGAACGCACGGCTGTGTCACGTCCGGATCCCGGACCACGAACAAAAACGTCGACCTTGCGCATCCCATGCTCAATGGCACGCTTTGCGGCTTGTTCCGCAGCAAGCTGTGCAGCAAAAGGCGTCGACTTCCGCGAACCTTTGAAACCCACATTTCCCGACGAAGCCCAAGAAACAGTGTTCCCTTGCACATCGGAAATAGTGACAATCGTATTGTTAAAAGACGTTTTCACATGGGCAGCCCCATGTGATATGTTTTTGCGCTCACGCCGGCGAGGCCGACGCCCTGCAGCACCTCTTTGTGTCACTTGACAAATCCTCGTTCTGTCCGACTCAGTGCTTTCGAATTCTCGGCTTCTTCTTGATGCCCACATTCCGCTTTGGACCTTTCCTAGTCCGAGCGTTTGTGTGTGTGCGCTGTCCTCGCACTGGCAAACCACGCCGATGACGGATGCCCTGATAACACCCGATCTCGATCTTCCGCTTTATGTCTTGGTTGACCTCACGACGGAGATCTCCCTCAATCTTGTAATGACCGTCAATCCAGGTGCGAAGCCGGCTTACTTCCTCGTCGGTCAGATCGCGGACACGCGTGTCAGGGCCGACTCCTGTGCCTCGGCAGGTTTCACGCGCACGAGAGATCCCCATACCAAAAATATATGTCAACCCAATTTCCGTCCGCTTGTCGCGAGGAAGGTCAACCCCAGCAATACGTGCCATAGCTCGTCACTTTCTGTTCTGTTCCCTTCTCCCCTCCAAAAGGAGGTCAAGAGGAGAGCAGAGGCATCGCTCCTGCTCTACAACGAGACACTCACTGATAAACCAGTGACCCAAAAATGGACAATATCGTCTCGTTCTCTTCTCCCTTGTGGCAGATCTCGTGTAGTAAATCTCGGTTGTCATGCAAGAATGCCCGGAGCGCCACACAACCGCAGCAAACGGCTCCAAAACACATCAACATTCACTCAACCTCGACAGCACGCCTCCGCCCATCCCAAAGGGCTGCCGCAAGTAAGAGTTGCTTACTTACAAAGACAGCCTCTTCTCCATAGAGCCCTCTTTTCACAGGAAAAGGCAAGGACCTGTGGGGAAGACGCCCGACCGGAGCGCTCCTTCAGGAACTCCGTCGTTTAACCTTGTCGCTGTTTGTGACGCGGATTTTCGCAAATCACCATCACGCGACCATGTCGCCGAATAATTCGACACTTTTCACAAATCTTCTTGACAGAAGGCCGAACCTTCACATCTACTCCAAACACACCGAAATCAACAAATAATACACTCACTTGTACCGATAGATAATACGTCCTCGCTCCAAGTCATATGGAGACATTTCAACAAGGACACGATCTCCTGGAAGAATGCGGATGTAGTGCATACGCATCTTCCCCGATATGTGAGCAAGAACCTTGTGACCGTTTGGCAACTCGACCCGGAACATCGCGTTAGGCAACGGTTCGATAACCGTACCTTCGACTTCCAAAGTATTCTCTTTTTTCGCCATCAGCGCGCGTAAACTTCCTCATTTTGCCGACAGTCGATGAACAAGTCTAGCATCAGCAGCTTCCAATCGTCGAACAGTAGACTCTTTCTCTTGGGAACAGAGGTAACCAGGACTGCATCTACATAGTTTTGAAACCATGCAACCCCAGTGCTATTCAAAACACCGAGAAAACAAAAACTCGGTCCCTCTCCACTCTCCCAAAAGAACAGACTCGTAACTCGGCCTATGAGGCCACGCATTCTGTGCACAGAGATAAGAGAAACTTCCCATTGGGATATACACACACAAGGCGCAAAATCGACACGATCATATGCGATGGCTATGTGCAATGACCTCGCACAGCGAGAGCACAGTGCCAACACGCGAAAAATCCGCGTACCGCACACAAACTGGAAAACCACAAACTCGTCTCACACCTGGGTGCCGAATCCCGGATAATCAAGAGAAAATCACAGCTCGACACAAGACGTGAATCTTGCCTCACACAAGAGACCATCGACAGCCTGTTTCGTACATTTACAGCACACTATACATCTTGGTGCTGCTCTGACATGCGACAGCAAGCAGGCATTTTAAAAAATAAAGTGCGCCAACTCCGCAATAACTAATTTTCCTGACACACCTTCGACAACATTCTCCCGCAAAAACACTCTACGCGCAAATATTGTACTTCTCATCTCATGCCAGGATATCTTTCAACGATCACTCGATCACACGAAGAATCCTCTGATAAACCTCCTCCACGTCGCCAACACCATCAACCGTACGCAACACACCAATTGAGTCGTAATAAGCTACAACTGGCGCAGTGTCCTGCAGATACACGCCAAGGCGCTTCTCAAAGGTCGCGACAGAGTCATCCACGCGTCCCTCTTCCTCGGCACGCTTCCGAATCCGACTCACCAGAATTTCTTCTGGTACAACAATATGCAAAACTGCAGTAATACTGTTTTTCCCAAAAGCTGCACCAAGCGCCTCTGCCTGTGCCACTGTTCGAGGAAAACCATCCAAAAGAAAGCCTTTCTCACAGTCCGGTGCTTCCAGACGCTCCAAAACAAGACCTACAACTGTCTCATCCGGAACAAGCAGACCACCTTCAACATACTTCTGGGCTTCACACCCCATTGGGGTCTGCTTTTTAATAGCATCTCGGAACATGTCGCCTGTAGAAATCCAGGCAAAATCTTCTTTCGCCGCCAGACGGACAGCTTGTGTTCCTTTCCCAGCACCTGGCGGGCCGATGAGAATAATCCGCTTCATTGACCTGTCACCTCGACATTACAAACTTCCCAGCGCAACCACCACTGGGCTAGTGCGCTACGCGAAACACTTTGCACTCCATACCACCAGAACCTCATTGTCACGCCAAACCAGAGATGCTCCATTATTTCGATCGAGACATCGACAAGAAACCTTCGTAATTACGCATGGTCAATTGGCTATCAATCTGTTTCATTGTCTCAAGAGCCACACCCACCGTAATGAGCAGTGACACGCCACCGAAAGTAAAGGCAGAAACGTTCCACACTGCCAAAACAACCAAAGGCACAAGAGCTACAAAAGCAAGATAGAGAGCACCAGGCAAAGTCAAGCGATTCAGAATACGGGAAAAATAGTTTGCAGTAGCGTCACCAGGACGGACACCGGGAATATATCCCCCTTGTTTTTTGAGAAAATCTGCCTGTCTCCAAGGGTCAAATTGAATCATGTTATAGAAGTAAGAAAACCCGATCACAAGAAGAAAGTACGAAAGCACATACACAGGGCTCGTTTGATTTTGAAGATTGTTCTCCACCCAAGAGCGCAAAGACTCTCCCCAGCCATCCGAGGGAACCACCGAAAGAATTAAGGCAGGAATTGTCAGAATTGAGCTGGCAAAAATAACAGGGATCACACCACCGGTATTCACCTTGAGCGGAATATAGGTGGATCCCCCTTGTGTCTGCCGACGTCCTACAATCCGCTTCGCAAACTGCACATGAATCCGGCGCTCTCCCGATTCAATAAAAACAATTGCCACGATCATCGCGAAAAAGATCATCAAGATGACGAAAAATTGCGCTGGATTCTGTTGCCAAATGCGATTTCCCTCAGAAGGCAACGCAGATACCACAGAAGCAAAAATCAGCAGGGACATCCCGTTTCCGATACCACGCTGACTAATCAGCTCGCCAAGCCACATGACGAGAACAGTCCCTGTTGTCATCGTCAATACCATAAGACCATAACGCCACCACTCGTGGTTCCCTGGCCCCAGGATATCAATCGACCCCCCACCACCGCCGGGAGTGATTTGCCCTTGGGAAAACAAGTAGACAAAACCAGAGGACTGAATAACAGCCAAAATAAGCGTGAGGTAACGCGTCCACTGCGTGATTTTTTTCTGCCCGCTTTCTCCCTCTTCCCGCCACTGCTCAAACTTCGGAATAACCACAGTGAGGAGCTGGATGATAATCGAAGCGGTAATCGCGGGCATGATCCCAAGAGAGAAAACCGAAACACGTTCAAGTGCGCCACCCGAGAAAAAATCAACGAGATTTGCGATCCCGCCTATTCCTTCATCCCTCAGTCGTTCTAGCGCATCAAAATCTATTCCTGGTACCGGGACATGCGTTCCTAACCGATAAAGGCCAATAATAAACAGCACAAACAAGATCTTCTTCCGAAGATCTGGCACTTTGAATATGTTGGCGAGGGAAGAAATCACCTCGCGTCTCCTTTACCGATGCTGCCAATTTCCAGAACTAATCTACTGCTTTGTCGCTCCCCTAGGGGAGCGACAAAGCGAGATCAAAAATCATGCGCCTACACTCCAAACCAGTGAAGGTCCAGAACAACCCCACTGCAGCACACAATTTATAAGGATATACGTTACGACACAACTTCAGCTGAACCACCAGCAGCTTCCAGCTTAGCGACTGCCGATTTAGAAAAAGCATGCGCTTTCACTGCTAACGAAGCTGTGATTTCACCATCACCAAGCACCTTGACCAGACCCTTGTGGGGAACAACGCCTTTTTCTTTCAAAAGTTCAGGCGTAATCTCTGGACCAAGATCTTTCAAGTCTCCCACATTTACAACATTGTACGAAACACGAAATGGGTTCCTAAACCCCTTTGCCTTCGGAACACGTTGCACCAAGGGAAGCTGCCCTCCCTCAAAACCAAGACGAGTCGTCCCGCGGGCCTTCTGACCTTTTGTACCACGACCAGCAGTTTTCCCTCTTCGACCGCCTTCACCACGGCCGACGCGGACCTTCTTACTTCTCGCTCCAGCAGGAGGTCGGAGATCATGCAGTTTAATCGGAGTTCTTTCTTCCTCTGCCACTTGTCTCACACTTCCTTCACTAAGACGAGATGAGAGACTCGCTGTAGCATTCCCCGAACCTCGGGCGTGTCCTCTTTTACGACTGACTGTCGAATTTTTCGCAAGCCCAAAGCGCGCATCGTCGCACGCGCCTTCGGTTTATTGCCGATTGTGCTGCGAATTTGTGTGATACAAAGCTCTGCCACTCAACCTACTCCTGCACTCCAGCGGCTACTGTATTCTGGGTCTCGTTGCACGCCTTCAACAGTTTTCGTGGCGTAATCTCTTCAGGCTTTTTCCCGCGCCAACGCGCCACATCGGCAGGAGAACGCAAAGAGCGCAGTCCATCCATCGCAGCGTGTGCCACATTAATCTGAGTGGCCGACCCCAGCGACTTCGCAAGGACGTCTTTCACACCTGCGCATTCCAGAATTGCCCGCACTGCACCGCCGGCAATTACCCCTGTTCCAGGAGCCGCGGGCTTCAGCAAAACCCGTCCCGCGCCCTTTTGTCCAATCACAGGGTGCACAATCGTCGCTCCGGCCATCGGCACTTTCAGCATATCTCGCTTCGCGAGCTCAATGGCTTTTTGGATAGCCGCGGGAACTTCTTTTGCCTTGCCGTACCCTACGCCGACTTTCCCTTTACGGTCTCCAACCACCACCAAAGCAGTGAAACTAAAACGGCGACCGCCCTTCACGACTTTGGCGACACGATTGACATTAACAACCCGCTCTTCAAACGGACTGCGATCATCTTGCGCCATAATCTCCTTCTTTCACACCTTCAAAACTCGAGCCCGGCCTCACGCGCTGCATCAGCTAGAGCCTTCACGCGACCGTGGTATTTGCATCCGCCTCGGTCAAAAATCACTGTCTGCACACCGGCAGCCTTGGCCCGCTCACCGATCGTCTTCCCCACGGCTCTCGCACATTCGAGGTTGTTACCGTCAGGCGCATCAGCCTGCAAGGTTGAAACAGCAGCCAAAGTATGTCCACTTACATCGTCGATCACCTGCACATGAAAATGCCGATTGGAACGACGAACCGAAAGACGCGGACGCTGCGCTGTCCCCGTAACTTTCTTGCGAACTCGGACCCTACGCCGTACACGTTGCTGATGCGTTTTGAGCTTTTTCTTCATTTTTGCCCTCCCGCTTCGGCTTACGCGCCGGCCTTGCCGGCCTTGCGCCGGACATGCTCACCGACATACCGAATTCCTTTGCCCTTATATGGCTCAGGTCGACGGATTCCCCGGATATCTGCGGCCATCTGACCAACGGCCTGTTTGTCAATCCCCTCTACCACAACTCTTGTCGGAGAAGGAGTAGACAAGACAATTCCCTCACGCGGCATCACGCGCACGAGATGAGAATATCCAACCTGAAATTCCAGGCTTTTTCCCTTCAGTGCAACACGATAACCCACGCCCACAATCTCTAGTTCTTTTTTGAAACCACCGGTGACACCTTGCACCATGTTTGCAACAAGAGACCGTGTTAATCCATGCAGAGAACGCACACTGGGCGTATTATCTGATCGTTGTACAACGACCTCGTTACCTTCTTGCAACAAGGCAATTTGCTCTGGGATGTCTTGTGACAAGGACCCCTTAGGTCCTTTCACACTGATACTCCCATCCGCGATCTTGATTTCAACCTCAGAAGGGAACGTAATGGGCTTATTGCCAATACGACTCATAGACTTCGTGCCTTACCACACATAACACAGCACTTCACCACCGATGTTCCGGCGTCGTGCCTCACGATCAGTCATAATCCCAGCAGAAGTGGAAATGATCGCGATACCGAGACCGCCCATCACACGGGGAAGTGACTTCGATTTCGAATAGACCCGAAGACCGGGCTTTGAAACACGCTTGAGTCCACTAATCACACGTTTACGGTTGTCAACGTACTTTAGCTTGACCTCAAGAACACGCTGTCCCCCGCTCGGGTGCGCACGTTCCTCTTCAGGACACGCATCCCGCAGGGAATAGCCTTCGATATAACCTTCGTCTTCCAAAATTCCGGCAAGCGCGACGCGTAATTTCGACGTCGGCATCGACACAACTTCATTGTAAACAAGTGCCGAGTTCCGAATTCTGGTCAACATGTCAGAAACAGGGTCCGTAACGACCATTCCTGCTACCTCACCACGATGCCTTGGTCACGCCGGGGATTTCGCCATTGTGCGCCATTGCCCGTAGGCAGATGCGACAAAGACCAAACTTGCGATACACAGAGTGTGGCCTGCCACATCTCTGACAACGAGTGTACTCACGGGACTTGAAGGCCTTGGGCTTCATACCAGACGCGACTCGTGTACGGTCATGAAGAACCGCTGCAGCGATCCGCTTCTGCTTCACTATCAATGCTTTCCGTGCCAAACCTTGCTCCTTGTCAGCGGCGGAAGGGGAACCCGAAAGCCTGCAATAGCGCGCGGCCTTCCTCATTTGTCCTCGCAGTGGTGACGATCGTGATGTCCATCCCACGCACTTCTTTCACCTGGTCATAATCGATCTCAGGAAAAATAAGCTGCTCTGTCACACCAAAGGTGTAATTACCACGGCCATCAAAGCTATCGGGGGAAAGACCCCGAAAATCTCGAATACGCGGAATAGACAAGGTCACCAGACGGTCAAAAAACTCCCACATACGATCGCCACGCACCGTACACATAGCACCAATAGTCTGGCCGGCTCGGAGTTTAAAACCAGCGATCGACTTGCGAGCTCGAGTGACTTTTGGTTTTTGACCGGTAATCACAGCGAGTTCTTCCACAGCAGAGTCAATAACTTTGCTGTCAGACGCTGCGATACCGAGGCCCATATTGACCACGATCTTCTCGAACTTAGGTACGAGCATGACATTTGGAAGAGAGAAATCTTCCTGTAATTTTGGGCGAACCTCACTCAGATATTTTTGTTTTAGGCGTGGTGCTGTCACAGCTCACTCCCACACTTCCGGCAGACACGATACTTTCTACCGTCTTCGTCAGTGCCGGCACCAAGGCGCGTCGGACCACATTTGTCACAGAGAATCATCACATTCGAAACATGAATTGGCATGTTCTTCTCAATGATCCCCGCCTGCTCATTCTGTCTGCGAGGCGCTTGATGGCGCTTGGCAATACCCGCACCTTCAACAATGACACGGTTACGCTCGGGCAGAACTCGCACTACATTGCCGGTATGTCCACGCACACGGTCTTTGCCTGCGATTACTTTTACTTTATCGCCCTTTCTGATCTTCATCAGAGCACCTCAGGAGCCAGGGAAACAATCCGCATAAAACGTGCTTCCCGCAATTCACGTCCAACTGGACCAAAAATACGCGTCCCACGAGGCTGGCGGTTATTGTCAATAATGACAGCTGCATTCTCGTCGAATCGGATGTAGCTCCCATCCGGACGACGTTTTTGCTGCTTCACACGTACAACAACGCATCGAACGATTTCGCCTTTTTTCACGTTTCCACCTGGCATTGCGTCTTTCACTGTCGCGACAAACACATCACCAATGGAAGCGTAACGACGCTTCGATCCGCCGAGTACCTTAATACAGAGAACCTCTTTCGCACCTGTGTTATCCGCGACCCTCAGTCGCGATTCCTGCTGGATCACTTGGCGCGCTCCATAATCTCTTCAAGCCGCCAGCGTTTCAGCTTCGACAAAGGTCGCGTCTCGACAATGCGCACACGATCCCCCATCCGGGCCTCATTCTTTTCGTCATGCGCATGCAATTTCACGCTTCGAGTCAGAATTTTTCCATACAAAGGGTGACGCGTCCGCTCAGCAACAAGGACCGTCACCGTTTTGTTCATCTTGTCGCCGGCAACGATTCCTTCCCGGATTTTGCGACGACCGCGTTCAATAGAATCAGACATTCACAGTCTCCTCTGTCTGCTCGTAATCTGACACGGCGATACTGCCAACAGCAGAAACACTGACCTCGATAACATCAGCGCTCTTCTTGGGAAAACGCCGGCACTTCTTCTTGCGAAGGCACCGGCACTTCTTCTTCCTGCGGAACAACAAGCTCGATGTTTTCTCCAGCGCGTCCGGCTGCTTTCGTCTCGGCTTCAACGAGACGAAGGGAACGAGCTTGACGACGAGCTCGCCAGCGCTGCCGCAAAGAAAGATGATCGCCTGTTTCTGCAGTAACGCGCTCTTCTTGCACAGCTACAGCAGCTTCAGCTTCGCTTTCCGCCTGTTCTCCGAGAACAGTCAGGATACGAGCAATTTCACGACGAAGTTCACGGAAACGATGTGTCCGATCAAATTGACCCGTCGCATATTGGAAACGAAGATTGAACGACTCTTCTTTCGCTTCAGAAAGAAGTTGTTCAAGTTCGTCACGATTCAACTCGCGTAGTTCAGCAGCCTTGGTCATTCCACATCTCGCTTCACGAAACGCGTCTTCAAGGACAACTTGTGACCAGCAAGACGCATAGCCTCACGAGCTGTTTCTTCGTCAACCCCAGCAAGTTCAAACATCACACGACCAGGTCGCACGACAGCAACCCAGCGTTCAGGTGAGCCTTTTCCAGACCCCATGCGAGTCTCTGCAGGCTTCTCTGTTACTGGCTTATCGGGAAAAATGGTGATCCACACCTTCCCGCCACGCTTGATATAGCGCGTGATTGCAATACGAGCAGCTTCAATCTGAGAGTTTGTGACCCAACCAGCTGAGAGTGCTTGTATGCCGTATTCTCCGAATTTCACTTCGGTGTGGCCTTTCGCAAGCCCAGTGCGACGCCCACGTTGTTGCTTACGGTAGCGCGTACGCTTCGGCATCAACATCAAGCATCACCTCCCTCCGGAGGAGCAGCCGAGCCATTCCCGTTCTGCTGATCAGCAGAACGGGTAGTCTCGCTCGAAACGACCTCAACTGCAACTTTGGCCTCATCGGAAACAGCTTCCGACCCAGCAGAAATTGCTTCCGGGGAGTCCTCAAGCGGAACCGGAGGACGCGGTCGGCGTGGTATGTTCTCGCTTGGGGAAAATTCAGCAGGAGTCTTACTGTCTTTGTTTCCGCCCAACTTCGCGCTTCCACGTCGACGCCCATTGCGTCGAGGTGCAGCATCCCCTGCTGCCATGGCGGCTTCAGCAGAAATCTTCTCCGCCCGTTCCCGACTGATAATGTCGATGTCGCCTTTATAAATCCAGACTTTCACGCCAATAACGCCGAAGTTTGTCTTGGATTCGTAAAAACCGTAATCGATATCGGCACGCAATGTGTGGAGCGGAACTCGCCCCTCTCGGTACCACTCGGTCCTGGCCATTTCAGACCCGCCAAGACGCCCAGAACACTGGACTCGCACTCCCAAAGCCCCTGCTTTGAGAACATTCTGCATCGCCCGTTTCATGGCCCGACGAAAACTCACCCGTCCACGCAACTGCTCAGCCACGTTCTGAGCGACAAGACGAGCATCAAGTTCAGGCTTTTCGACCTCAACCACATTGAGCTGCACGCGCTTGCCTGTCATGCGGTCAATCACACCACGCAAACGGTCAGCCTCAACACCGCGCCGCCCAATGACAATCCCAGGACGAGCGGTGTGGACATCCACACGCAAGCGGTCTCGCGTCCGCTCAATCTCAATCCTGCTTATCAAGGCGTGCGGGAGCTGCCTCATTACATAGTCACGAATTTTCCAGTCCTCTATCAAATAGTCCTGGTACATCTTGTCGGCATACCAGCGGGACTTCCAGTCAGTGACAATGCCGAGGCGGAATCCATAAGGATGAATCTTCTGACCCATCAGCTTTCCTCCGGAATCTCAGCAACAGAAATAGACAGATGACTCAATCGTTTCCGCACTCGATAGGCTCGACCTCGAGCCCGCGCCCGCCATCGTTTGAGCATCTGGCCTTCGTCGACCGTAATAGTCGAGATATAAAGCTCATCTTCTCCCACGCCAAGCGGCCCATTCTCAGAGTTGGCAACTGCGGAATCAAGGGTCTTGATAATAAGCTCAGCCCCGCCTTTCCCAGAGAAGTAAAGAATACGGCGTGCTTCCACCACAGGCATCCCACGCACCAGGTCCACGAGAATCCGCAACTTTCGAGGTGTGCATCGCACTCCCCGTAGAATTGCACGCGCCTCAAGCGGCTTTTCGGCAGCAAGATCGGTGGTCATCGGCGCACCCTTGCAGAACGGTCTTGGCCGGCGTGGTGGCGGAAAGTCCGCGTGGGAGCGAACTCGCCAAGTTTGTGGCCGACCATGGACTCACTGATAAAAACAGGAACATGTTTGCGCCCGTCATGCACCCCAATCGTATGCCCCACCATTTCAGGAATGATGGTGGAACGACGGGACCAAGTTTTGACAATTCTCTTGTCTCCCGACTTATTGAGTCGGTCAACCTTTTTCAAGAGGTGATCGTCGACAAAAGGCCCTTTTTTCAAGCTGCGCGGCATTGCTTCTCCCCTTCCTCTTAGCGACGACCGCGCTTGCGGCGACGACGAACGATGTACTGGTTAGAACGATTTTTCTTTGAGCGAGTCGGACGCTCCAACTTTCCCCAAGGGGAAACGGGGTGACGTCCACCAGAGGACTTCCCCTCCCCGCCGCCAAGCGGATGATCGACTGGGTTCATAGCCACACCACGTGTAGTAGGACGCACGCCCTTCCACCGTTTCCGACCAGCTTTCCCCAGCTTGATGAGTTCGTGCTCACTATTTCCGACTTCTCCAACAGTCGCCCGACAAATCACCGGAACAAGCCGGTATTCCCCTGAAGGCATGCGGAGTTGTGCAAGCTTCTCGTCTTTTGCCATGAGTTGCACAGATGCACCTGCAGCCCGAGCAATCTTGGCGCCGGCACCTGGCTTAAACTCAATACAGTGAATAGTCGTACCAACAGGGATATTGCTGAGTGGTAGCGCATTTCCCAGTTTGATGTCGGCCTTGGGGCCAGACTCTACGACGTCACCAACACTAAGGCGATGAGGAGCAATAATATAACGCTTCTCACCATCCCGATAGTGAAGCAGAGCGATTCGAGCGTTACGATTCGGATCGTACTCGATCGCCGCTACTTTCGCGGGAACACCATCTTTTTTACGCCGAAAATCCACAATCCGGTAACGTCGTTTGTGTCCGCCTCCGCGGTGACGTGTGGTGATTCGACCATAGGAGTTCCGACCGCCAGTTTTCGAAATCTTGGCAGTAAGAGACCGCTCTGGCTTTGTTTTCGTAATCTCAGAAAAGTCCGAGACAGTCTGAAAACGACGACCAGGAGAAGTGGGATTACGCTTTCGAATTCCCACGAATCACGCCCCCTCAAAAATTGGAATAGTATCCCCTGCTGCAAGTTTCACCATAGCGTGCTTACGCGCGGCACGTTGACCCCACTGAAAAGTACGGCGATTCCGCTTACGCTTGCCTGACCTGTTCAAGGTGTTGATATTTTCGACACGCACATCAAAAAGCTGTTCCACAGCCTGGCGAATCTCAATCTTGTTCGCATGGGGATGCACTTTAAAAGTATAGGTATTCGCCCGTTCAATCAAGTCATAGGATTTCTCCGAGACAACAGGGGCGAGAATGACATCACGCGCGTCTTTCACACTGCCACCTCCTTTTCCACAGAGTCTGCAGAAGAGCCCTCAGGAGTCCCTGAAAAACACGTACTCAGTGCAGAAAGCGATTCTTGACTGAAAACCAGCCAGTCCGAACGGAGCACATCATAAGTATTCACTTGATCAGCACTCAAAATATGCACTAGCGGAAGGTTCCGAAAGGACTTCCAAGAGTTCTCATCCGAAAAAGAATGCAGCACCACAACCACACGCTTTTCAACGGAAAGCGCAGCAAGCAGAGCCTTCGCCTCTTTTGTTGAGGGATGCGCAAATCCAAACTCGTCCAAAACCCGGACTCGATCAGTTTGGGCCCGATCGGACAAGGCCGAACGCAAAGCCAATCGCACCATTTTCTTCGGAGTGGACTGGGCATAACTCCGTGGAGTTGGACCATGCACCACTCCTCCACCTACCCATTGAGGTGAACGGATCGAACCCTGACGAGCACGACCAGTGCCTTTTTGGCGCCAGGGCTTGGCACCTCCACCACGCACTTGCGCACGGGTCTTTGTCTTATGAGTACCAGCACGAGCAGCTGCACGCTGCGCCACAACGACTTGGTACATCACTGCCATATTCGGCTCAATCCCAAAAAGATTGGGATCAAGCTCAACAGAACCTACGACTTCACCAGTTTTGTGAAAAAGATCCACCATCAGAGGATCCCCTTCTGCTTCAGCAGTTTCTTCTTTGCCTGTCCCCGCACCAAAACCAAACCGCCTTTAGGGCCAGGAACTGCACCTTTCAGAAGAATGATCTCCCGCTCAGGATCAGCAGCGACAATTGTGAGGTTATGCACGGTTGTCTGCTGCGCTCCATGACGCCCCGCCATGCGCTTCCCTTTAAAAACACGGGAAGGAGTCGCACACATTCCGATGGAACCAGGGTGCCGGTGGATACGGTGAGCACCATGACTTGCACGTTGACCAGCAAAATTATGGCGCTTCATCACGCCGGTGAAGCCTTTTCCCTTGGAAACACCGACAACGTCCACAAGATCGCCATCTGCAAAAATATCAGCCGTCACAGACTGCCCGGACTCGTAAGGAGGAGGACCGACAGAGCGGACTTCAACCGTATGGCGAGCAGGCTCAATCTCGTATTTCTTGGCATGACCGATCTCTGGCTTCGTTGCCTTCGAACGTTTCTTCTCGCCCAGACAAAGTTGCATTGCTTCATAGCCGTCGGTCTCAAGTGTTTTCACTTGGCCCACACGACATCCGGCCACTTTTACGACTGTCACCGGCACAACGCGAGCATCTTCATCGAAGATCTGCGTCATGCCGACTTTTTTTCCGAGGATTCCCTTCATGCAGCGCTCTTTCGCAACAATCTAAAACTTGCCTGCCACACATCCCTCACCCTTGATGCACCTTGATCTCAATGTCAACACCCGCTGGAAGGTCAAGACGCTGAAGCGAATCAACCGTTTTCGGAGTGGGATCAACAATGTCAAGAAGACGCTTGTGAATCCGCATTTCAAAATGCTCACGAGAGTCTTTATGCCTGTGGGGTGAACGGATCACACAATAACGGTGTCGTTCAGTCGGAAGGGGAATCGGCCCGCACACCCGCGCTTGCGTGCGCACAACAGTCTCCACGATCTTGCGCGCGGACTGATCGACCACCTCATGGTCATAGGCTTTGAGCCGAATGCGGATACGCTGCTGCCCGGCCATCACTCTCCTTTTAATCTTCCCCGCCAGAGGGGCGCCAGGGCATAAATCCCTGTCAATTTGCCTTGTGGCTGTCAACACCTCGCCAGCGACCCAATAGCGGCGTACACAACTCAGGGAAAACAGCAGGCTACAAGCTGGGCAACCAGCGTGAAAAGACCTCTTTTCCAGCCTCAACACACCAAACCTGCTGCGCTATCTCGCCACGGGAATCTCAAAAACCGCGCAGCACACGCCGCGCAGCGAAAACGAGGAACGAAGCACACCGCACAGGCAGAGCACTCTCGTGGCAAAACCCATCTCAAAAGAGGCCCGTACGGAACGAAGAAACAGCCACTGCAGGCAAAGACGCAAGCAGAGACACCAAACCGAAGAAAACGACAAAACCAAGCGAGCCTTCTTCAGCTCCTGGCAAAACAGTCGACAGGATGCTCCCAGTAAACCCCGGCAAATTGTCTTCACAATCGCCACAAAAGCTTCGTCACAAGCAAACTCAAAGGTTCGTTCTGCCAAAGCACAACAAACCTTTTTTGCTCTCGCCGACACACCTACGCGGCATATCAACGAAACGCCCTCAAACTTCCGCCCAGAAAATATCCGAGCACTTTGAGCGCCGCTCACGGAGAACCATGTCGAGTGCCAACCAGATGACAAAAAAGGCTTCTGGTAAGCAAACCCAGAGAGAGTCACTCTCCCTGACGTTCGCACTTGTCGTCTACAGACAGAGACAGCAATGACCGTTCGGGCTGAACTCGAAAAAACCGAGACGCACCCCGAACGGCACTACCGCTCACGGCCTAGATTATGCACTTGTTCCGACATACCGGGCCTCTTGGAAGCAATGCCTCAGACGATTTCGCCTGGTTCCCGGGCTTCTTCGTTTCCGAATTTCTTCTACAACTGCCAATAATGACAAACACCCACCTACGGGGAGAAACCCAACGAAAAAGGACTACAAAGCCTTTTCGCACAAGATTCCCTCGAAGGCACGCCTACTGCTTATGCCAGAAAAAAGGCAGAAGAAAAACGATACGCGAGAATGTCGATATCACAGACAACGACATTAGTCTAGACGATAAACGCCTAGAAAACAAACCTCAACTCTGTTGTAGAAAAGAAAAACGACCAATCGTAAAAAGGAAAACCTTTTCGCGATTGGTCGTTTACGTTTTATCCTTGACAGCTCCCTCTCTCAAGGGAATTTTGCCGGCAAGATAAAAAATCAGGAAGGGTGATCCTCTATTCGAGGATTTTGATCACACGGCCTGCTCCCACAGTCCGTCCGCCTTCACGGATCGCGAACTTCAGACCGTCTTCCATAGCGATAGGCTCGTGTAGCTCTACCGTCAAGTCTGTATTGTCGCCAGGCATCACCATTTCTGTGCCTTCAGGCAAAGTGATAGATCCTGTGACATCAGTCGTGCGAAAGTAGAACTGCGGACGATACCCGGGGAAGAAGGGAGAGTGACGACCTCCCTCTTCTTTCGTCAGGCAATAGACCTGAGCCTCAAACTTCTTGTGCGGCGTAATAGTGCCAGGCTTGACAAGCACCTGCCCACGAGAGACTTCCTCTTTATCAACTCCTCGCAACAAGACACCGGCATTGTCTCCAGCCTGAATCTCGTCGAGCAGCTTCCGAAACATCTCCAGGTCAGTTGCGGTTGTCTTCTGAGTGGACTTGATCCCGACGATCTCCACCTCTTCCATCTTCTTCAAGATGCCGCTCTCGACACGGCCTGTGACCACAGTTCCACGACCCTGGATGGAAAAGACGTCCTCAATAGGCATGAGAAAATCTTTGTCCACATCCCGTTCGGGTTGGGGAATGTACTCGTCAACCGTCGCCATCAGCTCCAGAACGGATCCGACATATTTGTCGTCACCTTCGAGAGCCCTCAGCGCTGAACCGCGAATAACGGGAACATCATCACCTGGGAAATTGTACACGCTAAGTAGTTCACGCACTTCAAGTTCAACAAGGTCGAGAAGCTCTTCGTCATCGACCATGTCACACTTGTTGAGGAAAACCACGATATAGGGAACTCCTACCTGATAACAGAGAAGAATATGTTCCCGTGTCTGCTGCATAGGCCCGTCATCAGCAGACACAACCAGAATCGCACCGTCCATTTGGGCGGCACCTGTGATCATGTTTTTGATGTAGTCGGCGTGACCAGGACAGTCAACATGAGCATAATGACGGTTTTCTGTCTCATACTCGACGTGCGCAATGGCGATTGTAATCCCGCGCTCACGCTCTTCCGGCGCTTTATCAATTTCATCGAAAGGGGTGGCCGTCGACCCCTCGATTTGATCGGAGAGAACCTTCGTGATAGCCGCGGTGAGCGTCGTCTTCCCGTGGTCAATATGACCAATGGTCCCGATGTTGACGTGCGGCTTGGTCCGCTCGAACTTCTCCTTGCTCATCTGTGTGCTTCCTCCTCGGATGAATCCATCAGCCGCTGCTTAGTCTCAAGACTGAACGAATTCCCTGCCCATCTCAATATGAGAGGGCTTGCCTTTCTTCATCATGGGTCTGAGTTACCGCGCATTCAGCAGGCGAGAGAACCAGTAGAAGACACTGGCCCACCACGCTTCCACTCGAAAAACTCGCCTCGTGAAGAACCTACATTCAGCGCGGCACTCTGACGGTCATTCCCCTCGAATGCGAGCAATGATCTCAGCAGCGATCGGCCCCGGCACTTCTCGGTAGGAATGGAACTGCATCGAGTAGGTCGCTCGCCCCTGGGTGCGTGAACGCAGATCGGTAGCATACCCGAACATCTCTGCCAGAGGGACTTCTGCATCGACAACCTGCTCACCTCCGCGAGCAGTCATCGCTCCGATTCTCCCTCGTCGGCTCGAAAGATCACCTATCACATCCCCCATGTAATCTTCGGGAGTCGTCACGGAAACTGACATGATGGGCTCGAGTAAAACTGGCTTCGCTTTCTGGGCACCTTGCTTAAAAGCCATGGACCCAGCAATTTTGAAGGCCATTTCAGACGAGTCCACCTCATGGTAGTTCCCGTCCACAAGATTAACTCTGACATTAACCATCGGATACCCAGCAAGTATGCCGGTCTCCATCGTTGTACGAATGCCTTCGTTAACCTTGGGAATATACTCTCGGGGGATCGCGCCTCCTTTAATGCTGTCAACAAATTCATAGGATTCCTCCCCTTCGAGAGGAAGAGGCGTCAAATTAATCTTGACACGTGCAAACTGCCCGCGACCACCTGTTTGACGCTTGAAAGTCACATCCACATTCTCAACAGGACGCGTGAGGGTCTCCCGATAGGCCACTTGCGGCCGCCCGACATCGGCACTCACACCAAATTCCCGCACCATCCGATCAACAAGAACTTCCAGATGCAACTCGCCCATACCAGAAATCGTGGTCTGGCCGGTCTCCTCGTCTCCCTGCACGACAAAGGTTGGATCTTCATCCGAAAGGGAAACAAGTGCCTTCGAAAGTTTATCTTGGTCAGCTTTCGAACGGGGTTCGATCGCAACCTTGATAACCGGAGTAGGAACGTCAAGTGACTCCAGCACAATTGGGGCGGAAGGAGCACACAAAGTCTCACCGGTTTTTGTGGCCTTCAGACCAACGGCGGCGACAATGTCTCCAGTCATAACATAGGCGCGATCTTCCTGGGTCTTGGCATGCATCTGCAAAATCCGTCCCAGCCGCTCTTTCTTCCCTGACGAAGCATTGAGAAGGGTTATCCCCTTCTCAACTTTGCCGGAGTAGACCCGAAAATAAGTGAGCTTCCCGACATACGGATCGGACATGATCTTGAATGCCAAAGCGCTAAAGGGAGCTTCATCATCAGGCGGGCGTTCCACAAGTTCTTGTGTTTTCGTATGGCTACCTGTCACAGGAGGAATATCCAAAGGACTAGGAAGATAGTCGATCACAGCATCCAACAAAGGCTGAATACCCTTATTTTTAAATGCGCTCCCACAAAAAACTGGTGTTACCGAGATATCGAGTGTCGCGGCACGCAAAGCCCTCTTGATCTGAGCGGGAGACAACTCCCGTTCCTCAAGAAATGCCTCCATGACCTCATCGTCATGATCAGCTATCACTTCGATAAGGTCGTGACGAGCTGTCTCGGCCCGCGCGCGCAAATCGTCAGGGATCTCGACCACATCAAAATCGTGCTCTTCCCCTTTCCAAATATATGCACGCATCTCAACAAGATCAACCACACCAGAAAAATCTTGTTCGACACCTACAGGCAACTGCACGACAGCAGGAATAGCACCTAAACGATCTCGAATCGTATCTACTGCCTTGTCAAAATTCGCCCCGATTCTATCCATTTTATTGATAAAACAAATACGGGGAACGCGATAACGATTTGCCTGTCGCCATACCGTCTCGGATTGGGGCTCCACACCGGCAACCGCATCAAAAACAGCAACAGCACCGTCAAGTACACGCAAAGAGCGCTCAACTTCAATAGTGAAGTCGACGTGGCCAGGCGTATCAATAATATTGATCGCGTGCCCACTCCATTCACAGGTAGTCGCAGCAGAAGTGATAGTAATACCACGCTCCTGCTCCTGCGCCATCCAGTCCATCACAGCACCGCCGTCATGGACTTCACCGATCTTGTACGTACGACCGGTGTAGTAGAGGATACGTTCTGTTGTCGTGGTCTTCCCGGCATCAATATGCGCCATAATCCCGATATTTCGTAGGCGCTCCAAGGGGGTTTCGCGCTTAATGTCAGTCATTTTTCGTCATCGCTTTCGAGGTATGAGCGCCACAGACCACAGGTCCCAACATGACACCCACCTATGTGCCGTGTAATGAAATTACAATCGAATGGAATCCAGGATCCGCTCGAACGCACCATACTCACACTGAGAAGAGAGTCAAGACGCCCTGAGAAAACCTCCGGGAAAGAATAGAAAAAGATCCGCGGGTACCTGCCAGACACCAACAGAAAACCGCTCTCTCATATAAGCATGATAAGCCAAAAAAAGCTTTTTACCAGCGATAGTGAGCAAAGGCTCTGTTCGCATCAGCCATTTTGTGGGTGTCTTCACGACGTTTCACTGCCGCCCCGACACCATTTGCTGCGTCGAGCAATTCGCCGGCAAGACGCTCGGCCATCGACTTCTCTCGCCGTTTCCGGGAAAACTGCACAATCCATCGAATAGACAATGACACACCACGTCGCGGGCGAACCTCGACCGGCACCTGATAGGTCGCGCCGCCAACACGCCGACTACGCACTTCCAAGTGTGGACGGGCATTGTCAATGGCTTTCTTCAATATTTGAATTGGATCAGAGCCTGCCCGTTCTGCGCAAATATCCAGAGCCTTATAGACAATCTGTTCTGCAGTGGTCTTCTTTCCATGCAGGAGTACCTTGTTCACCAGCTGGGTCACCAGCACAGAGTGAAACACTGGATCGGCATTCAAATCTCGCCGTGGAGCAGGACCTTTTCGAGGCATCGGATTAACTATCTTTCTTCGTACCGTATAGAGAACGACTACGCTGACGCCCTTCAACACCTGCTGCGTCAAGAGCGCCGCGGATGATCTTGTAGCGCACACCTGGAAGGTCTTTCACACGGCCCCCACGCACAAGCACAATCGAGTGCTCCTGGAGGTTATGTCCTTCTCCAGGAATATACGCAGTCACCTCAACTCCAGTCATAAGCCGCACTCGAGCAATTTTCCGCAAAGCCGAGTTCGGTTTTTTCGGAGTGTGCGTTTTTACCTGCGTGCACACACCACGTCGTTGAGGCGAACCGCTCAATGCCGGAGTGGCATTTTTCTTGGGCTTGCTCTTACGTCCCTGACGGACAAGCTGCTGGATAGTCGGCACCGTGGACCCTCGCCTGACTCTTCGGCTCGTTCATTACACCAGATTGGCACACCGCGACGACCTTGCAGTCCTCTCTACAAGATTCGCAACACGGAAAACGACACCTCGAATATTTTTCGAACCGAGGACCGAAACCAACAAGAAAACTGAGACCGGTCCACTGGAACATGGGCGCCATCGCACAGCATATCGGACATCAACAACCGGACATTACCGGAAGGAACATGTTGAGGCGTGAAGCAAGCATACGAAATGAAATGCCAACTCAAAACACTAAAGCGACGACAAAAGGCGCGAACAAGCGCCCTTCCCATATCAGAAGTTTCCCAAGTATAGCTGCCACGCAAGAAAAACAAAAACACAATGAACGAGCAAACCGAAAAAATTCTCTTCACTTGTTCATCAAAAAACTTGCAGCATCCTCAAAGTAAGCACGCATTTGTTCGCGTGCTTCAGTAGGCATTCCAGTGCCATCAAGCGCACCCGTCATATGATGCATCCAGGCATCACGAGCAGCCTCATCTATAGGGAAAGGAAAATGCCGCCGCCGCAACCGAGGATGCCCCCGCTGCGCGGAATAATCTGGGGGACCTCCCCAATACTGCACGAGAAACAAGAAAAGATGCTCTCTCGCTGCAGAAAGATCCTCAGGGTACATCGGACGAAGCAGCGTATCCTGCTCGACACCCGCATAAAAAGCATCCACAATCTGACGAAAAACAGGAGTTCCGCCAACTACTTCATACACAGAAGGATTATCTGATTGGCCTGGATTTTCTGTCTCCGACATAACTCTTTCGCTGGTCTGCACAAAAAAGTGAGGGGGAAGAGGATTTCCCTTCTTCCCCTTCACTTTAAGAAGCGTCCGTATTTACAGACCCAGTTCCGATCTTACGAAGGAAGTCAGCAGCTTCCTCAGCCGACATTTGTTCTTCTCCACCTGTCTGGAAGAAGGGGTGCACGCTAATGACTTCGGCACCTTCAGGGAAGTCCGGGTCAACCTCTCGATAAGAACGAACTCCCGTTCCCGCCGGCACGAGACGGCCAATAATGACATTCTCTTTCAACCCTCTCAGGCTGTCGCTCTTGCCCTCAATTGCAGCCTCTGTCAAAACCCGCGTTGTCTCTTGGAAGGAAGCAGCAGATAGCCAGGAGTCTGTCGCAAGTGATGCCTTCGTGATTCCCATCAGCTCTTGCCGAGCTTGAGCAGGGGTTTTGCCCTCCTGTACCAAAACCCTGTTTGCCTCTTGGAAAACACGCTGGTCCACACGCTCGCCAGGCAAAAAGTCAGATTCTTCCGACTCTTGTACCACAACCTTGCGCATCATCTGACGCACGATCAGCTCAATATGCTTATCGTGAATGTCAACACCCTGGCTGGAGTACACACGCTGCACTTCATTTACCAGATATTCTTGCACAGCCCGACTCGACTTCACCTCGAGCAGTTCTTTCGGGTCAATTGGACCGAAGGTCAGAGGATCGCCGGGAGAAACTTTGTCCCCGTCTTCCACAAGGATCCGTACTCGCCGACCGACCTCGTGTGTCTCTTCTTCTCCATCCTCGTCTTCAACGATAATGGTCCGGTCCATCGTCTCTTCGTCACGTTGGATCCGTACCTGGCCAGAAGAGTGGGAAATCTCTGCCTTCCCTTTCGGGGTCCGTGCTTCAAACAGCTCTTGCACACGAGGCAAACCCTGTGTGATGTCACCGCCTGCTGCGATACCCCCAGTGTGGAAAGTCCGCATAGTGAGCTGGGTTCCAGGCTCTCCAATAGACTGTGCCGCAATCGTTCCGACTGCCTCTCCCGTCTCTACCTTTTTTCCTGTGTCAAGAGCAAAGCCGTAGCACTTCGAGCACACCCCATCTCGCAACTGGCAGTAGAGAACCGAACGCACTTTTAGAGATTCGATTTTTGCCTTCGCGATAGAAAGAAGGAGAGTACGTTTGATTGGGTCACCTGTGTGGAGAAGGATTTCCCCTGTGGTCCCATCCACAAGGTCTTCCATGAGATAGCGGCCCTTCAGCTGGCTCTCCAAAGACCGCTTTTCTTCGCTGACCTGGACCGCAATGCCTCGGGTCGTGCCACAATCATCATCGCGAATGATGACTTCTTGGGCAACGTCGACAAGACGACGGGTCAAATAACCAGAGTCTGCCGTTCGTAGCGCGGTGTCAGCGAGTCCTTTACGTGCACCGTGCGTGGAAATAAAGTACTCGAGAACCGAGAGTCCTTCACGGTAATTGGATTTGATAGGACGAGGCATAATCTCGCCCTTTGGGTTTGCTACCAAACCCCTCATCGCACCAATCTGACGTACCTGGATAACCTGGCCACGAGCACCAGAGTCGGTCATCATCTGGATAGGGTTAAACGGATCTTTCCCCATCCTCGAGACCATTGCATCTTTCACTTTGTCAGAAGCCTCTTGCCAGATTTCAATCAAACGCTGACGACGCTCCTGCTCCGTGATCGCACCTGCCCGGTAGTTTTTTTCCTCTCGTTCGGCCCGCTTCTCGTAGACATCAAGAATATCGGACTTTTCATCAGGCACTTTCACGTCATCAATCGAAAACGTCAGACCCGACACGGTGGCGAAATGGAACCCGAGCTCTTTCAGGTTGTCGAGCGTCCTCACAATTTCTGTGTGCGTACACTGCTCGTACAACTCTATGACCAAACGGCCCAAGTCCTTTTTCTTAATGACTTCGTTGACGTAGCCATACGAGTCCGGAAAAGTCGAGTTGAAAATAACGCGTCCGACTGTGGTCTCTATTATTTCATCTTGTAGAGATGGCTTCAGACCACGCACTCTGACTCGGTCATGCAAGTTCAGAACACGCTTGCCGTCCCCAAGAAAAGAGTCGTAGGCAAAACGCACTTGGACTGGAGAAGTAAAGACTGGAATCTCTGCTGGAGGTTCATTCGGAGGATCTGCTGTGAGATAGAACGCCCCGATCACCATGTCTTGCGTCGGAGTCACAAGAGGGCGGCCATGAGCAGGAGACAACAGGTTATTTGCCGAGAGCATGAGAATTCGTGCCTCAGCCTGTGCCTCAATTGACAAGGGGACGTGCACAGCCATTTGGTCCCCGTCGAAGTCCGCGTTAAACGCCGCGCACACCAACGGGTGAATCTGGATGGCCTTCCCTTCCACAAGCACTGGCTCGAAAGCTTGGATACCCAAACGGTGCAGAGTAGGTGCCCGGTTCAAAAGTACGGGATGCTCGCTGATCACCTCTTCGAGGATGTCCCAGACTTGAGGGCGCGGACGCTCCACCATGCGTTTGGCAGACTTGATGTTGGCTGCCAAGTCCTGTTGCACCAAACGTTTCATAACGAAAGGCTTGAAGAGTTCCAACGCCATCTGCTTTGGAAGCCCGCACTGATGCAAACGCAAACGAGGACCACAGACGATCACCGATCGACCAGAATAGTCGACACGCTTTCCAAGCAAGTTTTGACGAAAACGGCCTTGCTTGCCTTTCAACATGTCCGAAATAGACTTTAGAGGACGGTTCCCTGGTCCCGTGACAGGTCGACCACGACGCCCATTATCGAGCAAAGCGTCTACGGCCTCCTGCAACATGCGCTTTTCATTATTAACAATGATCTCCGGAGCACCCAAATCGAGCAGTCGTTTCAGGCGGTTATTCCGGTTAATCACTCTCCGGTACAGGTCGTTCAGGTCGGACGTCGCAAAACGTCCACCATCAAGCTGCACCATTGGACGAAGGTCCGGAGGGATAACAGGTACACACTCCAGGATCATGCCGATAGGACGGTTTTCGCCCTGATTGAAAGCCGCCACTACTTTGAGACGCTTGGTAGCGCGTGCGCGTTTTTGTCCTTTACTAACGATAATTTCTTCGCGCAACGCACTTTCTGTTTGATCTAGGTCAATGGTTTCAAGCAATTCCCGGATCGCCTCGGCACCCATGCCACCAGAAAAATACTCTTCGTAGCGCTCACGCAAATCCCGCCAAACGAATTCGTTCTCTATAAGCTGCCGCTCTTTCAGGCCCTTAAAGGTCGTGAAAACTTCGCTCAGATGCTGCGTTTCTTCTTCAACACGTTCGCGATCCCGCTGCGAATCTTTTCGCATCTCTTTGTCGAACTGCTTACGGCGAGACTCAATCTCCTCGGCAGATTCTCCTGCCTCTTCCAACGAGGCAAGTTCCTCTTCAACGCGGAGCATACGATTTTGCTCACGCTCTTCGTAGAGTTTCCAGACTTCGTCAGATTCATTACGCATACGCACTTCGAGTTCCGGCAGAGCTGCTGTCCGGTTCTCTTGGTCCACATGCGTCACAATGTAGGAAGCAAAGTAGATAACGCGTTCAAGATCCTTTGGAGAAACGTCGAGAAGATAGCCAAGACGGCTTGGAACACCCTTGAGATACCAAATGTGAGTCACAGGAGCCGCTAGCTCGATATGACCCATACGTTCCCGGCGTACACTTTTACGCGTGACCTCAACACCGCAGCGCTCGCAGATGATCCCCTTGAAGCGAACCCTTTTGTACTTGCCACAGGCGCATTCCCAGTCTTTCACTGGACCAAAAATACGCTGGCAAAACAAGCCTTCCATCTCAGGCTTCAGGGTGCGGTAGTTAATTGTCTCGGGCTTCTTCACCTCACCGTTTGACCACGCCCGAATCTGATCGGGTGTGGCAAGACCAATACGCACTTGATCAAAACGAAGATCAGTATTCCGAGACTGCTGGATCGCTGCCACCGTGCTCATGCCTCCTCGACTTCGCTTCGCTCTGGACGAGAGATGTCGATGCCCAGTTCTTCGGCAGTACGGAAAGCGTCTTCCTCGAAGTTGTGCATCTCGATCTCCGTGCCTTCCTGCGAGAGCACTTCAACATTGAGACACAGCGACTGCATTTCTTTCACCAGCACCTTGAACGATTCCGGCAAACCAGGATCAGGAACATTTTCGCCTTTGACAACGGCTTCGTAGACCTTGACACGGCCAAACACGTCGTCTGACTTAATAGTGAGCAGTTCCTGCAGGCAATACGCAGCCCCATAGGCCTCGAGCGCCCACACTTCCATCTCTCCGAAGCGTTGCCCCCCAAACTGGGCTTTTCCACCCAAAGGCTGTTGGGTAATCATGGAGTAAGGCCCGGTCGAACGGGCGTGAATCTTGTCATCAACCAGGTGCAAAAGTTTCAAGATGTACATGAAACCAATAGCAATTGGACGATCGTAAGGCTCACCCGTGCGCCCGTCATAGAGCTGAGCTTTCCCGTCTTCACCAATGAGTCGAAGACCATGCCCAGAGCGAGATGTCCGCAGCATCTCCTGAATAGACTGGTGCGGTACTCCCGTGTCCGGATTCATGCCGGCGTCCTGGGCCTCATTATCCGACCAATGCGCGCCATCAAAAATAGGCGTCGAAATATAGGATGCCGGTTCGCGAACAGAAGCGATCTTGCCGTTTCCCGGGTCGGAAGCGCAAGGACCTGCTTCCCATCCGTTGTAGGCGGCCCAACCCAAAAGGGTTTCCAGAACCTGCCCCACGTTCATTCGAGTCGGCACACCCAATGGGGACAAAAGAATGTCCAGGGGAGTCCCATCGGCAAGGAAAGGCATGTCATTCACAGGTAGTACTGTGGCAATAACGCCCTTGTTCCCATGTCGTCCCGCAAGCTTGTCACCAACGGAGATCTTGCGCTTCTGTGCCACATACACACGCACAAGCCTATTCACGCCAGGGTTCAGGTCAGCATTGTCTTCCCGGCTGTACACTCGGACGTCAATGACCTTTCCCCACTCTCCATGCGGAACCTTGAGAGAAGTATCCCGCACTTCGCGTGCTTTTTCACCAAATATGGCCCGCAGCAAACGCTCTTCTGGCGTGAGTTCAGTCTCTCCTTTTGGAGTTACCTTGCCAACGAGATAGTCGCCTGGGCCAATTTCAGCCCCAATACGAATAATTCCGCGTTCATCAAGGTCTCGAAG
The DNA here is from genome assembly GCA_002352645.1 of Acidimicrobiia bacterium UBA2766. GTDB lineage: Bacteria > Actinomycetota > Acidimicrobiia > UBA2766 > UBA2766 > UBA2766. The sequence continues at coordinate 22,096 of DEIU01000004.1, read as the reverse complement.
AACCTCTTCGGACACATTGGGGATGTCACGCGTGATGTCTTCTTCACCCAGTTTGGTGTCACGCGCTTCGATTTCGTACTCCTCGATGTGCACTGACGTCAACACGTCATCACGCACGAGGCGATCGGAGACCACAATGGCGTCTTCGAACGTGTGGCCCTCAAAAGTCATGAAGCCCACAAGTAGATTCTTCCCCAAAGCCAGCTCACCTTGGGAGGTGTTCGCAGCGTCCGTGAGGACGTCTCCCTTGGTAATCCGCATGCCTGCTTCCACAATTGGACGCTGGCTGATGCAGGTTGACTGGTTCGAGCGACGGAATTTGGAGAGACGGTAAGTGTGACGTTCCCCAGTCCCCGAGGTTTCAATCACGACACGGTCGCCGGCTACTTCGGTAACAACCCCATCTTCTTCGGCCCGCAGGAGATCCCCAGAGTCGAGCGCCGCTCTCGCTTCCATTCCTGTCCCGATATAGGGCGCTTCTACTTGGAGAAGAGGCACTGCCTGACGTTGCATATTGGACCCCATGAGAGCCCGGTTTGCGTCGTCGTGCTCCAAGAAGGGAATGCAAGAGGCCGAAACAGACACAATCTGCCGCGGGGAAACATCCATGTAGTCGACTTGCCACGGAGAAATATAAGCGGGTTCGCCCTTCTGCCGGCAAAGCACTCGGTCATTCTTGAAATGCCCCGTATCATGATCGATAGGAGCATTTGCTTGTGCGATAGTGTACCGATCTTCTTCGTGCGCGTCGAGATAACAAATTTCGTCGAGGACGACCCCTTCAGAAACCCTACGGTAGGGAGTCTGGACAAAACCGTAATCATTGATTCGCGCGTAGGTTGCAAGAGAGCCGATCAGCCCAATGTTCGGACCTTCTGGCGTCTCAATCGGACACATACGCCCGTAGTGACTAGGATGCACGTCTCGCACATCGAAACCAGCTCGTTCACGCGACAACCCGCCAGGACCAAGGGCCGAAAGGCGTCGTTTATGCGTGAGGCCTGTCAAGGAATTTGTCTGGTCATAGAGCTGACACAGCTGCGAAGTACCAAAGAACTCTTTGATTGCGGCAGTCAAAGGACGGATATTGATCAAGGTCGTGGGGGTAATAGCCTCCACTTCCTGTGTAGTCATCCGTTCACGCACAACCCGTTCCATACGGGTAAGCCCAATACGAACCTGATTGGCAATGAGTTCACCCACTGCCCGCACTCGCCGATTTCCAAAATGATCGATGTCGTCAATCGAGAAACCGTTTTTCCCCTCGGACAAGTCCACAAGGTACTTTACTGTTCGGAGAATGTCGTCGGGAGTCAGAATATGAACTTTGTGTGCCTCAGGGGAAAGAGCAAACTTCTGGTTGATCTTGTAGCGGCCCACACGAGAGAGATCGTAGCGTTTTGACGAAAAGAAAAGCTGGTCAAGCAGGCCACGAGATGCTTCAACTGAAGGCGGTTCACCAGGCCGAAGCTTCCGGTAAATATCAATAAGAGCTTCTTCACGCGTCGTAGTATGATCGCGCTCCAAGCTCGCGCTGATACCTTCATTCCCCCCAAAATACTCGAGAATACTCTCATTAGTGGAAAGGTCAACTTCACCAAAATCAAGCGCTCGCAATAAAATTGTCACGATCTGACGTCGCTTCCGGTCAATCCGGACACCGACCGTGCCACGCTTGTCAATATCAAACTCCAGCCAAGCACCACGGGCAGGAATGACCTTGGCACCATGCAGAAGTTTTTCAGAAGTTTTATCAGTCGAAACGTCAAAATAAATGCCGGGACTACGCACTAATTGACTGACAACAACCTTTTCTGTCCCATTGATGATGAAAGTTCCAGCAGGAGTCATCATGGGGAATTCCCCCATGAACACTCGCTGTTCTTTGATCTCACCAGTTTCACGGTTCCCAAACCGGGCAGTCACGAACAAAGGGCAGCCATACTGCATATCCCGTTCGCGGCATTCTTCGATAGAATATTTCGGACCCTCAAACTCGTGGTCAACGAACTCAAGGATAAGGTTTCCCGAATAATCTTCGATGGGAGAGATCTCATGAAGGGCCTCGGCAATGCCTTCGTGCATAAACCATTCAAAAGAATTCTTTTGAACAGCGAGGAGATCTGGTAGCGGTAAGCCTTCTTCGATAGTGGCGAAGGAGACACGGTCACGGATACCGGGGCGCGCCGTAACGGCCAAAGGGCCTCACTCCTTTTCAGGCAACAGATGCACATGGACAGAGCGATCTGTAATTCTAAGAGGATGCTGACATATTGTCAATATTTTCAGCATCACTCATACTTTTTTACAACAGCACTTCCAGCTCACTGCAGCTTCCTGCATGTGCGCTAGTTTCAGTCATCGGATTTTGTTCTGCCCAGTAGAGATGCGGCCTCCCCTGCATCTCACGGATTTTTGTTGCCTACACCCAGAGTACGCTGACTCCACGCCCACGTCAATGGGTGTCATACAACCCGCATAACATACATAGTCACCAACCAACTGTTTTTTGCAGTTTACAACTATCAAAAGCGGGCAAAACACGAGAAGAACTATTCTCCCTCCTCTTGCCTCTTTGCGTCCAGTAAGACAAAAAGCAGACAAGCATGGGACGGACAGCTCATCATGTTTGCATAAGAGCGGCCATAAAACCGCCGGCAACAGGCTCCTCTGGTAGAAAACCCGATTCGCCCCACCACACAGAGCGGGCAAAAACCTGTTTCACGACCCTCTGAGGTCATGAAATACTCGGTATCTGGCATGGAAAATCATGCCAGATACCAAAAAAACAAACTCACCAGAGCCGCATACGAAAAAAATCGTGTGCTGAAGACAGCAGTCTGGCAACACATTCGCTTCTCATGAGACTTTGGAAAGAAAATGGCCCCTTCCAAGGAAGAACGCCCATTACTTGATCTCGACACTGCCTCCGGCAGCTTCGATTTTCTCTTTTCCGGCTTCCACGTCCTCTTTACTTACACCCTCGAGAATTGGCTTCGGCGCGCTGTCAACGACTTCTTTGGCTTCTTTCAGCCCCAGGCTCGTCAAGCTTCGCACTTCTTTAATGACCTGGATCTTCTTATCCCCCGCGCTCGTAAGAATAAGATCAAATTCGGTCTGTTCTTCAGCGGGTTCACCGGCTTCAGCACCAGTGGCCATCGCCATCATAACAGGGGCGGCAGCAGCAGTGACATCAAAACGCTCTTCGAAAGCGTCCTTGAAATCCTTCAACTCAAGGATTGTCATCTCTTCAAAGGTAGCCAAAAGGTCTTCAGTAGAAATTTTTGCCATTGCGATCTTCCTCTCTTCTCCGATCACACAAACTCAAGAAAAATAAGCAGACAATACTGCTGCTAAAAAAGTAGGGGGAAAACGTCAGCCGGCTTCCCGCTTGTCTACCAACGCCTGGAACAAACCTGACACTTCCACAATCGGGGCTTGCAACAAAGTAGCCATCTGCTGAGTCGGGGCTTGCAGCAAGCCTGCAATTTGACTGAGAAGTACAGAACGACTCGGGAGGGATGCAAGGGCTTGCACGTCGGCTTCGCCCACAGCGGAGCCCTCAAGGTAGCCGCCCTTGAGAACAAGAGCCTCATTCTCTTTCGCGAAATCCTTGACAGTCTTGGCAGCAGCACCAATGTCTTCGCCACACAAAACCAAAGCTGTGGGACCGAACAGCATAGGAGCAACGTCCGAAATGCCAAGTTTTTCCACAGCAAGACGGGCAAGACTGCACTTCACCACAACATAACGGGCATCAGACTCTCGCAGACGCTTCCGCAAATCCTGCAAAACACTGACAGGCAGACCACGATATTCCGTGAGGAGCACAGCATGTGCCTCCTCAAAAAAAGTGGAAATCTCTTCCACTTTTGCGACCTTTTCCGGTCGCGGGGCTCTTGTCTGGACAGTCGTCATGGGCGTCTCCGATACGATCGGACCCGGACACTTACACGGCCACGGCCCCGACAGAGGAATCAGCAATACCAAAGAAGAAAATACTTGACCACAAGACAAGAAGAACGCGCATGTCTTGCGTTTTCTTCCGCCCAGGTCCAGCCACCGCCCCTTGACCCGACTGGATCACAACCGGCTGAGCAATAACTCCGCCAGAACACCTCTGTCAGAAACATGGGCAAATTACTGGATAACCTACGTTGGCCCAACCCAGAGGCAATCTATCGCCTTCTTTCTGCTCTTTCCTTGAAAGAAAGCCCTCACAACCGAGAACCTCCGCAAGCCTTCCAGGCTTGTCCTTCACGGAACACCCTTACCGCATATCTGAACTATCGCGATCGTGCCAGAAGCGGCATAATGACAATAGACTGCACACTGCGAGATCAAAATCCCGCGCAAAACACACAGCACTACGGCAAAAGTCAAAAAGCAGAAGAAGAGGATTCAACAAAACGGACGACACTTAGATATTGAGAAATGTCCCTGTCAGTCCGCTGCCAAAATTACCACCTGAGCAGGAAACACCTTCATACGGTGTATTACCCGTGAGGGACCTGCCTTCTTCGGCGCAGAAGGAGATTCTAGCACAGGGCATTCCCCTCCTACAACTTCCTTGTGTTTTCTCTACGATTCCAGGTCATGCCTCGGGCAAAAACCCATCTTCAGCAAAAAATCTGCCCAAAACCTTGGAAAAGACGACCAAAAAGAAATACTCGCAGGGATCTTCCCCCACAAAGCCACTTTCCCTCAATCGCCATTTCCAACTATCTCGCGAGAAAAAGTCCTCGCCCTCGAGAAGTTCACGAAACCACTGCACGAGAAACTTCCCTGGTACCTTCACTCTGGATACACTTCACAATAGAAATTTGAAAAAGCCAGAAAAATCTGCAAAAGCACAAGGGCGAGCGACTCAAACTGCACTCACTCAATCAAGCGAGGGCATCAAATTCGACAAATCCAACCTTACCGATGGACCCATTGTCGAACTCAGGGAAGCATTCCGCACATACTGCCCTTTCGCGGGAGCAGGCTTTGCCCGGTAGAGCTCTTCCATGACGGCCATGTAGTTATCAAACAGCTTGTTCACATCAAAACTCGCTTTTCCGACGGGAAGATGCACATTGCCCTGTCGGTCGTTGCGATATTCCAGGCGGCCTGTCTTGAATTCGCCGACTGCTTCAGCGACTTTCGGTGTGACCGTTCCTGACTTGGGGTTTGGCATCAAACCGCGCGGGCCAAGCACCTTCCCGAGCTTCCCCACCTTCCCCATCATGTCGGGCGACGCTATCGCAACATCAAAAGCGAGCATGCCACCTTCCACTTCGGCAATCAGCTCATCTCCGCCGGCAAAGTCAGCGCCGGCTTCCTCTGCAGCCTTTATGCCGGCACCCTGGGTAAAAACAGCCACTCGCACGTCTTTACCCGTTCCGTGCGGAAGCGCCACAGTACCGCGCACTATCTGATCAGCCTTGCGGGGATCGATCCCCAACCGCACAGCAAGATCAATTGACTCATCGAATTTGGCTGTCGCCATCCTTTTCATAAGAGACAACGCCTCAATCGGATTATACCTAGCGTCCACATCATAATTACGCTTGGCATTTTCATAGCGCTTGCAGCGTTTTCGCATGCCTATTTCCTCTCAGTATTGGTGCAAACAATACCTCCGGTGGAGGTATCTCCCAATCCATTCCCCCATTTTTGCTTCGCTTCCGAAGCGATGCTCTCCCCTAGTCCCCGCCTTTTCAGATCTTGTACACAGACCTTCAGAAGTTTTCGCAGGCCTTCACCGAGAAAAACAGCCGGGAAGCAACCTTCCCTCAGCAGCTCCCCCGATAGCTTCGCCGAAAAATGACGAAGCGGAAGAGTCTCCATCTCTTCTGCCAGAGACATCTCGACAAGGAAGAACCAGGAAAACTGAGGATTTTCGCCGGCCAGTGTTGGCGGAGAATCCCGTATTTTTCCTGTTCCAGAACGCGGAGAGAATATGGAGGAAAACTCGCCACGGCCCGGCATGATCACAGACTGACCCTACACACCAACCAGGCAGCAGACAGCACTATGGATGCCGGCAGGTCAAGACAGTCAAGAGACTGCAATACCCATGGAGCGGGCGGTCCCTTCGACCATTTTCACGGCCCCTTCCAGGTCCTTTGCATTGAGGTCCGGCATTTTCTCTTCTGCTATCCTGCGCACCTCATCCCCGGTCACAGAGCCAATTCCCCGCTCACGCAAAGGGTCGGCAGCCCCTTTTTCAATACCTGCAGCCTGCATGAGCAAAAAAGAAGTTGGGGGAGTTTTCGTTTTAAACGTAAAAGAGCGGTCTTCGAAAATCGTAATCTCAACAGGAACGATTTGCCCCATTTTACTCTGGGTCTGGGCATTGTAGGTCTTGCAAAAATCCATGATTGCCACACCATGAGGCCCCAACGCGGTTCCCACTGGAGGGGCAGGGCTCGCTTGACCGGCAGGGATCTGCAACTTCACCACAGCCGTAACTTTCTTGCGTGCCATTAGTAATTCTCCTATAAGTATTCTTCATCCGCGCGATTCGCGAAGCGCAAATACTCCGAGAAAAAGCACGCACAGTAAAACAATAAACACTCACTCTGTCCTGAGCCCCATGCAGCACTCCCTCGCTCATGGATCCTGAAAAAAGGAAACGCAGTCAGAAGGCAGAGATCATTATCGAGGAATTCTTGTTTTCCTCTACGTCAGACTGAAAGCTAAATCAGAGCAAATCCGCCGAAAAACCGCCTCAGAGTTTTTCCACTTGGTCGAAACCAAGTTCGACCGGAGTCTCTCGCCCAAAAATATTGACAAGCACTTTGAGCTTGGACTGATCGACATTGATTTCGGAAATCGTGCCATTGAAATCAGCGAAGGGCCCTCCCATGACGCGGACATTCTCGCCCACATCCCAGTCGAGCTTCGGCTTGACCTTCTTGTCTGGTTTCACCTGGAGAATACGCTCGACCTCTTTACGGGTGAGCGGGACAGGCCGAGTGCCAGAACTCACAAAACCTGTGATCCCAGGAGTGTGCCGAACACAATTCCATCCCTCGTCTGTCACATACATACGAACCAAGAGATAGCCAGGAAAAATCTTTTTGGGGACAACCTGCTTCTTGCCCGCTTTGAATTCGATCACATCCTCCATCGGAATGATCGCTTCGTAAATATCGTCCTCCTGGTTCATGGAGACGATACGGCTCTCGAGGTTTGATTTTGCCTGATTCTCCTGACCAGCATAAGTATGAACAACATACCACTGACCCGGCTTATCGTACGGACTCGTTTCCGCTAGTTCGTCTTCGTCGTCCTCATCAGTATCGACAGGCAAAACACGTGTGACATCTTCTTCGATAGTCTCACTGATGTCTCCCTCAGAATATGAGAGATCCTCTTGCAATCCGCCCTCGACGGTGCCACTCACCTGAACACCACCTCGAAAATAAGACTGTTAAACAATGTGTCAGCAATATAGATATAGCCGGTAAGAAGAAACACAGTGACAAGCACGACCAAAGTCGAATTTCTGACTTGTTCTTGTGTTGGCCAGAGCACTTTTCGCATCTCGCCTATGACTTCACGTGTGAACTGACGTGTTCCTACACGTTTTTGTTCCTGCACGGCTTTTTTTTGGGCCTGTTGACGCACCTGAGCAGACTGCTGCTTCCGCTGTTCAACGGCCTCTTGTTTAGCCTGCATCCGCCGTAGCTGTCGGTTCACAAACGATCCTTGTCACTCTCCTGCAAACCCGAAGAGCACCCCGTGGCCTGCTGCTCTCACTTCTAGAGCACCCTGCTCGCAACACCAACCGTTCCCAATACCTGTGTGGCATAGGAAAACGGAAGACATCATCTTGCAGGGGCGGAAGGATTTGAACCCTCAACCGCTGGTTTTGGAGACCAGTGCTCTACCAGATTGAGCTACGCCCCTCTGCGCTGCAAATTCCATCCGCTCGGCAGTTGGCTTTCCCCCTGCCACTTTTACGGAAAAAACACAACTGCTCTCCTCAAAAGTCTTTGGCCGGTTTGACACACCAGCCTCGGCCGCAGAACTCTTGCCCGAAAGCTTCTTACAGCAAAACCCTCGGAGAAAGCGCTGAAAAGCACTTCTCGAAAAGATCTTACTCTCGTGCATAAAAACCTTCCCGGAACCTTGCCCAAACACTTTTGAGAAAGAAAACGAGACTGACTTTACGACATTCCCAGAGTATCACCTCGGGAAATTCCTGGACTTCAAAGGATCCCTGGAAAAACACTTTTGGAGAAAAGGTGAAAACACACGCCTTCTGCAAGCATATTCCAGGACAGACGGACCTGGCACAGGTGACGTCCGACCTATGACCCGATGGAAAACATCAGCGATACCGACTGAGTATAGCGTCACTTCTCCCGGACATCACTTTTCCCTGAAAAGAAATCGCGAAGAACATTATTGTCACCTGCCCCCGGCTGCCCGAGAAAGAAAGATCTCTCGACCACGACGCGTCGACTCTGCGACACGCGACCCCACACGAGGGTTCCGCCCGAGCACTGTCACAACAACCACTACCCCCCCCACCAAGGCAGCCAATCCCCCTGCTTTCAGGAATATCAGGAGACGACGCTTCATTTGCTGGTCTCCCTCGACAAAGACATAGGCCAGCACCTCGTCCACAAGGTCTCCAGCCGATGCGCTCGGAGACTCGTTTCGTAGACTTCCGAGCATACGGATCATCTGCTGATAGGTCGCTTCATCATCCTGCAAAGCCAGATATCTGTCGATATCATGCTTTTTAATTCGACGGGGCTCCTCAGGTAAATCGAAAGAAGCTGCGACGATATCTGCTTTTTCCGCCTGCATCTGCCCGGCATCTGGTTTCGCTTCGGAGGGTTCCCTCCTACGAAACAGCATCTATCGCTCCTTCCGACTCCAGACTTGCACGCAAACGCTTTCGCGCTCGGTGTAACCGCACTTTGGCGGCCGTCACAGAAATGCCGAGCTCTTTCGCAATATCCTCATGCGGCAGATCGTAAATGTCTTTCATCACCACCACTACCCGCTGATCAGGGGGAAGAGCCAGGAGACACTGCTTCAAACGTTCCCGCAAATCAGTGTTCGTTGACGCGTCCTCGGGCCGCACCGACTCAGATTCTGGCTCTTCAATACCATCGAGACGTTCCGCACGATGTTTTTGCCGTTTCCGCATATATGTGTAGGCCGTGTTCGCTACGATCCGATACATCCAAGTTGAAAACTGAGCGTCCCCTCGGAACTTTTTCAAAGAGCGATACACTCTTAAATAAGCGTCTTGCAGGACATCCCGAGCGTCATCCTCATTACCAAGAAGACGGTACGCTAGTCCAAACATATCGCTATGGGTGAGGCGAACAATCTCCTCAAACGCATCAGGATCGCCTTTCCCAGCCCTTTCGACGAGAGAGGGATCTATCTTCAAGGACGGCTCCGTTGTATTCAGAAATTCGACACGGCAACCACTGGCATCGGTTACCAGAAAAACGGCAAAACAGCTCGACGCTTCCGCACAAAGTCGCTCTTCCACAATCCAGAGAACGCAGACACCAAGGATGCCCCCAGCAAAACCATGACCGAGCGGACTATGGAGCGGACTATGGATAGACCAGCAACGACCAGGGTAAAAAGAACCCGGCGACGCCTTCATCAGAGAAATCCAACTTTTCCGCAAGACTTCGTTGAAAACTCTCAGCCCATACCCTGATTTCCCCCCCGGATCTCCACTTCAGAATACTCCAAGAGGTAGTCGCACCTAGAGAGTCTAGGAAAACCTCTCCGGAGAAAGCATAAGAACACCGACAAACCGGAATTTACAGACAGAGCGCATAACAGATCTGCAAAAGCGAGAAATAGACCGGTCCCCCACGCGATACACACACAACACAGCACAGTGTTTACTCGAGAAAATCTGCCCAAAAAAGCGCCATCAGCATTTTCAGAAAAACATTCCGACGCTCCCTGCGTCACACCCCTTGTAGCATGAACGCAGATTAAGAGCTGCTTTATCGGGAAAGTAAACTCCTACAAAAAACGCAGAAAAAATACACCAAGAAGTCATATAAAAAGAGTGGCGGAGGGCGGGTTCGAACCGCCGACACAACGATTATGAGCCGTTTGCTCTGCCACTGAGCTACTCCGCCAACACCAGTACAACACCAATAAACGCGGGAGAAGCATAGCAGAAAACACAGAAAAAACCGGATGCGATATCCAGGCAAACTGCTCCGGCAAAAAGAAACAGTCCACTTCTCAGCAGCTCACTTCGGGAAATCAGAGCGAAAAAAGAAAAACCCTACATAGACCAAATCCCACCTGGGCCCTCGTGTAAGACCGACTCGAAAAGCGAGTGCTCTATAGAAAGACCACCAACAATGGCAATATCCCCCGCAAACCTCAAACAATTATAGATAGCATAAAGAGATCATCAAAAGACTATCCTTCCACAAGAACACCCAGATCTCGCAAAAAAGCTCTACAGACGAACCTCTTTGGAAAAGAAGTAGAGTCTTCCGCTACCGTCACAAAAGATCTGCGATAATGCTTCATTCCGAAGAAAGCGGATTACCGTCAGACAACGTTGACCCCGCTCTTACTACTCTCAGGTCCAAAGATTACCTCTGACTTTTCCAAGGAAAACTTCAGAGGTTGCAAGAAAACCCCTAGGAACATAAAAAAACCCCTCACATGGGTGGCGTGCGGTTATATCACGCGAGTCACTGCGCCCAGGAGCCTTCCATGCTTCCTGCTTCTACAATTACTCCAGAACGAGCTAATCCCCAAGAATTCGAAGGCCTCTCATTCGGAGAGTTCGTACATCGTTCCCTGCCATTGGCGTTCGATTACGCGCGGGTCTACATTCCAAGGGACCAAGATGCTGTCGGTCCCTTAATCACGACCTACCTCACCTTATGGCGTTCTACCCGACGATGGCTCCCTATGGGGAAAAAACCAGATACCAGCCTAATAACGCTGTTTAGGGAACTACGCAAGCAAGCTCTCAACCCAGACGAAAAGCCTAAACCGGTAAATCTCGAAGGCTATTTTTCCATCGCCAGCCTTGGGGAAGTCGAGCGTTCCGTACTGGTCTTAGCTCTTCGCTACGGGCTCACCCCGGACCAAGCAGGCCAAGTTCTCGAGACCTCTCCAGAACAAACTGGACGCATTTACTTGCGGGCAAAAACAGCAGCCTGGGAGCTCGCGGATGCTATTCACATCTGGACGAATTCTCGCAACCAGTGTCCAAGGCTTATGACGCTCACTGCGGAACATCGCCCAGACGAGACTCTTGTCACACCAATTCTTCGCCACGCGGACAATTGCGAGATCTGTAAATCCAAACTGGGCACTGGCCCCGATCCTCTGCATAACCTCCCCAGCATGCAAGCCGATCTTCCCACTCGCATGACCCGGAGAACCGTCTACAACGAACTCGAGTATCACGGTATTCCCACACAAGAAGACGAAAACACAACTTTCTTCGGAAATTTTCGGCGGATTTTCACCCGTTTTAACAACTGGTGGACAGGTGCCACAAATACTATGCGTGCAGGATCCATCGCTGCGGTTATCCTCATCATCACGCTTCTCCTCGTGTTTCTCACCGGGAATGGGGACGACAGCTCCCTCGACTCCCCGAATGGAACAAGTACCCAAAATCCAGCACAAAACAGCGCGCTCCCTTCGGCAGCGAATGCTCCCCTCTTCGAAGAAGAGGCTGCCACGCCGCAAGATCCGACAGCTCCCATTCCTGTTTTTGAAGAATTCAAGGTCTCTTTTACCCCAAGTACCTCTTCCGGGCCGCTCAGCTATGACGTGACAATCAAGTGGGATGCATCAAATGCGGAGAGAAGCATTGTCAGCTTGAATGAGGAAGAGACCCCATTTGACGCCGGAAAAGGATCTCACACCATCAAAGGCATTGATCCTGGCACACACACTGCAAAAGTGCGCGTCAGTGGTCCCGGTCACACAAAAACAAAAACAGAGAGCGTCACGCTTCCCTTCACCCGCCCATAACCACCCTTCCAGCACTATTTTCTTGCTTTCCATATTGTGCGTGCGCGTTCTTACAGGAGCACGATGATCTCTTCCGAGAACCGGGAATCCTACCGAAACAGCTGAGTCTACTGAAGACCTATGTCGAATCCCTAATTTGCGTACAAATACATATTTTCCAACGACAAGAACTTCGACAAAGACTGGAAGAAACAGTACGGACCGACCATCCGTGTCCCTGGTCTTTCTTTTGCATTTTCGGCAATACCACTATGCAAATTCCCATCCAAGCGGCAAAATTGCTTCTTTTCGCAGGTTTATCACGCCTTCTTCCCTTCAGGCACGCAAAACCCAAGCGTGTGACCTCAGCAGGCCAAAGACTCTCAGCCCGGAGATCATTGGAAACAGCCTGGAAGAAACAAGCGTAGAAAAACGAACAGGGAGCAGTATCTTCCTAGAAGACTTTGGAAGACATCTCGACTCTTTTGGCCGCTGTAACGACATGCTCCATCAGAAGAGCAGTCGTGACAGGTCCAACCCCACCAGGCACAGGAGTAAGCCTACCTGTACCAAATTTCATGACACTGCCATCCACATCACCCACTAAACGCCCTTCAACAACATGAATACCCACATCTATAATGAAGGCATCTGGACGAAAGTACTTTTTTCCAAAAAATTCTGCCTTCCCAACGCCTACCACAACAAGGTCTGCTTTTTGGGTTACCGCCCACAAATCGCGCGTGCGCGAATGGCAAATAGTAACTGTTGCGTTGCGCTGCAATAAAAGCGCAGCGCAAGGCTTACCGACGATGTTGCTGCGCCCAAGCACCACAGCATGTGCCCCGCGAAAAGGAAATTCTGCAAACTCGGCAAGGCGAACAACAGCTTCGGCTGTGGCCGGAGGAAAACAATCCAGCCCCAATTGCAGCCGACCCACGCTGCACGACCCAAGCCCGTCAATGTCTTTTGACGGATCAATTGCGTCGGCCACGATATTTGCATCTATATGGGGAGGAAGAGGTGTCTGGAGAAGAATACCGTGCATCATTGGATCGTGGCTTTGTTCTGCCACAGCTTTCACGAGTTCAGCGGTGCTGACTGAAACAGGAAAAAAACGTTCCTCGTATTCGATATCAGATCGTTCTGCAGCTTTCACAATGCTCTTACGGTAGGAAGCACCCGAATCATCATCGCCTACCAGAAAGACCACCAGACGCGGCCGGATGCCCTTTGCTCCTAAAGCCTCTACATCAAGGGCGATATCATCTCGAATACGCGCAACAAGATCTGCTCCAAAAAGAGGAATCATGAGGGCAGGTCCTTTTCGACGAAGACAAGAGTAGCGGTAACGGCTTTTTCTATCGCGGAGAGGTTTTCCCTCAATGCAGCCAACATCTCCTCCGTCCCAGCAGCGTCTCGCAATAAAGAGACGTTCACTCGTACATTCAAGCCTGCCCCTGCAGCTGCCGCCTGTGCACAACACGCAGCACATCCCACATCGGTAATGACATGAGGATTTGCGTGAGGGGCAAGTTCGCTCGCAAGACACACAACTTCGAGACTTGCCTGCACAATGCGTAACGCAGCACTGCCTGCCCCCCTCAAGGCATCTTGCACATTGTTGGAGCGTGCTTGTTTTTGTTCCGCTGTCGCACGCGGCAGCGCGTACGCGTCGATCACCTTTTGGAAAGCTGCCGCGTCCTCATCAGCAAGAGCGACCGCTCTCGTTTTCAGGTCTTCAGCCTGTTGCAAAGTCGCAGCAACACGCCCTTCAGGGTCCTCTTTCGTAAGGTTACAAACCATCATGACAAGCCCTGCACCCATCGCGACTTGCAGAGCCGAGACTGCTCCGCCCCCAGGAGCAGGGGCCGAGGAAGCGAGGTCTTGGAGGAAAGCATCAATATGCTGTTGCGAAAAATGGAACATAACTACAAGTGTGCCAAAAAATACCCCAAGTGATAGGAGAAACCACGCGGAGCAAAAAAACAAGAAGGCCACTACAAAGTCTAGAAGATAAGGAGAAAATTTGCTGACATGGCCACAGTTTCTCCAACAACAATAGCTTCAGTAACCAAAAGTCTCTCGCCCTATAGAGAACTTTTCCTAAAAATTGCCACATAGCAGAACTCTCTACAATAGCCACATGCATCTGGTAAATCGTGAGAAAAAGCTTTTACGACAGAAATTCACAACAAAAAGATCGCCCTCTAGAAGGGAGAACAACCTGACGGAAGCGAAAAAACACCACACCGGTCAGCAGCCGGTCAACACTCCCAACTTTCTGCCGCTTGTGAGCATATATGAAAATAAGTGAGCAAGATCTCCGCGCTATTTCGGCATCTGGCCTTTTCAAAGGGCGCGCTCTTCGCCTTCTCTGGATCATGCCTTTCTGGCCAACCAGGACAAACCCAACGGCACTCACTCCAGCCCGCGAAGTGGCCCATCTTCTGGCCCGTGCCGGCCATTCTGTCGCGCTTCTCGGCATGAGTGAGGAAACTCCCGAGCCTTCTCTACCTGACCATGGAAACCTCTACGAGGATCCGCTTGTGCGGCCAGGAAGCGGACCAGGCCGGCAGGCAAGGGGAGCAATCGAGATCGCGCGTCGCGCGCGCCGTCTCCATGCAGAACAGCCTTTTGACCTTGTTTATGTACGTTTTGCACATCCCATTGGGGTCACCGCGGCAATCGTCGCAGCACTTTTACGTCTTCCTCTCATTTACCAAGAAGAAGCTCCCGACTTAGCGGCAGTCACTGAACGACGGATTGAACGATTCTCCATGTGGACGATGAAACATCGCGCCCGCCTCCTCTGCGCAAGTGGTCCGTCCTGTGCAGCAGATGTAGCTGACATGCTGGACCGTCCCGTCTATCCCATTCCTCTTGCTGTCGACACAGACAAATTCCATCTTCCATCGCGTACGCTCCTCGAAAAGGAACAAGTACGTCTTATTGCAGTGGGTCGGCTCCATCCACAAAAAGGAACGTCCACGCTTATCAAAGCCATGTCCAAGCTTCCCTCCCGCTTTGAACTCGACCTCGTGGGCGACGGAGAGGGACGCAAAGATGCCGAAGAACTCGTCGAGCAATATCAGATTGCAGACCGCGTTCGATTCCACGGATTCCAGCCTCCTTCCGCAATAGCCGGGTTTTTGGAAAGAGCACATATTTTCGTTCTTCCTTCCAGAGTAGAAAGCTTTTGTGTGGCGGCAGCGGAGGCTTTGGCTTCCGGTCTCCCCACCGTCGTGACACGCTGTGGGGGCCCAGAATATTTTGTGGGGGAAGAAGATGGTCGCGTTATCAAACCGAATGATCCAACGGCTTTGGCACATGCCATTACACACACGGTGAACCGCTACAGGGAATTCAATCAGCATGCCATTCGGGAGCGGGCGCACGCTCGTTTCGGCCCCGCTGCGACCTTGCAACTCTACGAAAAAATGTTCGCGAGTGTTCTCTTGGGGGTAGAGCCAGAGACAGAGACAGGCCCTTTTGGCCCCTTTTGGTTCCCGCCGGTACACAACACCGAGAGCAAACCATGAATGTGGGAAAGCTGCGCCCTCCACAGAGAACAAAAAGTTGGGAAACTCAGAATCGCCGGCGTAGCAGACCAATACCCCGGGTTTTCCGGCGAGGCTTCTCCCCCACGATTTTCCACCCACTTGCTTCTATCAGCGTCGACAAGCCCCGCCATACACCAGCATCCACGAGAACTTTTTCCGGCTTATGATCGGTACAAAGGAGCAGAGGGCCATCTACCGTTGGAAGACGGGTGGTCTCAATCAAACTCGCCAAATGCACCCTCTTCTCTTCTGAGTCTTTGGCGACCTTACGCACACCCATTTCATCGTTTGCATTGAGAACAAGCTCTTTACGGAGCACCACTTGACGCAGAGGACGCACCAGAGGGTCCCCATTCCCGTTGACGTCTTCTTTGTCCATATTATCTCTCACAAGACAAGCGAGAGTCTCAGGAAAACGCAGGGCCTCTGACGCGATCGACTGAATGTCAAGACCTTCGCGCGGCCCGCCCATCACCACAAGAGAGTTTTCGATAGGACGGTCGCGAAAATCCACTCGTCGAGCATCGAGGCCTGAAACCATGCAATGCAGATTTCCCTCGTGACGCCATAAGACAACAGAAGGCGCGCCTAAGTCGACAAGCTGAAGAATGTCAGAGAATGCGATATTTTTCGGTTCACTCGGATACCATCGATATTCCTCATGCTGCGCAAAACCGCGCGTTTGGACGAACGCCTTCACAAAGGTCTCTCCCCCGCCGTTCGTTCAGGACTCGAGCGCCATGCCAAGCAACTCGTCTCCCTGCAAAATGCGGAAATCTTCAGAGAGCTTACAGCCATTTGCAAACTGTTGCGCCGCTGCTACCAGCTCCTCATCTACACCAAACCAGCGCCGCATCCGCTTGAACGGCCCCCACTCTGTCTCCTGGCGAGAAACATAGGACTGCAAAATAAAACGCAGCAAGTAACGGAGCGGCTGATCGGTATCAACCGGCCCATACCCAGGCCCAACCCCTACATGACGAAAATAGAAGGTAGAAGCGTTTTCGTCTTTATTTTCTTCGACACGAGTAAGGCGCACACCGCCAATCGTCTGTACAGGAGTCACAACAAGAGCGACCTTCTCCCGAAAAAGTTCACTTTCCTGAAAAAAGCGCATGAGGCTTGCATACCCGACTTCTACCGCATCCCCAAGAGAACGACGCTCCCGCTGATTTTTGTATCGGACTCCAGTTGTCGGCGAAACCTCCGCATAACGTTCGCAACGCAATGGACAAAAAACCACAAGACGTTGGTCTAATGTCTCTGAGTCCATACCACCGTAGGCTTCTTGGAAAAGTCGAGTCACACGCGCCGGCTGGTTCACTTTGTCGTGCCATTTGCCTCCACGTTCAAGAAGCGCAGGCGTATCAATGGCAACAAATACCGCTCGCGCTTCTCGTAAGAGGTTCAAGACTCGCCGGCGATGCGCGGGATCATCACTCGACATATCCCCACCAGGAAAATCATGGAAGCACACAGCGAGTTTCGAGTCTTTTGACTTCTCGTCCGCGTCTTCCTCAACAAAGGTGCCATCGTCCTCGTTGCCATTTTTCCCAATACGGAAATGAAAAGACTGTCCCTGTTTTGTGCCGGGCATCCATCCCTTCATGACAAACGCATCAGGAATGCTTCGCAGTTCGCGAAGACGCTTCTCCAATAGGTCATGACTGGACTTGTCCGGCACCAACGTAAGATTTGTAGCGTGAACATTCTCAGCAAATTGCTCGTACATCGCGGCGAGGAGGCTCGTTTTTCCCACACCGGAAGGGCCAAGCATCATCACATCGACTCTATCGAGCTTGGGTCTCCCGACCATTTCGCTCCCTATATAAAGATCGGTGCATCTTCAGCAATCGCAAAAAGGATCACCGGGGAAGCAGGCGGGAGAGATCATCCGTCGCATGTCTCGCATGGGTTACAGCCTCCACCCACTCCTGCTTCAATTCCATCAATTCCCCGATACGGTCAAACACCTCGGGCCAAAGCACCAGACGGTGCCTATTCAAATACACATCCCACTCTCGTTCCACTCGCTTCGCACGCAAGATACGGTCCACGAATTCCTCCGTAATACCGAAAGCCGCTTGGCTAGGCTCTGCGGCAAGAGCAAGAAGAGCAGGTTCGGCCTCGTGCAGGGCTTCCCGGTAGGCCGCGTCAAGACGTTCCCGCACCATTGCAGAATCCGCGGGAGTGGGCAGCGAAAAGGACGTTGCACTGTCAGGAGTCAGCACATCAAGCTCTCGACGGATCCGGTGGTGAATGAATCCACGATAGGAGAGCTCAAAACCGGCAAGGACGCTGAATCCCTCTTTCAAGCGGTGATAGTCCGGAGGCAGTTCATTCCCGAACCCATGCAACCAGGGAGACGCTCCACCATCAATCGAAACCAAACGGTCCAATCGCACACTTGAGCACAAGATTTCGACAACCCGCTGCTTTAGTTCTTCCATGCTCTGATGCAGCACATTGTCAAGGCGAAGGAACTCGCGTGACAATTGGGAACGCATCTCGTTCCTGAAATCGCTATAGGCAGTGTCGTAGGAACCCCGATGGTCTCGCCGTGAGGAAATCTCGTCTTCTGTCGGGAGCGGCACCGTCTCTGCACAGTGTTCAATGAGAGCAACCACATGCTGACGGAAGTGCTCGTCTTCGCTGTCACGAGTCTCTTTCAACTCCCGCACAAGACGCTCAAGCCCTGTTGAAATCTTGTGCCAGAAGTCATCGAAGAGATCTTTGTACACTTCGTGGGCTTCTGCATCGGCGCTTCGCCCCAGCGTCACAGCTCTTCCCGCAAAAGAAAGAGTCCCCTCAACCTCAGTCACAAGCTTGTCAAGCTCTCTCGAATGGTACGCATCGTACTCTCGGTCGAGACCCTCAAGATGCGTCTCAAGGTATTCCAAAGCGGGGGTAAGTACCTTGCCTTCGACCTCTGATTCCTCTGCACAGTCCGCCACAATACACTGGGCACTGGAGAAAAACTGACGGGGAAGAGAAGACCGGAGCATGTCGCAAGTATCAGCATTATTGCTGTTCTTGGTCTGTACCTTGTTCAGAACCAAAAACGACCAGTCCGCAAGACGAAGGGCCTCTAGCGAGCTGTTCGCAGTGTCGTACAAGTCAAGATCAATGTCGGCCCAACTGTCGCCGACTCCGGTACTGCGCGGCATACGAACGAAGAACGCAAAATCAACTTCGGTCTTCAGCGTATTCAGCAAACGCTCTTCGTCACCATAACCCGTATCACCCAAGCCTGGAAGGTCGATCACCGCGATAGGAGCGTCTTCCATATTAGGAAAAGCACAATATGCATGCACATGACGTACCGCAAAATACTTACGGTAATCACGGCGTCCTTCCGGAGTGTCCTGAGCCACATATTCACGCAATTGACTTAGCGGAATACGACGCTTTTCTGCACCCAACAGATCACGGTACTCGTCAAGATGCTCCTGCATCATCTGCAAACGGTCATACATCGCAGTCTGACGAACGGTCATTTCCTCCATGGAAGCCGCCGGAATCCGGTGGCTCGCAAACGAAGCAATCGAAGAAGGAGGAGGCCCAAGAGCAAGCATCTCGTAATAAGGTCCGATTGCATCCCCTATAAAGGAAGCATCATCGTGGAAGAACACCTCACCGTGAGGGTCAGTCGTCTGACTGTTATAGATAGTGCTCTTCACACCAGTGCAGTTTTCTCCCATTCCGTCAGGAAGTTCGCGGGAAGACAAACCGGTAATCGCCTGCAGCAGTCGGCTCTTCCCCTGACGAGCACGACCGATCACCGCGATATTCAAAGTAGTACGGCTAAAACGGGAACGTGCCCCGTCATAATCCTGCATCTCTGACCGCAAGCGCCTACACAGAGTGTCCGCGTCAAGTGACTGAATCTTGTCGTAAAAGATACGCATTTCTTCATGAACAAAATCGTCCTGGTCGCAGGTACGCAACAACCTCTCGCGCAAACGAGCCAGCTGTTGCAGCGACAAATTCAGTTTTTCGATTCTCTCGCGTCGCTGCTCAGCAGCAGCAGCAAAAGCGCGCCGGCGATCGACAAGATCTGCGATGCTATTGCGGGTAGATGTCGAAGGTGGCATCTCTCTTCACGTCCCTCGGTCCGAACTCCCACAGAAAGGAGGCTGATACCAAACTGTGCAATTCTTCACAGCATGCAATAATCGACTGCATGTGTAGTACCTAGGCTGAAGGGCACAGGAAATGAGGGAACTGCACATATCCCTATCGGTTCTGTCTTCTGCACATACCCCAGCGATACCTCTCTCTCTTCTTCTCTTCTTCTCTTCTTCTCCCAAAATTGGCCACGAAAAGGAGGCACCATACACCTCTTTTCTCAAAAAAAGACAACAAAACATCAATCGCACAACATGAAAAACCTGCAAGAAGGGCATAAACAGAAAACCCGCAATGCTCCAAAAAAATCGATTCAGCCCATCAAGAAAAAAACACAATACACAGCCACCCCAAAAAAAATATGCCCCTCTCTCCCCTCAACCTCGCCCCCTTCAAGCCCCCCGAGCCAGAAAGAACTCCTACACCACACACCTCCCCGAACTCTTTCCAGCCCCAGGAAAGCCTCCCCACTCCGGGGACCTTGCCAAAATCTTTCCGACCCCAGGCCTGCGCTCAAGAGGCAAGAGAACGCATGCACCCAAACACTCATCCCCTTCCTTCTGCTGTACCCACTGCTGCACCCGAAACAGCTGCATGCGAAGTGATCATCACAGCAAACAACCCAGACGACTGGCTCATCAACTTCACTCGACAACTGACAACGAAGAAAAGATCACCTCTACGCATTTGGCCAAACATCACAGACAAGACAGCACACAGATGACTGACACTGGCTAGTTTTCAGGTGGCTCCGGAGGTCGCCGGTTGTTTCCGAGAACAAAATTTGCTCCCTCCATTCGGAGCATCCTGAAGACGTCGAGATACTCGACTTGCAGCTCAAGGCACGCGTTCGGGATTTTTATTTTCTTACGGGAGTCTGCTTTTTGTTCTTGTGTCACGACAATGTGACCGTACGCGTGCGCATGGGCGACGAGATACGAATCTGCAATATCAAAGAAGGTCCTGATGGCGGCTGGGTCGTAGTGGGTGCTCTCCGCAGCCCAGGTGTTCACCTCGGTCAGACTTTCCATCACTTTTTCGTCTGGTTGCAAGAAGAAGGCTTCTCCCCGGGTTCGCGCCCAGAAAAGAAGTTCGTCGTCGACGGCTTCGATCTCGTTTTTGATCTTCTCGATACTGAAAACGGTCCCTGCTGCATTCATGGACTCGAGCCAGGTCCAGTATGCCGGGCAGAAATCAAAGCCATACCAGCGGTTTTTTGCTTCAATGAAGGCGTTCGTGTCAAGTAGATAGGCCATTTTTATGCAATACCGAGATCCCGACCGAGTTTGTAGAGGACAGAGAGTTTCTTGAAACCAAGTAGGTGTGCTGCATCCCGATACAGGATTTTGCCTTCAAGCGTGCTGGTAATGACCGCCCGCGCGAATCGTTTACTTGTTCGTACCGGAACTGTCTTGTAGAAGTTTCCACCACTGCGACTTCGCCGGGCCGCGGCAATGTCGAGCACTCTTGTTTGCTCCTCCTGGTAGACAACTTGGTATTCGTCCCAGCTAATCTGGCCAAGCTCGTAGATCCGACGGAGCACAACGAGTGTGCTTACTTTAAAGAAGCAGGCAAGCCGGTCAAGCTCCTTCGTGGTGGGACCATTTGCAGAATCGTGCTCTTGCTCGAGTTCTTCGCGCGGGACAAGGAACTCGGCTGCGACTTGATTGCACCAGTCTTCGCTATCACTCTCGGAAAAGCCCCCGCCAGGAAGGTCGTCCAGTGCGCTCTGGCCAAGCCGGAGGTGTGCAAGCTCGTGCGCAAGCGTGAAAATCTGTGCGGCTTTCGTATCCGTTGTGTTGATGAAGACCACAGGCGCAAGGTCGTCGACCAAAGCGAACCCCCGGAACTCTTGCGGGTCAAGCTTGCGATGCGAGTCACTCCCGACTATCCCGCTCCTCATCACAAGCAAACCGGCTGCTTCTGCCCGTTCCGTCAGATCGCTGAGCGCCTCAGCCCAAGTTGAAAACTTTGGGCGGTGCGCAAAATCGAAATCGAGACTATCTCGCATCGCTGCTGCGGCTTCGAGCACAGGAGTCGACGTCGTGCACATGCCAACAAAGCCCACCCGTTCTTCCCGATTGGCATAGGCAAAGTCGCGGTACCATTCCTGGCGCTGTTCACACAGGTACACGGTATCGAGCAGATCCGCACTCGGACGCGCGATCCCCTGGCCGGCTATCGTGCGAAAATCCGGGAGAGGCACCAGCTCCACTGGCGGTACCGCAAGAAAAAAGAAACCGGTCGGCGTATGCGTTGCACGCGCGTATTTTTCAAGCTGCTTCAGAGTAGGATGCGTCTCCCCAGTCTCCCACTCAGGCAGCTTCGCGAAGTCAGGTTTCCCTACCAAGGACTCACGCGACACCCCCGAACGCTCCTGCGCCCATTCAAGCATCCTCGGACTGACTGCAACGCGAACCACCATAACA
>DEIU01000086.1:9816-26076 GCA_002352645.1 Acidimicrobiia bacterium UBA2766 | reverse complement strand
CTCTTCCTCTCGAAAGTACCGGCTGTCCGAGACTTCGGCATGCTCCTCATTATCGGCATCTGCTGCCTCTTCAGCTCAGCGCTCTTCCTCTTGAACTCACTGCTCGCAAATCGCGACAAAGAAGAAGACCAGCTGCCAGACCTTACCGCCACAACTCATCCGGGCATACAGACCACCATCCCAGAACGAGGGACCACCGTCATCTCTCACACGGCGGTAAGAGGAATCGAACCGAGCCCCTCTCTCATACAAGAACAGGGAGAGGAAGAAAACCCGCCGGCCGGCCTGGCAAAAATCCTCACTACGATCTCGAACCTGGCCGTGAAGTTCGGGCTCCCCATCGTTGCAATCGGCGGGGTACTTGCAGTCATGGGGTTTGCCGCGGATGGAAAACTATCTGTACAAACAGACATTCAGGCACTCATCCCCTCTGACACTCCTGCAGTACAGGGATTCGACAAAGCCCGCGCCATCCTCGGGAGCACAGACCAGCTCCCTCTCATGATTGTCACCGACAATGTCACCGACCCCGAGATCCTGAACTGGATGCAGAATTTTCAAAACAAGGTGATTGAGAAACATCCAGAAGTGGTTTCGGCGAACAGTTTCCTGAGCCTGGTTCCCGGAGGAAACGTCCCAAGTCCGCAAGAGCTCGAGATGCTCTTGCCCATGATGCCCTCAGAAATCCGCGATTCCCTGATCACGGAAGACAAAACAAAGGCATCTATCATTTTTGCCTTGGGCAAAGTAACCGCGAAAGACATCGCGCGCATTCTTGACGATGTGATGGCAACCGCCGATCCTCCGTCCGGCACCAGAATTGCCGCGGGAGGGGCCATGACCCTCATGGCGAAAGCCACCTCAGGTTTTAGCGAAGGCCGCGAACTGCAAAGCATCCTCGGTTTGGTCGGAATCTTTGCCGTGCTCCTCATTGTGTACCGCAAAGCAAGAAGTGCCATCGTCCCGCTGATACCGATCGCCCTTGTGACAGGCTGGTCTTCTGGCATCATGTACTTGTTGGGAATGCAACTCAACCCGCTCACCAGCATGCTCGGTGCTCTTATCGTCGGAGTAGGAGCCGAATTCGCAATTCTTCTGCTCGAGCGTTACAACGAGGAACGCGCGCAGGGTTCCGACCCCCACACCGCGATGATGCAATCAGTCTCAACCATTGGCGCGGCCATTAGCGCATCGGCCCTCACCAGTATCGGCGGCTTCGGGGCACTCATGGCGTCCTCTTTCCCTGTGCTGCAATCCTTTGGCATGCTGACTGTGATAGACGTGAGTCTTGCTCTCGTTGCCACTATTGTGGTCGTCCCGCCTGTCGCCATATGGCTCGACCGCCCAGCCAAGGCCACTGCAGACATACGCCCGCACGCGGCACAAGTTGCGGAACAAATTCTCGAAAAAACGATGGAAATTCTCATCGTCCCTGTACAACAGCACCCACGTGCCCATGCCCCGCAACTTGCTCTTGCAACCCCTTGGGCTGGACAAAACTTCGCTCCCTATCCCCAGCCGCCCAACAGAACAACCAGCACATGGACATCAGACACAGGTCTCCCCTCCCCTCAGCAAAACCCTGCCCTCGTCTCACAATCGCACTTTTCTTCTTCTCAACAAAACGGGCATGGGCAGCCCCCAAACAGGCCGGCAACCATGCAACCGTATGTCGGAGGGACAAGCCGGCCCGCAGTGCAACCGGGCTACCATCCGTCTCTTCCTCACCAGCCCGCTGTGCAACCAAACCCACATCCGTCTTTTCCCCCCCAGCCCGCTGTGCAACCAAACCAGCAAACCTCATGGGACAAGCCACAAACGAATTCATACCAAGTACCACAATCAACACCTCAGCCCGATCAAGCACAGCAACAATCCAACGAAAATTGGGGTGAAGTAGGAGGACACGGCCCACGGCCTGCGAAATTCGCAACAGAACTCTCCACACACGCGGGAAATACACCGAAAGCAATGGCATTTCCTGACATCCCCGACAACGCAGCTGACAGGAACAAATACACAAACTGGAATGGGCAGCAAGAGCCAAGGTAGGCACACCGCCAAACTGCCGGAAGAGAACAGACAAGAGCGCACTCTTGCTTTTCCACAGGACACAATAGGCTTCTTTGCGCCTTCTGTCAGCGGCTTTCCCCACACCTCGGGGAAAGACCCGCAAGAGTGCACTCATCAAAAAACGGGAGACGTCCCCGCAGTTTCCCGACACCACAATGCCGTTCGCCTGTTCCCCTTACCCCTATGCGTTTTTCTCCTCTCAGGCGGAACAAAAACGCATAGGCTTACACTGTTGAGTGGGAATTTCTATGCATTTTCTATTCTCCGAAAAGGAAAATTCCCCCTACAAAGCGAACACAAGACGTCTGCATGGTTATCACATGCCAAAAAATAATCGACAAACAACATCAATAGTCATAAATATGCAGACTCTTCCTCATCTGCCACTTGTTCCTCATGCACTAAAACCTGGCGCTTTGCAACAGGATGACATCGGACCTTCCCAGACTTGCGACCAACACTTGTGACGAACGACACAGATCCCAACCACAGTGAAAAGCCTCTCATCTCCGATGCCTTTTACCGGCTTCTCGGTAGGGTCCGGTCCGGTTACGCATGCGATCCGGAAAAGCTGCACATCACCGAACTCAGCCGGGAACAGGTCGACACTCTGCGCACGTCATCAGTCCAAAACAATCAAGGCAAAATAGTTTTGCATAATGCGGACTTCCGCAATATAACTTTTCCTGAAGGGGCAGATTTCAGCAAGGTTGTATTCACCGGAACATCGCAGTTTATAGGGACAATATTCCAAGGACCTACAGATTTCAGCAAGAGCATCTTTTTACATACGGCAAAATTTCATAAAACATCTTTCCAGGATACTGTTTCTTTTGCGCACACAGTTTTTGCAGAAAACACAGCCTTTTCTCACGCGGAATTCCACAGAAAAACGGGTTTTGGAGAGACAACTTTTGTTGGATACATACAATTTGATAAGGCCATTTTTCATGATGTGACCTGGTTTGGCAATGCCACATTTAAGGGGATGGCCTCTTTTAATGAAATTATTTTCCATAATTTCACGGGTTTTGCCGGCGCCTCTTTTGAGAGAACTGCCTCTTTCTATAAAAGTAAGTTCACACGAGGAGCACGGTTTGACAATGCTGTCTTCACGGGGGAAACAGTGTTTTCTCGCGCGAGGTTCACAGAAGATGGTGTATTCATAGGAAGCAAATTCGTCCACGGAACAGATTTCTCATCTGCAAAATTCGCAAATGGAGCCAAACTCGTCTACGTGACACCCCCTTCCTAGTGATACACTCCCTCTTCCGCAATAATCACATACACTGAAAATTCTTTTTCTACGAGCGCTCCCACGCAAAGGCCAGAGCAAACGAGAAAATCCGCAGCACGAACCCACACCACCAACCTGCTGCATCGCCCCTTTCTGCAAGAAAAAAGACCTGGTTCATCAGTAGCAAGAACTCATGGAACAACAACAGCAACAACAAACCAACGACGAAGACACCATTCGAGTTCCCTTCCACAAGACCACACCCGAAAAGAGCATTCAACCGCAAGAGCAGACCGCCTATAAAGCCCTATTGGTCAGCAATACCAAGTTCGGCCTACACGACACGCCAACCAGGAAAACCCACTGTTCAGGCCAAGAACTTGCCAGAGCATTGAGTGACCCGAGAACCGGATTATTCGATACCAGGCACATCCAGACTCTGCTCGATCGTCCTTCTTACGAAATACGCAGAAAACTTGACCAGTTTTTCACAAAAGCAAAACCTCACGAAGTACTGTTTTTGTACTATCAAAGCCATATGACGGACAACGCTCGCGCACGTTTTTTCTTCTGCGCATCAGACACGGAAACTGATCTTCTCTCGAGTACCGCTGTTGAAATCAAGACCATCGACCTCATGGCAAAAACCTGTGCAGCACGCGGTATCCTAATAATTCTGGATTACTGTCACAAAACAGACCTTACCCAACACGCTTTTACTCACTCACTACTCGCCGGACCTAATCGCTATATAATTGCAGGAAACTCCCAATGCGATAGCAAGGAGAACCCCCACAACACAGCACAGTCATCAATCTTGACTCGCTCTCTTGTGGAAATACTCGAAGGAAGCCATACAAACAAAGAAAAGCTGATCGACTTCGATGCCCTCGCCGACTATATGATCAGAGCATGTCAACGGGAAAACAAGCCTCTTCCCCGACATATGTTTGACGGAGCGGGAGACATCCCAATCGCCGGTCATTCAGAAAACGATCTCCCACTGACCGACATCACCACCGACATCACCAGAGATATCTCTCCAGTAAAGACACGGGAATCTCCAAAAGCCAAGCGGCAAAGCGCTGACATTCCCCTGATACAGGACCCTGCGGGGAACACTCCCTCCGACTCCACGACCTCGGCTTCAGCCCTCACGAAACGTATACAAACAACAGACAGCCTGCAGATCCCCTCACCTACACATGGCCCAGCTGCCGGACCGTCTGCAAAATTTGAACGCACCTTGCCACTCCCCGACCCGCCTCGCTTTTTTCTTTTTCGCCACAAGCTCCTTCTCGTCACGGCCCTTCTTCTGATCATCACAGGAATGACCATTTCCTTTCTCCTCAACCAGTAGACGCCAAGTAGACACTGAAGAGACGCCAAGAGACACCAAGACAAAGCCAAAGAAGAACACAGCCCTGTCCTGCCCTGTAGAAAAAGACCCGGCCCGCCAGGACACGAAGTGAGAGAAACCCAGGGACTGGAATTGCCTCGACTTCACCCCACAAAAACGCATCGCGCCATCTCCCGTCTCAGGTTCTCTGTCGCGAAAACCGACCAAGTTGGAAAGAGAGAAAACAGGAAGATCCTCGCGCAAACGCACAAGCAGGAGAGTGTCAGACATGGAAGTCCGGGGAACTACTTGTACCAACAATGCTTGCCCTTACCCCAGTCACAGAAGAATACGTGTCCGTCCTCTCCAGCTCTTTCTCCTGTTTGGCTGCGTGGCCGGGGCAATGCTGAGCACTGCCTCGCCTGCTTTCGCCCAGACAGGTACCGAAACAGGAACCGAAACAGCACTGTCACAGGCACGCCTGTGGGTCCTCATATGCTCCGCTCTTGTTTTTCTCATGCAAGCAGGCTTCAGCTGCTTCGAAGTCGGGGTCGTGCAAAAAAAGAACGCCACAGGAGTGGCTATAAAAAACCTGGTCGACTGGGTGATCGTTTCCCCTGCCTTTTTCTTCGTGGGCTTCGGCCTGATGTTCGGCACCTCTCTCTGGGGCTTCATCGGCACAGACCTTTTTGCGTTGTCGGGCATTGAAGACAGCGCGGGCAACGGACTGGGCTGGACATTCTTCCTCTTCCAGATGGCATTTGCCGGAACCGCCGCCACCATTGTGTCCGGAGCAATGTCAGAACGGACGAAGTTCCTGCCCTATGTGTTGGTGGCCCTGATGGCAGGGATTCTGGTATATCCCGTCGTCGGCCATTGGATATGGGGCAACCTCTTCTACAGCGGGAACACCCCTTGGCTTGCCCAACTCGGTTTCCACGATTTTGCAGGTTCCACTGTTGTACACACAACAGGAGCAACGATCGCTTTCGTTGGAGTCGCGATGGTTGGCCCGCGCATCGGGCGGTACGATGAGGCAGGCAACCTCCGGCACTTGACAAGTAACAACTATTCTTTCGCAGTCCTGGGGGTCTTTGTCCTCTGGTTCGGATGGTGGGGATTCAACGGCGGCAGCGCCATGGCATTCAATGACAATGTCGGAAAAATCATTCTGAACACCAACCTGGCAGGAGCGGCAGCCGGCCTCTCCGCTTATGTTCACGCCCGTTTTTTCAACGACAGAGAGGCGGCAACCGACAAGTTCATCGGGGGCATCCTCGGAGGACTCGTGGCCATCACGGCTGGTGCCGACATACTCTCGCCGCTCACGTCTTATCTTCTCGGCCTCATCGCAGGCGTTGTCCACAATCTCGCTTTTGACCTCATGAACCGCCTGCGCCTCGACGACCCGGTAGGAGCCATCCCCGTCCACGGATTCTGTGGTGTGCTCGGAACAATTTGGGTCGCCCTTGCAGGCCCAGCCGATGCCCTCGAACACGCTCGCCCACTTCAGCTCGGCGTACAAATTCTGGGAGCGAGTGCGGTCATACTGTGGTCAGGAACATGCACTTTTGCGTATTTCTCTGTCTTGAAACGGACAACAGGCCTGCGCGTGTCCCCGCAAGAAGAACGCGAAGGCCTCAACATTCTCGGAAGCACTGCCAAATTCGCAACGAAAGCACAAACGCTCAGCACAGCCGAGATCATCTCGATACTTCAGTACCAAGAGACCGAAGAGAAAGAGACCCTGAAGGAAGCTCAGTCAGAAGTAGCTGCCAGTCTACCTCCGTCTCCTCCTTCGCCTTCTGGAAGCGGAGAGCCGGAATAAGACACGGACAAATGCCATACAAGCTAAAAACGGACTCAAAAACAGTGTGTGTACAAGTCTGGGACGAACCCCGAAAGCACAAAAATGCAACTTCTCTTTGAAGAGTACGTCATGAAAAAAGGAAGAGACTTCGTCCGTCAACCTGCGAAAAACTGGCTCGAACTACCAATTAAAGAACGGACTCGTCTCCTCATAAATCGGGAGGTGGAATTCGTGAAAGACGGTGAGCCGGTCTCTTACGGCCTGGCCTTCGGAAAAACAGAATAGCCATCATATCCCCGCAAAAAACCAACCCCCCAAACACTCTGCATACGAGAAAAACCGATAGGGAAAACACGCCCGTCTGTCCTCTCACCAGCTCCTCTCCAACAACTCCAGCAGTACAACTCCCATAGGGACAAACCCGCCAGTTAACCGGCTGGTCATAAAACTGTCACCTCACTGCGCCGGCAGCATAGTTTGCGCGCGTCTCCAGCACGCCCTACTCCAACAGGCCTGCAGCAGACCCACTCCACCGCGAACCCTGTAGAAACTCAGCGTGAACCCAAAATGAATGCAATGCAAATTCAGAGCGAACCCGACACGCGGGCCCCTGGAGTACAGAGAACTTTGCGCCCAGAACGGGATCTCCGGCAAAGTCCAACACGCCAGACCAGCACTCGATCACCACAAAAATTGCAGCCTTCCCCATAGGCACCCATAGGGCACCGACAGAGCACCCACACGGACACTCCCCGAAGGCAGAGGAAGAACATATTCGACCAAGATCAGTTTGATTACACCTCACTTATTTCTCAAAAATCCTATCGAATAGTGCAAAAATAAGCGAACAATTCAAAAGAAAACCGAACTCTTGACAGGCTGGTTTCCTGTGTTTTAACGGAGTAACTGATGCCGAGAGAGAAGCAGGAAAAGTCCCTTGGTTTCCAGTATCTCATTCCATCGATTTTGCCCTGAAAACTTTTTACACTGTCTCTCATGTTTCATCGCTCCCGCGATTTCCTCCGCGGCGAGAAGGAGTGTCCTGGAGCAAAAGCGAAAAAAGTCATCACGCAACAAGAGGAACGAGAGGCAGGTTCAACGCTTTTATTATAATTACTGCACATAGCTCATTTCCTAAAAAATCTTGCATTCGTTCCCACTCCCACCAGAGGACAACACTTCCTGCCTCTAGCCGTAGAGGAAGATCAAAAAGCTCTTTACTCCGGTACTTGAGACAGACAAAACACCACAAACACGGAGGAGCTCTTGCAACCTGTCAAAATGATCGTTTCCTTGCCTTCCCCGCCTTTCGGACGGGGAAGGCAAGCGCTCAACTGGGAAGAACAGCGGGTTTATACGGGGCTATCAGATCAACCAAAAAACATGCTCGGAACCGTCCCGGGCCGTATTCTGCGTCTCACCGGTTTTGACAGCGATGTCACTGCATTCACACGAACACTGGAAAAAGTCCACTCTCTGAGAGCGGCCCACCATGCCGTGCTGCAGTACGGCCAAAATCTCTGGCAAAAGGCGCAAAAGCATGCCCGCAAGGGAAACCCCGATGATCGCCCCTTGTACTGGACACGTCTCGCGATGACCGGAGCGCTTCGTCGCTGGCGCCCCTCTTTTTCCCTCTCCACAACACAATGGGAAAAACTCCTGAAAATTCTGGAGGCAAGCAGTAGAGGGGCCACGAGTACCTATTTTTCAATGTCACAGAACACAAAAAAGATCCTCATTACAGGATTTGACCCCTTTGGTTTTGATGCCCACAATGACCCTGCTGATCCTTGCCTCCGTCGCTCCAACCCCTCAGGTGCCGCGGTCCTTGCACTGACAGGAAGAATTGTCACATTCGTCTCTGGCGGGAAAAAAATCACGGGAGAAATCAGAGGATCTATCTTCCCTGTGCGGTTTTCTGATTTCGACAGCGGAAAAACGGAAAGCTATATTCGTCCCTTTCTGCGCGAAAAAAGCAGGGTGGACATGATCCTCACCATCAGTCAAAGCGGAAACAGCGCCTTCACCTTTGAACACTTCGCGGGAAGAAACCGATCTTCCGTCAGCATGGATAATCTTGGCGCACACGGAGGAGGCACCAAACTGCAGCCTTCTCCCGGAAAGAACCTCGAACCAGGACCTGAGTTCCTCAGAAGCTCACTCCCGATCGAAGAGATCAGGACGGGCATCCATGCCGGAACGGACAGCACTTTTCCACTCGTTCACAACACGGCCTTTACCTGCATGCCGCCGGCACCAAAAACCATAGGTTTTCCTCCTTACACAGCCAAGGCCGTAGAAGGATCAGGCGGGGGCTACCTCTCGAACGAGATCTTTTATCGGGTCGCCCTGCTCCGTGAAAAAGAAAACCCCGACACACCTACCGGGCATCTTCACGTTCCCCTGTTCGAGGTTCCCCCTCGTGGCGCCTTGCACAGCCCCGACCTTGCAAGAAAACAAAAACAAACCGTGCGCCACATCCGTCGCATCCTGCGGGAAGCATTGCCCTACATCTGAGCGACGCGCAGCCAGGACTACTGATAGGGGGATCGCGGCGTCGCACTCGAAACAGAAATACTCTTTCTCGAGTGCGGTCTCCCCATATTTTTTCTGGTTTTCGCCTGGTTTTCGGGTCGAAGTCCCAGGCACCTGGCCTTTTTGCCGGGACTCTTGCAGGTAGAGGCAACGCGGCTTCTTCCAGGGAAAACACAGGAAAAATCGCAAGACCCCAAAAAAATACGGCGCAAGGGTTTCGATGTGGAAAAGCTTCAGTCCCGCCCACACAAGAGGAAAACGATACTCGTCTCCCTCCTAGCTACTTTTCTCTTGAGCATTCCCTTTCGGGGAATAGCGTTCCATGAGGTAACAAAAACAGTCTTGCCGGACAACTCCGGTATCCAGGGTAAGCATGGACGGCATCACCGACGCGATCAGGCGGATCTCACCGTTCGTAAAAGAAAAAAACCTGTTCGTCACGTCTTCTCCCTGCTCATTTCGCACAAGAAGAGGCCTAGCTCCTTCTCGCTCTATTCTCCCCCAGAGGGCACCGGGGAGAACTTCGGAAAAGTTCAGACGATCGATATTTTCCTGGAAGACAACATCTGGAGAGTTCTGCTCCGGAAATTTCCCCACAGAGTGGCCTTGGCCGTTTGAGGAAAAGACAAAGCTTGTCTCTTCTGGGACTTCCACAACTGCTGCAGTGTGATACACATCAATATCGCGGAAGGGAATTGGGCGGTCAGGAAAGTGCGTGAGGCGCATACAGTCTTCAATGTATTCAACAGCACGAACAGTTCCCGCCGGATCGCCCGGTCGACCACATTCCAGAGTAGCCGCAGGGCAGAGGTCAGAAAAGGCCTCAGACTGCACCCCTTCCGGCTTTAAAAAATGCACAATAGTTCTGCTGAACAGGCTCGCAAGATAGAAAAAAGACTCGTCTTCCCGACGAATACACCCGTAGTAGGGATTCAAACCCGTATTGTTGTGGATATCGAGACTGCCAAACACATTCCGACGGCGCATCTCTTCCACCACTTGACGCACCATGTGCTCTTCAGGCGAAGACGCTGGAGTATCAGGAGAAAACCAGATCCGATTGTAATCAGGCTGCCCGTCAAGCAGACGCTTTCCGTAACGAGCAGCTTCTACATTTCCTATAAAAACAGACAGGGCACGAGGCAATTCTCGGTCGGCATATGCCTGTAACAGTGACCGGATGGCAAGCCAACCGGTCACTTCGTTTCCGTGCAACAAAACAGAGACAAACAAAGGGGCCGTTTGACGACCGGGAAGGTGAAGAAGGGTCGGGCCGGACAGAAGATCGGCAAGCCCTTCTGACTCACAATCAAGCAGCCCATCCGGGATTACACTGGTTACACTGAGCATTTTCGGAATGCTAGATGCCCCACTCATGGACTGGGGCTCCGCTTTTTTGAAAAGAACAGTAGAGCTGGGTCATCATACGGAGATCCCCGTCACAATGAGCGGCGCAGGCGCGCTGCCAGACGGCACCCGTACGTCCCGAACGCACACGGTCCTCCACAATACCCAACAATAAATCGATGTCGGCATTGTCAATTTCTCGAGCAACGAGTGCTTCTCGTGCCAGCGGCAGGAGTTCTTTCAGGAGGAGTTCTCGTGCGTTCACCGGAGTTTTCTTTCCCCACATGAGCAGAGCACGCAGGCCATGCTGGGCAGCCGCATAGAAGTTGGCCCGCGTCTGCGCGAAACTAATCGGAACTGGTGGGAGGAGAGGATCCGTAAAAAGATCTCCTGCAAGACCGTACATAAGACCAAAAAAGAAGGCAGCATTTGCCATGCTGTCGAGAATGGTCGGTCCAGCAGACATCACGCGATGTTCGATCCGGACGTGCGGACAACCCTCCGCATCAAAACCGATAAGCGGCCGATTCC
Organism: Acidimicrobiia bacterium UBA2766; assembly: GCA_002352645.1. Taxonomy (GTDB): domain Bacteria; phylum Actinomycetota; class Acidimicrobiia; order UBA2766; family UBA2766; genus UBA2766. Next base: position 15,204 of record DEIU01000086.1, on the reverse strand, counting down.
AACGCCACACAGTGCCATTATGCAGGCGCAAATGATGCATACGCTCTGGACCATCCGACCAAACCACAGGGAGAACTATGGCGTATTTCTGCATATTTTCTTGAAAACACTCGGCAATCGAGTCTGTTAAAAACCCAGTCCCAAAAGTAACCCGATAGTCTTCTGGGGCACTCACCCCGTCGACAGCAAGCGCCTGCTCGAAAAGGGGAATACGCGTTTCATCCCACAGGGAATGGCCAAAAAGAAAAGGAGAATTCCCAGAAGCTGCCACAAGCGGGGCGGAAACAAGAAGGGCTATATTGTAAAAATGGGCCGCTTGCGCGGGTGAGACTTGCAAGTGAAGTTGCAACGAAGTCGTTGCAGCTTCAACCATGACGCCCTCATGCATGAAGCGCAAATCCTCCTCACCAGTAATCTCAATAAGATGCGGCTGTCTCCGGCGCATCCGCCCAATCTGATCATCGAGCGCAGCGTAACGCTGCGTAGGAGTCATATTTTCTTTGCGTAAATCATGAAGTTGCAGGGTTGGCAAAATGCCAATCAAGAGGGCTTCGGCTCCAAGCAAGCCCGCTGTTTTCTTGCATTCCTGCCAAATCCCACCAAGCTCCTCTTGCATCACGCGCAACCCTGACCCAGAGAGCTTCTGCGGAGAAACATTCAGCTCAATATTGCATTTGCCGAGTTCCTCCACAACCAGCGGGTTTTTCACAAGAGCGAGAAACTGCTCATTCACGGGGAGCGGAGCACACCCCTTTCCCACAAGCCACCCTTCAATTTCAAGCCCGATCGTTGTTTCCCCACTCGCAAGAACCCCTTCCTCCAGCCATCTATGCAACAAGTCGGTTTCCATACGCAGGCGCCGAAAAAATTCGACAAAGTCCCTTTCATGGAAACGACTTTCGGCGATCGCTTCGCCCATCCCCCAACTCCTGTTTTACGAAAAGTAAACAACTAGTAAAAACAATCTTGGCATGCTTCATATCTCTTTCGACCGCTGGCGCAGCTTGTCTCGCGCAAGAAAACCTCCCGGAAAACACACGAGAAAGTCACGCGAAACCAGCAAAAAATCAGCACAGTCCGAACGATTCCCTGCAATCGAAAAACCGACAAGGGCTTGCCAGAAACACCCTGGCTTCCCTTGCCCCAAAGCGACACGCCCCAGAAAATCATGAAATGACATAGGAAAATATTCGAGAAAGCTCATGCCTCTTCAATGACCGCATGACGGGAAACAAGGCAAAAACTCCTCCAGCGTTTTTCCTGTTTTCCTCAGACAGAAGGAACAGAAAATCCGTATAATTCCTGGGCATTTTCCAACAAAATTCTGTCTGCTGTCGAAGACGGAACATCAACAAGCTGTCGCGCCAGAATCTCTCGAGATTGTGGCCAGGTCCCTTCTGGGTGTGGATAATCCGATCCCCACAAAAGGCAACGATCTCCCGTAAACTTCAGATTGTGAAAACCAACTGGGTCATTCTGGAAGGTGACCCCGCCTTGACGGCGAAAATACTCGCTTGGCAACAACTCCAATTTCGGACGTACAAACATGGCGTGCTGATGATAAATATCATCCATCGCGTGCAGCGCCCATGCCAACCAGCCGCTCCCACATTCGACAATCACAATCCGTAAGTCGGGATGCCGTTCCAACACCCCCGAGCCGCAGAAATAGGCGATTGTCTCCATCGGAGACGATACCGTCACCACATAGTTCACAATGGCACCGCCAGGGCCATGTGCCGGAGTTTGGGTGCGCCCTGTTCCGGCATGAAAACTCAGCGGCATTCCGCAAGCAGCAGCTTCCCTCCAAACCGCCTCATAAGCTGTGTCATTGTAAGGACGGCTATCGATATGCGCAGGCAAAAGGGCCGCCTTGAATCCCCGTTTGCTGACCCGACGCAACTCTTGCACTGTCGCTTCAATATCGAGCACCGGAAGTATCGCAACAGGGCAAAAACGGTCAGACCTCTGGAAAAAAGTATCGGCAATCCAATCGTTGTATACCCGGCATGTAGCCGCCTGCAGATCAGCGCGCCGCATACGGTGCACGCAGAAAAAAGCAAGATTCGGGTACATGACTTCGCCCCAGACGCCATCTCGGTCAAGATCTTTGAGACGAGCATCAGGATCGACAGCCCCCAGCGAAACAAGACTGCCCATTTGTTGTTTTGTCACTGATTCGGAAAGTGGCATCCCCTTCCCCCCAGGAGACTTGAACCGGCGGATGACCTGATCTTCCACCAGAATGCACGGTGCCCCGTCTCTCATCTCGACACGCGGCCCCTCCTGACGCATACTTGCAGGCAACGCAGTAGACCAAAGGTCCACAGGCTCAGCAACATGTGAATCTGCAGAGATCAAGAATTCGCGCATAACTCGTCCTCCACTACCAACATGGCCAACACAGGCATGACCAACACAGGCACTGTAATACTCGATTCCCCACCTTGCAGTATCCACGGAGCAGCTCTTTTGGTCAACCTGCACAAGACACTACTTTTACAGGGAACGAGAAAAATCATCCCAATCCCCCGTAACACCAAGAAGAAGCAAAGAAGAGACCAACAAGTCTGTGTACTCCCGCACGCTTGCGCAGCCGCGTCCTCCTGCCGACCACAAAAGACTCCGGCAGGCACGAGATGCGTCACCCACAAAATATTTCTACCAGTATGAAAACACTTGTTTGCCAAAGCGGGATGTCTCTGGAAAAGGCGATTTCTCCCGCTCTTCCCACATGTTTCCGGGCCCCCGCAGCGGGGACATGAGCACAGGGGGAAGCCGACCGGAACAGTGTCCCAGCCGATTGTGAGAAAGAGGCCTCGTCCCCTGCAAGTTCGACACCACACGGCGCAGCATCACACAAGAAAAACAATAAAAAGCGCGACTCGCCGGCATCATACAAACCGCAGGATTCGTCGAGAAATCCTGACCGTCGTGACAGAGGGGAAAAATGACAACCAACACGTATTACACAGATCATTGGGTGGAAATCGAAGACGAGCGCATTGCCCGCTACAACCTCATGTTTGCATGGCACCCTGGCCAAGCGCCGCTGCTTGAGCCTGCCGGAATTGCCGAAGGTCAGACCGTACTCGACTTTGGTTCCGGCCCCGGACATCTCACACGAGAACTTGCGCGCCGCACTGGACCCAGCGGTCATGTACACGGTGTAGACGTGAACGCTGCTTTTGTCGAAAAATCCCAGCAGAGTGCAGCAGAAGAAGAGATAAGCGAACACCTGACTTTTCACCATGTGGAAAGTGGGGCAGATATTCCACTTGCAGATGACTCGATCGATCGAGTCATCTGCAAAAACGTCCTCGAATACGTACCGGATCTCGCCTCCACCCTCGCCGAATTTCATCGTGTACTTCGCGTAGGAGGACGCGTGCACATTATCGATAGCGACTGGGGATTTGTCGTGGTCGAGCCTTGGTCTCCCGCGAAAGTCACAGAGTTCTTCGATGCTGCAGCTCCCGCCTTCAAGGAGCCCAACATCGGTCGCAAGTTGCCGGGGGCCTTACGGGAAACAGGCTTCACTGACCTCTCGCTGCAGCTACAACCGGTGGCAGACATGAGCGGCGCCAGCATGATTCTGCTGCAAAATATGGTCTCCTATGTACGCGCTTGCGGTCTCATGAAAGAAGAGCGACTTACTGCACTTCTCGCAGAACTACAGACGGGCATTGAGAAAGAAAAATACCTTTTCATTCTCCCCCAGTTTCTCGTCACCGCCAAGAAATAACTCCGCTTCCCTCCAGTTCTCTCTGGACGCGTGCAGAGAGAACTGACATGGGCTTTTTCCCAAAGAACAACCAAAAAAACGGAGAAAAAAGACGGAAAAGCCGTAGCAAAATGGGGCCACAGCAAAAAGAAAAACCTTCTCCTCACCTTTTAAAGGTGCGATACGATCCTTTCTCAGAGAGAAAACTCACTGGGCAGCATCGAGCAGCGTCATACTCACAATATTGTTTTGATCACGAGCAAGATCAAGGGCAGTCAGCCCTGCAATATTTTTGGGAGAAGGATCCGCTCCCGCTTCCAATAACAATTGAATAATCTGACTGTGCCCATAAAAAGCGGCATCCATAAGAGCAGTCCAACGAGTGCGGGCGGTAATCTCGTTAGGATTGGCACCAGCTTCAAGAAGAGAGAGCACGATTCCCGCGTGTCCGAACTCCGCTGCGTACATAAGAGCGGTCACTCCTTCAGGAGTGGAAAGATCGGGATCGGCGCCCTTCATCAAGAGCAGGTAGGCTGTCTCCACATTTCCTGCCCTCGCGGCTTCCATAAGAGGGGTCCGTCCGCGACTACCTGGCGCGTTAATCTGCGCACCCTCTCCAAGAAGCAGACGAATAATAGAAACACATCCCGTGACTGCTGCCCAAGATAGGGCAGTTCTTCCAGTCGCAACATCAGGAATTTCAGGATCGGCCCCCGCCTCAAGTCGGGTTGTCACTGCTTTTTCGTCATGCGCGAGGATCGCCTCGACCAAATCAGAAGAACCGTCTCCGCCAGAATGCAACTCCACGCTCTCGCACGCAGCCAAGCTCTTTTCCCTGTTTTCCTCTGTAGTTACTCTGGCAGCCTGCATATCTTCTGAGAGACCCCCGCCCTCGCACCCCACCAAACCGCTACATGCCAGAAAAGAAGCGACAATAATTTCCGGCCATCTCGATCGCCACATCGACATCCACCCTCCTCCTTAGCGGACACCATATCCTCAGCATTGACCGTCTTTCCCATTTCTTGCTTCACACCTACAGAGAAAAGCTCAAAAAACAGCCGGCAAACAGTAAACGCCACCGTAGGAGAAAAGCTCCTACCGATATATAGGTCAGAAAACATCATACTTGAGCACCCTGACCAGAAAATCCGTTGGGCTAGGGAAAATGCTTTTATCAGAAGAAAACATTTTCCCTATTTTTTTCCAGAGAAAATCGCATAAATCACGAGAACATACACACATCTTCTCTTACCCTTCCAGAAGAAGGTCACAGAAGACGACAGTTAAACACTAAACACACAAAACTGACAATGCCCTCCACGCAAAGTGCCACATACACCAACACATCAGCTCATACAAGAAAAAAGAAAAAAATCAGCAAACCAAGAACCAAGAGGCGATTTTTCCAGTCTAGTGAAGTAGAAAAAGGGGCGGTCTCTGTGGAGAAGCGGGGAAAGATCATCTCCGGTTCTCATCTCAACCCCGGATACAAGCACGTTCGGCATGCCCCACTACGCCGAGCAACCTATACCACTCGGGTGCGGTTCCGGCAGCGCACAGAGAAAACCGCGCAACACAGCGCCGGCGGAGGCCATTCTCCCATGTTCTCCGTTGGCGCTGTTCTCCTCTCCTGCCTTGCCACAAAAGCACACGCCGCATCA
>DEIU01000086.1:4032-9760 GCA_002352645.1 Acidimicrobiia bacterium UBA2766 | reverse complement strand
CGCATCACACACGCGTGGCCACAAGGGGTTCCGCGTCCTGGCATTTTCGCAAGATCTCCAGAGAAGTCTCGGACATCTCATCCACTTGTCTTCCAGTGAGACCTCCCATGAAAAAAGATTCGTCTTCCTGAAAAACCCCTCAACAAGTATTTTCAGGAGAATAGGCAATCCCCGTCATAGAAGCCTGAACTCGTGCCGACACAGCTCACTGCAGGAAAAACAGGAAACATGAAGAGGTTCTCTCGTCGACAACTGTTGGGCATTCTCGGTACAGGTGCTGTAGCAGGAGCAGCAACACCCTGGGTCCGCTCCACACAAAGCCAACAAAACCACACAGATAGCCCGGTAAAATTACAGTACAACACAAGCGCCACTGCCCATGTTTTCAGTCTCTCCGTGATGTCCGGTGATCCCAGCCCTTCTGGTGTCGTACTCTGGACACGCATTGCCCCCTCTGCCTACCAACAGGGAAAATCTCTCTTTTTTCAGGTCGCGCAAGACGCGCGCTTCGCGGAAACAGTGCTCGAAGGCGACATCGACGCAAGAGAAATCGGTCCAGAACACGACTATACTATTCAGGTGGATTTGGACGGACAACTCCAAGCAGACACGCGCTACTACTACCGTTTCATCTACGACGGAACCACAAGTCGCACCGGGCGCTGCCGCACGACCCCGGCGCCAGACCAAGCAGTACAAAACTTGTGCTTTGGCGTAATCACCTGCCAGGACTACACCAATGGTTATTACGGGGCATTCCGCTCACTCGGTGACCGAGATGACATCGACTGGATCATTCATCTGGGAGATTTCATCTACGAATCTGCAGGAGACCCGCGTTTTCAGTCGCTTCCTTTCGAGGACCGTTGCATCATTTTGCCGAGCAATACCACTGTTGCACTTGACCTCGCGGACTATCGGCACATCTACCGGACCTACCGATCAGATCTCGACTTTCAACATTGTCTAGAACAACACACCTTCATACAGATCTGGGATGACCACGAAATAGCAAATGACTGTTATTGGGATGCCACACGAGACACGCTTGGCGCGCCAGACCACCCCTATACAAAAGACCCAGAGTATGGGAACGATCCGGCCTTGTTGCGCCGGCTCGCCATTGACGCACGCCAAGCCTGGCGAGAGTACGTACCGGCACGAGTGCCGACAGACTTCTCCGCTCGCCATCCACACGAGCTCACGCAAATTTACCGGAGCTTCCGTTTTGGGAACCTGACAGAACTCTTCCTGACGGACGAGCGCAGTTATCGCTCACCCCACCCCTGTGGTGAGGAAGAACTTGGAGGCCGCTACACACCCATTGGCTGCAAAACCTACAAAGCTTCAGACCAGACAATGCTCGGCGAAAAACAGAGAGATTGGTTGCTTGCCGGGGCACTCGAATCAAACGCCCAATGGAAAGTATGGGGCAACGAAGTCCTCATGACCAGCCTCAGCCTCGGCCGAAAAAGCAACTCTGTCCCCCTGCTCGTGGACGGATGGGACGGTTTCCAGACAGAACGCAAGCTGATTGCAGAAGCACTGCACCAGAACAAAGAAGAAAACCTCGTGGTCTTGAGCGGCGATCTCCACACTTCGGTCGTTGCCCATCTCAAAATAGACTACGACAAAAAAGCATCCCCCTTCATCGCCACCGAGTTTATGACGACCTCCCTCACCTCAGCCGGCCTCACGGAACAGGCAGGCGGACAGTTCGGCAGTGCACTGAGCGGCCTTCCTTCTGCAGTGGGACAGCTGGTACGAGGAACCAACCCCCATATTGTTCTGTTCGACACCTCGCACCAGGGCTACGCCATCTTGGAAATAACCCCTGAGAAATGCCTATGGGACATACATGCTGTCGACAAGAACACGCCGGATGGAGCCATCACCGATCAACGCCTGCACCGGTATGAACGGACAAGCGGCAACCCGCTTGTGCGGGAATCCACTGCTCCGGTCACGACCCCGTAAAGCAGGCGCACACACCTGACTCGGCGGTGCCTCTCTCCGGCGATTTTGCGTCAGGCCAACTCAAGCCAGTGAAACCATGCCGGGTGATGTTTTTTGTACCAACCCAAAGCCGAGTGTACAGACTCTTGCATCTCGGGCAACATGACCTCACCATCAAGTCGGTCGAAATGCACACAAATCTTGTCTCCATCGTATTCCAGCGCCTGCGACATCATGGTCTGCAGCTCGTTGCGAATACGACCGGAATCAGAGACTTTGACGGCCCGCTGTGTGTAGTCCTCGCCTGACGCAAAACGCACAAGCAGAGGATTAAACACAAGACGTGCCTCGTCATGTGGTTCAAGCAGGCGGAAAACGAAACGGATCTCCGAAACTGCACGCCGCGTAGCAAGCCGGGTTGTCACCTCATAACGCTCATCGTCGAGACGGGTCACACCTGGAGCACCGGTATAAGGGTCAGGACACATGTACCCAATAGCAGAGAGCACTCGCCAGTTCTTCTCCGGGAAAAAGTCATCGGCATGCAACACGCCCCGTCCCATAGGCATGTTCGAGACGACAGCGTCTTTGATCACCGAACGATAGTAGGCAACACGATGCTCGGGAAGCGGCGCGCCAAACACATCGCCAAGCTGTTGCGCAAAAGCCGGATCATCTGAGCGAAGCCGCATCACAAGGGGCTCTCTGTCGTGTGGTAATTCAAAGGTCGGAGAGTACAGTGCCATCGACACGTCAACATCAAGCACATCAGAAAGACTCGCCGCCTGCATGGCCTCTGCTGTTGCTGCATACCCGTCGCATAGGAACACCTGCGTATCCCCTGTTTTGTCCTGCCATGCCCCGACAAGAAAAGTCGGCGCATACGTGCCTGACTCAGTAAAAACGGGAATACCCGAAGGCGTAATCCAATCGTCTTGCACCAGGTGTGCACCAGTCGCAGCCCACTCTCGCCAGAGTTTCGAAAGGCGCGTCTCCCGACTTTTCCCCCGCAGTGTCCACACGTGTATGTTTTCACGTCGCACGCCGGGATACGCTTGCTCTACTGCTTGCACAATTTTTTCACGGGGAGTGAGGAAGTTCAGTAATACCGACTGGTCTTCTGCGGCTTGTCGCACAGGACGCGGCACCGTAAGTGATCCCATATACGACTCATACGGGCGACTCACGGTAAGCGGCTGATCAAAAAGATGCAAGACCGACATGGGACCGGTATCGGCGCCCTTTGCGAAACGGGAAGTGTTCTCCAAGGTGTCGACAGCGGCACCCCACACAGTGATACCTTCGCTGCGCAATGCCTCGTAGAAATCATCCCAGGTGCGACCCGGTTCGTTCAGAAGTGCGCGAATCTGCGCGTCAACAAACATCGCGACCTGAGGTCGCGCATAAACCCGACCAAACCCCAACAAAGGATTTGCCCCCATCTCCGGGGTCTCTCCAGCCTTCGGCATCAGGCCTTCACCAAGAGAAACCATGATGGCATGGTTTTCCGGCAAACCGCGTGTGAGATGCCAAAGCGCCTCACTCATCACATAGGCAGAAATAGCATCAGCTGCCTTTTTCACCTGATTTACGACAGCTTTCTCCTGGCCGGCACCTTCACCATAACGGCCAAAGAGACGCGTCCCAAGAGCAGTCACTGCCGAAGCTGTCGCCAAACAACGTCGGATACGATCAGGAGCGAAGGTATGCAGTTCCCCCCGCTCATTTTCGACCCGTTCGACTTCCACGTCTTCAAGCCACAAATGAAAACGAGCAAGCACGGGACGAGTGTCAAACGCCCACTGGGCAACGAGGTGACGTTTCTCCGTCTCGTTCACAGGTGTCCTCCAGCCAGTTTTCTCGGCCCAGTATCGACTGGGCTGCCACGAACAGAAACAGTCCGCCCTCCAGGAAGATCTCAGGGCATAGCACAGGGCGTCACAGGAATTGTCGCGCGTACCTTCGTTGCGAACAGATTCCGGCACCCCGTGAGAACCCCAACACAGCCCAGTAGAACCCCGGTAAAGCCCAGTACAGTGTCGATACAGTGTCGACACAGGGTCGACACTGTGTCGACTTCCGCCTTCGCGCATCACGCTCCACAGCATCTTCGACATAACATAGAACAGTTGGAACAGGCATGACTCGACCGCTCATGCATTGCGAGTCGGTCCTGCAGCGGTTGCAGGGCAAAAAACGGACTGTCGGGCATACTGCTCGAAAAGCCCAGAAAACAGCCTGCCGGCACGCACCGTCGAAACAGCGTCACGGGAGAGACACGGTGAGTATTGATTTCACTCTTTCACCTGAACTAGAAGAGCTACGCGCACGCGTGCGCGAGTTCCTCGACCGGGTCGTGCAGCCTGAAGAAGGCAAACTCGAAGACCGGGACGCCATGGACCGGGCCGATTATTTAGAGATCCTTTTTGGCATGCGCAAGCAGGCAAAAGCAGAGGGAGTATGGCTGCCCCACATGCCGAAGAACTGGGGCGGGATGGGCCTCGGTCATGTGGAAATGGCGATGGTGCAATCCGAAGCTGCCCGATCCTACTATGGCCCTTGGGTCATGAACTGTCAGGCACCCGACGAGGGCAATATGCACACCCTCTTGCATTTCGGGACTGACGACCAAAAAAAGAAATACCTGAAATTACTTTGCGACGGACACGCCATGTCGTGTTTCGCCATGACCGAACCAGAAGTTGCGGGTTCAGACCCTACCCTCATTCAGACAGCGGCCTACAAAGATGGCGACGAATGGGTCATTAATGGTCACAAATGGTTTATCTCAAACGCGCACCGTGCCCGCTTTGCCATTCTCATCGCCCGAACCGAAGAGAATCCAGAAATCCCACAGGCGGCAAACACGGCCTTCCTTGTTGACATTCCCTCTGACGGCTGGAATGAAGTACGTCAGATTGAGACAATGCACGGCTCCACCGGCCACTCCGAAATCCGCATCGAAGATCTCCGCGTGCATGATGACAGCATTCTTGGCGGACGCGGAAAAGGCCATATCCTCGGACAATACCGCCTCGGACCTGCCCGTCTCGCCCACTGCATGCGCTGGATCGCCCAAGCCGAGACAGCACTCGACATGATGGTGGACCGCTCTCTTGCACGCTACGCACATGGCTCTCTCCTCGCCGAGAAACAAGGCATACAGTGGATGATTGCCGACTCCACCATGGAGCTTTACCAGTGCAAACTCATGGTCCTGCATGCCGCGTACAAGATTGACAAAGGCATGAATTTCAAATCCGAGGTGTCAATGGCGAAACACTTCGTGGCAAACAGCCTGAACCGCATCGTCGATCGCGCCATACAAGTGCACGGCGCGCTTGGCTATTCCACAGACACACCACTCGCCCACATGTACCAACATGCGCGTTGGGCGCGTTTCGCCGACGGCGCCGACGAAGTCCATCAGATGCGCATCGCCCAACGCACCATTGCCGCCTACAAAGATCACGGAACGACAAAAGCCGCAACCGGCGGTCTGCCCATCTAAGCAGGCTCGATCCAAGAGGGGTCGATGCACGCTGCCGTGCGTCAACGTCCCAGCCAAGGATCAACCCACACTCCTTTCCCACACAGGGTTTCCTGTTCGGCACGCATTTGCCGGTGCCGATTTTGCAGACAATCCTGCCAAACACGAGAGACAGCAAAGCTTGTCTCCCTACCATTCATCGAAAGAAACCTGAAAGGGCTTCTCCACTTCCCATCTGCCAAGTTGTCGCGGCACAGTCATCCGGGCACGAGCGTCACAGCA
>DEIU01000086.1:0-3966 GCA_002352645.1 Acidimicrobiia bacterium UBA2766 | reverse complement strand
GGCAGGAGAAAATCTCACAGGCACAGGGGGCGGTAATGCGATCGACAAATCCACGCCCCTGGCCTGTGGCACCCTTGGGAGAACTTTTACAACGACCGCCCCGATATGGCATCAACGCTGCGGCAATTCCGGCGAAAGCCGGTGCGCACACCTATCTTCGTATTACGGACGTGAACAAGTTTGGCCAGTTCGCCCCCCGGCCAAAGGTCGGGGTCCGTCATCCCAATGCCGCTGATTTTCTCCTCAAACCAGGTGAGCTCGTCTTTGCGCGGACCGGTGCCAGCGTGGGAAAGTCGTATTTGTACAACACGCAAGACGGCGAACTTGTCTATGCGAGCTTCTTCATCAATATCGCGCCGAATCCTGATCTCCTTGACCCAAGATTTCTCGCATTATTTGCCCAAACACAAACATATTGGGATTGGGTCACGCGCACATCAGTCCGCAGCAGCCGGCCAGGTATTAATGGGTGCGAGTATGCTCAGCTTCTCATTCCACTACCGGAGATCCAAGATCAAAGAATTATTGTCAAAACAGCCACAGATATCAGCAAGCTGATCGACTCGCTTGCAGGCCTGCTCGCAAAAAAACTGGCGATCAAGCAAGGCATCATGCAACAGCTCCTGAGCGGGAAAATCCGCCTTCCCGGCTATCACAGGAAATGGCATCGCCGCACACTTGGGGATCTCGGCACATTCCTCAAAGGACACGGCATCACACGCGACCAGGTACAAATGTCTGGAGTCTCGTGCATCCGGTATGGCGAGATCTACACAACCTACCGGGACTATACGTCGACAGCAGTCTCCAAAATCAGCCACAGTCTCGCGGAAACTACACTCCCCATTGAAAATGGCGACCTCTTGTTTGCAAGCTCGGGCGAAACACGGGACGAGATCGGGAAATGCGTCGCCTACACCGGCAGTGAACAAGCAGTCGCAGGCAGCGACATTGCCGTCTTCAGAGGATCTGGCTTCAACTCGGTGTATCTCGCCTGCCTGGCAAACACCCCGGCCATCGCCAGGCAGAAAGCCCAACTCAGCCACGGTAACACTATCGTACACCTGAGCAGTCACGCACTGGCCACGATCGAGATGAAACTGGCGTCCCCGCAGGAACAAGACGCCATAGCCGCAGTCATTCTGGACGCCGGTACAGAAATCGAACTGCTCCGCCGCCGTCTCGCCAAAGCAAAGGCCATCAAGCAGGGAATACTGCAAGAACTTCTCCCAGGGCGTCGCCTCGCCACACTCTCAGATTCCCCACAACAAAAAAACAGTTAGTTCTCCTGCCCCCAGCGGCATTTCTCCTGGTCAAACTGGAACGAGCGCGCAGCGCCAACGAGGAATGTACGTGGACAGCGAAAGAAGAACACCTCCGCGCGCACCTCTCAAAAAAGAGCTATCTTGTGGCACCGTCTTGCGCTGCCTTAAAGTCGAAAGGGGGCAGCGATTGCCCATGCCTATTTTGGGGAGAGATCAGATGGAAGAAGCAGTTATCGTCGCGACCGCTCGCAGTGCAATCGGACGGGCCAACAAAGGATCGCTCATTGATGTGCGAGCCGACGAGCTCCTTGCCGAGATGATCAAGGCCCTTCTCGCAAAAGTGCCTGCCCTCGACCCGTCTGAAATAAACGACGTGATCGTGGGAAATGTGGCCCAGTCTGGAGAGACAGGCTTCAACATTGGGCGCATTGCAGGCATTCTCGCCGGCCTTCCTCTCTCGGTTCCTGGCCACGCGGTGCAGCGGTTCTGTGCATCCAGCCTTCAAGGTATCAGTGCCGCGGCAAACTCCATCAAGGTCGGCGAAGGCGACATCTACGTGTGTGGTGGGGTCGAAAAGAGCACAGTACCAAAAGACTCCAACCCAATGGCCGGGCTCGGCGGTTTCAACAAAGACCTGTTCGGTGGCACAGAAGGACTCCCGAACATCTACATTCCGATGGGGATGACCGCAGAAAATGTGGCCGAACGCTACAAAGTGAATCGGCAAGACCAAGACGAGTTCGGGAAACTGAGCCAGGACCGAGCCGTGGCCGCCCAAGAAAATGGCTTCTTTGAGCGGGAAATCATCCCCTTCACAAAAGCCGATGGCACTGTGGTCGACAAAGACGACTGCCCACGTGCTGGAGTCACGCTCGAAAAAATGGCACAGCTCAAAGCGTCGTTCCGGCAAGAAGGTGGCACCGTTACCGCAGGGAATTCCTGCCCGCTCAACGATGGAGCCGCAGCAGTTCTCCTCATGAGCAAAACAAAAGCGGAGCAACTCGGTCTCACACCGATGGCCCGCATTATTGCCACTGCTTACAGCGGGAATGAGCCTGAGTACATGGGCGTGGCTCCAATTGACGCCATCCCCAAGGTCCTGAAGAAAACAGGCATGTCCATCTCTGATGTGGACGTGGTCGAGCTGAACGAGGCATTCGCCGCGCAAGTCCTTCCTGTATGCCGCGAGACCGGTATCGATATTGCAACACAACTGAACCCGCATGGCGGGGCAATTGCACTCGGCCACCCCTTTGGCATGACCGGTGCTCGCATCATGACCACTCTGATCAACGACCTGCAGACGCTCGACAAGAGCATCGGGATCGAGACCATGTGTGCCGCAGGCGGCATGGCAATGGCCACCATGATCGAACGCCTCAACTGACCGAACGGGAACCGCACAGCACAAGAAGTACGCACTCCTCATAACAGTCACATAAAAAAGAGGGCCCCACAAATCTGTGGGGCCCTCTTTTCCTGACTTTCCCTACTCCTGTTACAGATGTCGTAGAGGTCTCGTTCGAGGCCAGAAATCCCGCCGAACACCAGACACGCCGTTAGGGGGCATGCGAAGGATCCACGACCCAGCCTGCGGCAAGGTAATCCTGCAAATCCTCGTGGAAAAAGAAATAGCTGCCACCCTTTTTCACCATCAGCCCATCCTCAACAGCCTTTTCGAGCGCACGACCGAGACGGCGCGGCAAACGTTTCTCACGTTGCAGTCGGTAACGCAACAGCCAATGCCACACCCATCCCGCTCCTCCAGCGAGAAAGAAAATCGCAACAGCCAGGCAAAGGCTGATTTCCATCGGGAATGAACCGGTATGCAAAAAAGAACCGGCCATCTGCACAATCACACCGAAAACAGCCGCGAGAAAAAGTGCTCTTCGCCCTGAACGTCGCAGCATTCCAGGCAGAAACGCCCCACCCATTCTGGCGAAGTTTCCCGACAATAAAAAGACAAGCCCACCTACAGCAAGACTCAGCAGACTTAATGCCGGCACCAGAGAGAAATCCCCTGCCCCAATCACAAGCCCGGCAGCAAGGGCAAGTCCCACCACCGTACCCAGGTTCTTTTTCTTGCACAAAAAAGGCCAGTTCAAATCGATCAAGGGAGGTTCTTGCGGGGCCGCGTGCCACAACAAGCCAACCAGACAGACCAGCAAAAAAAGGAAGACCGCGCTCATACCGAAAAGAACACCGGCAAGGGCTCCCGCACGAAGACCGGCAACAAGACCAAGACTGGCCCCTACGCAGAGGGAAAAGATGCCGTGATACTGAAGATACGCTCGCCTCTGCTGCGCGGGAGCAACCCAGTCAAGCCGAAGATGCTCCGGCGCAAAATCGGTGCGGCAATGATCGCTCAGCACCCATGCCACCCAAGAAACCCACCTTTGTTCCCGTCCGCAGGCTGTTGTCGTGTCTCGAGCGTCTTTTACCGGCACAGATATCTTGGGTGCTGCTGTGCCGGACTCCGGAGTTTTTACTCCGAGGACTGTGCGTGGCAAGGACCTTGGCTCGCTTGAGGACCCAGCAGAGGTCTTGCGTGCTGTTGCGGATACAGGCAGCTCAAAGGAGGCGAGCTCGGATACGGCCAAGGCAGGGGAGGCCATGTCAGGTGCGCAGTCGGTATTGGTTGTTACCGTTGCGACGTCGGTCTCCGTGATGGCACCTGCCTCTCTTGCCACCCCCGCGACCA
>DEIU01000090.1:74327-105325 GCA_002352645.1 Acidimicrobiia bacterium UBA2766 | reverse complement strand
GGGTAGCTGGGTAGGTGCGTGGTGCGTGGGTGTGTGTCGGGTAGCTGGTTGGTGCGTGGATGCGTGCTGGGCAGATGAGTAGCTGATTGGTGTGTGTGTGTGTGAGCGTTGCGTAAGTGCGTGGTGCCTGGACGAGCGATGGGTAGGAGAGTTATGAGCAGGTAGAAGAGGGTGGCAAGTGGGGAAACAAGATGAAAGATGTTTTTTCCATCCCAATAATAATTTTTCTGTTGATTCTGTTGTGCGCAAGGTCGCTTGACAAAAAACGGCTCTTGTTGCCTGCTGTAGTAATGCCAGGCTTGTTTTTGTGTCGGTATAGATGTGCACTTTCATGTGGATCCTGATTTGGTTTAGAGCGAAGCTAGACCGAAGAAACTGTGCTTATTCTCGTGCCCAAATTGTTCCTTCAGTACAGTGCAGTAGGCTATCTGGGTGGGAAGTCCAGCTATTAGCCGATGTCGTCTTTATTTTTGTACTGAGGATATTGTCTTTGGGACTAATTTTTAGAAAGTCTTTCGCGAGAAAGCACTGTAGTAGACCGCTCCGAAATAGATACGTTGTCAAGAAAAACGTGTCTTTATGGGCTAGAGTAAGCTTCCTTCTATCGGACTGTTTTCCGTTGACCTGCAGCGTGACTAGGCTGGTTTGTATGTGCTGATCTGAATTGAAGCAATAGCAAAGTAAAATGAAGAGAGCAGCGAGTGAAGAATTGGAGTGTAATACTGACTACCAGTATGAGGTTCGACCCTCGGTTAAATGATCGGGACCTTGTGTATTTTCTGCTTCCCAGAGAGAAGCCGACGGGTAGGGTTTTTTACTTTCTGGCCTGTTATTTTCCCATCCCACTGTTGTAGAGGCAACAACAGTGGGAATTCGGTCTGTTATTGCACCAGAATCGAAGAAAACAGGAACAGTAACAATCTCCAAAGTTTCTTCTGTTTGTACGAAATGATCTAGCATTACTGCAGTAGATGGAACGATTGTAATTGTGGCAGCGAAAGCTAGCGCGACACTTAAGGCCGTGAGCAGTCCGAAAGGGCGTAGGTCAGGTAAAGATGAGAAGGAGAGTGCTACAAACCCGCTAATACAAAAGAGTGCCCCTGTAATAATTGCCGGACTTGTCATTTCAACAGCCGTATTCATGGCTTCTTCGGGCTCCTTGCCGTTCTGCCGCTCTTCGAGATAGCGCTCAATCAGCAGAATGGAAAATTGTGCGCCGCTGCCTGCGATAAGAGCGCCCAGGGTGGCAGTAAGGGGAGTGAGATCAACATTTGCCAACCACATAATTCCCGAAGCCCAACCTATGGACAAAAGGACGGGCAAAACATGCACGATCGCGTGTCTGAAACGGCGATAGACCGCGAGAGAACTGAGGAAAATGCCCGCGCACCCGAGAAAGGTGATGAGTCTGCGCCGCTCGATAAAAGTCGCCGCATTCTTCGCGAGAGCTGCGCTGTCCTCACTATTGACTTCTCTGCTGCCAAAAGAAAAAGGAGGAAAAATTTGTACGCCAATTGGCGGTTGTGTTTCTCGCAGAATTTGATTGGTAAGAAGAGAACGTTGTCGTGAAGAAAGGCTTTTGATTGCAAGGACGATAGTGGTGCGAGAATTACTAGTGGCAAAAGTTTGCTGAGTTTTTTTAGGCATCTCTGATATGGCCTGTGTGATATCAACAGGAGAGAGATTGGTGTTGTGAGGAGTGATATGAAGAAGGCTTGCCAAACTCTGTATTTGGAGGACCTCGGGATGTCGGTCAAGTAAATTGGCTTCAAACTCTGCCATCCAGGTAAGTACTTCTGGTGCAGTGATGTCATCAGTGCTGACAGTTAAATACAGGTTATTTTCTGTATCTTTTTTCTGTGGAAGGTTGTGAGAAGAGTAACTGTTTTTTGCGTTGCTCTCTTGTGAAATGCTTGTTGTGCCTGTCTCAGGATGGAAATTGATGTCTGCGATGTAGCCTGCAATCGCGAGAAGAAGCGCACTTGTTGCTGCAATAATTTTTGTTCGTGTGCTCCAGCTTGTGATCAGAGAACGAGCAATAAGAGCAACATTGGGCTGTTGTTGTTTTTTTGTTTGTTTGTGAGTATGGGAAAGATATGTGTCTGGGGTGTGATATCTATCTGGGTAACGGAGTGGTGCTGGGAGAGGAGTATCAGAGGAGAGAATGGCCAATGTTTCTTTTTCGCTTTCTTGATTGCTTTGTTTTTTTGCGAAAAAAAATATAAATGCAAGAAGAGAAAGTAAATAAAGAACGATCACTCCTAGTGTAAGAATTGTTCCGAAATCCCGTATAGATGAAGACCTCGATAGAAGCAAAGAACCAAAGCCTGTTACGGATGCTGTTGTTGCAGTGGCTATCGCGTGCCCCGTACGGTTGACTGCGATACTTGCTGCTTTGGCAGAATGTTTACCTTTTTCATATTCTTCCTTGTGGCGTCCCTGAAAATAGGTTAAGAAGACGGCACCAAACCCGGTGAGAATTGCTGGTGTACTTGTATTTAAAATACTGAGTGGGATATCGAGAGCTAGGACGATACCGCTTGTGAGGAGGAGCCCAGTAAATATGACGAGCAGAGGTAAGAACCGGCGGCGTGTGACGGGCATAGTGAAAATAATGGTCGCTGTCAGAATTATTGCGACCGTTCCGGTAGTGAGAATATCGGAGTAAAGCGAATGTGATGATGTCGTGGAAGCTAGGTTGGGCTCTAACTGGGAAGTCCTGATAATGGAGTGTGAGTCTGAAAAATAGCTGGTTAACCCTTGAGGAAATGATGTTGTATGCAGTCGGAGTATGGAAGATTTCTTTTGGGATTTGTGCGTTGTTTTTTCTAGTCCTCTCTCTATTTTGGAAGAGAAAAATGTCGGTCTGAGGACGGGGACCAGGGTTTTTGTTGTGGGGTTATCGCCATTTGCGTGCGCAAGAGAGAGAGGTCGCGCAGTCAATAGGTTTTCTTTTGCAGGGAGTTGCGATCTGTGGCTGTTTACTCCTGTGACTACAAGAATAATTCCGAGGACGCAGAGGACTTTTTTCAAGCCTTTCTGTCGAAAGGCTTGAAAGATGTGAAAGACTTTAAAGACTCGGTCTGCGCGACCCATGCGGATTTCCCTTTCTCGTCTCACCGGAGGGATAGGCGGGGAAGCGGTGCCCTGGTGTTGTGGGAAATCGTGGATGTGTTGAAAAATATCGATACGCGACCCGCGAAGTGCTCGCTTCAGCCGGTTTGTTCTTCTGCGCCGGCTTTTGGCGCTAACGTCCTCCGAGATAAGACGGGTTTATTGTTCGGTGGACCGCTATTGCTGTTTTTGCTGGACTTTGTGTTGTGAGGAGGGCATCAGGTGAAAAGAAGTGAGAGAATTTTGCCCTGTGCTCTCAATAGGCATGATGAGCGGTCTGTGGCTGTCACGCGCCGGCAGTAAAGAAAAAATGTGGGAGGAGATGCGAGGTGGTGGAGGGTTGTTCTTCTCTAACTGACTGGCGCGTGGCCAATATAGTGGATTTCTTCATGAGATGGCCGAGTCAGAGTAGGACTCGGTTATTGTCGGTTTTACCCAAGATTTGGGAAGTCTCGTTGCGAGAGGGGCGACACATCTTGGCATACAACACTGGGTGGACAACACTGAGGGATGTGTGGATTGTGAGATTGTTGTCGTATGAATGCTGAGGACCGATGTGGAGACGCGTCCTGTACGTCTCTTCTTGAGACGATTGAAGAATACTTGCACTACAGAAGTGCGGGAAAGCCATCCCCCCATACTGTTCGGGCGTGGCGGGCGGATTTGCGTGGTGTTTGTTCTCGTATCGCTGCCCAGAAAAAGTTGGCACTAGATAGGATTCTCTGTTCTGACCTGGATCGACCGGTCCTGCGCTCTGTGTTTGCATCCTGGGCAAGTGATCATTCCGGAAGTTCGACGCATCGTTGTTGGTCGACCTGGAATGGGTTGTGTCATTGGCTTGTGGAAGAAGATCGTCTCTCCGCGAATCCGATGACGGGAGTTCCTCGTCCGAAGGCAGGCAGACTTCACGCGAAACCGCATCGCGATGAAGAAGCAGTGTTCCGTTTACTCCAAACTGCAGCCACGAAAGACAAGAGGGCGTATAAGACCTGGCCTGAACGTGACTTGGCGCTTGTTGCGGTATTTGTTGCGACAGGTATCCGTTTGTCTGAAGTGACAACTCTTACTTTGGGTTCTGTCGGGGGACCATTGGATGCTCGTCGTTTGACAGTGACAGGAAAAGGCAACAAGACGCGTGTTGTTCCGATTACGACGAATTTAGAGGTGATTTTGTGTGCGTATTTGGAGACGCGCGGGAAACGGCATGGTTCTGCAAGTTTGGATGATCCGGCCTTTGCGCTTTTTGTGCATTACGATGGCGAACCGATGACCGTACACAACGTCTCTTATGTTATTCGGTGTCTGTATCGCCGCGCGGGCATCGTTCCTCCCCCGGGGGCAAGTGTGCATGCCCTTCGCCACACATTCGCAACTGAAGCTGTTGCAAATGGCGCAGATATAGTTGAGGTGCAGCGTCTTTTAGGGCATGCCAATCTTGCCACTACGAGTCAGTACCTTGATGCCACCGCCGATCGTTTACGTGAAGCTGTACAGTTGCATCCGGCAGAAATTGTCTTGGCGCAGCAGGTCGAACAGGTGCAACGAACTGATACCGAGAAAGATTCGTTCTGATGCGAGGGGCAGGGATCAGGGAAAACTGCTGTTTGTGGATTTCATCCTGTGGGGATTTTGACGGGACATTTTCTGGAGGTGTCGAGGTTGCTTCCTCCGTCGAGTTCGATGCTGCCTTCTTTTCCGTTCTTTGAGGTGACATCGATGCACCCTTGCACAGATAGGCCCGTTGCGCCGAGTCCGCTGGAAATTTTTACCCTGCCTCCTTGCGAGTGGCCTGATGCAATGATTGTTCCAAAGAAATCGATGTCCCCAGAAGATTCCAAGAGCATATTTCCTGCAATCTGGTTACTACTGACGGCGAGTACGGTATCCGGATCAACGAAGATGCCTTTTTTTTCTGGATTGGTTTTTTCCCAGATCACTTGGACAGTGCCGCCTTGTTGTTGCCCACTTGCATCGAGGAAAGCACCGCGCAATTTTACCTTTTGAAAGTAGATATTTAGGTTGCCGCCTATTTGTTCGTCGGAACTTTTTGCAAGAATTTTTCCGGAAATTGTGCCCTCTCCACTTGGAGAGAAAAGATCAATATGTTGGGCTTTAATGACGGACGTGTCTCCTACCACGATTTCGCGTGCGGTGATGGACACATGGCCTTTTGATTCGATGCGCCCATGAATGTGAGCAATGTCTTCTACGACGAGTTCGACTTGTTCGTCAGGTTCGAGATCAATAAACAGGACACCTGTTGGGTTGAGTCGGAAGTGTGTCATTGGAACTTGAGGAGCGATGGGAATGAGCTCGTTTTTGCCATCGGGGTTTGTGATGGCAAATCCTGGACCTGAGAGTTCGGATCCGTTTGCATCGGAAAAAGAGCCATCTTCATTGTCAGACTTTTCGTGCTCGATGATGTTGAGCGCGAATGCTCCTATGAGTAGAAGAATGACTATGAAGACGCCAAAATTGTGCAAGAAAGAAATAGGTGATTTAGAGGATGCAGTCGATCTCATAAATGGAACTGTGGGGGGTGGGATGTGTCTGTTTTGCAATTGATGTGATCGGCGAAGTCGAAGCTGGTTTTACCGTATCAAGATTTTCAGCCAGGGACTTCCACTGGGTTTTGCCGTGGAACGTCGTGGAACGTCGTGGAACAGTGTAGAGGGCCGGCCCGACGAAAAATGCCTCGCCGGCCGGATACGCTAGAGGCTTTTCCAGAGGGAGCGTCGTTTGCTGCCAATGGGGTCGTTTAGGGCTTGTGTTGTTGTATTGAAGAGCATGGTGGAACGGGTCTCTGGATCATAGGGAGGCCATTCTTCGATGTCTTTGTGGTTTGGATTGGAAGTGCGAGCAAAGGCGAGCCATGCCTGCTGAATTTGTTGGGTAAGGTGTTCTGGCTGGTCTGTACCTGCCAGGGCCATACCTCCTACCGGGACACCGAAGACAAACGAAATTTCCAGGCCGTGACAGGCGCCGAGACGGCCTCCGAAAAGTGGGGTAGGCCAGTCGAAGCGGCAACGGTACAGCGTAGATTGGTGCGCATGCTGGGCGTCGAGCAGGTGTGTTGCCGGTATCTCGAAGGCCACGTCGGTGATGGCTTGGGCGGCAGCGAAACGAATTTTGGTTTCTGTTGTGTCGTCAAGTTCTTCATAGGGGGCCGTGTAGAGGCCTGCGGCTTCTGTGCCGTCTTGCCCTGTGAGCTTTTCAAGCCAGGTAGAGAAGAATTCGGCCTCGTCGGGAGTGGGGACACTGAGCAGCTCACTGAATAGCCGCCACTCGTTATTGCAGGTGAGGAGCAGGAGCGGGATGTTGGCGGAGGATCCTGCAATGATCGCGTCGAGAGGAGGCTGTGGGAGTGAGAGCCCATTGATGACAGGGGCAAAGGGGATGCCGTCTGAGAGCGGATCTTGTTCGGGTTCTCTTTGTGTTGCCCCAGCCTCTCCCATAAGTGGATTGTCAATGCATTGCATTTGACCTTCGAGGATGGCTGCGACGTCGAGAGCCTGCAGGGCTTGGATGTCGCCAGGTTGTACGCTAACAGCGTCAAGAAAACGAGTTGTAATGCCTTGGGCTTTTTCGAGTGTGGTGGCGCTGCTTGCTGCGCCGCTTTCCAAGATTGCCTTGTGAAACAACCCCTGGGCGCTTGGCATGCCGAGCATTGTGCCAATGCTCATGGCCCCGGCAGATTCCCCGAAGACAGTGACGTTGTCGGAGTTGCCACCGAAGGCGCTGATGTTGTCGCGGATCCACTCGAGTCCAGCGATCTGATCAAGAATTCCGTTGTTGCCACTTTCGGCGTAGTCTTCGCCGAATTCGGGGCCGAGGTGAAGAAACCCCAGGGCGCCCAGACGATAGGGAATGGCCACGATGACCACGTCTCCTAGCTTGGCGAGTGTTTCTCCATCCCATCCGGGACTGCTTGCAGAAAGAGAAAGGAAGGCGCCGCCATGTATCCAGGCCATGACGGGGCGTTTTTTGTTGTCGAGAGCCGGCGTCCAGACGTTCAGTCCGAGACAATCTTCTGCTTGGGGTGGGAGACCGGCGGAGAGTAGCGATTCTGCTTGTGGCGGTGTTGGTGCCACAGTGTTGGCGTCCTGTACGCCGGACCAAGGGATGACTGGTTGGGGTGGGAGGAAGCGGTTGCTACCGCTAGGCGGGGCGGTAAAAGGCACACCTTTGAAACTGATGATGCCGTTGTTCTCGACACCGCGGAGACGACCCCCAGTGGTTTCTCCAATGATATTCATATTGCCCCTTTTGTAAGCAGGACCTGTTTTCATGCCGGCGGCATGTGGATCCAGCTTGCTTTCTCCTTGCAGAACGGTTCCCGGTTTGTCCGCTCTTGTGAGTTATTGTGCTGTTCTTTTTGGGCTGTTCCGCTGTGTACGTAATCTGATGGATGTTGGTGTTGAGCGAACTGTATGAGCTGCAATAACAGTACAGAATACGCTCGAGAAAAGAAGGATTTATGGTGGTCTGTCGCCTCTTTGAGGTGGAGTTTGCTATGAAAAAACGGATTTTATAAGTAATTGACTGGAGAAGGGGGAATGTCGCGAGGATTGTTGGAGGAGCGGTGGAAAAATAGGCTGAAAATCAGAGGCCAAAGTGTGTTGGGCTGTTTTTGTAGTTTTTCAGCCTTGTGAGATGTTGGGTTGCAGTCCGAACCAGGATCGTCATGAGGGTTGCCACCAGCGTGAGTTGTGGAGCACTGTTGGGGGCGATGTGGCCGAAGGAACTCCAGCGTGCCGAAAGAGGGAAAAAGGTTGAGAGGAAGTGCCGAACTGATGTCGGATGTTCTTGGAGCAGATGTTGTGAAGTCGAGTGCTCCTCAATGGTTTGATGATGCATTGCATGCACCTTTTCACAAAGGAACTGTTGAAGTCCAAGGATGCCCTATCCAATATTTGAGCTGGGGTACTTCTGGTCGTCCTGGGCTTCTCCTTGTGCATGGGGGTGGTGCGCACACGCACTGGTGGAGTTTTCTGGCGCCGCTGCTTGCTGCGGATTATCAGGTGGTTGCCTTTGATCTGAGTGGCCATGGGGAAAGTGGATGGCGTGAACAGTATTCCGGGGAGCTGTGGGCGCGTGAGGCACTGTCCGTGGCTGCTGATGCTGGGCTAGTGGGAAAACCAGTTTTTATAGGGCACAGCATGGGAGGACAAATCGGAATCCTGGCGGCAGGACTATTCCCCAAGGCGTTTGCCGGCCTTGTGTTGGCGGATGCTCCTGTGCGCAGAAACCGGCCTCAGGTTGCAACCGATGTCGCGAACACAACGCGGAAACGACCTCCTAATCCGCTCGCAATGCCTTTTGTTTACTCCGATAGAGAACGTGCGGTGCGGCGATTCCGTTTGATGCCACCCCAGGCTTGCGAGAACACATTTATTCTCGAATATATTGCCCGTCATTCTTTACGCGCTGTGGAGAAGGGGTGGACCTGGAAATATGATCCGCGTGCTTACCGATCAGATGTGCTGAATGTGGATGAGGAACTTCTTGAGTCTGTGACCTGTCGTGTGGCGCTTTTGCGCGGGGAGTCGAGTGTTGTTCTTACGCCGAAGATGCGAGACCAGGTTGAGAAAAGACTGAAGGGAAACATCTCGATAGTCGAAATTCCAGATGCCGGTCACCATCTACTTCTTGACCAGCCTCTGGCGTTTGTGACAGGAGTGCGAGCTGTGCTTTCCGGGTGGGGATTGCGGTAAGAGCATATTCCGCTCCTTGTTCCGGAGGAAGCTATGACACAAGACACGAAAGGGCAGCAAAAGTAGGTAATATGCATATGTCTTATCTGTAATGTGCCCGACATGGTTTATTATGCCTTGACCTTGGGCGCTGGAGCGCTGAGACTTGGCAGTCGGAGAGATGGAAATTCCTCTACCCTTACTCCTGTGTCGGGTAGGAGCATAGCCGGAGGCCATTTTGGCTTCTTCGGATCTCTGGTGCGATCTGGAAACGCAAAGGACAGGACCAACCGTGAAGAAGTTCGTAATCTTCGTGATCCTCGCTGCAGTTTTTAGCCTTCTGGCTGCCAAAGTCCGGAAGTCGCGTCAGGAATACTGATTTTAGGTGGTTTTGACCGCCTCTGCTGGATAACTGCATCTGACATGCGAGAAAAGGGCCGTTTCTTTTTGAGGTGCGGCCTTTTTCTCTGCCTTTTTTCTACCCGAGGACTGCGTTCGTCATTTTCCTGGGGTTTTTCGCGGAAAGCAATGCAGACGTAATAGAGACAAATGCAGGGATTGTTTTCTGCATTTCTCCTGCTTAAGATGGCTTCGCAGGAAAGTTTTTCCTTTGCGTGGGCAAGTGCGTGGGCAGAGGAACGCCTTTTTGCGATCTCTTGTTTTTTCGCGCGTACTCAAGTATCGCAACGCGCCTTTTTCTGCGTCCCCAATAAGATTTTTGGCTTCTCTGTTCTGGCAAGAGCGCACTGTGTGCACGAGGAAACGAGAAGACAAAAGGTTGCTGAGGAGGCACTCTCGCAGGCAGAAGGAATATCTTGCGAGTGCCTTTTTTTGTGATGCAGAAAAATGTGATGGAGAGTGTGCGCGAGGTCTGTTGTGCGAGAGGTGCAGGGGAGGAATGGGCGCAAAAACCTGCAAAGGCTTTCCCAATGCAGAGAAAATGGGGGGAATAGCAGAGAGGAGCACCTTGGGGTGATGTCTGGTTTCCGCTTTTTCCAGGGAAAATTGTTGTGGAGAATTCTCGGTGAGAAGTACGCATGGGTGCAGATAATGCTCCTGGCCTCGGATCGGGTGAGACCAGGATGAGGGTGCGTGCCTCTGTGCAGGATTGCTTTGATGATACGACTGGGTATCGACTATTGTGTTGGTCTCCGAAAGGAGGAACAGGCACAACAACAATTGCCGTGAACTTGGCAGCTGCTGCGCGAGAAATCTGCCGGCAGGTTGCCTATGTGGATCTTGACCATATGTGGGGAGATGGCTGGGGCTGGTTTGTGGAGCAGCAACAGGGGAACCGGAGGGAGAAAAAGCAACATGCGCAAGCGCAGCCTGTAGGGGTGGGGGTTGGGCGTCGACCTGGCATGCAGGAATGGCGTCAAGGTCGGCATATGGGTGGTCTCGAGGGTTTTTGGTCTTGGGAGCCTGTGAGCATGCAGTTTTTGAGTTCTTGTCGTGCTTCGTGCTGTGAGGTGGCTTCTTTTCCGCGTGGGGACACAGGGGATGATCGAAGGGCCGGTGAAAAAAACCCGGATGGGTGGTGCCCGTATGTTTTGACGGTGATGGACCTTCCGCAGGCTCGCGTGCCAGAAGGGATCTGTGTAGATGAGACTTTGTTGGTTGTCACGGCAGACCGCACGTGTGTGCGTCGTGCGGAGGCTGTGCTGACTGCCTGGCCCGAGATGTGGGGCAGGGTGCGGCTTGTAGTGACGGCGCGTGCCGGGAGCACACTCTCAATTCGGGAAGTGGGCAGTTTGTTGGAGTGTTCTGTCGCCGCGGCCTTTCCTGAGGAGCCTGCTTTGTCGCAGTGGGCAGAACGCTGTATTTTCGCGTATGCCTGGCATCAAGGAAGATGGGCGCGGGAATTGCGGTCTTTGGCGAAGCAAGTGGGAACGAGTGCTGTAGAAGCGTGCAAGACGGGGATGCGACGCTGCGCGCGTTGAGTCCGGGAATGTACGGTGCGGGGAAGAAAGCGAGACAAAAAAAATTGTACGAAGAAGGGAAAGAAAACTGACGTACGTATGCGTACGTAGGGTAGTACTTCCCCTCTCTGGGGCAATTCCCCTTTCGGGAGGTGATTATGCGTATTTTGGAAAATCGGGCTACAGTCGGGTCATTGGCATCATAGGTCTTGCCGTGAATCCCGGGGGTGGCATGTCCAAGATTATTCGACCGTTGTCCTGGTTGGAGAAGGGCAAGTCCGTAGGTTTGCATCCAGACCACACGGTCGCTGTGCAGAAGTACTATGACGATTCTTGGTTTGACTATCGCGTCTTGTGGTTGAATCAGAAGAACTGGTCAATGCATTTTGGGGTCTGGGAAGAAGACACGAAAACCCATGCTGAATCCCTTTTGAATATGAACCGGGCAATGGCCCGAAAAATTGGGATGAAGGCTGGTGCCCGAGTGCTTGATGCGGGATGTGGCGTGGGCGGCTCTTCTCTGTGGATGGCAGAAGAACTAGATGTTGAGACAGTTGGTCTTACCCTGGTTGAAAAGCAGGTGGAGCGGGCTCGCCGGCAGGCAGAGAAACGTAAGCTGGACCATCTTTCGACTTTTCAGCTCGCGGATTATCTCGACAGTGGGCTTTCTGATGCGCAGTTCGATGCGGTTTGGGCATTAGAGAGCGCTTGTTACGCTCCCGATAAAACAAACTTTCTCACTGAAGCCACCCGTCTTTTGCGACCAGGTGGACATGTGGTGATTGGCGACTTCTTTCGTACAGAGAAACCTGCAGACGATAAGGATGCTGCCCTACTTGAACGATGGTTGTCAGGCTGGGTCATGACGGATCTTGTGACAAAGGATGGCTGGTGTACAGCCGCCGCAGATGCCGGCCTTGTCGATGCAGAGGTTGAGGACATCTCGGAACTCGTTCGTCCTTCTCTTCGGCGTCTTTACCGAATGTCAGTGCCGCTTTATCCGGGATCAGTACTTTTGAGATTCTTGCGCATTCGTTCCGAGGCGGCCCAAGGCAATATTCGTGCTGCGATTGGGCAGTGGAATGCATTTACGCGGGGGTTGTGGTTTTATGGCCTGTTCTCTGCCCAGAAACCTTTGGCCTGAGTAAAATTCGTCATTTTCGTGGGAGGTTTTTTGCTGTTCGCCTTTCCCGCTTTTTTGATGTTTGGCACTGTGTTTTGACACTGACGTGTGTCGTGCAATGCGGTGTGTGGCAGGAGATCGAGCAGGAGGGCTTTTCTGATGCAGCCTTTGCGGGAAGGTGCCCTATCTGAAGCAACCGGCAAAGACAGTCATGCTGATTCTGGGAAAAAATCCCGAGACTTTAGGGCAGAGAAGAAGGGCGGTCCTGACGAGATTTGAACTCGCGACCTCCGCCTTGACAGGGCGGCGAACACTCCAGGCTGTTCTACAGGACCTGATTCAGCTGTGCTGATTGCGCGACAACCGAGACTTTAGCATGTCTTTCTTCCAGGGCAAAGGTGATAGTGCGAATTCTCAAAGGAACTTCTTCTTTGTTTACCTTTTCCGGGTGATGTTTCTGCGGGGGAATGAGGGTGGAAGCAATTTTGCCAAACTTGTTTGCCGGCTTCCCTGTTCGGGAGAGAAGGTCGGTGAAAGTAGCGCGAGAAGGTCGGTGAGGTATTTCTTGGCAGGCGCAACATTGCGGCAGCGGACGCTCTCGAGAAAATCTCGTCTCTTCCATTTTCGCCAGAGAATCTCACTTGACGTCATGGGGAGACGTCAAGGAAAAAAAGAATCCGCAGATGCTGCAGCATCTGCGGATTCTTTCGGCGCCCCCAGCCGGATTCGAACCGGCGGCATCCGCCTTGAAAGGGCGGCGTCCTAGGCCGCTAGACCATGGGGGCTTGGGTGACAGGATGGCATGAAGCATGCCGGTTCTGCGAATGAAAATGCGCTGTTTTGCCAGCAAAATAGCTGCACGATGCAGGATGGGCAAATCATGCGACGCTAACCATAGCGGATGAGGAGTGTTGGGCGAGGTGTCCTTTTTTGCAAGAATTTTTCTCTGAGACGAAAAGGCCAGAGGAAAACGAGATTTTTCCATGAAAAGCATGGTTTGTGGCATGTTGGACGTTTTTGGAGATTCGCTGATGCTGTAGACGGTTTGCTTGGTGTTTTTGTTTCTTTTGTTTACTGGATGTGCAGTGGGGTGCGAGAGAAGTCTCGCGGTTCTGAGAATTTTTTGTGATTTCTCTTGAGTTTTTTGTTCTTGGGTTTTTTGTCAGGGGAGAGAGAAACCTGTGGGAGGAAGACCGAGAGGTTGCCAAGGATGCTCGCTCCATAGTGGAAACGACAGAGTCCTTCCAACTAACATTGAGCAGGATGCTCCATGAGAAGTCGCCTGCCGGAGAGGACTGGTACCGGAAGAAGCGGCTGTGAAGGCCCTGCGGACACCGTGACGGTGCTTGACTATTTTTACATCGCCTTTTTCGTGTCTGGTCGGTCAGTCTGTGAGAAGTGTCTGCGTGGTCGTTCTGTTCGATCGCGGTCGGAAATGCTTTTCGGAAACCGAGGGAGACAGATGGCTCGTCTTCGCCTCTTCGCTGGTGTGAAAGAAGTTGCCGGAATTGACATGATCGAAGTTGACGTGTCGACTGTAGGCGGTCTTGTGGCGGAAGCTGATGGTCGTTTTGGGGCAGATTTTGTGCGTTCCCGAAACGGAGCGAAGCTGTGGCTCAATGGTGATGAAGAGGTCGCTGACCTTGCTACCCCTATTGGTCGGCATGATGAGGTGGCTATTATTCCGCCTGTTTCAGGGGGCTCCTCCTCTTAAAGACAAACACGAGACAGTAGTCCTGAAGGAGTTATGGGCGAGTGGGTGTTGCGGAGAGTGAAAGTCCCCAGGATGCGGATATTTATGGTCCAGGAGGGGCTTCGTTTCCGACGTCCGCGATAGACGTTTACACTCTGGTCGTCATTTTGGTGATCGCCGCAGGGTGGACCCTTGCTGCGTTGCCGGATACCTCGAGTTCTGCAGGAAAAGTTCTCCTGTCTGCCGCTGTTGCTTGCACTGCAGTGGCAGTAGCTTTGCAGTTCCTCACGCACCAACGGCATTTCGGGTATGATCCTCCGCTTGCCGGTGTCATGGCTGCCATTGTGGCGGGGTGCTTTCTGGCTCCTTATCACGGACAAGCGAGCGCACTACTCGCCCTTTGCGGAGGTGCGATTGCCGCGTATGCTGAACGGCTTGTGAAGGAGACGGAGCACCGGTTTGTTGATACTGCGCTGGCGATAACCGCAGTTGTGCTTTTCGGCTTTTTACCGATGCAGGTTTTACTGATTCGCATGCTGCCTTTGTCGGATGCCGCTTTTTTTCTTTTCCTCCTTGGAGCGTTTGTTTTCACTGTCACACGGTCTTTACTACTCGACCCGCGGCGGCCACAATTTTATGTTCTCGACACTCCTACGCTGGCAGGTGTTGTGGGTTGTGTGGGGATAGTGGCGGTGGCTGCGGGAACGGCTGGGGGCGATTTTTCTGTTGGCACAGGATTTCTTGTGGGTGGGGCGATCGCGGGCAGTTCGGTAGCCGGACAGCTATTGGCGCGATTATTGGCTCCGCCGCCGCCTTTGCAGGCGGATGGTCGTCGGCGACGCCGACGACCATTACTTCTCGATGCGTTGATGTCTGTTTTTACAGCGGCGGCAGCCGCGTATTTTGTGTTGCGTGTCGTCCTGGTGTGACTGTGCCGTTCTTTCTGTGCGTACTTGTGCGGGCCTATGCGTGATGGTGTGGAAATGCGCATGGGTCCCCCCCGGACGAGAAGGGCACGACGAGGGTACGACGGGAGCGGCTAGGAGGCAGACCGGCGGCGTCCTGAGAATTTGCGCCCTGTGACTTTGCCGAGGAGCAAGACAGGGGGAAGGGCCCCAAAACTTCGGCTGTCCGTACTCTGGGGTGGATTGTCGCCATAGAGTTCGCATTCCCCGTTTGGTCGCACAAAACCCACTCTTTTCAGGATCTGAGTGTTTTTTTGATAGGGGTGACGGGCGATGACGACATCGCCAGGCGTTGGAAGGACAGTCTCGTATGCACCTGCATCGACGAGAATTTCGTCGCCTTCTTTGAGAAAGGGGGCCATTGAGGCCCCCTCTACCCGAAAACGTTTTTGGCGCCGTATTATCCAGAGAAAATGATGTAACATGCTGCTCGGAGGACAGCGTTGGGTTGTGTTTTTGGGGTTTTCTTTGGTCATCGAACCTTACATTTTAGCTGGCGGTATACCAGGGGATCTCACGTTTTTTTGTTGCCCAAAAAATATTGTGGATGTTTTCAACGGCAGTCATGAGTTCGTCGCAATGGGCCGAGTTCACTTCGACTTTGCAGGAAGAGCAGAGTTTGGCTGCCTTCCAGAAGGTGTCGTGTAGGTCTGGGTACTGCTCGAGGTGGGGCGGCTTAAAGTAGTCAGTCCACAAGATCAATAGTTCGTCTTTGGTGATTTGGGCTTGTTCTTCTTTGATGGCAATGAAGCGGGCCATCGTGTTGAGGTAGGCAACTTTGGCTTGGGGGTCGTCACCGCTTGGCGGTTCGAGGTCCAGAATCTTTTTTGTTATGGATCGCACGGCTTCGGCAGCGACGCGTGCTGATGCCGGATCATAGACCCCACATGGGCCATCACAGTGGGCTTCGACTGGTGCTGTCGCTGCTGTTCTCTGAAACGCAGGTTTCTTGAACATACTGTTTTTCTCCTCTGTGGAGTATCGGCGTGGCCGTTGTGAGCATCTCGGGTGAAAAAAGTCATGTGAGACCTGCTTGTGAGGATGCAACATGACAGTGTCAGACGAGGTTGGTAGACAGAAAAGTGTCACTGACGGTTGTGTGAAAGCGACAGCTTGCTGCTTTGTAACGGTTGTGCAGAGCCGAGGTTAGCGAAATGTTTTTCTCGTGTCCTATAGCAAAAGGGAGGCCGGAGGGATTTTTTCTGTCTGGCAGGGATTTTTTCTGTTTCAGGGTAAAGAGAATGTGTCGCTGTGTCGACGTGATAGGGCAAGAGGGGGGAAGGGCAGGGCTGTTGAGTTGACCCTGTGACCTGCGGGCGGGGGCCCTGTAATCAAGGCGCGGCCAACACGCTATGAAGACACCAAGAGGGTTTCTGTGGGAAACCATAGGTTTTTTCCTTTTTTCGCTCTTTTTCGCTTGGGGAGTGGGGGGAGGGAACGTTCGGGCTGCAGCGGTTTCGGAAGTTTCTCAAAGAAATTTTTTCTCGCGAGTCGTGCAGAGTGGTTTCTCGGATCGTTCTGGTGCGCACCAAGCAAGTGTTGCTTTTCCTACTTCAGACGATCTTGAGGAGTGGGATCGGCGTGTGGGAGAGAACGCGACCGCTTTTGCAGAGGCAGAGCGAGAACTCGCGCGTCTGGCGAAAGTAGCCACAAAAGCTACGGAAACCTATCACGAGGCCGCAACACGCCATACCGAGATCCGTGCGAAGATTGTGCGTCTCCGTTTGGCACGACAGTCTGCATTTTCAGATGCTTTACGGGCACGAGTTCTTTTGCGTCAGCGTGCGATCGATGTTTACAAGAATGGTGTCGATTCTTATCTGGGTGCGATTGCGTCCACAACTTTTTCTGGGGGGACGAGCGCCTGGTTTACGGGTGCGGGACAGGCGAGTCACGGGGAGATTGCTGTCGGCACTTATCTCGAGACGCTGATTGGGCGAGATCGCGAGACGGTGCGACGTGCGACTCAGGCAGCTGCGGTTCTCTCACAGCAAGAGAAGGCAATGGAAGTGGTCTTGCAGGAAGAACGTGTGGTTGAAAATGAATTGGGAGTGATGAAAACCCAAGTTGAAAGGGCCTTGGCGGAGCAAGAAGTCGTGCTTGCAGGGTTAGGTCGGGATGGTCGCGACTTGGAAGAACAACGTCGTTTAGCTTTATTGCGGTCGGCGAGGAGAATGAGCCTGACGACGCGTGAGGGTGAGATCTTTCGAGCTGGGACTTTGCCTGAGGGGCTTGTGTGCCCTGTGGCGGGGCCTGTGTCTTTTACAAACGACTGGGGAGCGTTACGTTCAGGTGGTCGTACACACAAAGGTAATGACCTATTTGCTTTGTATGGCAGTCCTCTTGTGGCAGTGGAAGATGGTGTGATTACAAAGGCGGGGGACGACGGGGGTCTCGGGGGATTGCGCATCTGGCTGAGAGGAGTTTCGGGCACGCTTTATTACTACGCCCACAACAGTCGTATTGCAGTGCAGGATGGGGAAACGGTGCAGCAGGGACAAGAGATTGGCGCGGTGGGAAACAGTGGCAACGCTCGTACAACTCCGTCGCACGTTCATTTTCAGACGCACCCTGGGGCAGGGGCCGCAGTGAATCCCTATGGATTTTTGCTTGAGGTTTGCTGACCGTGAGGTTGTTTTGCGGAAGGCTTTGGGGCTTGGAGGGTGTCGCAGTGCAGGTCGCGAAGACGCCGTTTCCGGCATGATATTTCGGTAGGGAGCGCGAGAGAGCGCGAGAAACTGCGGAAGGGTGTGAAAGGCCGGAGAAGTCTGCGGGAAGGTGTAGAAACCTGCGAAATCCTGCAGAATCCGGTGTAAGGGCGTGAAAGCATACGGGAGGGGATAGAAAAATGTGGAAATATAGAAAAGAGTGTTCGTAGAAAGCTTTACGGGTGTGTGGTCGACTTCGTGGGGGGTTCTGCATGTGAAGTCAGGCTTGGTAAGGCAAGGGTTGTTGTGGGAAATGTGGGGACTTGTCTTGCCCATATGAAAGTGATGTGCGAGAGAGCGCTCGCAGTGGTCCCAAGGCCTTGTTGCAAGCTCTACTCTTTGTGCCGGTCGTGCAAGACGGCCGGCTCGCGATATCAGGGGAGCATGTAACCTATGTCGGAGGAAGAAATCCCGATTTTATCAGAAAAATATCTTAGTGATATCTCTTCTCTCGTGATGAGTGATTTGCGTAACAAGCGAGTTGCCTGTCAGGAGCTGGAGACGGAGCTCTCTTACATTCGACGTCTTTTGCAGGGGCGCATCGATATACTTCAGGATGAGTTGAAACGACGCGGTGAAGGCAACGTGTCGACGGCAACAGAGATTATTGGTCGACTTCCGGCGATTCTTGCGGATCATCCTGGGGGAGTGCAGCGGCGCAGTAGAAGAGTTTTGCGTATGCTTGCCCAAGAACAAGTTGTTCGTGTAGAACGCGAAGTTGATGGAATTGTTGAGATTCCTCTTGGCGATATTGCCAGTGCAACGGTGCCCGAACTTGAGACAGCGCTTCGTCGTCTGGTCGAAGGGGAAGCCGAAGTCTCAGAGCGTCGCAGCGCGTTACACCGACATCTTGATACGATTCACGCGGAGATGGCTCGACGTTATCGCGATGGCGAAGCCGATGTCGACACTCTTTTGGCTTCTGAATCTTGACGGGAGAAGTTCCATAGTGGCGGTGTCTCGTGACGAGGACAAACTGGAGCGCCTGGGATCTTTTATCCGTGATCGACGGAATCAAGCCCGACTTTCTTTGCGGAAGTTGTCGGAACAGGCGGGGATCTCGAATCCTTATCTCAGTCAGATTGAACGGG
This sequence comes from Acidimicrobiia bacterium UBA2766, assembly GCA_002352645.1. Classification (GTDB taxonomy): domain Bacteria; phylum Actinomycetota; class Acidimicrobiia; order UBA2766; family UBA2766; genus UBA2766. The sequence continues at coordinate 87,019 of DEIU01000090.1, read as the reverse complement.
GTCTGCGGAAACCCTCGGCTGAAATTCTTCAGTCGATCGCGCGAGCTTTGCGGATTTCTGCAGAGACTTTGTACATTCAAGCCGGCATTCTGGATGATGGCGGAGAAGACCGTTCTGTGCAGACTGCGATCTTTTCCGACACGGTTCTGAGCGAACGCCAGAAACAGATGTTGGTTGAGATCTATGAGACCTTTCGTCGAGAACAGGCACTAGAAGGTGACGAAGATCCGGAAGTAGATGACGCGACCGATGTCCCAGATACCTGACAGGCGATCCACAGATGCGAGCTGACCCTCTGCGTTTTTCTGCTCCTCGTATCCGAGTGCATGATAATCCAGATCTTTTTTCCTGTCTTGGTGCCTCTTGGCGGGATCTAGCCAATAATCTGGTGGGTTTTGGGCCTTTTCTTGGTCCCGATTGGTGTGAGTTATGGTGGGATTCTTTCGGTGAAGGCAACCAACTGCACGTTCTGGAGTTTGGCGAGCAAGACGCGCTTGTGCCCCTGTACAGGACGCCGGAGGGACTTGTGAGTTTTCTCGGTGGACAAGACGTGACCGACTATGTTGGTGTTGTCGGACCTTCTTCCCTGCATCCTGCCATTGGATCGGCTGTTGTTGATCACCTGGCTGATTCTTCTTCTCCAGGCGAGGGGAAAGATTGGGAGCGTTTTACCGCGGTCGCTGTGCCTGCCGAGTCAGGTTTTACTGCTGCTGTTGCGCTCGCGGCTATCCGGCGTGAATGTGATGTGAGGCTGACGAACGAGCAGTCTGTCATGATGCGTCTTCCGTCCTCTTGGGATGCATATTTGGCGTCGGTGGGGAAGAAAGAACGTCACGAGATCCGCCGCAAAGAACGGCGTTTGGCACGCGAGTTGGGTCCGTTGCGTTTGGAAGAGGGGGGAATCGATCCGGGTGTCGCGTTGGATACTGCTGTTGAGCGTTTTATCGAGATGCATCGTCTTTCGAAGGGGGAGAAAGGCGAGTTCATGATGGGTTCCATGGCCGATTTTTTTCGGATTGTTGTACGACATTTTGCAGCTGAGGGCTCTTTGCGGCTTGATACGTTGTTCGCCGGAGATGAAGCAGTTGCTGCCACAGTCGGGTTTGCCGATAATTTTGGGTATTACCTCTATAATTCTGGCTTTGCTGTAGATTTAGGAAGATTATCCCCAGGCAATGTTCTTTTGGGAATGCTTATTCGCCGTGAAATTGCGTACGGAAGGCGTGTGTTTGACTTCCTTCGTGGGGACGAGCGATACAAATTTCGACTCGGTGGGGTTTCTCGTCCTTTGAAACGACTCGAAATTCGGTCTCCTGTGAAGTGACGTGTGTTTCCGTTATGTTGCCTCTTGTTCTGCCTTGTCCCCTAGGCTGTGAAGGCTGAAGCGCAATGTGGGGCAAAACGGGAAAACCGTGCGAGTGTCTCTTGTCCCGCGGGCCTTGGTTGTCGAATTTCTCCTTTGCTGGGTGACCACATGCGTCCTGTCGCGTATATCAGTTTTCATACTTCCCCTCTGGATCTTCCCGGTGAGGGGGACGCTGGTGGGCTAAATACCTATTTGCGTAATTTGGTGTCTCATATGGCGAAGCTTGGGTTTCACTGCGATGTTTTCACGCGACAAGTGAGTCCCTCTCAGCCGGAGGTGACGTGGGTTGATGCCGGTGTCCGTGTGATCTGTTTGCCTGCGGGGCCTGCGCGACCGCTTGAGAAAGATGAGCTTGTTGCTCATGTAGAGGATTTTGTTGAGGCGCTTGTCCCTCGTCTCAAGAGTGGTGGCCACTGCCTGTTGCATTCCCATTACTGGTTGTCTGGACTGGCAGCTTTGGCGGCGAGCAAGGTGACTGCTTTGCCTGTCGTGCATACTGCGCATACCTGGGCTCGGTTGCGTGCATTGCCTGATGGGGGGGAAAGCCGCTTGAATGCCGAGAACGTGCTTGCCCGTTCGGCTGACCTTGTGGTTGTGTCGACGGACCATGAGGAAAAAGCGATTGTAGAGAGTTGCAATCTCTTGCCAGAGCAGGTGCGAGTCATTTCGCCCGGGGTTGATCATGAGCGTTTTTTGCTGCCTTCTGCGTCGAAGAGAGTGCAAGCGAGGGCAGAGATTGGGGCGGGGCCTGATGACCTGGTTGTGGTGTGTGTCGGTCGTGTGCAGCGTCTCAAAGGCACAGACCTGGCAGTGAAGGCCGTGCAGATGCTGAGTAAGCAAATGCCTTCTGTGGCTTCACGGATTATTTTGGCCGTGGTTGGTGGGGCAAGCGGGGCTGATGGCCGGCAGATGATGGAGCACATACGTTTGCTTGCTGTTTCTGCAGAGATGCGGGCGCGTGTGGTTTTTCTCCCTCCACGCTCACATGTCGATCTCGTGGAGATCTATCATGCTGCTGATGTGTGCCTCGCTCCTGCGCGTTCGGAATCTTTCGGTCTTGTAGCATTAGAAGCGCAAGCTTGTGGTGTGCCGGTAGTGGCGGCGGCTATCGATGGGCTTGTGTGTGCCGTGCGAGACGGAGAGAGCGGTCTTCTTGTTGCACGTCCGGATCCTAATTTGTTTGCAGTTGCGCTGGGCCGACTTTTGTCGGATGACGAATTGCGGACCCGTCTTTCGCGAGGAGCACGAGAGGCGTCGCGTGCGTATTCCTGGGAGCTTGTCGCGAAACAGCATTGTCGTGAGTACGATGTTCTTTTGGAACTCGACGGGATTGCCGCGTGCGGATAAAACTCGCGAAGTAAAAGAAACCATGGCATGAAGGTCCCGTGCTTTGTCTTCTTCTCTTTTCTCTGGCCAGGCCCTGTGGCGGGTTATTCGGGTTTTTCGTTGGCCAATCCTGTGAAGTCCTTATCTCAGAACCGTTATTGGGAAATTGATGTGGGGGAGCCGCTTTGTCTTGTTCGATAGAGGATTTTCTTTCCCGCTACTTTGCAATGTCTTTGGCGGAGGCGGAATGGGTTGCATCTGTTGAGCCCGTGCCAGAAGAGAAACGCTGGCTTGTGCGTCTTGTCGGAGAGGAGAAGGACCGGATCACCATCTGGTTTACCTTGCGGGACCGGCACCTTTTCCATGAAACCGGCTTCATGCCCCATCCTGTTGAAAACGCAATTGCTGTGTATGAATACTTGCTTCGGCTGAACCATAAGCAGGTTGGGGCCTATTTTTCTCTTGGGCAAGATGGTGGCGTTTTTTTAGTTGGAGCTATTGCGCGAGAGGATATCAACGAGGCTGTGGTAGATCGAGTCATTGGAACTGTATATGAGACTGTCGAGAATCACTTCCGAGTTGCAATGCGTTTGGGTTTCCCCGCTGTTTTTCGAAAGTAGGTGTGCCTGATTTGAAGAAGTGTCTCGCAAGGGCATTGTTGCTTTGTGCGTTGACTATCGGGAAGAATAATAGCGTGAGGTTTATGTTTTTTCCCCCTCTGTCGTGCGATAATGGATCTTTCGTCTTGAAAGTGGAGGCGAGAAGAAAATGGTTTGGTGATGAGCGGTGAGGAATTTCAAAAATACCGACTTTCAATATGTTTTCATGCCATTTCTCCGCATTTTCGAATAGCAGACTACGATGAGACTGTCTGTATACCTAGCGGTTACCTACGGCGGAGGAGTTGATCCCGCATGCTTCCCCTGGCGAAAAAGGTCTACGACAACCCATCCAAGGATGGGCTACGGGCAATGGTTGCCCGAATGCCAAATGCTTGCCTCACGGAATTCGGCAATTACAATGTAACGGTAAAGGTACTCGCGCGATCAAAGTCTTCCACTTTCATCGTGGACGACAATTCTCTTGCGCATAGCGATCAGTGCATGAGTCGCAATGAGTATGACCATGTGGCACGGCTGCAGGATGTTTATATCGCAGAGCAAGAGATGATAAGGATCGATGGGTGTATTGGTTCTGATCCTACTTTTCGTGTGCCAACTTGTCTGTATATTGAAAAGCGTAATGCCAATATAGCGGCGATGCAACAACAACTGTATTACCCCCCCAGTGATCCTGTGGAGGATCCTCTCCTTACTGTGATCTACACGCCCAACCTTCCCATGTCAGGGTACCCGAATGACAGGTTGATCGCGGTTGATCTCGTGAACAATGTCACCCGTGTCTTCAATAGTGACTACTTCGGTGAGTCGAAGAAGGGTGGCCTGAGGATGTGGAATAAGGTCGTTTACGATCGGGGTGGCATTCCCCTGCATGCTGGATGCAAAGTTGTCCCTTCTCTTGTGGGAAAAAACGGGGAAAAGAAGACCTTGCTCATCATTGGGCTGTCGGGCACAGGGAAGACCACGACTACTTTTTCCAAGCAAAATGCCTCTCTGCCTATGCAAGACGATTTTCTCGCTCTTTTGCCTGACGGGTCTGTATATGCGACCGAAGATGGCTGCTTCGCGAAGACTTTTGGTCTTGATCCTGACTTTGAGCCTGCGATTTACCAGGCAGTCACGCGGCCGGATGCCTATCTTGAAAATGTCAGCCAGACCGGGACGACAATCGATTTTTTTGATACGACCTACACTCAAAATGGTCGGTCAACGTTCGAGTTTTCTGCGATTGAACATTATGAAGGTAGCACCCTGAATGCGGATTCCATGCTCATTTTGAATCGAAATGAGAATGTCATCCCTGCGATAGCGAAGCTGACTACCGAACAAGCTGCTGCTTACTTCATGCTGGGAGAGACGACAGGAACTTCCGCGGGAGGTGCGGAAGAGGCCGGACGCTTTTTGCGGGTGCCTGGAACGAATCCTTTTTTCCCACTCTGCCATGAGCAGCAGGGGAACCGCATGCTTGAGATTTTGCGTGTGCACTCGATGGATGTCTACTTGCTGAACACAGGGTGTGTGGGAGGCAAGAAGGGGCAGGAATCCGCAAAAGATATCACGATTATGCACAGTTCAGCATGCGTAAAAGGGATAGCTGACGGCACAATCGAATGGGAGACAGATCCTGATTTCGGTTATCAAGTCGCGGTTTCTGTTCCGGGTCTTGATGACGAAGAGGTACTGCAGCCGCGTAAACTTTACGAGCGCACAGGACGCAGGGATGAGTACCAGAAGTGGGTGACACGTCTGAAGTCAGAACGGGTTCAGTTCCTCAAGGGGTTTGAAGGCGTGGAAGACGTGATCGTCGAAGCGGTTTCCTGAGAGATTCCGGCAAATTTTCGCGGCCCTGTTGTCAAAATACCTCTTGAGCTGCGGAAATACGAGATTTCCCCGGTGAGGCGATGCGGGAAGAACGTATGGAGTTCATTGTGTGTTTCCTCTCCTGCTTGGCTCTTCTCAGGTGTGGTGCTCGAGCAGAGGAGAAAAAACTGTGGAAACGGGAGAAGATCGCCTTGCTTTGATCGGTGGAGGTGCCATGGGCGGGGCATTACTCGCGGGTATTCTTGAGGCCGGCGCCTACTCTCGCTCGAGGATTGTCGTCGCAGAACCCAATGAAGAGCGTCGTTCTCGTCTTGGTGAAGACTATTCGGTAAAGACGGTTCCGGATGTGGCGAGTGCCATAGCTGGTGTCGCAACGGTACTTGTGGCAGTAAAACAGGGTGCATTGGAAGCAGTGTGTGCCGGTATCTCTGCCGGAATATCTTCTGATTTGTTACTTGTGTCGATTGTGGCGGGCGTTCCTGCGGCTTTTTTTGAACATCGTCTTCCCGAAAATGTGACGGTGGTTCGTGCGATGCCGAATACTCCTGCTTTAGTGGGAAAAGGAACGACAGGATTGGCCCCAGGAACACGTGCTACAGCACAAGATATGCAGAAAGCCGAGTCTTTGCTGTTGAGTGTGGGTGTTGTTGTGCGCTGTGCGGAAGAACAGCTTGATGCAGTGACTGCGCTGTCTGGATCAGGGCCGGCTTATTGGTTTCTGGTTGCTGAGTCCATGATCGAGGGAGGCGTGCGGCTGGGACTCACGAGAGAGCAGTCGACTATCCTCGTTGAGAGCACTATGACAGGGGCTGCTGCGCTTTTGTCGCGTACGGACCAGTCTCCCAGTGAGCTCCGTTCCCAGGTAACTTCTCCTGCTGGTACAACGGCTGCTGCTCTGCACGCTATGGAAAAGCATCGCGTCAGATACGCTTTTCTTGATGCACTTGAGCAGGCGGCAAAGCGTAGTGCCGAACTGGGCCGCCAGTTTGTCTAATTCTTGTCCGAGCCCGAGGTTTATAGAGGTTTGCATGTCATCACTTGTGAAGAAACGGCGTAAGAAGATGCGGAAAAAGAAGCACAAGAAGTTGTTGAAGAAGACTCGTTGGCAGCGACGTCAACAAGGAAAATAAGAGAGTTCGCCCGGGTCTTTCCGGGCTGTGCTGCTGCTGAGGTCGTTTGGAGAGATTCTTATGGCTGAGCCGCTTCCAATCAGTTTTCTGACTGATTATGGCTTACAAGACGAGTTCGTAGCAGTATGCAAGGGCGTTATGCTACAGATCGTGGCAGATGCCCGCGTGCTTGACGTGACACACGATATCGAGCCGGGGAATATTCGCGCTGGTGCGTTGGCCTACCTACGGGCGATCCAATACTTACCCGTAGGTGTGCATCTTGGTGTTGTGGATCCGGGAGTGGGTACTGATCGCAGGGCAATTGCCCTGCGATCAGTAGACGAAAGTGGTACGCGATATTTTGTAGGGCCTGATAATGGTGTGCTTTCACCGGCTCTTGCGATCTGCGGTGGAGCATGCGAGGCTGTGCTTCTCGATCCCTCTCGGTGGGGTGTGGAAAGGACCAGTACCACCTTTCATGGCCGCGATGTTTTCGCGCCTGCAGCGGGTGCTCTCGCTGGAGGTGTGTCTCTTGCAGAACTTGGCACTCCAGTCAGCCCATCAGAGCTGGTTCCTTTGATTTTGCCTTTAAGCCGGCTTGTGGAGGAGACCATCCACGGCATGATCTTTTGGGTGGATAGATTTGGAAATGCCCAAACGAATATCCCTGGCGAAGACTTGGCGGTGTTGGGGGTCGAAGTCGGTATGGAACTGCTTGTGCAGATGGGTGAAGCGCGGCAGCGTTTTCCCTTTGTTGAAACTTTTGGGGATATTGAAAAAGGACAACCCCTTGCCTATGTGGATTCAAGCGGACAGCTTGCATTTGCTGTGCATAGAGGAAACGCTGCAGAGGAATTTGCTTTGCAGGAGGGAGCTGCTGTTGCAGTGGCGAGCGCTCCGTTACGTCTGCTTTGAACGTGGTTTTGCCGTCGGCGGCGACCGAAAAAAGATCGTCGAGAAGTTCTGAAAAGATTGTCGAAAAGCTGTGTTGAAAAGCTGTCTTGTTTTGTTGACTGCGGGTAGCAGACCTATTGTGGATTGCAGGTTGCCTGCTAGAGACAAGTCGGCTCTTGCGAAGAATGTCGCGCTTTTGCAGTCTTCTCGGGCCGGAGTACACAACCGGAGCACATGAGAAGAAGAGAGTTTCCTTGCAAGGGAAACGATCTTTTTTGCTGCGGGGTGGAGTGTTCTGGAAGCAGGTTTTCCAAAGAAGCCATGCTCGTTTGTGTTGCGAACTGAGGAATCCGTGAGAAAAATGTGCGAGAGGGGAGCCTGGTGCGTCCTCATATAGCGCTTATCATGGCGCTGCTCTTGTTGATGATTCTGGGTGCTTTTTTTGTGCAAGTGGTCTTGCTGGACACGTCGCAGGAGGTTGGCACGTATGATCCGGTTTCTACGACCACTCTTTCCCCAGTCTCTTCGTTTCCCCGAGGTCAGTGAGAAAAGAGTCGGGACAGACCCGCCGACAAGAGGCGTGTTTTCCGTAGGGGTGGACGCGCTTGGGGCGGGCTGGGAGGCTTGATTCCATGATCCTCGGGAAAACCCGAGGAATCACGACGCCCACCCCCACGGAAAACACGCCTCTTGTCGGCGGAGTGTTTTCGTTTACAAAAACTGTTGCGAGCTCTCCTCACTTGTGATTCTGTTATCGGCGCATTGCAAGGCCACTTGACAGGTTGGTGCTCTTTTCTGGGGAAATCTCGTGGGGAAGTGGGTACAGGTGGGGAGTTGGGAGGGCAGGCATAAACGAGAAAGGCTGTGGCTAGCGGCATGATCGGGGAGAGAGCGTGGCGAAGGGTGAGGAGTTATTTTCGGCGGAAGTCGTCTCCTCTTGAAGTGTACTTATATGGTCGTGCGGCCTGTCATCTCTGCGAGACGGCTGCAGGTGTATTGCAGAGGATTGCGAAGAAAGTACCCCTTGTTGTGCGTTATGTTGATCTAGATGGGGAGGATTGCTCTTCTGTAACACGTGCCGCATATGCGGATCGGATCCCAGTTATTACGAATGCGCAAGGCGAAGTTTTGGGCGAAGGAAAGATTTCTGAGTACCGACTTCTACCACGCTTGAGAAAAATTGCACAAGGTCGCTAGGCTGCGCAGGGGGTCGTTTTGTCTCCTGTTCACTTACGTGCCCTAAGTATTTCTTCTCCGGTCTTTGTCATCTTGGGAAGGGTTGTATTGCGTAGGGTTCTCTTTGCAGAACACTGAGGTTTTCGTTGGATTTTTCGGAAGATATTCGCCACATTCCAGAGGCTACTGTGGCGCGTTTGCCGATTTATTTACGGAGCCTTCTTGATTTCTCTGAAAATGGTGTGGAGACTGTTTCCTCGGAGAAATTGGCTATTTCTACCGGAGTCAATGCTGCCAAAGTCCGTAAAGATCTTTCTCATCTTGGCTCATATGGCACGCGTGGTGTGGGGTACGAAGTCGACTATTTAGTCCATCAGATTTCCCACCGTCTTGGGTTAAACAGGAAATGGCATACCGCTATTGTCGGTGTAGGAAATCTTGGTACTGCTTTGGCTAACTTCAAGGGTTTTCGTGAACGTGGTTTCCAGGTTGATGCTTTGTTCGACTCCGATACCAACAAGATTGGTGAAAAGATGGGGGGTATCGAAGTGCAAGGTATGGAGGAAATCATTGAAACGGTGGAGCGGCGCAATATCGATATTGGGATTGTGACAGTGCCACCTGGTGCAGCACAGGAGGTTGCTGATCGGTTGGTGGCCGGAGGTGTCACAGGTTTGTTGAATTTCTCTCCAGTGGTGCTTGATACCCCAGAGGGAGTCGTGATGCGTAAAGTCGATTTGTCAATAGAGTTGCAGATTCTGGCTTTTTATGTGGGGCGTGACGGAAGTTTTTTTGCGCTGTAACTCTCATTATTCTGCCCAAAATCATGTGCGCGAGGTCATCTGTATTCTGACCTCCAGCAGTATCGTGGTAGGGGGCATGTTCCGGTGATTTTTTATGACATGAGGTTTTCCCCAAGGTCAGGCAAAACCTGCAGCGATAGTCGTACTATTTTTTCCTGTTCTTAAGGAAAAAATATGAAAAGAGAATTTTCCTTTTAAGTTGTCCGGATTCTCATATTCTCTATTGGCAGGGATGTCCCTATAAGGGGTTTTCCACAGGACAATCCAATCGGTAGTGAGAGAAAACTGGTACTCCCGTCTTTTTCTTGTGACAGAAATGGGCGAGAACCAACGGAGCGGGGTCGGCGGAGAGATTTGCCGTCGATGCTGCGATCATGCCAAGAAGGGGACAATAGTGGTGGGAGACGCGCAAGAGCGGGGAAGCGCTGACAAGAAGGATCTTTCTTTGGAACGGCGTCGGCTCAGAGAGCGGTCGGCTACTTCCTTACCTCCTCCACCTGCCTCCTCTTCTTCTTCTTTTCGGGAACTCTCCGGTGATGAACTCATCACGACCTGCTGGCGGATTGGGAAAGAAGTCGAAACAGAGCTTGAAACTGTCGGGCAAGAACTTATGGAAGAGCTGGACTCTTTGGATCGTGAGTTTGTGGGTAGTTTGTCAGAGTGGGAGAAGACTGCTGACGAGCTTGCCAAAGCCGAACAAGTGCACGCTTCACGCTGTCGGGAGCGTGAGAAGATACAGAGTGCTCTGGCTGAACTGCGGAAAAATGGCCTGAATAGTGTTCTGCGCCGGAATTTCCCTACTCCAGCCTATCTTGTGTTGATCGTTGTGCTTGCGGTGACCGATCTTGCTATTTTGCGATTATTTTCCCGTCTCTTACGTGTGAATAGTGCCTCGGTCGGGCTTCTTGCCACCGGCATTGTGCTATGCATTCTTGTGATTGGCCATTATTGCGGGAATGCTGTCGGTATCTGGAGGCAGCGACGCCGTGTGGCTGCTCTGCTTGCCGACGAGGAGAGCGGAGGATTCTTTTCGATGGCTGGGCGCAATGTAGTGGGGCTGCGTCGCCTCCCTTCTGGCGCCCCTGCTGCTCTTTTCCTGGGCGGCGGTACGCTTTTTCTTTTGGGAGTTCTTCCAGATGTGCAGATTTCCTTTCTGCCGACAGATCCTCGTTTGCCAATAGACCCGAAGGCGGGGTTGTTTTTACAGCTTTTGCCGCTAGGGGGTGCTTTCGTCGGGGCTTTCTTCCACGCGAACGAACTTGTTGACGATCTTGAGTTTCGTTTGCGCCTTGTGCGTCGTGCACGAAAACGCTTGCGACGAGCAGGTAAAGCGGAGAGTAAAAGTAAAGAACGGTACCGAACTGCTTCATTGCAGCGGCGAAACCGTATTAACGCCCGGTTTGATCACGCCCGTTCACAGATACGAGATGGCGAACGTCGCATGATGGAATACCTGGAGAAGAATGACACGATATTGCGACGTCAGGTGATTGAGAACCTACCCGAGATCAAGACGCCTGAATGGATGGAACGGCTTCGTCAGGACGCGGCCCGATCTGTTGTCTCTGTCACAGAGACAACAGACGTTGGCTCTGCAGGATTGCAGGAAGAAGACGCGGAGATGGAGCATATTTTGGGAGTTCGCGTACCGAGATCTTAAAGGAACTTCGTTTTTTCGTCTTTCGGCCCGGTCTTTTCGGGTAGGTCGATAGCGCCCTATCCGTCTTATTCCCACTTAAAGCGTCGAGCTGCCCAGGTAGTGAGAACAACAGCCCAAGCACACAAGATAAAAAAGTCCTGTGAGGTAAGGACCGCGTCTCCGGCAAAGGCAGTGCGCAATGCATCCCCGAATGCTGCTGCGGGGAGGGCCGCACTGACACGTTCAATGGCGTCCGGGAGCTTATCCAAGGGGTAAATGATGCCGCTGATAAGCAGAAAAACGATGTACGCGCCGTTTGCGAGTGCGAGTGTTGCCTCTGCGCGCAGTGTTCCCGCCATGAGAAGGCCGATGCCGGCAAAGGCGACACTTCCTATTAAAAGGACAATTGCTCCTGGGAGCAGTCCTCCGGCAGGGCTCCAATCGAGAGCGAAGGCGAGACCGATCACCAAAGAAATTTGTACGATCTCGATCGCGACCACAGAGAGGATCTTGGCAATCAAAAGACGCTGTCTGCCGAGAGGAGAACCCCCGAGGAGCTTTAACGAACCATATTGGCGGTCGTAGCCAGTGGATATGCCCAGACTCACCATAGAAGTCGAAATAATGGCAAGGGCGAGGATTCCGGGGGCAAGAAAATCGATTGGGGCATCGTAACCGCTGTCGTCGTCCAAAATATCAATAGAGCTGAAGAACACAAGAAACAACAGAGGGATACCCAACGTCACCACAAAACTTTCGCCGCGGCGGAGGGTGAGGAGCATTTCCATGCGTGTTTGGGCGAGGATCGGTTTCACAAGGGCACTTCACTCCGCGTCTCTCCCGCTCTTGCTTCTTCCTCTGGCAGAGAGAGAAGCGCGGATGGGGTATGGGGGTTTGTTTCTTCAACAAGATGCAGAAATGCCTCTTCCAAGGATTTTGCTCCTGCCCGGATATGCGTGAGGAGGATGTTCTTGTGGAATGCCCAGTTCGTAAGGTCTGCGAGGGCGCCCGGAGTGGAGCGTGTATCCGTGAGATATTCTCCTGGGCGAATTTCTGTCGTGTGCGTAAACGACAAAGGAAGAGTTGCGAGTTCGAGCGCAGGGGGACCGCTGAAGCTGATGCTCTCGCTTCCTGCCATAAGATCTGCGGGGGTACCGCAGGCAACAAGACGCCCTCTGTCGAGAATCAGTACTTGTTCGGCGAGGTCCTCTGCCTCATCGAGCAAGTGTGTGGTGAGGACGACCGTGACACCGTTGGCTTTGAGTTCGCGGATAATGCCATAGGTAGTCTGACGTGCCATTGGGTCCATGCCGGCAGTCGGCTCGTCGAGAAAGAGCACTTCCGGTTGGCCTGCCAAGGCGACGGCTAGGGACAACCTGCGTTGTTGTCCGCCTGAGAGCCGTTTGAACATGACGTTTGACGCCTCAGTTAAACCGACGAGTTCGATCAACTCGTCCGGGTCTTTGGCGTGAGCGTAGAAGGAACAAAATAAATGCACGATTTCTCGTGCTTTTGCTCCAGGATAAATGCCGCTTGTCTGGAGCATAAGACCCATACGCGGGCGCAGGTCTTTGCTATCGGCAATGGGGTCTTGTCCAAGTACTCGAACATTTCCACTGTCGGGTTTTCGGTAACCTTCCAGGATTTCGACAGTTGTTGTTTTGCCTGCCCCGTTTGTTCCGAGGAGGGCAAAGACTGTTCCACTGTCTACATGGAAGCTCAGATTGTCAATGGCAGTGTGATCACCATATCGCTTGGTGATTCCGTCGACTGTGATTGTGGTACTCACGGATTTTCATGCTTGTCTGCGTGTGAAACGCGGCTTGTCCTGGCCAAAGCCAGTTTTCTATGTAATGTTTGTCGGAGGACGAGGGCTGTTATGGTTATTCTGCTGCGGAGCTTTCGAGCCCTGGTTCTTCGCCCTCAGTGGGTTCT
>DEIU01000090.1:29772-74292 GCA_002352645.1 Acidimicrobiia bacterium UBA2766 | reverse complement strand
GCCCTCGGAAGGGAGTTCTTCGCCTCCGAATTCAACCCGCTCGTACTGTACGACCGCTTGGATTTCTTCAGCAGTGAGGCTGGTGCTGAAACCGGCCATACCCCCAGTGGCAACTCCCTCGTTGTTCCCGAGCTTATCGGCTCCATAACGTTTCCCTGCAAAAGACAGTGACCCATCAGCTACCCAGTCGATATGGTCCTGTGTGTCAGGGAAGACCGAAAGGACATTTTTCAAGGACGGCGCTGTAGCGCTGCCCTCTCCTTGTTTGCCGTGGCAACTTGCGCAGCTGCTGGCGAAGATTTTCTTGCCTTCTGCCAAGGGGTCCGGCCCGCTGCTTTCCTCTATTCCCAGCTGGGTAAAAGCGACGACAAAGCCGATTGCGAGCACTGGAACAGCCAGGTAAACGGCCTGCATCCATGAGGGAACTTTTGCGCCATAGGAAGCTTTGTATGTCCCGCTCAGTCTACTGGCAGGGGCGTAGACTTTTGGCGGGGAGGGCGCTGCCGGCACATGTGCTTCCACGACAGGCTCGATTGAGCTGGGCTGTTCGGCTGGGAGAGCCGCGCCCGCTGTAGGGGGTTCTGAGGGTTGTGCTGCGTCGGAAGAGGCAGAGGGTTCCGGCGCACCTGCGGTTTCCTCTGCTGCCGTTTCTTCACCACCAGAAGTGCTTTGTGCAGCTTGTCTTGCCGCTTGAGAGCGTTTTAGAAGATGTTCGGGAATTTCGACCATTGGTCCCTGCTGTCTTGGCAAAAAGAAGTGGTCAACGTGATGTTCCGCTGAGGGCCCTTTGCAGGGCACCAGGTTTTGTTTGGTCGCTGTGCTTTTCGCCGTCCGTGGTGTCTGCGTCCGAAAGGGTCGGAGCGCGGCGGCTCTCTGCGAGCGCCCAGTGTAAAAACACTAGCGCGAACCCTGAAAGACAGATACCCAAAAGTATCAGGGGGATCATATATTCCCTTTCGGGGGACTTTTGTGCGCCTGTATTTTTGTGTCGGGCTGTGAGTCGGTAGACATAAAACGGGCTTTATTTTGTCGGACCTGTTGATGGCCTGTCAAAGCCCTGTTCGTGTGGTCTTCTCCTACTTCTCTGTGCCACAGCCGCTTTATTCGTCATACTTGGAGTTTTTGCATGCGAGATCTTCAGAATCCAGAGTAGGAGTGCAGTCCAGAGATCACGAGGTTCACGAAAAGAAAATTGAAGAGAATCGCACCTCCTCCCCAGCAAGCCAGTACAGCCGATCGTTTTCCTTTCCATCCCCGTGTTGCTCTGGCATGGAGGTACCCCGCGAAAAGTACCCAGATGATGAAGCTCATGGTCTCTTTCGGATCCCATCCCCAGTAACGGCCCCAGGCTTGTTCGCCCCAGACAGCTCCCATGAGAACGGCGAGAGTCCAGATTGGAAAGGAAAAAGTGACGAGACGGTGGGCGAGTGTATCGAGGCGTTTCGCAGATGGGAGTCGGGTTTTGTGAGCGTTTACCGCTTCTTTCGTGTGCTGTTTGTTGTCTGTATTCTCTTTTGTGGGGTCTATCGTGTCACGCTGATTTTTCTCGAGCAGTGCTGTTCCCGCTTCTTTCCCGGCTGCAGCAGACAGGGAGCGTGAGAGGAGAACCGAGGAGGCGTTTCCCTCGGTGACCAGGGACCGATGAAAAGTGTGATCGGGCACGGAAGCAGTAAAGGCCGGTGCTTCTGACGGGATAGCGGATGCTGTCGCGGTTGTGATGGGAGAATCTGCTCTCCTGTCTGTCAGATTTTTTTGGGTTTGTTCGTCGTATCGCAATCGTCGCAAGTAAAGAAAAGAGACAGTCGCTGCCGAGAGCAGGCTGCCCGATCCGACAATTGCGAGGAAAACATGGATGGCAAGCCATCCTGACTGCAAGGCGGGCTGCAAGTCAGTTGGTTCGGCATAGAGAAGTGCCCCGATGCCCATGAGCATGACGGCGACCCCGGTGAGTACTCCGGTGATAGAGGTCAGTTCGGGCTTTGGTAAGACCTGGGAGACAGTGACAATCATGAGGAGGGCGGAAACGGCTGAGAGGAACTCGTAGAGGGATCCCCAGGGTGCCCGTTCGAGGGCAAGTGCAATGGCTCCGAGCGAGAGAAGGTGGGCGGTGAGCCCGGAGCCGGCGCAGATCGCGCTGACTCGCTGCCAGTTTTTCGTTTTCCACGCGAGGTGGCCGAAGGTCGCGAGCACCGTGAGGCTGTAGGCGGTAATAGCAGTCCAAAAACTGATATCGGAGAAGGTGAGGAGGCTCATGTGTTGTTCCCGTGCGCCTGATTGGACCGGAGTTTCGCCTGTAGGTCTTTAACGAGACGTGTAAATTCTGTCTCGAAAGCGTCTTTTCGCTGATAGGCGAGACCACCCAACGTTACCATTGTCTGTGGAGTCCGCGGGGCTGCTGCCTCTGTCGCGTGCTGTTGCGATAGTACGTCGTTTCTTTGAGAAAGCGGGGAAGCTGGGCTCATTGTTGTGCTTTCGGTGGCTGTTGCCGTTGGTTTTTCCCCTGATTGGCTCGGTGTGCTGTTGTGGTTGGGTGGAGGAGTCCGCGGGGCTGCTGTCTCTTTTGTGTCTGTGCCGGAAGCAGCTGTGGCAGTGTTTGTGTCGGAGGGGTCCGGTTCGACAGGGCGCACCCATACCCATAGCCGGCGTCGTGAGATGTAGAGGGAAGCAGTGAGACCAAACATGAGAAGGACAGCGGCAATGAGGACTGTCCACAAGCCAGGGTCTCGCTTTACCCGCAAAACCGAGTAGTGCCGTATTTCGGGGGCATGCAGCGAGAGGCCATCTGCGAAACGATACCCTGTGTTACTGAGGCGGGCGAGGCCATACTCGAGAGGTCCTTCCATGTTCTCGGTACGGAGATCGTAAACGGTTTGGAAAAGTGTGTTTTGCCCGAGATCTCCGGCATATTCTCCCGCGAGAAGCACGGCGTCACCGATGGTGGGTGGCCCTGGGCGTGCGAAGAGTCGAATCAGAAGGTTTTCTCCGCCGGCAAAGTCCCCTCGCAAATCTGCCGCTTCTTCCTCTCCGAGAAGGAGGGCATCGGGGAAGAAAAAGAGTTCCATACCAACTTGGGGTGAGAGAGAAGGCAGTTTGACAACCCCAGTCCATGTGTTGCGTGCGCCGCCGGGAAACAAGGGTACCCAGTCGTCAAAAAGTGGTTTGCCATTCTGGTCATCGATAGTGACCCGGATCGCCCACCCCCATGAAATTTGATAGAACTTCATCCCCCGGTAATCCAAAGGGTTGTTGACGCGGATTTCTTTCTGCAGAACCTGGCTTTTTTCTCCTTGAGCGTTGTTGTTTGTGTCATCAAAGACGCGCACAGTAGAGACAAAATCGGCGGGTCCGCCGTTTTCAAAAAAACGCACCTCGAAAGAGTCGTGCGCGATCTCGAAGCCGCGATGATCCTCAGGGCCAAAAAATCTGCCGGGATTGTAGTAGTCGTAATTCACAGGAGCGTCGACCCAGTGTTCTCCTTCGACGAGAAGTACTTGGCCTTCAAAGCCGAATGCTCTTGTGAAAAACATGCCGAGAAGGAGGACAAAAAATGACCAGTGAAACACAAGACTTCCCCCTTCTCGGAGGTGTCCTTTTTCGGCGACCCACTGTCCACGTGTGTTGAGGTTTCCCTGGCGAAAGCGATGAGAGCGCAGGGTTTTCTTGAGGAGAGAAACTGTCTCCTCGGGACTGAGGGGGACCTGCATTTCTACGTGACAGGGCAGAGAGGGGAATTGCTTTCGTTCCCGGGGGGTGGCAAACGCCTGTTTTTGTTGACGGAAAAAGTTGCGTGTGCGAGGAACGAGGCAGTTCACCAGAACAAAGAGCAGAGTTCCATAAATTCCTATATACCACCAGGAATCGAATACATCGAAAAGGCGGAGCCGGTCGAATGCCTGGAACCAACTTGGGTGGTCCTCGGCAAACTCTTGCACTTTTGTCTGGTTGGTAATCCGTTGTGGCACCCATGTGGGAATGAAGGTTGCAATTGCGAGTGCCAGGAGAAGCCAGATGGCTGTCCGCATTGACCGCAAGGCCTTCCACCCTGGAAGTTTCGCGAAGGCCTTCATTGGAACGGGAGGAAGAGCATCAAAATTGTGCGTGTTGTTGCCGCTTCCTGCTTCTGTGGTGGTCTGTTGGTCTTTTTCCGGGTCTTTTTTTGTGGAGCTTGTTGAGCCGGCGCGAGTTGGGGTCACAACGGGTCCTTGGCCGGGGGAGGTGGGGAAATCTGACGCACGACACAAGCGATAGTGGACGAGTCGGTCTCGCCCATGATGACGGTCCGCACTGTTCCATCTTGCACGAGAAAAGTTGTGGGAGGAGCGATCACGCGCAGTCCCGCGGCAAAGGCGCCCGCGTCGTCAAAGACACTCGGATAAGGAATACTGTATCGTTCTTCGAATTGTTGGGCGGCAGGACGGTTGTCTTTGATATCGACTCCCAGAAAGCGCACGTTCTCTTCTGCCATGCTGTTGGCTGTCTGGGCGAGATGAGGGGCCTCCCGGATGCAGGGCGCGCACCATGATCCCCAGACGTTGACGAGGAGGGTTCCTGTTCTCCACTCCGCCGTGTCGAAAGCCGATGTGTCGAGGAGAGTCCCTTGAAAATCAGGAAGTGGTCGGTTTGTTGCGGACACTTGTGCTCCGCACGCGTGGGTTTCGCTCGTGCTGCACGCTGTGGCAAACAGGGTGAGGGCGATGAAAAATATGACCGAACGAAAAATAGAAGGTATTCGTCTGTGTTTGAGGGGATATGGCCGGAAACCGGAGATTACGAAGTTCATTTATCATAGCCTTCTGCGACGGCCCTGTCGGAAGGGAGCGAAAGGTGGAAATATGTGAGATTTCCGCTTATTTTGCGACGGTTTTGTGACAGATTCCGTTCGTGATTCGTGATTCGTGAGGAATCCCGCGAGTTTCTGTGCGTTGCGCCTGTTTTCTCTGTCCTGAGACACAAGTACCCAGTGAGAGAAGCCTCCAAATTATCAGGAGAAGCCGGATGAACTCCTAAATGTGAGGCAGTCTGTCGCCAGGTGAAGCTGCCGGGTGGAGTCGTTGAGTGGAGGGAGATTGGCATATGGGGCAAAAATTTTATGGGTCGGTGTGCATGAGGAGAAAAGTCGGAGAGAGGAGGAAGTTCTGATGCAACAGCGCGGATCAAACGTGAGCATTGTCTTGGGGAAAACCATGGAGTGGGAAAAAATGCAGGTTGAGGCAGACTTCAGAAGCTCTGCAGGAAGGGAGAAGGAATGACGAGATCTCGCGTGTTGGTGACGGGCGGTGCTGGTTACATTGGAAGCGAGACGGTACGGCTTCTTTTGGAAGAAGGGCACGAAGTCGTTGTTTTTGATGATTTATCTACAGGGCACAGAAAGGCAGTGCCGGAGGCAGCTTCTTTTATTCGTGGACGCATATCTGACACGCCTCTTATGATAGAGGCCCTTGCCGGGGTCGATGCGGTCTTCCATTTTGCCGCGAATATCGAAGTTGCGGAGTCTGTGACTGACCCGAAGCCGTTCTGGTGGAACAATTTTGTGGGGACTTTGACCCTGCTTGACGCGATGGTGAAAGCCGAAGTTTTTCAGCTTGTTTTCTCTTCGACTGCGGCAGTGTACGGGAACCCTCCCAGTGACTTGGTCACAGAGAAGATGCCGTTACAACCTGTGAATCCCTATGGAGAGAGCAAGCTGTCGGCAGAGACCCTTATTGCTGATTACTGTACTGCTTATGGGCTTTGCGCGACGTCTTTGCGCTATTTCAATGCTGCGGGTGCTGCGGTTGGGGGGAAACACGGGGCGGACCATGCGCATAAGACGCATCTTGTGACCTTGTGTTTGGAGGCAGCAGCGCGTCGTCTGCCTTGTCTGACGATTTTTGGCACTGATTACCCCACGCCCGACGGCACGTGCGTGCGTGACTATATCCATGTGGCAGACCTGGCGCGTGCCCACTTGGCTGCTCTTTCCGCTTTTGAGCGGGGGGTCCAAGGATCATTCAACCTGGGAAATGGAAAGGGGCATTCAGTAAGGGAAGTTGTGGAATGTGTGCAAAAAGTGACGGGTGTGGATTTCCCTGTGAAGGAAGTAGCGCGCCGTCCGGGAGATCCTGCTTATCTGGTTGCTTCTTCAGGGAAAGCGTTGGATCTTCTTGGTTGGAAACCGTGTTTTCCGTCTCTTGAGCAGATTGTGCATGATGCTTGGGAATGGGTGAGAACCCATCCGAAAGGTTATGGAAGCGATATATGAGGCAACGCATGGTTTGTGGGAAATCTCGGGGTGATGCCCTGTTTTCCTGCAGGAGGGCAAGAGATCAGTGAGAAGTTCTTTTCAACATTTTTTCTCTAGGTATGGTCTTGTTTATCCATGTCTTGTCGGTGTTTTCCGGCATTTTTTTCTCGCTGTTTTGTGATTTCCTTGTTCTCCTGAAACGGTGTGACAGAGGAAGTAGTAGAAAAGTCATTAGCGTGCCGGTGACGGAGAAACTGCTTTTGGGAGCAGAAAGGCATTTTGTTTGGAGTCTTTTCTTGACGCCGCAGGTTGCCCCTTCTGTAAGGAACTTCCTAGGCTCTTCTTGGCTTGGTGTAGCGCACCTGGTTGCCATAGAGCAGCCGCCCCTAGGTACACTCGTGAAAGATTTCACAGGTCCCTAGCGTTTTTTTGGCTGACACGTCCCGAAGGAGACACCCGCAGATGAAGCGCAAGCTCATCCTTTACATGATGATTATTCCGGGTGTTCTTGTCATTGGTTTGAACACTGTGCTGCTTGGCATCAACGAGTATTACAAATCAGACAGCGCGGTGAGCGCGTTGGAACGCGGAAATGAGAAGGTAAAAGTAACGAATGCCGGTCTCGCTGACGAGATGACGGAGACCCGGGCACTTTTTGACGCAGATGATGATGCCTACAAAGTGCGTTTCACAAGCCCGACACACCAACAGGGTTTTGACGCGATTGTGGCAGGCAACTCTGAAAAGTTTCCCACCGCTGTCCTGACCGAGGAGCTCGGTTTCGATCCTGCAGCGTATGAGTGGAATTCTCCGGCAGAGCGAGACCAGGCTTTTGACGTGTATCTCGCGGATCTGCAGAGTCAGAATGAGATTTTGCCTGTGGAATGGGTCGACGAAAATAGCTGGCTGCTCAACACAGGGATTATCACCCTTTTCGGTGCTGCTTTTCTTGCGCTGTCAGGGGTGATGTTGTGGAAGCAAGATGAAGGGCTTCCCCTCACTTGGGCTGAAGCCATTGTGCATACGTCGACTGTTTTCTTCTTTTTGATTCTGATAAATGGTTTTATTCCCGACCAGATTCTGAAGCTATGGGACTCTGTGCTCGCTGACGGCAAATGGGGCTGGTTCCCCTATGTGGCTGACAGTGAAACAGGAACTTTCGTTTTGTATGGAACTGGTTGGATTTCTGATTGGCTTTTCTTCTGGTCTGACGTTGAACGTGTTGGTCTGGAGTGGGGATGGTTTGTTATACGCGACATTCTTCTCACCATGTGGTACGGCGTGGCGACGGTTGGCAGTATTTTGGGTATCTATTGGTCCCAGGAGCTGTACAAGCGTGACAAAAAGAAGAAGAGTCCCGCGAAACAGGTTTTGGGGACTTCCGTTTATGGTCGTCCTCTGTTGAGTGGCTCTGAGTGAAAGTAGAAACTTGGACCGGAATAATTGGGACGGGAGGTGATATGAGATGGCGAAACAGGATTATGTTGCGGAGACTCCGCCCTTCCGTACGGACTATGAGCTCGTGCAGTTCACGCCAAAAGATTTTGCTTCCAAGGTGAAGCCGAAGTCATTTATCTCTCTTGATCAGTCTGAGTGCATTTTGTGCGAGGGCTGCGTCGATATGTGCCCGTGGAAGTGCATTCATATGCTCGACACCAGCATCATTGCCGAAGCAGAAGGCATTGAGGTTCCTGGTGCCGATCCGGTGGATCATGTTGTCTTCGTGATCGATGAAGACGAGTGCACACGTTGCGCTCTCTGCGTCGATCGTTGTCCGACTGGCGTGATCATTCTGGGGAAACTACAGGAAGAGCCCACCGGCGCAGGCGGGCAAGGGCGCAATAACCAACATGGTTACGGCTATGGGATACGCTGGTGAATCGTATCGAAAGTCGCATTATAGGTTGTCGCCCGGTAACCGGTTGGTAACAGCTCAATAAGCCGGCGCTCAATGAGCCGGATCGAAACAGAATAAGAACGGACCGATGCCCACAGGCCCATGAAGGAGGCGGTGGTGGCAGAGAATGGTAATGGCAAGCGGAAATTCAAGGATGCCGTCGGCAATGTGATGACTGAAAAGGTGCAGGGCGGACAGTTCTGGACCTCTGTCTTCCGGCCGGGTTCAGTGTTTCGCAAAGGGTATGGAGATACTCCGCGTAACAGAGCCTATGTGGTGATGAACTCTGTGCTTTACCACTTGCACCCTGTGAAAGTGAAGCGTCACGCGGTAAAGGTGTCCTACACCTTGTGCCTCGGTGGTGTTTCTTTTTTTCTTTTCATTTTGCTCACGGTAACAGGAATCTTCTTGATGTTCGCATACCGTCCCACGGCGGCGAATGCGTATCAGGATATTCAGTCATTACATACACAGATTGCGTTTGGTGCCCTCGTACGGAATATTCACCGTTGGGGAGCGCACCTCATGACGTTTACTGTGTTCCTCCATATGGCGAGGGTTTTCTATCATGGGGCGTACAAGCCTCCGCGCGAATTCAACTGGATCGTCGGTTGCGTTCTTTTGCTACTGACTCTTTTGTTGGCTTTCACTGGCTATCTCCTCCCATGGGATCAGCTTTCGCTTTGGGCAGTGACTGTAGGTACCAACATGATGGGCTTCACTCCTGTGTTCGGGAGCAATGTGAAATTCATCTTGCTGGGCAGTCAAGAGATTGGTTCCAACACACTTTTGCGCTGGTACACGCTCCATGTTTTGATGCTGCCCTTTGTGATGGTGATTTTCTTGGCAGTTCATTTTTGGCGAGTCCGTAAGGACGGCGGCATTTCTGGACCGCTTTAATGGGTAAGGGGCAAGGAGTGCGAGTTTTTACACAGGGACACGGGCATGGTTGAGATCCCAGAGCATCTATTGAAACGGTCTCGTGAGGCGCGTGGCGCAGCAAAAAGTAGCGGAGAGGACGATGCCGCTGCAGAGGAAGTGAAGGCCCCGCCGGAGGAGTCGACAAAAGCTCCGAAAGCGCAAGCGTCTGCGAAGTCCTCTGGCGGTATCCCCGCGCATTTGCTGGAGCGAAGTAAAGCGGCGCGTGCCGGGAAGAGTGACGGGGGCGCTGCTCCCCCTGCAAAAGAGCCTGTGGCTGCGGGTGCAGGTGCCGGGAAAGGGGCCTCCTCGCAGCGTCCTACTCCTGCAAAACCATCAGGTCCTGCGCGTACTCAGCGTTTGCTTGCTGTCGTGAAGTCCGGGTCTATCCAGACGACGAAACGGGACCCTGTTGACAAAGTCAACACCTGGCCTCACTTGCTAAGTCGCGAGTTTGTTGCACTGCTCCTTGTTTCGGCCTTTCTCATTGGTTTTTCCATCCTGGTGAATGCTCCACTGCAAGAGGCTGCAAATCCCAACGAAACACCAAACCCATCAAAGGCACCTTGGTATTTCCTTGGTCTTCAGGAGCTCCTCACCCAGTTTGACCCCATGGTGGCAGGCGTGATGCTGCCAGGGATTGGAGTGGCCGGCCTTATGGCAGCTCCGTACATCGATCGGAACCGGGCAACCAAGCCGTCTGAGCGGAAGTTTGCCACTTCTCTGTTCACCATGTTCATGATCTACTGGGCAGTTTTGACCCTGACGGGAATCTTTTTCCGTGGTCCGGGACAGAACTTCGTCTGGCCATGGTCTGACGGTATTTTCTTCGACTTCTGAGACGAGGTGAACACATGCTTTTCGCAATGGAGCCGGCTTTGGTCGCGGGGTTGGCCATCACCCTTGCTGTCCTCTTCGGCGGATTGGCATTTGCTGTTATGGCGGCGCGTCGCCCAAGCGATATTGTTGTGGACAGTGAGGCTTTGGAACGTGATGCCGCACGTCAACAGCTGCTGGACTCGCGGCGAGGTGTCGTCGACCGAGTAGATCGGGGTGAGACTCTTCCTCCTTTTGAGGACGTAACTTCTGTTGTTGGGTCCCAAGAGGAAGAGGAAGAGGAAGAAGAAGATCTCCCGGCAGTATATGCCCCGGAGGTTTCTGCTCCGATTGACCCTGTCGAAGTCGGAATGGCTCGCCGGCAGCTTTTGAACCGTTCTCTTGTGACGGGGACAGGTGTGGGGCTTGCTGCCTTGGGGGGCGGTGCCCTGGCCTTTATGATTCCTCCGCCAAGCAAGGGCTTCGGTTCTACGGTGACGGTCGGGAAGCCTCTCGATGAGGTGAAACGAACTGCCGGCGAAGACGGGTTCTTTTACGTGCCTGAGGGCAAGTTTTATCTTGTTCCTTATGAGCCGCAAGATCTTGACGCGGCGAAGGAAACCTACAGTGCGCTTTGGGCAGGGGTCGAGAAGACTGGCCTCATGGCCTTGTATCAAAAAT
Organism: Acidimicrobiia bacterium UBA2766; assembly: GCA_002352645.1. Lineage (GTDB taxonomy): Bacteria > Actinomycetota > Acidimicrobiia > UBA2766 > UBA2766 > UBA2766. The sequence goes on along the minus strand of DEIU01000090.1, from coordinate 63,757 downwards.
GTCCGCACCTTGGGTGCAGAGTTCCTTTTTGTGACTCTTCCAGCTGGTTTGAATGCCCCTGTCATGGTTCGCAGTACAACAAAGCGGGGGAAAAGCAGGGAGGGCCTGCGCCGCGGGGAATGGATAGATTCCCTCTAAAAGTTAGCGGGAACAAGATCAGTGTTGACACTGGTGCCCTCACGTTGGGGCCTTCGATTGGCACGGATACGGTCAGTCAGCCTCCGGAGGGTCCACACTGTGTGTAATACCTGCCCTGCCCTGACACCCGTGACAACGATATTTCTTGCAAGAGAGGTGATGGGGCAGTGAACGCGCGTGCAACACTCTGGCTTGCAACCGAGGCTGCAGAATCTGGAGGGGGAAACGCCCTTTCTGACGAGGCGAAGATAGCGCTGGGCGTTGTCGGAGTGGCGACTCTCGTTGTGGTTTTTGTTTTTGTTTCGGCGATGCGTGACCGCCGTTCTGCTCAGTCGATACCTGCCAACTTGAAGCCCTATCTTGATGATGAAGAGCTTGAGAGTTCTTCATTGGAACGGACCTTGAGCGCTGCGGTTTACTCGGTTTTCGCCTGTGCGCTTTTTATCGGGTTTTACTTTGTGACAGAACCTGCTCGCCAACAGGACATGTTCGATGAATTCGAGCTGCGGTCTGTGGAGCGAGGGGCTATCGGTTTTGGTCCTGCGACAGATGCTGAAGGGCATTCAATTCCAGGGGCATTTGACTGCCAGTCTTGTCACTCTGCCGGAGGCGCAGGCGGGTCAACTTCTTATACGATCACTGATCCCGCGACGGGAGACCTGCGCGTAGTCACTTGGGAAGTCCCTTCGCTGAATGATGTCCTACTGCGTTTTAGTGAAGAGTCTGTGCGAACCATCGTGGTGTATGGTCGTCCTGGTACTCCGATGTCTGGATGGGGACTTGCGGGCGGAGGGGCCATGAACGAGGCTCAAGTCGAAGACGTCTTGTCGTATTTGGCGTCCATCCAGGTCGATGAAGGCACTGCTCGTGAGAAGTACACGGATAGTGCTATGAATCGTTTGGGCTTACTGCAAGATTTGCCGGAGTTTGCTGACACGGAAGCAGATGCCCTGATGGGGCAGGCCTTGTTTGATGTGAACTGCGCGCGTTGCCATACGCCTGGTTACAGTTATACTGCTCCGGGAGAAAAGCACGAGCTTCCCGCTGGCGCCGGGTCTTTTGGTCCGAGTTTGATCACAGTGCAGGCGCAGTTCCCTGATACACGCCAGCCTATTCTGGAACGCAGCCGTGAAGTAGCGAGGGATGGCACGGTCACATTCTTGGATGCCGAGGGGAAACCGGTTACTTCAGCAGATGAGGCAGCACTCGTTCCGAAACTCTTCTCTTTCACGAAAGAAGAAAGAGACGCGAACGGGAAGCTCACCCAGCGTTTGGTGCGCGATCAAAACTACTTCCCTGTGCAAGTCCAGCGATTTGTTCCTATCCCAACTGCTTCGGCGGAAGGTTCTTTGCCTGTCCCGCCTTTCTGGTGGGAAGAGATGAATAAAAAAGGTGATCCGAAATGGTTCACGGACGAAGGTATGCCGCTCTACCCGACTCTTGAAGATACAGAGAACGTCGAGAAGTATGAGTACAAGCTGCTCGGAGGGGAAGACCGCGGTGTGTATTCCCAAGAGATCTCTGGTACAAACTTCCGTTATCTCCCACAAACGAGTTTGTTGGTGATTGACGATGAGAGTGGAGAAGCTGTCGTTGACGCGGATGATTACCCCGGGCCAACGTCTGTGCACGAGATGTCCGATGGCCTGCTCGCACAAATGAGCTTTATTTCTGCGGGGAGCATCTGGCAACAGCCTTATGGTGTCCGTGGTATTGGGCAGGGACGGATGCCTGGTTTCGGGAGATTTCTCACGCAAGAACAGATTCGTCTGATCTCCGAGTATGAACGGAGTCTGTGATGGTCATGCGCTTGCTTTTCTGCGGGAATCCCGGAGAACTATGCAAAGAAGGGGAGAGGAGGCACTGTGCTTGACGGTATTCTCCCGAAGCACATGCTTGGCGATGGTGGCTCAATTCTGGCGATTCTTTTTGTTTCGCTAGGTGTAGCCCTCCTGTGCGGTTCAGTCTGGTTGCTTCTCTCGACAAATGTGGGAGGCAAACGAGCTTTGCAACTGACCGGTGCGATCCTTTTGTCTTACCTCTTTATCAACGCTTTGGTATGGATGGTGGCAGGCAATGGTCCTCTTCTCGGCGAAGGCGCGGGATATTGGGAGCGCCGTCTTATGGGGGGGATGATCGGGCTTGTGAGTCTGGTCCTGTTGGCGGTCCTTCTCATTGTCTCGCACCAGAATGAACGCGCACAACAGCGCGTCGAGAAAGAGAGCTGAGCCTGTTCCAAGGCAGACCTTGCCAAGGTCTGCGCAAAGGTCGGACTTGTCGCTGTCTTCTGGAACAGTGCAGGTTCTGCCCGCCTGTTTTCCAAAAACGAGATCGTGTCTCTCTGCTGAATTTCTGCAGAGAGACAATCTTCCTGACCCTCTCTGCACTGTCTTCAATAAGACAGTGCAGAGAGGGTTTTTTTTCGAGAAACCTCTTTTATCGATGCAATGTGTGGCATCGCGAGGTGACCGTGCGCCGCACGCGGGCTTTTTCAAGAAGCACAGCAAAATAACTGGAAAGCTGTGCTGGAGAAGCCCCTTTCGCTTTCGCCGTGTTCCGTCTGGATTTTTGTGGTTGTGCCTCGCTGCGTGTTTTTTGATTTGGGGTTCTCGTTCTTGGAGGCTTGGGGTCTGGGGGAGGTGTAGAGGCCTTGGAAGGAGGTGGAAGGGTGAAGAGGAAGAAGATAAGAAGGCCTGAGAAGCTCTCGAGGTATCCAGGGGGAATGAAGGCCTTGCTGCCGGCTGCTGCCTCCGTGTCTGTGCGCTTTTTTCGCCTGCTGGCTGGTGGCTGGGTGGCTGCCTGGGAAGAAGTCTGTGCGTTGGGGTGAAGCTGCAGGCGAGCAGGTAAGGGGATGTGAGATCTTTTGTGGGAGAAGATGCTTCCGCGTGGGCCTTGACGCGAAGAGGGACAGCCATTTATGGCTGTCCCTCTTCGCCTGAAGTATTTGTCGATTGTACTGTTCGTGTGGGGGTTAGTGCTGTTCGGCGTCCAGGTGTTCTTGGTGAGTCACGAGTTCTTCGCTCTCTGCGGTGTCTTGTGTCATCCAGCCGGCACCAGCGAGGATGAGGAGGAAGGCACCTATGGCAGTGAAGGCATTGACTTTGATGTCAAAGACCAGGCCTGAGACGAAGAGCATGATGCCGATGGCGAGACCGATCGGCCAATAGCTTGGTCCGGGAATGTGCATGCCTTTTGGAGGGGGTGGGAGAGCGAGCTGTTCTTTTTCGACAGCGATGGATTCTCCTCGGTCCACTCCTGTTTCTCCGTGTTCACTCATGTACTCAAGCCCTGGTGCGAGTTTTAGCATGAGCGCGATGAACCAGAAGAAAATGGCGTTGGCGAACAAAATGACAACGCCAATGAGCTCTTCGTTGTTGCCGTCATTCCATATTAAATAGACCACGCCAGCCACAAAGAGCGAGAAACCGAACCAAAAACAGAGTTTTATGTTGAAGTTCACTCTGACGCTCCTCTCACTTGACCACGTAGAGGGTCACGAACACGATGAGCCATACCACGTCAACGAAGTGCCAGTAGTAAGAGGCCGACTCGAGCACTTGGTAATTCTTGCTGGAGAAGCGTCCGTTCAAGGCACTGAAGAGAATGTAGGAGTTAAGGATGATTCCGCCGCTCACGTGCAGGCCGTGGAAAGCAAGAATTGTCCAGAACATCGAACCGTAAGCGCCTGGAACGATTCCTTCGGCCACTCCCTTGGGCGGACCGTCTTTCCAACCTTCAAAATCGAATTCGGCGATGCTGAACTCGAAGATCTCGCCCACCATGAACATCACGCCAAGGAGAACCGTAATGGCGAGTGCCGAAGTGAGGACTGTGCGGTTGTCGCGCCGTACCGCCCACACAGCACCGTGGATGCTCACACTGGAGACGAGAAGGGTTGCAGTCATGAGAAGCGGGAGCGGCCATTCCGGCTCGATGCCTTCTGGCGGCCAGCTGTCCGCGTTTACGGCGCGCAATGTGTAGTACGACCCAAGGAGGGTCGCGAAGAACATGACCTCGGAAGCGAGAAAGATGACGGTTCCCATGACCGTCATGCTGAAGCCGCCTTCGTCTTCTTGGTGGAGCGGGAAACCTTCGTTGTCTTGAACTGTTGCTGGAGTTGCTGTGGCAGTCAAGTTTGTGCCTCCTCGCTCAATGGTCGCCGGTGGCGACAGCCTCGGGGTGGTTCTCGTCAAAGACCGGTCGTTCTGAGCGGATCAGCGGGAGACGGTCAAAGTTGTAGTAGGGCGGTGGTGAGCTTGTTGCCCATTCAAGCGCGTAGGCGTCCCAGGGGTTGTCGCCACTTATCTTGCCTCGCCGCATGCTGAGAAGCACATTGAGAAGAAACAAGATTGCAGCGAGTGCAATCAATATGTATCCGTAGGAGGAGATGAGGTTGCCAAGACCCCAGCCTTCTTCTTCGGTGTAGGTCGGGATACGCCGAGGCATGCCGTCAAGCCCTACCAGCATTTGGGGAAGGAAGGTGAAATTGACTCCGAGGAAGAGTAAAACGAACTGCACTTTTCCTACGGTTTCGTTGAGCATACGTCCGGACATTTTTGGGAACCAATAGTAAAAGCCGGCGAAGAGGCCGAAAAGGGCGGCGGATACCAGCACATAATGGAAATGACTCACGACAAAGTAGGTGTCGTGCAGGCTGAAGTCGAGACCTCCCGTCGCGTTGAAGACCCCGGTAATCCCGCCAATGAGGAACATCATGAGAAATCCGAGGGCGAAGAGCATGGCCGAAGTGAACTCGATCTTGCCCTTGTACATGGTGGCAGTCCAGTTGAACATCTTGACGCCTGTCGGAACCGAGATGAGGAAGCTTGTGAAGGCGAAAAAATGCACCTGAATGGCACCCGTAGTGAACATATGGTGCGCCCATACCATTGTGCCGAGGGCTGCGATGGAGAGGGTGGCGAAGATGAAGGCTTTATAGCCAAAGAGGGGTTTGCGTGAGAAAACCGGAATGATCTCCGAGACCACACCCATCACAGGCAAGACCAGAATGTAGACTTCTGGGTGCCCAAAGTACCAGAAGATGTGCTGGTAGAGGATGGGGTCACCACCGGCACTGGGGTCGAAGAAGCGACCTCCGAGGTTTCGGCTGATCCAAAGCATGGCGAGGCCGGCGGTGACGACGGGGAGAGAGAAGATCGCGAGAAAAGACTGCACAATCACTGTCCAGGTGAAGATGGGCACGCGCAGCATGGTCATACCGGGAGCGCGCATCTTGTAGACAGTCACGATGAAGTTAATGGAGCCGAGGGTGGACGAAATACCGAGAATCGCAATGGCCCCGATCCAAAGATCGACGCCGTGTCCGGGAAGGAAGGCAGTTCCACTCTCGCTCACGTCCGCGAGAGGTGGATAGGAAACCCAGGAACCAGCATGCGGTCCGTTTGGCATTAAATAGGACAAGAGTAGGACAGTCCCGCCAAGAGGGATCATCCAGAATGCCAGAGCGTTCACTTTGGGATAGGCCATGTCGGCCGCCCCGACCTGCAAGGGTACCATCCAATTTCCCAGGGCTGCCAGCATCGGCATAAGAAAGAGGAAAACCATGATTGTGCCATGCATGGTGAAGCTCTGGTTGAAGACGTCTCTTGTGACAAAGTCGTTTTCCGGAATCGCAAGCTGAATCCGCATTATCCCGGCGAGGATGCCACCGATGAGAAAGAAGACACTGGCAGCGATGGCATACATCGTTCCGATCTTCTTATGGTCGGTTGTGGTGATCCAGTCAAGGAAGACGGCTCGGTAGGGGCGCGTGACGCGTACGGCCCCCACTCCGGGCGATTGATCAGGCGTGAAAGTGTGCGTCGTCATATCACTCTCTCTCGCTCAGGACTTGGTCTGCCTGCTCGACACCCGAGCCTGTGTCCGTCGCGTTACTTGTTGCTTCTCCGGGAGAAGCGGGGTTGGTCTCAGTTTCGGTGCCGGAGGTGTCTTCTGTTGCGGACTCTGTGTTTTCTTCAGAGCTGTCGTTTGCAGAAGTGCCAGTGCCGTCGTCATTCGCTGCCTCTGCCTCAGCGGCTTCTTCGGCCTCTTCGGCAGCAATGTCGGCAAGTGCTGATGTCTCGCCTTTTGCCTGCTCGCTTGCAGCCCAAGCGAAAAAGTCGTCAGCCGGCATAACCTCGACGCGGAAACGCATGTCGGCATGGGAAGTTCCGCAGAGTTCGGCGCACTGTCCGTTGTAGATTCCTGTTTCCGTAAATGTCATCTCGAAATGATTGACGCGCCCGGGCACGGCATCGAGTTTGTACAGGGTCTGGGGGATGTAAAAAGAGTGGATGACATCCAGGGCGTGCAGTTTGAACTGGACTGGGATACCGAGGGGAACGCGCAAAGTAGGCACGCTGCCTGCTGTTTCCGGGATAGTGTTGGTGTTTTCCCCCAGAATTTTCACGGGGGACATGTCACCTTCGGAGTTTTGCCATGCGAAGTCGGGGTAGGCGAACTGCCAGACCCATTGCAGCCCTGTGACATCCACGCGCAGGGCTTTGTCTTGGTCGACGAGGGCCTGTATCTCGTCTGCCGGGACTTCTGCTTGGAGATCGTTGATGTTTTGGTAGGCAAGGACAAAAAGCACGAGCACAATTGCAAGTGGCGTGATGGTCCATACCACTTCGAGTCGGTTGTCCCCGTGGATTTGGGGAGGAAGACTCCCGTCGTCATTTTTTCGGCGGCGGAACTTGACGGCCATGAAAAGGATGGCGCCTTCCACTGCCAAGAAAATAAGAACGGCAAGACCAAATACCCATTTGTAAAGACTGCGGACAGAGTCACCTTCTTCGGTGATACTGTCTGGTTGTCCCGCCGCGCAACCAGCAAGGAGCACTGTTGCTCCAAGTAGGAGAAAAAGCGCGCTGGGTATGCGACAGTCGTTAGTGGGAGAACGACGCATAGAGAATCCTCTTCGGCACCCGCAAGAAATTAAGGGAATTCTAGAGGGCTGTTTAACGGGCAAAAGAAATCCTTCACAAGCGCGGCAGCTCGACATGTGTGACAGTGATCCCAAAGAAAGAGCAAGAAGTGCAGGACAGCATATTTCTAGCCCATGTTGGGGACACCACACAGGAGCCAACCTGGGACATTTTGATAGTGGGGTGGGAACTTCCCGCTATTCCTCTTATAGTGGTCTTCGTGGCGCTCGGTCTTTACTTGCGTGGGGTACGTATTGTGAATGAACGACACCCGCGGCACCCCTGGCCGATAAAACGTCGTAATAGTTTTCTCGCTGGTCTTTTTGTTTTCTTTCTGGCTGTCGGATCTCCTGTTGCTTTCTATGACACGACTTTGTTCTGGGTGCATATGGTACAGCATCTCTTGCTCATGCTCGTGGCAGCGCCCCTTTTGATGGCAGGAGGCGCGTATACGTTGGCGATACGGGCTTCGCGTCCTCCTTTGCGGCGTAAGGTGTTGCTGCCTCTCATCAGGAGCAGGTTTGTTACCGTTATAACTTTTCCTTTCGTGACTTTTCTCCTGATGAATGCTGTTTTATACGCCACTCATTTCACGAGTATCTTCGAGCTTGCGTTGGAAAACGTTTACATACACGAGATAGAGCATGTTGCATATATGGTGACCGCGTGTTTTTTCTGGTGGTCGGTGGTTGGCGTCGACCCTAGCCCGCACAAGCTGTCCTATCCTACGAAAATGGGATACCTCTGTATGGAAATGCCTTTCATGATTTTTCTTGGCCTGGCCATCATGACGACAGACAATGTGCTGTATCAGCACTATGCCACTGTGTTTCGGGACTGGGGTCCGACACCCTTGAGCGATCAGCGCTTGGCAGGCTTCATTATGTGGGTTCCAGGCGGCCTCATCATGCTTGGTGTCACTCTTTCTGTGTTTAGTCAGTGGATCCAGGCGGAAGAACGCCGCGCGCTGTTTGAGGAATCTCGCAAAAGCACAGGGTGAAGGGCTTTTTCTGGGGGTTTGCGCACAGGGACTTCGCTCACTTTTCGTGGACTTTTCGTGGACTTTTGTGGAAAAAGCCGGGAAGTGGGGAAGACGCCAGGCCAATCGAGTCCGGAAAGTATGCATCGATGGAGAGAGCCGGAAACTTTTCCTGTGAAGGGCAATCAGTCACTGAGAGGAGGTGCGGCGGGATTTGCTGTTCCTGTCCGGGCAAAAAATATCTCTTCCCGCTGGAAAAATAACGACACCTCATTCTTCCGAAAAAACCCCGTGCCCAGACCATGCTCCGACAGAAAACAAGATAGAACTGTCATGGCGAGCACAATCAAGCAAGCTGTTCAAGGCAAGGGACGCAAGAACAGGAAAATACGCACCAAGTTCCCAAGGACTGGCACTGCATCTCGCCACAGGATAGTTCCCACCCAACCGAACAGACTTGTCCCATATCCAGTTTTTTCACTTAGATTGTAAGCGCTTGCTGTTTCTCGCGATCTCTGTTCCATCATCGATGACGTTGCCGATTGGGCCGCACTGCCCCTGGATATGTTGAAAAGGGCAGAAAAAAGGCGAGGTAGTTTTCGCTATGGCGGCATGAGAGGAAAAGCTACCGGTAATCACCTATTCATTGCTCGCGGCCCGTGTCCGGCGATCTTTGGGGTTGTTGTGTTGTGGTCAGACTGCTCCTGCGACAAGGGCATCAAGCGCCATTGCGACAAAAAGAATTCCAAGGTACGCGATGGAGAAGAAAAAGATCTGCATCGCCTTCTTCGTGTCGACATTTTTGTACAATTCAAAAGCGAGTTTTGCGAAGACGACGCCACATACGATTGCCGGAATAAAATAGAGCAGCCCCATGCGACCGACAGCACCGAGAAGCAGGCTGATCGCTCCCATTATCAGTGCATATCGCAGGATTTGGCGGGCGGTTTCTTGCAGCCCTTGCACGACGGGGAGCATGGGAACCCCGGCTCTTTCGTAGTCTTCTCGATACTTGATGGCCAGAGCCCAAAAATGTGGAGGTGTCCAGTAGAACACCAAAGCGAACATGGCCCAGGCTGGAATGTCTTCGAGACTTGTCACAGATCCAGTGACAGCTGCCCATCCGACGAGAACAGGCATAGCGCCTGCAGCTCCTCCAATCACAATGTTTTGTACAGTGGAGCGTTTCAACGCGATGGTGTAGATGAAGATGTAGTAGAAGGTTGCTGCCGCTGCAAGGCCGGCGCTCAAAAGATTTACTGTGAGTCCCAGAAGAACGAAGGAGAAAATTTGCAGCAATATGCCGAAGCAGACCGCGCCGGTCACGCTTATCTCTTGGGCGGGAAGGGGACGGTCACAGGTGCGCTGCATTTTGGCGTCGATGTCGCGGTCAATCACGCAGTTGAAGGTGTTGGCAGACCCTGCTGCCAGAGTGCCCCCAATGAGTGTGACCAGGATAAGCCCGATACTCGGTAAGCCACCCTCCCCTAGGAGGCGTTCGGCCACGATCATGGGAGGCACTGTTGTAATGAGAAGAAGCTCAATAATGCGTGGCTTTGTGAGCAAGATGTATGAGCGCACAGTGGCGAGAAAATTCTTATGGGGCGTGACGATTGGGGTTGTCGAAATCATACGCCTTGCTCCTGTGGACAAAAGAGAAGATCTAGAGATGCTTTACCGTGTTTTGCAAAAGGCGCAATAGTTTTACTCGCCGCCGCTCGTATTGTGCTTCACGTCCGGCAAAGACACGGTATACGCTGTGAACTGGAATGATTTTTCTTTGTTTTAGGGTTTGAGGCTTCTGTCGGGCTTCTGACCTTGCGACTAACGTAGTGGAATTTCTGCGAGATGACGTAATGCCGTGAGTATTCTCAAGCCTGAAACAACCTACTGAAGTTTCAGCGGCTCACAGTGGGGTCTGGGGAAAACAGGAAGCAAAACGCTTTGTCGGCGTGGACAAACTGTTCCGGTGATACCGATACGAATATTTCCTTGGCTTGTGTGCGGAGATATTGGTCCGGCAGAAACACGGGAACGATTCTCCGACCGGTGCTTGTTGCGGGCCCGGGATATGCTGCCATTTTTCTTGCGGTAAGTTGAAGGCTGTGCCTGTCCAAAAGACGGCGCGAGAGGAGTGCCGATGACGCAAAAGCACGACAAGACTGATGTTGTTGCTGATGTTGTTGTGGTCGGAGGCGGACCAGCTGGAGCATCTGCTGCCTGCAGACTTGCCCGGGCTGGGATTGATGTTGCCGTTGTGGAAAAAAAGCGTTATCCGCGTGAGAAGACTTGTGGTGACGGTCTGACGCCACGTTCAGTGAAAGCCCTTTGGGACTTGGGCATGCGGGAGGAAGTCTCTCGTTACCATCAGGTGCGGGGACTGCGTGCCTATTGTGGGGACCGTATGCTTGAGCTGGATTGGCCTGATCATCCGGTGTTTCCGAGATATGGGTGTGTTGTCACGAGAGCGGAGTTGGATAACGCGCTCGCCGACCGGGCGAAGAAGGAAGGGGTGGTTTTTTTCGAGGAGACAGAGGCAATCGAACCTGTGCTGGACGATGGGGTGATGCGCAAAGTGCGTTGCCGTACGAAACAGGGCGAAGATTTTTCTCTTTCCTCGAATTTTGTCGTGATGGCGGATGGTTCGCTTTCTCGGTTTGGACGTCGACTCGGGAATCAGCGTCAGAAGCGTTATCCGCTTGGTATGGCGATCCGCGGCTATTACAAGAGCGCACGACACAACGATGATTTCATAGAGAGCCACCTCTCGATTCGTGACGCGCAGGGTGCTGCCTTGCCTGGCTACGGATGGGTTTTCCCCGAAGGCGATGGCAGCATCAATGTGGGTATTGGACTGCTCTCTACCTTTCGCCACTGGAAAGACGTGAACACGTCCCACCTCATGGATGCCTTTAGCCGGGTGTTGCCGGACTACTGGGGCGTCGACCCCGATGCGGGCTGGTCGATACGTGGCGGGAAGTTGCCTATGGGAATGTCAGTGAGACCGCGTGTGGGTCCAAATTGGGTTGTGCTTGGTGACGCCGTTGGTGCGGTGAACCCTTTTAACGGAGAGGGGATTGCCTACGCGCTGGAGACCGCGGAACTTGCCTCGGACCTGCTTGTACATGCTGTCCGTAATGATAATGGGGCAGTGCTCCAACGGTACCCTGAAGTGCTCGATGATGTGTATGGCTCGTACTATCGGACTGCTCGGCTTTTTGTTCGTCTTATTGGGGAGCCACGTCTGATGGACGTGCTCGCACGTGTCGGTATGCGATCCCAGCGGCTCATGGAAGCCGTGCTCCGCATTATGGCAAACCTTATTACTCCAGGATTGCGTGACCCGGAAGAAAAGGTTTACAAACTTGTGGAGAAGGTTGTTGCGATTGGCCCTGAACCCTGAGCCCTGAGCCTCCTGTGGGCACGCGCACGCCATGTGGATTACTTTTGTGGCTTGTTGTTCTTTTTTGGGCAGATGCTTGTCTGCGCGCACCTATCACCGCGGTCGGAGGTCTGAGTTTCCCTCCCTTGCCCGCGCCGGAATGTCTGGGGTAGACGTTTCCTTTGGTTTGCTGAGGTTTTTCCGCTCATCGGGAAGCTTTATGGTCTGAGCTGGTTGATTGCCGCTTTCTTGAGGGTTGGGTAGGTGGCTGGCGTTTGGCCCGTTGTCACTGCTCCCATCTTCTGTCCCGGGTAAATCGCTGTGAACAGTCTCCTCGTCGAGCGGAACAGTCTCCTCGTCGAGCGGGGGAGTATCACCTTCTGCTGCGGGACCAATTGTCATGATGTGGCGTTGAATAGTGACGTTTTGTTCTTCGAGCGAGGACACGGTGATGAGGTCGTATGCTTGAAGCTTTTTTGTGTCTTTGTCGAAATAAAGCACTGAGGCCTGGATGGGAGTTTCGGCCTCACCGTCGAGTATGCGTAAGCCGGCCCCCCCGGTTGATCCCACAACGAGCAGGGGAGTGTTCCCTATCCGGGACTCTTCAAATTTATGCCTGTGGCCTGCGAGTATGAGTCCGGCAAGGTCTCCGGATTTTTGTGCCATTGCCGGGTCATGCACTGCCAGGACGTCTGGTTGTGTGGGGAGCGCGCTTAATCGGTTCGCGAGTTCGGGGGCGAATTCTTTTTTCAGCTTTTCTTGGGTCTTGAAATCGAGTTGTACCCTTTTATCGGGAGTGAACGTCGGGTCTCCTTCTCCATAGATCAGGAGGCCTTCTATGTGAGTTGCGTTGCCGTCGAGGACACGGACGTTTGGTAGGGAAGCCATGGCTGCTTGGGTTTCCAGGGAGTCGTGGTTGCCTCTGACCCAGATGTAGGGAAGCTCGAATTTGGCGACGAAGTTGACGATCTCGTTTTCGATGGCGGTCCCGTGGTCGGTGATGTCTCCAGTGTCGAGAATCGCGTCGACCTGGAAGGATTCGCTGATTTGCTGTGCCACGTCGAAACCTGCCGGATTCAAATGCATGTCACTTATGTGGAGAATGCGAATCATGTTGGATTCTGTCGGCCCAGTCGGAAGGTTTCCTGCGGCTTCGTAGAGATTGGAAACGTTCTTGATGAGCTGGGCAAGTTGTTCACGGTAACTGTCGAAATGGGTGATGATGTCGTCGGCATTTCCGATGAGCTGGGGTGCGAGGCTTAGTACGCCGGAATAACGGGGGTCTGAGGCTTTTGCCGGAGTCCAAGTCGCGACGGCAGTGATCAGAGTTGCGCTGTACACAATTATTGCTGCGAGCAGACCACGCCGCAGGGCTTGCCATGTGAAGTGTCTGACGAGGGGCAGGACGAGCGCTCCTCCAAGCACAACGAAGACAGCACGGGTGACGGCTTTGCGGAGGGCGTTTTCCGTGTCAGAGACGATGTCGTGTTCGATGCCCTCGAGAATGTCGGGGTCTGCGGCGATTTCTCGGGCATCGTCCTGGCGTACTTCGTCGATGCGTATTTGTACTTGTAGAGGTCCTTTGTGCGTGTCGGCATAGAGTTTTCCAAGGGGAGCTACTTCGACGACTGCTCCCGCGTTGATGCCGAGGTATGGCTGGACTGACACTGTTGTGTCAAAAGGGCCAATTCTTGCGCCTACCGGGCCAATAATGAAAAGAGCAATGAGTGCTCCTAAAACGCCTAAAGACAGGTCGAAGAAAAATCTTGTAAAACGGAAAAAACGGCCTTTTTTTTGCAGATCGGGGAGAAGGGGAGATGTCGCAATCGGATGTGGCGCATCTGCAGTTTTGTCTTCATCCTGTTCTCCTGGCTGCTTTTCCTTTTTTTCCTCGGAGCTGCCTTTTCTTGTGATTTCGGATTGGGGCTGGGTCTGAGAAGTTGACGTGTCTGACGGGACTTTGGGGAGTATTTCTTCGTGGGGGTCTGTCTCGGGCTCTGGGTTGGAGCCCGCTGGGTGTTGGGAGTGCGATGTTCCGTGAAGATTTTTACCAGTGTGCTGGTCAGAGTCTTTCGTGGTCTTCTCCAGCGTGTTGTCAATAGGGCGATTTAAGCTACTGATCGTGTCCTTGGGTGTGTGGTATTGATGGTGCGGAAAAGAAGACTGTCATGTTGTTACAGTGTTTTTTGGGATATGTGGCGGAATGGGTGTCGGAGCCGAACGCGGAAAAGTGCCGGGGAGCGTGGGCGTTTGGGCGCTACTCGCTCCTGAGAGTGGATGTTGGCTGTCTGGGAAAAACGTCGGGTATAGGGCTTGGTGACTTGGTCTTCTTTACTCTATTCGAGTAGAGACAGGGCTTGGGTTCTTGATTCGAGTGCGTCTGTTCGTGCTTCTTGAAGAATCGTGGAAGAATCTCTTGACGAGACAGGGTTGGGCCGAAGAGAAGTGAGAACTTCTCTTGTGCTTTTTGTGGTCACGAGAGTGACCGCCGTTTGGTACGTGGTTCGATGCCTCTCTAGGGTTGGGTGTGTCCACCGGAAAGGCGAAAGATTGGTGGCGAGACAATGAGTATGGGCGACTACTTGGGTATTGTCGTCATGGCAGTGCTCGCCTTGTCGTTTGTCGGAGTTTCTCTGGGAGTTTCTGCGCTATTGGCGCCGAAACGTCCAACTCCAGAAAAACTTGACGCGTACGAGTGCGGGATTGTGTCGGATCAAGAGTCCGTGGAACGTTTTCCTGTACAGTTCTATCTTGTGGCGATGATTTTTATTGCGTTTGACGTGGAAATCATCTTCCTTTACCCCTGGGCTGTGCGTATGAGGGCTTTGGAGCTTTTTGGATTTTTCGAGATGGCTCTTTTCGTGGTTGTTCTTTTGATCGCTTATGCCTACATTCTTCGCGAGGGTGTCTTGGATTGGGCACCGAAACGGACTCTTGATCGTGAAACTCTTATGCAGGGTTTTCGCGTTGAAGCAGATCGGGCAAAAGCGGCTTTGAGCGAGCAGGACAGGGGCCGCAAGTCGGAGGCGGCGTAATGGAGATGGGAGACCTCCCTGCCAATTTTTTGACGGGGAAACTGGAAGACCTGGTGAATTGGGCGCGCAAGAGTGCCCCATGGCCTGCCACATTTGGCCTTGCCTGCTGTGCTATTGAAATGATGGCCACTGGTGCTGCGCATTATGACCTCTCCCGTTTCGGGATGGAAGTTTTTCGCGCAAGCCCACGTCAGGCGGACTTGATGATTGTTGCGGGGCGTGTGAGTCAGAAGATGGCACCGGTTTTGCGCCATGTGTATGACCAGATGGCTGAGCCAAAATGGGTAATCTCCATGGGCGCGTGTGCCAGCTCTGGCGGAATGTTCAATAATTACGCAATTGTACAGGGTGTTGACCAGGTTGTCCCTGTAGACGTTTATGTTCCCGGTTGTCCTCCTGGGCCGGAGACTTTGATGAACGGGATACTCAGCCTGCACGAGAAAATTCAGAACGAAACGGTTCTGAAACGCTGACCGCGTAAAGGCGATTGAGCTGGTCAGCAAGAGACGGACACCAGCATTTCGGATGGGACGATGACGGACGACCAGACCCCAGCTAGTGAGAACATTCACAAGCGGAGTCCTTCCCCGGCGTGTGCCGAAGTAGCAGCGTCTGCTGCCGAGGACGCGCAAGAAGGCGCGCAAGGCGCTGAAGTGGAGACTGCAGAGAATGCTCTTCCTTCAGCTCCTGACCCGCTGCTCGCGGCTTTGGTAGAGAAGTGGCCGGATATCGGTTGGGCTTTCCCGCGAGGAGAACGCGTCGTTTTTCTGCCTCCTCATCTTCTCCAGGAAGTGGCCGAGCAACTGCGTCTCGATGGCTTTGAGATGTGTGTGGACCTTGCCGGAGCTGACTATCTCGATTATTGGGATCGTGATATGGGCAGTTGGCAAGGGGAGCCAACACGCTATGAAGTTGTGGTGAACCTGGTCAACATGAAGACGCCTGGACGCATTCGGCTGCGTGTTCCTATCGAAGAAGAAGACGCTGTTTGCCCGACTTTGGCGTTTATCTGGCCTTCTGCGGATCCACATGAACGAGAAGTTTTTGATCTTTATGGTATCCGCTTCGATGGGCACCCAGATCTCACGCGCATCTTGATGCCGGATGACTGGGAAGGTCATCCGTTGCGGAAAGACTATGGGCACGGAAGCATCCCCGTCTCCTTTAAAGAGGGAAACTCCGCTGTCGGCGTTGCTCCCCCGGCGCCTGCACCCGTGACGTTTAAAGGGCTGGGGTCAAAGGCCCGGTCTGTCCACTCTCGGCCTGTAGAGCCACAAAAGGAGGGCTCCTAATGTCGGAAGCGGAAGCAGAACTCGGGGCGACCATACACACTTCTCAACCTGTTGTGCCTCCCTCTCTTCTGGCGCCCGCGACACGAACTTCTGAGGGCGAGCAGGAGATGATGATCCCGGGGAAGACACACCGGGTGGAGATGGCCCGTCAAATGGGGGTCATTTCGAGCGCCGAATGGGAAGAAGCCCTGTATGAGGCGCCCGAAGACCAGACGATGATTGTGAATATGGGGCCACAGCATCCTGCCACACACGGTGTCTTGCGTCTGATGGTGGAATTGGACGGAGAACAAGTATTGCGAGTGAAGCCCGTGATTGGGTACCTCCATACGGGCATGGAGAAAACCGCTGAGAACCTGACCTACGTCCAAGGCGCGACAAATGTCACGCGTATGGATTATCTCGCACCTTTACACAATGAACTCTGCTACAGCCTGGCTGTGGAACGCCTGCTTGAAGTAGAAGTCCCTGAGCGTGCCGAATGGATACGCGTGCTCATGTGCGAGCTCAACAGGGTCGCGAGCCATCTCGTGTGGTTTGCCACCGGGGGTATGGACCTCGGCGCCACCACAGTCATGATCCACGGTTTCCGCGAACGCGAACTCATTCTTGCGTTTTTCGAGAAGGTGACCGGTTTGCGGATGAACACTGACTACATTCGCCCGGGAGGAGTTGCCGCCGATCTTCCGGATGGATGGGAAGAAGACGTGGCGGAGATTGTTGATTCCATTCCGAAGCGTGTCGCCGAGTCTCGTGAGATGCTCGATGACAATCCGATTTTTCGCCGTCGCACCCAGGGGATAGGGCTACTCACACCTGGGGAAGCCGTGGCTTTGGGGGTGACAGGCCCTCTCTTGCGGGCGACCGGTGTGGAATGGGACTTGCGCAAAGTCTTCCCTTATTCGGGGTATGAGAAATTCGACTTTGCAGTTCCCACCCACTCAGGCTGTGACGTGTGGGCGAGATATCAGGTGCGGATGGCCGAGATTGGGGAATCCCTGAAAATTGCCGTGCAGTGTCTCGAAGGCATGCCTGCCGGCGATTACCGCACCCAAGATAAAAAGGTCACGCCTCCTCCCCGGCACCGGATTGATCAGTCGATGGAAGCGCTTATCCATCATTTCAAGCTTTACACCGAGGGTTTTAAGGTTCCGCCTGGCGAGACCTATCAGGCGATTGAATCTCCTCGGGGCGAATTGGGGTGCTACCTCGTTGCAGACGGCGGGCCGAAAGCCTACCGGCAGCACACGCGGGCACCTTCCTTTCAGCATGTGCATGCCATGCCGACCATGATGGCCGGAGGGCTGATAGCCGACGCTGTTCTTGTGATTGCAGCCTCTGACCCCATTGTTGGGGAGGTGGACCGATGACGCTGAATGCAAGTGACAAAGTTTTTGTGAAGGAACGGTTGGAACGAGCGCGTGAAATCATGCTTCGTTATCCTGATTCCCGTTCTGCTCTTTTGCCGCTTCTCCATGAACTGCAAGATGCTGCGGGTTATGTGACACAGTCGGGGATGCGAGAAATCGCTGATTTGCTCGGTATTACTCCCGCTGAAGTGTTGGGAACGGCGAGCTTTTACACGATGTTCAAGCTGGAACCGATTGGTGACCATCTTGTCTCTGTGTGCACTTCGCTGTCTTGTCAGTTGTATGGGGCAGATGTTCTGTACCGAAATCTTCTTGCACATTTCGCAGTGGCGAATAAAAAGACCACTGCAGATGGGGTCTTCACCTTTGAAGAAGTGGAGTGCGCTGCTGCCTGTGGCGGGGCTCCTTGCCTGCAAATTGATTATAAATATTTCGAGTTTCTGGATCCTGAAAAGGCAGTGGAACTGCTCGAAGACGTGCGCAATCGGGGTCTGAGTATTGTGCATGAAGAGAGAGGGTCGGTGAACGCGCCCTTGCCGCCCCTCACCCCTGAAGAGGTCAGCAAGGGGCCGGCTCCAGTGGGCTCTGGGCCGCTATCTGAGACGGCAAGGGAGGAAGGACATGGCTGAGCTGGTATTGACGCGAAGGATGCTGGATCGTCCGCATGACAGCTGGACTTTGGATGCCTATCACGAAATGGAAGGCTACCAAGGGTTGTATCGAGCTGTGCGAGAGATGACTCCTGAGCAGGTACACGCAGAAGTCAAGGCATCTGGTCTGCGAGGACGTGGTGGGGCTGGATTCCCAACGGGCACCAAGTGGGGGTTTGTGCCCAAGGATATTTTCCCTCGTTACCTGGTGGTGAACGGTGATGAAGGCGAACCGGGCACCTTTAAAGACCGCATGCTGATGGAACGGGACCCGCATAGCCTGGTCGAAGGCATCTTGATTTCTTGCTATGCACTGCAATCCGAGCACGCTTTTATCTATATCCGCGGGGAGATGGGTCACGCGTATGAACGTGTCGTGCGAGCTGTAGAAGAAGCTCGTGCTGTCGGGTATGTCGGGAAAGACATCGGCGGGACTGATTTTTCTTGCGAAATCACTGTGCACAAGGCGGCAGGAGCCTATATCTGCGGCGAGGAGACAGCCCTTCTCTCGAGCCTTGCCGGGTATCGTGGCTGGCCTCGTTTGCGACCGCCCTTTCCTGCGGTGAAGGGTCTGTATGACAAGCCCACCGTTGTGAACAATGTGGAGACCATGTGCAATATGCCATGGATTACACGGCGAGGCGGGGCAGCGTACGCCGAGATGGGGACGGAGCGTTCTCCTGGTACCCGGATTTTTTGTCTTTCGGGCCATGTGAATAGGCCTGGTAATTACGAGATTGAACTTGGCACCACGTTTCGGGAACTTTTCGAACGTTGGGGCCAAGGCGTCCGCAACGGTGGACGTGTCAAGGCATTTGTGCCGGGTGGAGCGTCAGCCCCCTGGTTCGACGCGTCAAAACTGGATGTGCCTTTGGACATGGACGTCTTGGGTAAAGAGGGCTCTATGTTGGGTTCCGGGGCAGTCATGGTAATGGACCAAGACGCCGACATTCCTCGGGCCGTCTGGCGTTTGGTGAAATTTTTTGCGCACGAATCATGTGGGCAGTGCACTCCGTGCCGAGAGGGAGCCGACTGGCTGGAAGAGATTTTGGAACGCATGTTGGATGGACATGGGCGTCCGCAAGATCTTGATCTCTTGTTCGACGTCTGTGACAACATCTCTCCCGGTCTGAACTGGCCACCGGCCCAGACCACCATTTGTCCGCTTGGCCCGTCGGCGACTGCTCCCGTTTGGTCGACAATCCGGCTTTTTCCTGAAGAATACAAACGTCTTGTGACTGGCGCCCATACTTCCTTGGCCAGCTCGGCTCCGGCTGGGGCAGAGCCCGCAGGAGTGACCGCAGATGCCTGAGAACGACACGCTTTCCACTGTTCCCATTTCGCTCGATGGCCGCGAGGTACAGGCGAGTCCGGGGCAGCTTCTTATTGCCGCAGCAGAAGAAGCAGGAGTGTACATTCCTCGCTTCTGCTGGCATCCGCGTCTGCGCCCTGTTGCCATGTGCCGCATGTGCCTGGTGGAAGTGGAGGGGATGCGGGGCCTGCAACCGGCCTGTTATGTGCCGGTCAAAGAGGGTATGGAGGTGCGAACCCAGACTCCCTTGGTGAAAAAAGTTCAGGAAGGAGTGCTGGAGTTCCTTCTTCTGAACCATCCTTTGGATTGTCCCGTGTGTGATAGGGGCGGGGAATGCCCCTTGCAAGACCACACTATGTCGTTTGGACCAGGCGAGTCGCGTTTCGTTGAGGAGAAACGCCATTTTGAGAAGCCCGTTCCCATAAACAACTTGGTGCTTTTGGATAGAGAACGCTGTATCCAGTGTGCGCGTTGTACTCGGTTTGCGAGTGACGTCGCGGGCGATCCCCTGCTTGAGTTTGCTAGCCGCGGGAATGACCTGCAGGTCACGGTCTTCCCTGATGAGCCTTTTTCCTCGTATTTCTCAGGAAATGTCGTACAAATTTGCCCAGTAGGTGCGCTCACCTCGATTCCCTACCGATTTAAAGCCCGTCCCTGGGATGTCACGATCGCAGAGACCACTTGTGGGGGTTGCGCAGTCGGGTGCCGGGGGGCATTGAGCGAGACCCGGAATCGCTTGATCCGTTTCCTTGGTGTCGACAATGACGCGGTGTCCTGGGGATGGCTGTGCGACAAGGGCCGTTTTGCGTACGAGTATGTCGGGTCAGAGAATCGTCTCACCGTTCCTCTCTTCCGAGAAGAAACTGCTGCTGCTGATGCCTTTTCGGAGGTGTCCTGGGCGGAAGCCGTGGAACGTATTGCAGAGCAGATACAAGAGGTGAAGGGGGCCGGGGGGAATATCGCCGCGATTGGCGGTGCGCGCCTCACGAACGAAGAAGCCTACTCCCTCTCGAAGTTCATGCGTGTGGTGTGCGGCACAAATGATGTGGACTGCCAGCTTGACGACGGACTTCCTGCTGATTTTGTCGCAGGGGCGCGGAACCGGGCCGTGATCAATGACTTTGCCAAGGCATCCGTGATTGTGCTGGCCGGACCAGACCTGAAAGAAGAGCTCCCGGTTCTCTACCTGCGTGTGCGTGATGCAGTGGTGAATCAGGGAGTGCCGCTTTTTGTGATCGGTCCTCCGCAGAGCGGACTGACGGACTTTGCGAAGAAAGTTTTTGATACTCCTGCTGCGTTTGATCCCGTACTTCTTCCGATCGCAGGCGATGTCGTCCTGATCGTGGGGCGGCAAAGCGCGGCGCAGGACGCGGAGGCGCAGAGTACTTGGGCACTTGGCCTGTCGGAACAGCTCGGAGAGCGTGTCAAGTTGCTCCCTATATTGCGGCGTTCCAATGTGCATGGGGCGATTGACATGGGACTTTCCCCAAGCCTTTTGCCTGGGCGAGTCACGGTAGACGATCTGGAGGCACGGGAACGTTTGGCGCAAGTGTGGGAGGGGGAGTTTCCTCCGGACCCGGGCCGTGACTGCCGGGAGATCCTGGATGCCGCAGTCGAGGGAAAGATCGACATTCTTTTTGTTGTCGGAGCGGACCCTCTCACAGATTTTCCCGATCCGGTGATGGCCCGTCGCGCGTTGGAACGCACGTCTTTTGTGGTTGTGCTGGATCTTTTCCCCTCTTCTGCCACGCGCTTTGCCGATGTTGTGCTTCCTGCTGCGGGATGGGGAGAGGTTTCCGGCACGGTCACGAATTTGGAGGGACGCGTGCAGCGTGTCGCTGCCAAAGTCACAGCTCCGGGTCAAGCTGCGTCTGACGCGCAGGTTTTTCGCGAAATAGCAGAACACCTTGAGGTGGACTTTGGTTGTGGTACCCCAGAGGCCACCTTGCGAGAGATTGCGCAGGTTGCCCCGGCCTACCAGGGAGTTTCTCTTTCCCGTTTCCGCGGGAAAAAAGGAAAAGAAGGAGTCCTTGTGGGAGAAGGCCGTGTTGCTCCCCGGACCTCTTCGCCTTTCGAGAAGGATGCGCGTCCTCTGGGGAACGGATTCCGGTTGCATGTTGGGCGGGCGTTCTGGGATCGTGGAACTCTTGTGAGTGAATGTCCTTCGCTCTCTGGTTTGCGGCCTGGTCCAATTGTACGAGTGCACCCAGAAGATTTGGCTTTTGCCGGAATAACGGATGGTTCCAGTGTGCGTGTGCTGGATGAGGATCCAGCGGGCCGTCTTGATTTGCTCCGCACTGTTGTGGCTGATGAGCGGGTGCCTTTGGGTACTGTGTCTGTGCCGCATAACCAGGACGAGCCTTTTGTGATCCGCGTGGGCGCCACGGTGACGCTGGAGAGGATCGACTGATGGAAAAGGATTGGCTGGATCACGGGATCACCATTCTTGTTGTGATCCTCATTTTTACGGTCCAGATGCTGATCACGACTTTTCTCGTATTGTTCGAGCGGAAGTTTGTGGCCTGGATGCAAGTGCGCATCGGGCCAAACCGGGCGGGGCCCTGGGGTCTGTTCCAGACAGTGGCAGATGCCTTGAAGCTCATGGTGAAAGAGATTTTTGTGCCGCGTGGGGCGGACCGCACGATCTATATGCTGGCCCCATTTCTCACAGTATTTCCGGCATTTATGGCTTTTGCTATCTTGCCGATTGGGCCTTCGTTTGAGTTTGTGCACGGTGACAAAACCCATGTGGTTGCGATCCAAGGCGCGAATCTGAATGTGGGAATTCTCTGGTTGCTCGCGATGAGTTCTGTCGCGGTGTATGGAGTGATGCTCGCCGGCTGGGCCTCTGGCTCGAAATATTCTCTCTTGGGATCGGTCCGGGCATCTGCCCAGGTGATTTCGTATGAAGCGGCGCTCAGTCTTTCGATCTTGCCGGTTCTGCTGTGGACAGGCACGCTGGATTTGCAAGAGATCGTGGCCGCGCAGAGCGGATGGAATTGGTATGCATTTGGCCTATTGCTAATTCCCTTTGTGAGTTTTTTCATATCGGGGATGGCGGAGACAAACCGGCTTCCTTTCGATCTTGTGGAGGCGGAATCTGAGCTTGTGGCCGGTTTCCACACCGAATATGGTGGGGCCAGGTTCATGTTCTTCTTCTTGGCGGAATACATTAATATCATGACCATTTCCGCTGTGGCTGTCACCCTTTTCCTTGGTGGATGGAATGGGCCATGGGTTCCCGTGCAGGCAGATCCTGCGGGATGGCAGGTGGCACTTGGCGTACTCTATTTCTTCCTCAAGACTTTCGTGTTGCTTTTTCTTTTCATCTGGATACGCGCGACTCTTCCCCGCATGCGTTATGACCAGTTGATGTCTTTTGGGTGGAAAATCTTGATTCCGGTGAACCTGGTGTTTCTGATGGTCCTTGCCGGTTTGGTTGTGATGCAAGAAGTGGGAGCTTGGCCGGCAGGGTTTTTCAGGTAGGAGATCGCCATGTTCATAGGAGCGATTGCACGAGGTATGCGGGTCACTTGGCGGAACATGTTCCGCCCGCAAGTGACGACGCAATATCCCGAGGAAGTGCGACCGAAGCCACCGCGTTTTCACGGTCGTCATGTGCTGAACCGTTATGCCGATGGGATGGAAAAATGCATCGGGTGTGAATTGTGCGCGGGAGTTTGCCCATCTTCGTGTATTTATGTGCGCGGTGCCGACAACCCCCCCGAGGCACCTGTCTCTCCAGGAGAGCGCTTCGGGTATGTGTATGAGATCAATTTTCTGCGCTGCATTTTTTGTGGTCTCTGTGTTGAAGCGTGCCCAACAACAGCGATCACTATGACGAACCTGTTCGAGATGAGCTTCACTGACCGCGAAGATGCGATTTTCGGGAAAGATCTTCTTCTTGTTGGGGAGGAGGGTGAATCCCGACATGAGGGGAAAAATTACGATCCGTTGTCTCTTTCCAAGAGGGGGGGCTGGATGCGTGCCACTTCACCGGGAGGGGACGCTGACTATGAGGGTATTCCCGGATGGCCAAGTGATGCTGGGCGAGGGGTCGAGACCGCGGAGACAGGACAACACAATCTTCCCTCCGTCAACGCGGAAGGAAGCCAGGAAGGCTCCGGCGCAGTGAGCGAGGGGTATCCATGAATGCTGAGTTACTAGTTTTTGTGATTTTTGGGGCATTGGCCATGGGGATGGCCTTGCGCATGGTTTTCCAATCGAATCCCGTGCATGCTGCCCTTCATCTGGTGGTAGTGCTGGTTTCCATTGCCGTGCTTTTTTTAGCGCAAGAGGCATATTTTCTCTCCGTGGTGCAGATCGTTGTCTATACCGGAGCGATTGTCGTCCTCTTTCTCTTTGTCATCATGCTTCTGGGTGTTGATAAACAGGATGACGAGGCAGAAACGCTTGAGAGTGGTCGCTTTTCTCTCCTGCTTTTTGGCGGGATTCTGGTCGGCTTGGTTGCATTTCTTGCTCCTATCGCCGGTTACTTCAGTCTTTTTGAGGAGCGTGGAGTCGAGCCGGGTACCTTGGGGAAACCCACAAAGGTGAATGCTGCTGATTCTGTGGACCGCTATGACGCCGTGAATATTGCGGGAACAGTTGTTCCGATTGCCCATCTTCGTGGGGCTGACGGTGCGCCTGTTTCAGTCGTTGCGCTTTCTCCGGCTGAGGCCGTGCGTTTCTCTGCCGAGCTTCGCTTCACGGACAAGGATCTGGTCATTATGAACCAGGCAGGTGTCGTGCAAGATCATCTGCAACTGCTTCCTCAAGGGAACCACTCGGCGATTGACCCTTCGGACGAGGGGGATACCGAGACTGTGCGACCGGATATCCAAGTCCCAGACTATGACCTTGATGAGGAAGTGGCGGTTTCCGAGATCAGGGCACTGGTCCATCTGGGAAATGTTGAAGTGATCGCGGACTCTCTTTTTACGACGTACCTTTTGCCCTTCGAAGTAGTGTCCATCCTGCTTGTGGCAGGAATTATTGGCGGTGTTGTTTTGGCGAAACGAGATCGTTCACTCCATGGTTCCGCTGCTGGACGCAGTGACGAGGCTCTGGTGACGCTGAAGGAAGGGCGTGAAGCAGCGCATGCCGATCTGGTGACGGATCGTGATGTGGCGGTCACGACCATACCGGATGCGGATGCTTCCCTTCGAGCGGGTGCTGCTGCCGGTCCTGGGGGAGAGGCAGCAAAGGGGTATGTCGATGTTTGATATTGGCAATTCGCCAGATTACACTGCCTATCTTGCGCTTTCTGTGATCTTGTTCATGATTGGGACAATGGGTTTTCTGCTCCGGAAGAACACCATTGTTATGTTCATGTGCGTAGAGCTGATGCTCAACGCGGTGAACCTTGCCCTTGTCGCCTTTGGCCGTGAGCTTGGCCATGCAGGGGGACAGATTTTCGTGTTTTTTGTTCTTGTCGTGGCTGCAGCGGAGGTCATGGTGGGTTTAGCGATCCTGGTTGCTATCTACCGGCGCCGACTGCGTGTTTCAGCTGACGATCTCTCCAATTTGAGCGGGTGAGTTGATGGACGCCGTTCTGGAAAATGCCTGGTTGATTCCGCTTTTGCCACTTATGACCGCTGGTTTGCTGGCGCTCTTTGGGAAGTTTCTCAAAGAACCACTTGCCGGCTGGATAGCTTTTCTTTCGGTTGGGGCTTCTTTTTTGCTCTCTGTTGCAGCCTGGATTGGCGTGACGGACGAAGAGCACGAGACCTTCACGAAAAAAGTCTTCGATTGGATCCCTGCCGGGGGGTTCGACATCTCTCTTGGGTATCGTGTTGACCCTTTGACTGTCGTGATGCTTTTCCTCATCACAGGGGTCGGGGCCCTGATCCACCTTTATGCGATTGGCTACATGCACGGAGATCCCAACCTTTCGCGATTTTTCTTTTTTCTCAACCTGTTTGTCGGGTCCATGCTGATTTTGGTGATGGCAAACAACTTTCTTGTGCTTTTCATCGGATGGGAACTTGTGGGGGCATGCAGCTACCTTCTTATCGGTTTTTGGTATACCGATATGCAAAAATCTGTTGCAGCCAAAAAGGCATTTGTCACGAACCGAGTCGGAGACTTTGGTCTTCTTGCCGGCATGATGTTCCTCTTCAGCTATTTCGGCACGCTTGACTTCGACACAATTTTTCGCACGGCCCCCTCTGTCCTGTCGGGAGACAATGCCTGGGTTGCCACGGCTGTGGCGTTGTTGCTTTTTGTCGGTGTGGCAGGAAAATCTGCGCAAATCCCCTTGTTTGTCTGGCTTCCCGACGCGATGGCTGGTCCCACCCCAGTGTCTGCCTTGATTCACGCGGCAACGATGGTGACGGCCGGGGTTTACCTGATTGTGCGGTCGAACGTTCTGTTTGCTCTTTCGGATATTGCCTCGATTGTCGTGGTCCTTGTCGGGATTGGCACCGCGCTCTTTGCCGCACTCATTGCGATCGGGCAGTACAACATAAAGAAAGTCTTGGCTTACTCGACTGTCTCCCAATTGGGCTATATGGTGGCAGCTGCCGGAATCGGAGCGCGGGGTGACGCATCGGGGTATGTGGCCGCCCAATTCCATGTGCTCACACATGGTTTTTTTAAAGCCCTGCTCTTTTTGTGTGCAGGAGCGGTCATCCACGCCATGCATGATGAAGAAGACATGCGCAAGATGGGTGGCCTGGCAAAGAAACTGCCCGTGACATATGCCACTTATACAGTGGGGCTTCTTGCGATTTCTGGGATTCCGCCCTTTGCCGGCTTCTTTTCAAAAGACGCTATTTTGGCTGCTCTCTTTGAATCTGGAGAATGGTGGGGACAGCTTGCCTGGGCGATTGGTCTTGTGACAGCCTTTCTTACGGCTGCCTACATGTTCCGCCAGTGGTTCATGGTTTTTCATGGACCTCCCCGTTGGGATGCGGGCGTGACGCCGCACGAGGCTCCCCTCACCATGACTGCTCCGCTTGTGATTCTCGCAGCCTTTTCGTTTACCGGAGGATTTGCTTTGGACGTGCCAGAGTTGAATTCCCTGTTGCATGACTGGTTGCATCCTGTATTCGGCGTTGTCGGCGGAGAAAACCTTGCAGGCGCAGCGGTCGAGTTTGATGGAACAGTCATGGCCTTGATGCTGGGAAGCGTGGTGGCCGCTGTGAGCGGAGTAGGAGCGGGCTGGTTCTTTTGGCATCGCACGTCAGGAGAAGACCGGGCGACCATGCTTGAGAAACTGGGTCCCCTGCCGCGTGTTGTGCGGGAGAAATTCTATGTGGATCAGACCGTGGAAAAAGTTGTGCAAAAACCTGGTTATGCCTTAACAGGGGCGCTGGCGACAGCGGACCAAGAAGGAATTGACCGAGTGGTGATGGGGCTCGGGGGCGGGACCAAACGAGTAGGGGAATGGCTTCGTAAAGGGCAGAGCGGTTACGTGCGTGCGTACGCGTCGGTGATTGCTATTTCTGTAGGCCTTTTAGCGGGGTACGCGTTCGCTCGGGGAGGCTTCTGACAATGCCGGACCTCGTTATTTTGCCGGACCAAGATTACCGGCTGCTCAGCATGATTATTTTTACTCCTTTGGCAGGAGCGGTTCTTACCGCTTTCTTGCCGGGGCGTCGACCAGAATTAGCCCGGGTTGCCGGCATTCTCACTATGACAGCCACCTTTACCCTGACACTATGGCTGCTTTGGCATTTTGAAACGGGCCATGCCGGTATGCAATGGAGCGAGGCGTCCGAATGGATTCCCTCTCTCGGTATTGGGTACAACCTCGGCGTCGACGGTATTAGCTTGTTTATGGTAGTGCTGAGCGGTTTCCTGTTTCCGCTGGCGCTGCTGGCTTCTGGTGCCGTGATGGACCGTGTGAAACAGTATGTGATTTTTTTGCTGCTCTTGGAAACAACGGTGATGGGGGTTTTCCTCGCCACCGATCTTTTCTTGTTCTTTGTTTTCTGGGAAGCCCTCTTGGTGCCAATGTATTTTCTCATCGGTGGCTGGGGCTCAAAAAACCGAGTGCGGGCGGCCATCAAGTTTTTTGTTTACACGGCAACGGCCTCGGCTTTTCTTCTTGCCGGAGTGGTTGCTGCGGGTGTTCTTGCTGATGGAGGCCCGCTTTTCGACCTCAATGCCGTTTTAAATACTGACTATTCGATGACAGCTCAGCGTTTTCTGTTCTGGGGATTCACCATTGCTTTTCTGGTGAAAGTTCCGGTTTTCCCGTTTCATACATGGTTGCCTGATGCGCACACTGAGGCGCCTACTGCCGGATCGGTTGTCCTGGCCGGTGTGCTGTTGAAGATGGGCGCGTATGGTTTGCTGCGTTTTTCGATTCCTCTTTTCCCGCGTGCGGCCGTGGAAGCGGTGCCGGTCTTGTTGACCTTGGCAGTGATCGGGATCATCTATGGTGCACTTGTGGCATTGAAGCAGACGGACGCGAAACGCCTTATTGCCTATACGTCAGTTTCCCACCTTGGTTTTGTCATCCTGGGGATCTTTGCTCTGACGACAACGGGGCTGACCGGCGGAGTGGCACAAATGGTAAACCACGGTTTGTCGACAGGCGCCCTCTTCTTTCTGATTGGTTTTCTCTATGACCGGCGGCATACGCGAGAGATCGAAGATTTTGGTGGATTGAAGCAGGTGATGCCGGTCTACGCTGGAGTGTTCCTCTTCACGGTCTTTGCCTCTGCTGGTTTGCCCTCGCTCAATGGTTTTGTGGGCGAAATGCTGACGCTTTTTGGAACGTTTGTCGTGCATCGATGGTGGGCTGTTGCCGCAGCGTTCGGTGTTATTTTAGCTGCTCTGTACCTTTTGTGGATGTATCAAAGGGTTTTTCATGGTGATATTGTGCATGATGAGAATAAGGGTCTTTCTGATTTGTCGCCTGGTGAACTCGCGATCATTCTCCCTCTTGTCGTCCTGATGTTTTTTCTTGGGGTGTACCCTAAACCTCTTCTCGAACGGATCGAACCCTCTGTGCAGGCTGTCGTTGCTCTCGTGGAGCAACGCACAGAAGGAACAGAGCAGGCATATTGTGAGCCTTGGCAGACAACGGGAGACCGAGTTTCGGGCGTTTCCGAGTGTGTCAAAGAACAGGCAAGTAAAGCTTCTGACCAGGAACACGTAGCTCCTGACACCGGTCATGCTTCTTCTGTAGAACCTGTCCATGGTGCTGGAGCGCTTGTACAGGAGGACGGCGAGCTTTGAATATTCATGCAGCAGCCGATATCCCGACATCTCCTGCGGATTATTCTGCCATTGCCCCTGAACTGGCAATGCTGGGAACCGGGCTTGTGCTTTTGTTGATGATCGCGTTGAAGCGTTTTAAGAATGATTCTTGGTACGCTGCCATCGCAGCTTTTGGTACCCTTTTCTCCGCGGGCTGGGCGATTGCTCTTTGGAACGCAGTCGAGAGCGGGGAAGTTGGGGACGACCATGTCCGTTTCGCCTTCAGCGGTATGGTTGTGGCTGATGGTTTTGGGGCATTTCTCAGTGTGCTGATTTGCCTTGCTGTGCTTCTGGGAATCTTGTTGTCGGATGTTTATTTACGCCATGAAAATGCAGGAAAGGCAGAGTACTACATATTATTGCTGTTTTCTGCTGCAGGAATGCAGTTCATGGTGATCTCCAATAATCTTGTCATGATGTTTATCTCATTGGAGCTTTTGTCGGTTTGTCTGTATATCCTGTCTGCTTGGCACCGAGACCGTTCTGATTCGCAAGAAGCCGGCTTGAAATATCTTTTGCTGGGCGCTTTTTCTTCGGCTTTTTTGTTGTATGGAATAGCCTTTTTGTACGGAGCGACGGGAACTACCAATCTGGTGGGTTTTGAGCAGTATTTTGCTGAGAACGTGCTTTTTTCTTCTGGAATGGTCTTGCTGGGCATGGTGCTTGTTGTTGTTGGCCTTTGCTTCAAAGTGGCAGCAGTACCATTCCATATGTGGGCACCTGACGTGTACCAAGGTGCCCCTATGCCGGTAGTGGCTTTTATGGCTGCTGGGGCGAAAGTGGCGGGTTTTGCTGGTTTGTGGAGAGTGCTAGAGGTTGGACTTTCTGCTTATGAACTGGATTGGCAACCTTTGTTGTGGGCGATTGCTGCAATCACAATGCTCGTAGGGTCTGTGCTTGCGATTGTGCAAACAGATGTGAAACGGATGATGGCTTATTCATCGATCGCGCACGCCGGTTTTATTCTGACTGGGCTTGTTGCCGCAAATGAAGAAGGCGTGAGGGGTGCACTGTTCTACCTGGTCGCCTATACCATCATGGTGATGGGAGCCTTCGCAGTGATCTCGCTTGTTGCGCGCCGTGGCGAGCAGGACACCTCCCTGGAGGATTATCGAGGCCTCTCTCGGCGAGAACCCCTTCTTGCAGGCATTTTGGCTTTTCTCTTGTTTGCGATGGCCGGTATCCCGGGAACCTCTGGGTTCGTCGCGAAATTCGCTGTTTTTGGCGGTCTCGCGGGCGCTGAGCGCTGGGTATTGATTGTGGTAGGAACACTCGCCAGCGTCCTGAGTGCTTTTTTCTATTTGCGGCTCGTTGTCTACATGTTCATGGAAGGCCTTCCCTTGGAGGCAAAGACGCCTACTCTCTCGCGTCTTCCGGTTCCTGGAGTGTCGGCTGTCGTTTTGGCAGTGACAGTTTTCTTTACCCTGCAACTTGGTGTTTTGCCCGAAGGGCTGCTTGATATCGCGGGCCGGGCAACCTTATTCGCCGGGTAGGAACTTGTCGGGCAGTGCAGTCTTTCAGGTGAGCCGGGTGCCGTCTCTCAGGTGAACGGTCTGGGGCTGTCATGCCTTTTTTGGCCCCTGGGATGCTCTGTAGTGGCCGCTGCGAGCCTGTCGGGCTTTTCCCCCCTGGTCCACCACTTGCTGTTGGCTGTGCGGAACGAGGTGAGCGGGGAGCGCAAGCAGGGAAGCGAGGGTGGTCGAGGCGACGCAACGTGAAGTCTTTTCGAGGTTTTTCCCAATTACGGGTGCGTTTACGCGGGCGTTCTGTGTTTGGTCTTTTTTCTCTGAAAACTGTGAATGTAGAGGGAAGAAGGAGCCGAAAGAGAGCAGAGTCCTCCTCCTACCGTGCGTGGTTTGGCGGAGGAAGCGTCAAGTGGATTTCCTCCTGACAGGCCTCGGAATGGGCCTGCCAGGAGGTGTGGGAAGGGAACTTGTTCAGCTGTGGACGAGAACTCGTAGAAAGCGGTCGAGTGTGTCGTCTTCACTGCTCAGAAGGCGGTCAAGTGTCTTCGCTCGCACATGAGCGTCGAGGAAGGACAAGGCTGCTCCAGCGAGAGCGAAACCCTGATGGTCGAGAGTGGAACCAGTCTCGTTGATGATATTCCCGAGCTCGGTTTGGGCTTGAACCACGGCGCTTACTGCTTTGTCGCTACCGCCGTGAATCTCGATGAGGAGACTGTTCACATGGTCTCTATCGTCTGCTGCGGCACAGACAGCAGCGCGTAGCGCCGCTCGCGCTCGTTCTGCGGGGTCTGTTTCGTTGGCAACAGCGCCTTTCGCCGCGCGCACAAGAGCGTCGAGGACCGGGCGCATAACAGAGAGAAGACAATCTTCCCTGTCTGAGAAGTGTTCATAAAAGGTGCTTCGTGAAACGCGGGCTCGAGCAACGATGTTGGCGACACTCGTGTTGTTATAGCCGTTGGAAGTGAACTCGATGATGGCTGCGTTGAGAATACGTTCGAGATGCAGCTGAGTTCTTTGTTCCGGTGTCAGTCCGTTGCGCATCCGGCGTTTCTTCTGGGGTTCGGATGCGGTGGTTGGCATATTGAGTTCCTTTGTTGACAAGGGGACGATCCTGTGTGTGATGACATCCGTGTCTGACCAGAGCTAGTAAGACATGAATGTTCCATGTACTGACAGCATAATACCTCAGGGCGTGCGAGGAAGAGTATTCAAAGTCTCCGGGGGGTACTGACTGCATTAAGTTTCGTCAGAAAATGCGGTATATGCCGTAGGAAATAGCCTTCCTCGTATCACTATATCAGGCCATTGTTCCTGGCTGGTACTTCTCATATAGGCATGATCTGTCTGTATGAGCGTGCCCATTCTATCGCTTTTTTAGGGGAGTGTGAGGGCATTGATTGTGTTTTTATAAACTTTTTCGTTCCACGATGACATTCTCCTTCCGCGACAGGTTGCTCTTTTTTCAGTTTTCTTCTCTTTTTCTCTCTGTTTTGTGGGAAGAGCAGTCGTAAGGAAACGAAAAACATTCTTGGCATGTGTGCTGCGCGGTGCGGTCCTGGTTTCCGTGCGGATAATTTTTCGATGTATTTCGAGATCGGGTTTCATGAGAAAAGGGAAAGTTGGGGAATCCGGTTGGTACCCGGGGATAGGCGGGGGCAAAGGGAGGATTGCCTGGGTGGAGGAGAGGGAGCGGGGGAGGATCTCTGGGGGAGTTTGGGTGGAAGGGGCGGGGCGGTGCGAAACTCAAGAAGAGTGTGCCCGTGATGAGACAGGATACGACATGGAAATTAAAGGGGCTGTTGCGCTGGTGACAGGTGGCGCGTCTGGGCTGGGGGGCGCGAGTGCCTCGCTCCTTGCCGCGCGTGGGGCAAAGGTTGTTATTGCTGATATCCGTCCGGATACCGGCGAAGTGAAAGCAAAAGAGCTCGGGGAGTCTGGTCTTTTTGTGCAGACCGACATGACAGATCCCGTACAAGTCCAGCATGCAGTAGATGTGGCATCGGAACTTGGTCCTCTCCGTATTGTGCTCAATGCCGCGGGGACAGGGTCGGCTTCTCGTACTGTGAACAGGCGGGGAGAACCTCACTCTGCTGACATGTTTGATTTTGTGGTGAATGTGAACTTGAGAGGAACTTTCTACGGCCTCACGCTTGGGGCTGCAGCTATCGCGAAGACGGACCCTCTCGGAGAAGACGGAGCGCGTGGCGTTGTGATCAATACTGCGTCTGTCGCTGCTTTTGACGGACAGATCGGGCAACTTGCTTATTCAGCCACAAAAGGTGCTGTAGTCGCGATGGCGCTTCCTGCCGCGCGAGATCTCGCAGTGCTCGGTATCCGAGTCAACACTATTGCGCCTGGGACTTTCGACACTCCCTTGATGTCTCTGATGCCGCAGGCGAAAAAAGACGAGCTCGCGTTGAATATCCCGTTTCCCAAGCGGTTGGGGCACGCGGAGGAATACGCCATGCTCGTAGAGTCAATTGTGGGGAATCCCTACATCAACGGGGAATGCATTCGGCTTGATGGGGCGATCCGCATGCCGCCGAAATAGCAGCCGCAACACCGCAACACCGTAACAAGGCGATGGCCTTCTGCCTGTTTGCGCGCGGCTCCTTGTCGTGTTTTTGCAATGCCTTTTCGGAATCGAACATATGTTCGATATGCTTTCGGTATGACAACGGCAGAGAACGCACAGCAAAAAGCACAAGGTGGTGGCAGCAGGAGGCAGGCAGGAGACGCCCTCGTGGCGTCCCCTGCCCAGAATTTGCCTGTTGCAGGGGAGAGAGGGGAAGTCTGGGAAACTCCTGCAGATCGGGAGGCAGAGGCTTCTCTCGCCCCCAAGGCCGGGTCTGATGCCGATGTAGTGGATATCGCGACATGGCGGCGCATGCCTGCTTTTTTGTCCCGGACCTCACGACAGGATGAACGCTTGTGGAGTGGAAGGACGCGCAGGGGCGAGTCTGATCCTCCTGTGAGAAATCGTGTTTCGTCGGGGAAGCGCCCGCTTCAAGAAATACAGGCGCAAAAAGTGAGCATCAAGAGCGTAGATTCTCCTGAGAACCAAAAGGGCAGCGAGGCTCGGAGGTTGCGCTGGAAAACCGTGGAGGAGGAGTCCCGGTTTTCTTTTTTTCCCGAAGACTTCACGCGTGAAGTGGGGACTGCGGAATTTCGCGGTATGGAATTCTTCCATGTGCGTGCCCGCTCGATCATTCATAAGCTGCCAAAGACTACAGGTCTGCCTTTTTCTTACACGTTAAATGTGTACCGAGGGTGTTCTCATGCCTGCGTTTACTGCTTTGCTCGTCCCTCTCATGAATATTTGCAGCTCAATATGGGGGAAGATTTCGAAAAGCGTATTGTCGTAAAAGTGAACGCCGTTGCCTTGCTGCGCGCAGGATTGTCGCATCCATCCTGGTCGGGTCAGAAAATTGCTCTTGGTTCGAATACTGATCCCTATCAGAGGTGCGAGGGGAAATATCGTTTGGTACGTGGCGTGATTGAAGTTCTCCTTGCCTTCCGGAATCCCTTTTCCCTGCTGACGAAGTCCACGCTGATCTTGCGAGACTTGGATGTGTTGAGAGAGGCGGCAGCGCTTGGTCTGGTTCGTTGTGATTTTTCTATCGGAACACTTGACACGGAAGTATGGCGTCTGAGCGAACCTGGCACTCCTCACCCAGCGCGACGTCTCGAGGCTGTGCGCCGTTTGAACGAGGCAGGTGTCCCCTGTGGTGTGCTCGTTGCCCCTGTTCTTCCCGGCCTTTCTGACGATCCATCTCAGATCGATGAGGTTGTGGCCGCGGCTGTCGCTGCAGGTGCCGATCAGATGCAGTGCCATCCGTTAAACCTGCGCCCAGGTGTGCGTGCGCATTATTTTAAGTGGTTGGCGCGGGCGCGTCCTGACCTCCTTCCTCGCTATCAGCGCCTCTACACTCGTTCTCTTTTGCCTGCTTCTTCCCGTCAAGGCGTGGCGGAGGCTTTTGCTCGGGCTCTTGCTCGTCACGGTCCGGTGCTTGCTGCCACTTCTTTTTCTCATCGTGATGATTCTGGTGTTGAGATTTCATCGCCATCTGCGGCAGTTTCTCCCCCGATATCTTGCCAATTGCAATTACCAGGGCTTTAAGATGCTGTCTGCGGTTTTTTTGAACACTTTACCTGACTGCTGCGGAGTGTTTTCTCGTTGCTCCTGTTTCTTTTCGCAGTAAGAGCACGGTAAGAGCACGGT
>DEIU01000090.1:4602-29653 GCA_002352645.1 Acidimicrobiia bacterium UBA2766 | reverse complement strand
GCAGACAAAGAGTGCATGGGGTGTGCGAGAGGACGAGGGAGGCAAGGAATTCCGGCAGAAGTGACTCGGATGAAATGCGAAGATAGTCCTGTGTGTGGGGTGTTTTTTTCACATGACCATCTTTTTTGGGCTGTTCGGCCAAGTGTGGAATACATCAATATTTTACGGGAGCGTCGTTATGTTGGTCAACGCGAAGGGATTGGGACGGTCGGAACGGAAGCGGCCGGGCACGAGAAGTGTGGCAAGTCTCGTGGGGGCGATGATCGTGTTGGGAACACTCTTCCTGGCAACATTGACGTCTTTTTCTTCAGCGATAGGCATGGCCCCGACTGTGTTGAGCGAGGAAGTGGGAAAGGGCTTTGTGGCAGAGGAGCCTGGGGGGTCCTCTGCGGAACGTGTGACGCGAGTGCAGGACACGGCGGATCAAGCTTGGTCCATTCTCGCTCCAGGGAATGGGGGTTTGATCGGTCCTACTTCGCAACACCGAGGTGACCAGATTGCCATGTATGACAATCTGGATGATCCGGTTGCGGATAACTCTCTCACCGATAAGGACCTTTCGCGGTATTACAAAGATTCCCGTTTGGGTGTCCTGCCCGATGATGTGGAGCGTGTGGAACGTCCACGCGAAGGCGTGGAGATATTTTGGGACCATTTCGGGGTGCCGCATGTTTTTGGAGAGACATCGGCTGATGTGGCATTTGGTGCTGGTTGGGTGACCGCAGAGGCAAGATTGTTTGTGGCTGAGGTGATGCGAGCCGGCGGGCGTGCCGGCACCGCCGAATTGTCGGGGAATGGTGTACTCGGCGTCTTCGATGTGGCTGGGGATCAAATTGCGTACACGGAGGAGGAGCTTCAGGCCCAGCTTGATGCCTTGTGTGTGCATGCCGGCGAGGAATGTCCTGAGATACTGGAGCGTTTTGATGCATATGCCGCGGGGATTAACCAGTGGGTGAGTGGCAATATGCCGTTTGTTCGTTCTGTGCTGGGCGATACATGGCGAGAGTGGCGTCCTACCGATATTGTCGCGACAATAATCCTTCTTTCTGTGTCCGTGGGGAATGGCGGAGGAAATGAGGTCAAGAACGCAGAGGCCTTCGCTCTTTTGCAGGAACGTGATGGGAGGGAAGAAGCTCTCGCTCTCTGGGACACGTTGCGTTTTGCGGATGATCCGTCTGCTCGCTCGCACACGACGGATTCTTTTCCATACCCTCTTTTTTCGGATGGGACGGGAAAGAGCAGTCCAAGCAGTGATACCGACTGGGATGCAGTGGCTTTGCCTGATGCGGAATTACTCGCGTCAGTGTCTTCTTCCCCCCTCCTTTCCGCGTCTCCTGAAAAGGCATCACCTGTAGAGGGGACAGCTTTTTCTCCGTTGCATGGAATCCAGGATACCCCTTCGGATGTGCGTTCCGCGCTGGCAGCAAAACGGGCATTACCCGCGATGCATAGCAATTATCTCGTATTGGACGGGACGCGGACAGCGAGCGGTCACCCTTTGCTTGTGGGTAGTCCTCAGCTGGGATATGTGACCCCTAACTATCTCTTTGAGATCGAGCTCCAAGGCGGGGGATACCAGTCAACTGGCATGACCATGCCAGGTGTCGCTTTTCTTGTACTTATCGGCCACACGGACACGTATGCCTGGTCGGTAACTTCTGGGATGTCTGATCTTGTTGATATGCGTGTGGAACTTTTGTGTGAACCTGATGGGAGTGCTGCCCATGAGGAATCGGTCCACTATGAGTATCGGGATGAGTGTGTGCCGATGACGCGTGTGGGAGAGCAAAATGGTCTCGCAAAGGTTGCTCCTCGCACGGTGCACGGGCCGGTTGCAAGCCGGGGAACTGTGGATGGTCGTCCTGTTGCTGTCGCGCAACAGCGGTCATCGCGGGGACATGAGGTAATGTCAGCCCTTTCCTATTTCCGGCTGAATTCCGGGGAAGTGACAGATGGCGAGGCTTTTGTTGAAACGCTAGATGATGTTGCTTTTAGTCTGAATTGGGTGTATGCCAGCGCGGAAGACATCGCGTACTTTCACTCGGGTCGGTATCCTGTGCGGGCGTCGGGAGTGCATCCGGATCTACCAGTGTGGGGGACGGGCGAATGGGAGTGGCAGGGGATTATGTCTTCGGCACAGCACCCTTCTGCAGTGAATCCCTCCAAAGGATATTTTTCCTCATGGAATAACAAAGTGGCGCCTGGTTGGCGGTCGGCAGACAATTACTGGTATTCGGGGCCCTATCATCGAGTAGAGCTTCTTGATCGTCGACTTGGGGACCGGACAGATTTCACCCTGGCTGCTGCGGTATCGATCGTACAGGACGCCGGAACAGCGGATTTGCGTGCCGCGCTCATTGTTCCAGAACTTACTGCCTTGGCAGAGCGTTTCCCCCCTTCTTCTTTTCCTGGAGCAGAACAAATGCTTGCTGTGCTGGTAGACTGGGAAAAAACAGGTGCTAATCGACGAGATCGAGACCGGAACCAGTTCGCCGATCATGCTGGGGAGGTACTTATCGAAGGACTCGTTACTCCTCTTGTAGATCTTGTTCTTTCCCAACTTCTCGGTGATCTGCAACATGTTTTTTCTCCAATTTCCCCCATAGACTCGCCTCCCGGTTTTATGGGGAGTTCTTTCGGCGGGGGCGGTCTTGCGCATGTTTTGCGAGATTTGCAGCAGGCATTGCAAGAAGGTGACGGCTTTGTTTGTGGAAATGGAGATCTTGCGATCTGTGCCGAGAAGATCTGGGGTGCGTTAGAAGGAGTGTATTGGAGCGTACGAGAAAAACAGTCGCCCTGGGTTCGCGACGACATATCGCGATGGACAACTTTTGTCGGGGACGATCGTATTCGTTTTCTACCTGGCATGCCTGCACAGAGTATGCGCTGGGTGAATCGTGGAAGTTATCAACAGGCAGTGTCCTATGGGTGACGACATGTGACAAGATGAGCTGTGACAAAGGGACGCACGAGATGTCCTTTTCCCCTCGCTGATCCGTGTTCTGCGAGAACACTCTGCAAATGACAAAAAAATCTCGAAGTTTTTTTCTTCTTCTGGTTTTTTATAGGTGTGGCGCAGCACGGTATGAAGGGAGCATCAGTGAAAAGGAAGAGCCTTTATGTTTGATGCGCCGGCACATATACAAAAGAAAGAAACTCTGGACAGAAAACAAGCGTCCTCCGATTCTGCCCTTCTTGCCGAGAATATGTTGACTGAGGACACACTCTCAGAAAATGCATTGGGAGAGGAACGAGAACGAAGAACGCGTGGCCTCAGGGTTTTAGGTGTTTTCTTCTTAGTACCTGCGATATTTTTCTTTTTTGTTGCGCTGTTCCAATTGAATGGGGCTCTTCAGGCCCGTTCTGATGCTCGAGCGTGGGAGCACCGCGCCCAACAGCTTGTGGCCCAAAGCGGCTATATCGATAATCACCTCGATAAGCTGAGAGAACA
This sequence comes from Acidimicrobiia bacterium UBA2766, assembly GCA_002352645.1. Lineage (GTDB taxonomy): Bacteria > Actinomycetota > Acidimicrobiia > UBA2766 > UBA2766 > UBA2766. Next base: position 26,202 of record DEIU01000090.1, on the reverse strand, counting down.
GGCTGTTGATTCTGATTCCACTCTGAATTCTCTGTTGGGAGTGGAATCAGAAATGCCTGTTCTCCTTGATGACCTTATCGATGTGCTGAATGAGGGAGTGGAACTCCGTCGGAACGGCGCGCGTTCTTCGGCGATCGAGGTCATTGAGGGAGAAGCCCAAGATGCACTCGATATTCTGAGAGCGCGATCGACCGTCCTGGAAGATTTGGTTTCCCAATTTGCAGAGAAGGGGAACGAATGGGACTCGTGACGAAAAAATTTCACCAGGCTCGGATTGGTGCTTTTCTTGAACGGGTACGTGGCTCTTTTGGTCCTCATGCCAAAGTGCTTGTGAGTGAAGCTGTCCCGGATGCTTCCCGTCAATCGGTTCGATTTTCCTTGTTTTCTTTGCTCATGCTGCTTGCCGGTGGGGTTTTCCTGTTCGTGTCAGTAGGAGTGCACACCAATTTTCGTTCCGAGATGAACGACGCGAAAATCGCTTTTGAGAAGGCCGATGAAAAGTATGGGCCACGTCATACTGCTTTCAACCTTGCTTTCGAATACAGCACTGACTACACGAAGCAGGCTGATCGCTTGCACAGAACAAGTAGCCGTCTCACGCGTCTTTACAAGGGCTATGTGGAGATCTCGGAGGAGCTTTTTGTGGCATTTGAGGAAGGAGACAAGAAAAAATTCGACAAGCTCGTAAATAAGTCCAAAGGTGTTGTGCGAGAGGTGAACCGGCGAGTGCGAGAGGTGAATGAAACTATCCCGCGCCTTGTGACTGCGCGCAATGAGCTTGCGCGCGTTTTACGGATGGGAACGGGCACTATCGCGGGGCGACCCCAACCGAATATAACGGGAGTGCTCTATGGGTTTTCACAAAAGCTCCGTTCTGAGGACGAGAAATATCGGGAGCGCCGGCGTGCACGGGTAGAGGCACAACAGCGTAAAGAGGAAGAGAAAGAGAAAGAGAAAGAGGAAACAGAAGTAAAAAGAGGAAACGCGGTACGAGAGGACGTGCCGCCCGCTCTTTTTCTTCTTCTTCCTTCTGTTCTTTCTTTTTTTGGACGAGGAAGAAGGGGTTCCGAGTCAGTTTTCCCGAGGCAGTCTGTTTTTTTGCCCAGTCTTTTATCCTCGGAGCAAGCCGGGGAGCGCGAAGCTCGCACAGCAGACTTCCAGAGAAAGCCTGTTGCGTGACGGAGAATTCCGGGAGCCTGCTTTGTGGGGGAGAATATTTTTTGAGGTGTGTTCTTTGAGAGCTTTTCTGGACGTTTTTTCAGGGAAATTCTGTAAGTTTCTGCGCCTATTTCCTTTTGTAGACCGGACGAGACTGGGCTGACTTTTGGTACCGCGATAGGGTTTACTGGTCAACGTCGCTTTTGCGAACGTGTTGTCTGTGAGAGCCAATAGGGGGAGCCTGTTATGGGACCGTTGGAAGGCATCAAGCTGCTTGAGATTGCGGGCATTGGTCCAGGACCATTCTGTGCCATGATGTTGTCAGATATGGGCGCTGACGTGATTCGAGTGGACCGCGCGAATCGGGTTGCGGATGAGTTTCCTGAAAATCGTCCGATGGATCTTTTGAACCGAGGTCGTCGTTCTATTGGGGTAGACCTGAAAAGTCCTGAGGGAGTGGAAACAGTACTGAGATTGGTGGAGAAAACAGACGGTTTGCTAGAGGGGTTTCGTCCTGGTGTGATGGAGCGTCTTGGGCTGGGGCCTGATGTTTGCCTAAAGCGAAATCCCGGGTTTGTATATGGGCGTATGACCGGTTGGGGGCAAGAAGGGCCTTGGTCACAGATGGCCGGTCACGATATCAACTACATTTCCATTGCCGGTGCTTTGCATCCTATTGGGCATAAAGGTGAACGACCGGTACCGCCGCTGAACCTGGTAGGTGACTTTGGTGGTGGGGGCCTCATGCTGGCTTTCGGCATCGTGTGCGCTCTTATCGAGCGACAGAAGTCCGGAAAAGGGCAAGTTATTGATGCCGCGATGATTGACGGCGCGTCAGTTCTCATGACCATGTTCCATGGCATGACCCAGATGGGGATGTGGGTCGAGGAGACGGGAACAAACCTGTTGGACACAGGTTCCCATTTCTATGACACGTATGAATGCAGCGACGGTAAATACATTTCCGTAGGTGCGATTGAACCGCAGTTTTATGCGGAAATGTTGCGTTTGTCTGGCCTGGATAAAGAGAAACTGCCTGGACAAATGAATCGGATGGCCTGGGATGACGCGAAAGAGACTATGGCCAAAGTCTTTAAGACAAAGACCAGAGATGAGTGGGCGGAAGTTTTCGACGGGAGCGACGCGTGTGTGGCGCCTGTTTTGACGATGACCGAGTCACGGGAACACCCGCAGATGAAAACGCGGAACGGGTATGTGGAAGTGGCTGGAATACAGCATGCTGCCCCTGCTCCTCGTTTTGACAGAACTTCTGCCGAGATCCAAGGTCCTCCGCGCTGGCCGGGCGAAGACACCGAGACTGTGCTGAGTGACTATGGCTTCAGTGTCGAAGAAATTACCAGCCTGCGGGAAAAGGGTGCGGTGAAGTAAGGTTTTTCCTGCTGATTGCCTGCTTTCCTTCTTTGCGGTGAGCCTGTTTGGACGCATTTTTTTGGCGCGTTCAAACAGGCTGTGGAGAAGTGGAAGAGAAAAAGGGGTGTTGTTTTTCCTCTGGAAATCGCGCTGTCTGCATACGCGTTCCCTGTATTTGCAGAGATATTGTTGTCTTGTTTGGTAAAGAAGCTTGAAAGAAGGCTGGGGGTAGAGAGACGCTCGACCCTGTTCGGTCTGCTGTGATTTTATGCGCTTTTTGTGCTTTGTGTCGGTCGAGTCGCTGTTGCGCAAGTGCTCTTTTTTCGGAGTCGTATGTCAGGCTTCTTGACTGTGATGCTCATTGTCTAGCGTGTTCTTGTCGTGTGTCTTTGTGCGGTTTGTTGACTGTGTGTGACGGAAGGTTTCGGAAAAAGTTCCTTTTCTCAGGTCTTCTCGTTTTTTATGCGCTTATTAAGAAATAAGGCTTATATGGTGTTATGTCCAGTAATTGTAGCTGCTGACGCGCGGTCGAAGAAGCCATGGAAAGATCCCGTAAAGTGACAAGATGGGGCAGGTCGCGTCAGGTTGGAAAGACCGCTGAGAGAAAATTTCAGGGAGACCCTCACCTCCGGGGAGAACGAAACGCAGCAGGAGGCAGAGAGCTACTTTGCCCTTGGGTTCACCCTTGGCACAGGCTCTCACTGCTAGGGTGAGGGGCCGTGCTGAGAGGTTGCTATGCAGCATCTTCGGATGCTTCCCTACTCAGGGCTTTGTTTCAGCCGCGCGGCTCCACATAGAATCCCTGCTGTTGGGCATGCGTCTCTCCCTGCACTCTCAACGTTTCAAGGCGCTACAGGAGTGGCATTCGTGCGGGATTACTACATGTCATATCTCACAGTGGCTGCTGTCGGCATTCTCGCTGCTGTGCTTTTCGGCAGCATGCTCGGCGTTGCCCGGCTTCTTGCCCCACGCAATATGTCGAAAGACAAATTGTCGACTTACGAGTGTGGTGTTGAACCACTAGGGGACTTGTGGAGTCAACAGCAGGCCCGGTATTACATTTACGCGCTTCTCTTCGTCGTTTTTGATGTTGAGGCAGCATTTATCTTTCCTTGGGCGAACATTATGGGCTCATTTCAGCAAGGGGTTGCGATCCTCGTTGAAATGATCATCTTCATCCTGATTCTTGCTGTCGCCCTTCTTTATGTCGTCCGAAAGGGCCTCCTCCGGTGGTCGTGATTCCGGTTGTTGGACCTTCGCACCGTGTGAAAAGGCAGATGTGCCCACTATGAACGCAACGGACAGCGCTTCTTGTCGCGTCCCTGAGATTGTGATTACTTTCGCAAGAAGGGGTGGCTGATGGCGCTTCTCGACAAGATCAACCTCAACAAAGGGGCAGGAAAACCTGTTGCCTGGCTTTTGAACTGGAGCCGTAAATATTCCCTTTGGATGTTTCAGTTCGGTCTCGCGTGCTGTGCGATCGAGATGGGGGCAGCAATTACTGCCCCACGTTACGATTTGATGCGCTTTGGCATTGTGCCCTTGCCGTCGTCGCCGCGTCAGGCCGATCTGATGATCGTGGCCGGCACATTGACGGACAAGATGGCACCTTCTCTGAAGAGGGTCTATGACCAGATGCCTGAGCCAAAATATGTGATTTCCATGGGGTCTTGCGCGAATTGCGGTGGCCCTTATTGGGATTCTTATTCGGTAACAAAAGGTGTTGATCAGCTCGTTCCTGTGGATGTTTATGTTCCTGGCTGCCCACCTCGTCCCGAGGCGCTGATGCAGGGAATACTCGAACTCCAGAAGAAAATTCAGAACGAGAACATCCAAGAGAAATGGCGAGGTGAACCCATTGGGACTCGCGCCTGAAGAGATCACCCGTGTGTTATGTCGGCTATTGGACGAAAAAGTAGTCGCCACTTCCACTGCCTTCGCACAGGCGAGCGTGTGTGTGAGGCCCGACGCTTGGGTAGAAGCCGTACGCCTTGTGAGGGATACCGAAGAACTGCAATGTGATTTTTTTAGCTTTCTCTCCGCAGTTGAGTGGTCTTTTGCCGAATCCGAAGCGGATGCCACGAAAAGTCGGTCAGAAGAGAGCGCTGACACCGAAGAAATGGAAAGTGTCTACCGGGAGCCCGAGGAAGCATGCTTCCAGGTTCTCTGTCGCTTGCAGTCCACGACTCTTGGGCACGGGCTCACGTTGAAGACCAGTCTCGAGAAAGACTCGCCGCGTATTGACAGTTTGATCCCTGTGTTTGGGGGAGCCGATTGGCATGAGCGCGAAATGATGGAGATGTTCGGCATCGAAGTCATTGGCCACCCGAATCCCGCGAAGTTGTACCTACCCGATGCATTTGAGGGCCATCCGTTGCGGAGGGATTTCAAACTAGCATCGCGGGAGGTAAAGCCTTGGCCAGGGGATGTGGACGTGGAAGACATGCCTGAGGATGCCCCTGTGATTGATCCGAGTGCTCAAAGCACTGCAAAGGGAGGTGTCTCGTGAGTCCTACTCCTCCTGTTCTTGCTGCGCAGGCGCGAGCATCGGCACACCTCGCTGACGCGCGTATGGCGATAGAGCTTGAAACGCCGGAGATGACCCTCAATATTGGGCCGCAGCACCCTTCGACACACGGAGTTTTCCGCATTGTGGCCGAAGTGGACGGGGAAAAGCTTCTCAAAGCCGATCCTGTGCTCGGCTACATGCACCGCGGATATGAAAAGCTCGCGGAAGTCAGAACCTATCCGCAGATCACGACGCTGGTGAACCGGATCGACTGGCTCTCGGGCTATTGCAATGAGATCCCGTTTATTCTCGGGGTCGAACGGCTCATGGGGATCGAAGCTCCCCCGCGTGCCCAATACATTCGGACCATACTTTCGGAACTGGCCCGCATTTCCACTTTTCTCGTTTTTCTTGGCTCCTATGGCATTGAGCTGGGTGCCCTTACTCCTTTCTTTCATACCATGCGTGACCGAGAAAAGGTACTTGACCTGATCGAAGGCGTGACTGGTGGGCGATTCCACCCGAATTTCAATCGGGTCGGCGGGGTAAAAGACGACCTTCCGGCTGGCTTTATCGATGCTACCCGTCAGGTCATGAACACGGTAGAAGATATCTGCAAGGATGTGGAGACACTTCTTTTCGGGAACGACATTTTTCAACAGCGCACGACCGGTGTCGGACTGATTCCTCTGGAAAAAGGTCTGGCGTATGGGATGTCCGGGGCGAATATCCGTGCATCTGGATGTGCTGTTGACGTGCGGCGTGACGAGCCCTACCTGGTGTATGACGATCTTGAGTTTGATGTCGTCATGGACGATCGCTGCGACTCGTATGCTCGTGCCTGGTGTCGGCTACAAGAGACCTTGCAGTCGGTGCGTATCGTGCGGCAATGTCTCGACAGGCTGCCTGCAGGCAAGATCATGGCGAAAGTGCCGAGGATCATTCAGGTGCCTCCCGGTGAGGTATATACCCGGGCCGAGAATCCCTTGGGTGAACTGGGCTATCACATTATTTCTCGTGGTGGTCGCATTCCCTATCGAGTGAAGGTGCGCACGCCTTCTTTCTCGAATGTGAGCGTGCTTCCCTGGCTGCTGAAAGATGTCTGGATGGCTGATGTCATCACCATTTTGGGCAGCCTTTATTTCATCCTGGGAGACGTGGACCGATGACCGGATTGTCTGGAAAGAAGACGAGACCTGGTCATGTCTTGTGGAGGGCGTGTGCTTTTCCTGACGGGAGCATGACAGAAAACGCGCGGGCGTTTGGTTTTCACAGGTCTGGGTTCGCGTCCGTAAAGAACGGGTCTTCTGCTGGGTCCGAGCGGCGCCTGTCGCCTGGCCACTTGTGTGGTCATGCCGGGCGGGAAGACACGATGAGAGGGGAAAAAGACTGATGTGGGACGCGCTGCAAGCCGCCGACTGGCTGGCGGTCAAGCTCATTGCTCTCTCTTTTATCGTGCTGACGTCGGCTTATGTGCTCGGCTTTGGTTTCTTGAAAATCTTGGCACACATGCAGCACCGAGTCGGCCCTATGGAGGCAGGACGATATCATGGCGTCGCGCAGCTTATGGCCGACGCTCTGAAGTTCATGCAAAAGGAAGACATCGTTCCCGCGAAAGCGGACCGATGGGTTTTCCTTCTTGCTCCGGGTCTGGTGCTTGGTGCCACCATTCTCGTTACCATGACGATTCCCTTTGGGCCGGCCTGGGATTTTGTGAATCTCGATGTGCAGGTTTTCGTGGCTTTGGCCGTGAGTTCGCTGGGAACTGTCGGAGTGCTGATGGCCGGATGGTCTTCCGCCAACAAATACTCTCTTATGGGGGGTTTTCGAGCGGTTGGGCAGCTTCTTGCGTACGAGTTGCCGCTTGTGCTCTCTGTGGTCGGTGTCGTCATCATGGCAGGGTCAATGAACCTACATGACATTGTGATGGCCCAGTCTGGTTTCGGGCTTTTCGGAACAGGAATTACGATTCCCTACTTTGTGCCACAGGCTGTGGCCTTTGGGATGTTCCTTATTGCTGCCCAAGCAGAAATGTCACAAGCTCCCTTTGACATGCCTTTTGCCGAGTCGGAGCTGGTTGCTGGGTACGCTACAGAATACTCCGGATTTCGCTACCTTTTCTTTTTTCTCTCGGAATTCGCTTCCAACTTTGCCATGGCAGCGCTCGGTTCCGTGCTTTTTCTTGGCGGCTATTCCTATGTACTGCCAGGCGTCGCACTTGCTGATTTCAACTTGCCAACTTTTTGGGAAAATTTCATTGGTGCCGGCATTTTGCTGGGCAAGATCGGACTTCTCTACTTTTTGTTCATGTGGGCTCGTTCTACTTACCCTCGTTTGCGTGAGGACCAGCTTCAGAAATTTGCCTGGAAGTACTTGATCCCTGTGGGACTAGTGAATATTGGCGTAACCGGAATCTTGAAGGTGGTGGCCTGATGGCTGACGAGAGCGAAACCAAGATCACGTTCCGGCGCGGCGCTCCAGTCAAACCAGAAAAGATCAAGGGGCTTTTTACCGGGCTTGCCCTCACTTTGCGCACCATGCTCTCCAAGAATCAGGTGGTGCAGTATCCGCATGAGAAAGAAGTGCCGGTTCCTCGGGCACGTGGTGTGATCGGCCTGAACGAGGACAACTGCACCGCGTGCATGCTTTGCGCGCGCGAGTGTCCTGACTGGTGTATTTACATCGAGGGCCACAAGGAGAAACGACCGCCCCGGCGGGAGGGAGGAAAACCCCGCACCGTTCAGATATTGAATCGTTTCGATATTGATTACGGTTTGTGCATGTATTGCGGGATTTGTGTGGAAGTTTGTCCCTTTGACGCTCTCCATTGGTCACCGGAATACGAGTACTCCGAATTGAAGGTCGCAAATCTTTTGCACGACAAGGAACGACTCGGCCACTGGGAAACCACAAAACCGGCTCAGCCGGGATATGAAAAGGGCAGCGAGATGAAAGGGGCAAAGAAGTGACTGCAGTTCATGTTGGTTTTTTCGCCCTGGCTTTTGTCATCCTTGCATCAGCTGTGCGCATGGTGACCACGACCAATGTGGTGCATGCCGCGCTGTATCTCATGCTGGTTCTGTCAGGAGTGGCCGGGGTTTTCATTCTGCTGGGCGCAGAGTTCCTTGGCTGGACGCAGGTTCTCGTTTACATCGGGGCCATCGTCGTGATCTTCATGTTTGGAGTGATGCTCACGAAGGCGGAGTACGGCGTCTCTGACGATATCGACAATGAACCGGCAAAACGCTGGGGAGCTCTTGTTGTTGGATTTCTTATCGCCGCCTTGTTTATTGCCGTTTTTGTTGAGGCTCTCGGAGTGGGAGACAGCAGCACCGGCATTGTGGCGCAAGAGCGCGAGGGCACCAGTGCAAGAAGTGTTGATGTGAGTGAGATCGATCTCGCGTTGACCGACGAAAATGTCGTAAAAAATATCAACGTTCTCGCGAGCGACAGCGCCCCCTGGAAAGACGAGGACGCTGCCCTGATGGACTTGCTGCACGAAGAGGGACTTGATTTTCCTCGCGAGACCCTGCTTCCCGGACCATATGAGATCTTCCCAGTGCTGGAGACACCGGAAGGCCTGGAATTCGCAGTTCCGAACTGGGACCTGGAGGGGGATCGTCCCGCCCAAGAAAAATCCTTTGAAATGAAACCGACAGGAACGCCGGTTCCTCGTTCGCTCGGCACGGAAACAGTCTCTGTGCCTGTGTGTGACTACTTGTCGGGGCGGAACATCACGCGTCGGGACAATGGGGAAGTTGTCATGGGAGAACCTCTTTTTTGCCCTACAAAAGCGGACGAAGTCGCGAATGACCTTTTTAACCGTTGGGTCCTTCCATTTGAGGCCGTGTCACTTGTGCTGCTCGCCGCTCTTATCGGAGGCATCGTGCTGGCGCGGCGTGACGACCCTGAACATGTTCGTCCTCGAGTAGAGGAGGTCGCTGTCTGATGGACACTGTGTATCCGCTTACTCTCTCGGCTCTTTTGTTCGGGATCGGCGTTTACGGCATTTTGGCCCGGAAAAACGCGGTGATGATTCTGGCATCAGTAGAGCTCATGCTGAACGCTTGCAATATTAATTTTGTCGCCTTCGGTGCCGCGTGGAATGAGATCAGCGGACAGGTTTTCGCTCTGTTCGTCATCGCGGTGGCTGCTGCCGAGGTCGGGATTGGCCTGGCGATCGTTCTCCTTATTTATCGGAACCACGTGAATGTGAACGTGGACGAAATCGACAGTATGAAGTGGTGATGGCATGAAGTTTCTTTTTCTGCTACCCCTTCTGAACCTGGCCGGATTTCTGCTTGCCATTTTTTTCGGTAAATCAGTGGCAAAGGGAAAAGCCCATCTCCTGACGGTTCCTTTTCTTGTTGTCTCTGTGCTCCTCTCGGTCTTCGCCTTCGGGCAGATTGTCTTTGACAATGGAACCGTTGATGACGACGGTCGTACGGTGGCTGTGTGCAGTGTTCTCGCCGAATCTCAGGATGCAACGGCTGCTGACGGACATGGCGGTGGACACGAGAGTGGGCATGAGAATCCCTGCGAAGGCGTGCATGCAGTTTCTGCTGCGACATCTGGCGTGACATCTGGCACATCCGGCACAACGGATGCGCCTGCTGGGCATGGAAGCGACGAGGTATCCCATGCCGCTGCTGCTGGGGTTGTGCGACTCGCGTCCGCCGATGGAGGCGAGACCGATGTTGCCCAGGGTGTTGCGCACGAAGAACTGGGGAAACGTTCTTCACACGGGATTGACCAATCTTTTGAGTGGTTCACGATCGGGGGCACCACATTCCACATGGGTGTGCATGTGGACGGTCTGGCTGTTGTTCTCTGCCTCATGGTGAGCGTGATTGCCCTCATGATCCAGATCTATTCGATCGGATACATGAAAGGCGAGGTGCGCTATGTGCAATTTATGGCGACGATCTCGCTCTTCGCCGGTGGCATGCTCCTCCTTGTGCTGGCAAGTAACCTCTTCCTTGCCATTTTCGGCTGGGAGATTATGGGGCTGTGTTCTTACCTTTTGATCGGCCACTACTGGGAGGAACGCGAAAACCAGAATGCCGCCATCAAAGCATTCCTCACGACGCGAACTGGTGATATCGGCCTTCTCTCAGGCTCGTTCATCTTGTTTGGTATCGCGGGGACGTTGAACATTCAAGAGCTCAACGATGCCGCGGTAACCGGCACGATTGGCGGGGTTGCGCTCACAACAGCGGCCATCGCCCTTTTTATTGGTGTGATTGGGAAGTCGGCGCAGTTTCCTCTGCATACCTGGCTCCCTGACGCGATGGCTGGTCCTACGCCTGTATCTGCTTTGATTCACGCCGCCACAATGGTGGTCGCCGGTGTGTATTTGGTGGCCCGTCTTTATGGGGTGTTTGCTGCCGGAGTTGAAATTGGTGAGTCCGGAGTGAATCTCATCGTGGCGATTGGGTGTGTAACGGCGATCATTGCCGCTTTCCTTGCCCTGGTGCAATGGGATATCAAGAAGGTGCTGGCCTACTCGACCATTTCCCAGCTTGGGTACATGGTGATGGCCCTTGGTGCCGGGGCATGGGGCGCGGGTGTGTTTCACGTCTTTACGCACGCCTTTTTCAAGGCTTTGCTCTTCCTGGGTTCAGGTTCTGTCATTCACGGCTGCCACCACGAACAAGACATGCGGCAGATGGGTGGCTTGCGTAAGCTCATGCCCAAAACCTTTTGGACCTGGACAATCGGGACACTGGCTCTTTCTGGAATCATTCCCTTCGCTGGTTTCTGGTCAAAAGATGAGATTTTGGGCGGGGCATATCAGAACGGGTATGAAATCTTCTTTGTGGGGGGCGCGATCGTTGCTTTCCTCACCGCCTTTTACATGGGAAGAGCAACAATCCTGACGTTCTTTGGGGACTACCGAGGTCATGCCCATCCCCACGAGTCACCTTCTCTGATGACTGGCCCGCTTCTTTTCTTGGCGGTGCCGTCGGCTCTTGTGGGGTTGTTCGGAACTCCTTGGAACAATGTCTTTCTCGAATGGGTGCAGACCTTCACTGTCAAGATGACAGATTTTGCCTTGTTCAATCCTTTGGGCAAGGTGGCAGTACATCATGAAGTAGAAACAATCACTTATGTGTTGGCCGGGGTTTCTTTGGCGCTCGCGCTGCTTGGTCTCGGCCTTTCCTGGGTGGTTTTCCAGATGAAAAAGACCCCGGGAGATCTGACTGAGCGGATTGCTGCCCTTCGGGTCGGACGCACCCTTCTCGAGAATAAGTACTACCTCGATGACTTGTACGGAGGGATTGTTTATACCTTCCGTGAACCGTTGGCGAAAGCAGTCAATTGGACAAACAAACATGTGATCGACGTCGTGCTGGATCTTACGGGGAAGAGCATGATCGAGTTCGGGAAGGGAACCTACTTCTTCGATCAGGACCTTCTTGACAAAGTGTATGACGGCTCGGCTGTAGGCGCTGATCGCGGCGGCAATGTGCTGAAACGCATGCAGACGGGACAAGTGCAGCAGTATTTGGCAGTCTTCTTGGCTGCTTCTGCGGGCCTCGGCATCTTGCTGTTGGCCGCCAACTAGAGGGACTCGGAGCACGGAAAATATGGAATGGTTTGACGACTGGGCCCTTTCGCTCGCAACTTTCCTTCCCTTAGTCGGTGCCGCGATCTTGCTCGCGTTGCCGAAAGAACGGGAAAACGTTATCAAGACCGTCGCTTTGGGGGCGTCGATCCTGTGTGCTGTTATTGGTATCGGTATTCTTTTTCGGTTTGATTTCAGCGGCGATGTGGCCGGCTATCAATTTGAAGCAAATCGCAAATGGATTAGTGCTATCGGGACGAATTATCACATTGGTCTTGATGGGATCTCTTTACCTCTGTTTATTTTGGCGCTGGGTATTACGCTTCTCGTCATTATTTACTCGTGGGATCACTTCCCTGAGCCGCACAATCCAAAGATGTTCCTTTTCCTGATTCTCCTGTTGGAGACGGGAATGCTCGGCTCTTTCATTTCGCTCGACCTCATTCTCTTCTTCGTTTTCTTTGAGATCGTGCTTTTGCCAATGTATTTCATGATTGCCGTCTGGGGAGGGGAGAACCGTGCGTATGCATCGATCAAGTTCTTCCTTTTCACCATGTTCGGCTCGGCCTTTATGCTCGTCTCATTTTTGGCCCTCTACTTCATGTCAACGCTCCCCAGCGGCGGCCATACCTTTGACATCGTGCACTTGTCGGATCAAGACCTCGGTGTGTTGTCAGACCTTGGGACGACTGCCGGGCGCTGGATTTTTGCCGGCATGTTCTTGGGTTTTGCCATCAAGGTACCGATGTGGCCTGTCCACACCTGGCTGCCGGACGCGCACACCGAAGCTCCGACGCAGGGTTCTGTGCTTTTGGCCGCGGTTCTCTTGAAGATGGGAACCTACGCTTTTGTGCGGATTTCCTTGCCGATCTTGCCGGATGCTGCCCGTGACTTTGCTCCTTATATTGGGCTCTTAGCCGTCATTGGTATTATTTACGGTTCGCTCGCCTGTCTCGCACAGACGGATGTGAAGCGCTTGATTGCCTTCTCCTCTGTCGGACATATGGGTTTTGTGATGCTTGGCATTGCGACGCTTACCCCAATCGGCATCAACGCTGCCCTTTTCGGCATGATCTCTCACGGGATTGTGACTGGCCTGCTCTTCTTTTTGGCCGGCTCAATGCAGCACCGATACCACACGCGAGAAATCTCCCGCCTTGGCGGACTGCTTATCTCTATGCCACGTCTTGGTGGCCTGCTCGTTTTCACGTCTTTTGCTTCTCTCGGTCTTCCCGCCCTTGCGGGTTTTCCTGGGGAATTCAGCTCGATGCTCTCGGCATATCAGCCGGCAGAAGGACTGAACGAAGCAGTTTTCCGGACCTTTATGGTGATCGCTGCGGTCGGTACCGTTCTCACCGCGGGTTACATGCTCTATATGTTGCAACGCGTGGCACAAGGCAAAGTCCCTGACGAATGGGCAGGGCATACTTTCCATGACATTGGCACTTTTGAGTACATGTCCTGGGTGCCCCTCGTGCTTATGACCGTTGTGCTCGGTGTCTTCCCTGGCATCCTCATGAGTGTGACTGATAAGTCCGTGATGAGTATCTTCTCTGGGATTTTCGGCTGATGAACGTCGACTGGCACGCGTTTCTCCCTGAAGCCATTGTGGCGGGGACCGTCATTCTGCTTTTGCTTGTCGACCTTATCCTGCCAAACCGCTCTAAATGGACGCTGGGCGGGATTACTGCTCTGGGGTTGCTTGCGGCGGCAGTTCCGATCGCCACGCTTGCGGCAGATTTCGCTGATGGCGGCGAGAACAGGGTTTTCTTTGCCGATGGGTATGTGGTAGACGAACTTTCCCTTGTCCTGAAGGGCTTTTTCCTCGCCTCGGGATATGTGGCCTTGCTCTTGGCGTACAACACCATCGAAGAGGGCGCATACTATCGCGGCGAGTTCTACTTTTTGCTGGTGTCCGCCGTGCTTGGCATGATGATGATTGCCTCCGTGCGAGATCTCATCGGCTTGTTTATTGCTTTTGAGCTGTTTTCTGCTCCCGGCTATTTACTTGCCGCCTGGAAGAAGTACGACTTGAAGTCGAACGAATCCGGGATGAAGTACTTTCTTATGGGAGTGACAGCGACGGCGATCATGCTCTACGGCATGTCTTTGTTGTATGGCGCAACAGGGACACTTACTTATTCTGGCCTGATGGAAGTCCTCCCCGGAGTGCTGGACGGCGATACCTCGTCTCTTGCGATCCTCGGAATTGTGCTTGTCATCGCCTCTTTCGCCTTCAAAGTTTCGGCTGTGCCCTTCCATTTTTGGGCACCTGACACCTATGAAGGGGCCCCCACTCCTGTTGCTGCCTTCTTTTCGGTCGCGGTAAAAGGGGCGGGGTTCATGGGCCTTGTCTCACTCATCTTTTTTGCACTGCCCGCAGGAGATGACGTGTGGCGACCCATGATCTGGGTCATCGCTGCGCTCACGATGACGATCGGAAACCTGATTGCGCTGCGTCAAGAAAATATCGTGCGTCTTTTGGCGTACTCTTCGATTGCCCAATCGGGATATATTCTTGCTCCTCTCACTGTCGCAGCTCTTCCCGACGGCGAGGGATTTGGGCCGGGTCATACAGAGTCACTGCAGGCCGTCGTGATCTACCTTCTCGTCTACGCAGTCATGAACTTTGGTGCCTTTGGAGTGGTTATTGCTGTTGCACGGCGTACCCATTCTGGGCATCTCGATTCGTACGACGGCTTGTTCGCTCATGCCCCTTCGCTCGCGGTCGTGATGACCATGTTTTTGGCTGCGCTTGCAGGTATTCCACCCTTGGCCGGATGGCTGGGCAAGCTTGCCGTTTTCACCGCGTTGATCTCCGCAGACGAAGTGTGGGGCTATCTCTTGGCGGTGATCGTGGCGGTCAATGCGGTGATTGCCGCCTTCTACTACATGCGGGTAGTGCGTAAAATGTTTGCTGAGGAAGCGCCGGAAGAGTATTTGGTGCTCCCTCCTTTGCAACCCACACCCTCTCTCCAGTTCACGCTCGGTGGCCTGACCCTTTTGGTTTTGGCAGCTGGAGTGACCCCCATGTTCAGCCACTTGAGCGAGATAGCCACGAACTCTCTTTCTTTGTGAGCGTGTGCGCGTGTGCGCGTGCGCGTCTCTCCTCAAGACATTTTGCCAGGGAAGTCTTTTGCAGCCGATTCTTGCTGCAAAAGACTTCCCTGCTTTGGTCTGGGAGCTTGGCTTTGCCGGAACCCTCATGACACCCGATCTTTGTTGTAGGAGTTGTAGGAGTTGTAGGAGTTGTGGCGGGACGTGTTTTCGGGAAAGAACCTCGGCGTATAACCTTTGAGAACCGAAATGGATAACAGGAACGACTGGGAAAACAACAAGCAGCCTCGTGCTGTTGCAGCGTCTCGCGACACTCAGGGAGCAGATCCCCAGGTGATGGCGTGTTTGCGCCGTCTCATCGACGCGAATGGTCCGCTTCGTTTTGACACCTATATGGAAGCCGTTCTGTATGGAGAGGGCGGTTTTTATGCCTCGGATACCCTACGGACCGGCAAAACCGCTGATTTTGTGACATCGATCGAGCTCGGTCCTCGTTTCTCCTGGTGTGTTGCGCGTGCGATACAAGACTGGTTTGTGCGGACACACGCAGAGAGCAAAACGCATGCGGTTTCTGGGGTCTCTGAAGTCCGTCTCGTTGACATCGGTGGTGGTGGTGGCAAGCTTGCCCGTGATGTTCGGGACGTGTGGCATGCCATGTGGACAGGACACTTTTCGGCAGTACACGGTGCTGCGGACGCTCATGTCGACCCTCATGTCGACGCTCAGGCAGACCCTGCTTTTCCGGTGGGAAGCCCCACCCCAACCGAGCGGTCTTTCTCACACTCGCGAGCGCAAGTTCCTTCGCTTACTGTCGCTGTTGTGGACACCTCTCCCGCTGCGCGTGCTGCGGCGCGGGCAGAAGGACTACTCGCCGTGGCTTCTTGGGAAGAATTGCCCTTTGCCGGCAATGTGATTGTCGCACATGAGCTTTTTGACAATCTGCCTGCCAGGCTTTTGTACCGAGGAAAACAAGAACTTCGTGTCGGGATGGACAGCAGCGGCGTCTTACAGCTCTATGCTGCTCCTTTGACAAAACCACTGGCTCGTTTCCGTGCAGAATGGGACTTGGCAGGCTCTCGCGACGCGCGCCTGACGTCTCATGGCGAAAGAGCGGAGGGCAAGCGTGGTGTTGTGCCTGTTCCTGTGGGCGCCTGCAGCTGGATTGCAGAGGCGACGCGGCGTGCTGTCCCGCCGACCTTCCTGCTTGCGGTGGACTATGGGGACGATGTGTCGCGTCTTGCTGATCGGGAAGATTGGCCGGTGCGTGCCTATCAAGGTCAGCGTGAGGTAGATCCGCTCGATCTGGTAGGCAAAGCAGACGTGACGTGTGATGTTCCTGTGGATGTGATTACTCGGGCACTGTGTGACGAGGGCTGGGATACGCGAGTTTTTTCGCAAGCTGCATGGTTGCAGAAGCAGGGCATACATGAGATGGATGTTGCTCTCCTGCGAGAAGAACAAGCGGCAGCTCTCGCCCGCCAAACAATGCGCCAATTACAGGCGAAAAGTGTGCGGAATGAGATTCGCGCGCTCACGGATCCTGCTGGTTTTGGAGGCTTTGTTGTGTGGGAAGCTTCTCGTGCGTTTCTCGAGTAAACAGTGTGTCTTGATGTGTGCTGTCCGCTAGACTGTCTACCTGAACGGTAAGGCGGGATACCCGAGTGGACAAAGGGACCTGACTGTAAATCAGGCGGCAGTGCCTTCGCAGGTTCGAATCCTGCTCCCGCCACCTTTCCTTCGAAAGCTCTGTGCGCAGGCCGGCGCAGGGCTATGTGCGATTACGTTTTTGCTGTTTTTTTGAGGGCTTCTTCTGGTGTGATCATCATGCTTGCCCCGCGTGGGATGAAGCCCGCTGCTTCGAAAGCCGTGCGCTGTAGCGAGTGCAGCACAGATTTATTGTCACAGAGATAAACTCTGACCGGATCTGAGCGCCAGAGCGCCAGACGGGTCAGTTCTGTGAGAGATCGCACGAGATCTTCATTTGTGATGCCGGGAAGTGTCCATACTTCCTTTCCTTTTTTTGCGATGAGCAAGTGTGGGACTCCGGCCTGCAACACCAGATAACTTCCCGGGTTACGGGCTTTCCAGCGGTGCGCGGGGAACACCCAAGGGGCTTTTCTGCCACGTCGAAACGGGGGCAATAGCGCGTCTGCTGCCTGAGACGGTGCTGCGGATGCTCTTGCTGTTTGCTGGTTTTTCTCTGTGGTGTTTTCTCCGTGTGGCGGGTGTGCTGTCGGGGTGTCTCGCGTGAGACTTTCTTCCGGCGTGGCTTTCGGCCTGGCTACCGGGGGCGCTGTTGAGGTGGCTTCCGGCGTGGGATCTGCAGTGGAAGGAAGAGGCAGGAATCGTCCCCAGAGATTGACGGGATCACTTCCGGCGAGCAGGCAGGGCTCTTCTGAAAGAGTGTGGTCGCGTAAAGCGTCAATTGTGGCGGATTTGGCAAACTGGGAACCCTGCAGACCCTGGAGAAAATAGCCGCGTGCTACTTCTCCTCTTCGTTCGCGGCGTTGCAGTTCTCGGAAAACAGGGTACCAGCTTATATCCAGACGCTCTGCGGTAAACGCCTGTTTTGTGACAACTCGATAGCGTTGCAAGAGGTCATCTGCGACTTGGTAGGCTGCCTCGTCGTCGAAGCCGGCTTTGATCTTGCGGCTTTTGCTGCTCTGTCTGCGCGCAGGTCGCGAGTCTGTTGGTGGGGGAGAAGCCGGGGAAGTGTCTCGCCATTGCAGTGCATGCTGGGCGTCTTGCCAGCGACCGGGTGCCGACAAAACATCAGTTTTTGCCCTCCAGTTTGCGGTTTCCGGTAGCCAGACTTCTTGCCACCAATGCAGAGAAGCAAAACCGTCGCAAGCGATGACCCCTTGCCAGAGCAGCCGGTAGAGGACTTCCGTGATTTCGTCTGTTCCCACTCCTATTTGTGTGGCAAGTTCAGACGCGAACCACCCACCCCCTCTGCCCAGTATTTCTCTGACTTTGCTGTGGACGCTGTGGACATTGCGTGCAGTGTGGTCTTCGTTGTCGAGCGTCGAGGCAGCATCAAAAGTGGGGCCAGAGGTTGGATCAGGGGTGGGGTCTGGAGTGGAGTCTACAGTGGAATCAAAGCAAGATACCGGGAGAGGCGCGTTCCGAGCCGGAGCAGCAGTGACGGCAGCTTTCCTATTGTGCTGGGCGGTGTCTGAAGTTGTGTGGGCGGCTCTTCTTGCTCTTTCTTCTGGTCCATACAATCCGCGAGGAGGTTCTCCGCGTTGGGAGACCACCGCGAGACCGCGGCCGCGTCCCCACCACACAAACTGTCCAGAGGACTGGGCAAGGTCGAAAGACCCCGGGCGAAGCGGGCCGACACGGGCAGGGAGTAGGCCTTCTCTCCAACTGGAGACAGGCGCAGGCAGGTTGCGGAGACTGTCTATTGCCTGCTGCAGGGCGGGGCCGTCTTTGTCCTTGCTTTTTGTCGGGAGGTGCAGGGTTTTGAGAAAGTCGGCATAGTGGGGGAGAGATACCGGGGCAATTTTAGCGCGTGCACGGGCCAGAGAGAGCCGGTGCAGTCGTTGTATTGTGTCGGGTCTGCACCATTCTCGTTCGTGTCCGTCGGGCAGATAATGCCCAGAGATGAGGGCCCCGTTTCCTTCCTGTTCAAGCAAGAGATCGAGCAGTTCTTTTTCGGAAAGCTTGTAGCGCGAGGCTACTGCCGTGCACGTGAGAGGCCCGGCCCATTGCAGATGGCGTAGAGCCAGGGATATTGGGCGCTGGTTGGCGTCTGCTGCCCGTACCCAGCGTTGTGTGACCGGGTGGAGAAGGATACTGCCCTGCCCTGCGAGTTCTTTTATCCAATCCTGTGGCGCAACAACAGGGCCCATTGTTCCAGACGTTGTGGCGCACGTTTTTGTCGTGACAGTGCTTCGTTCCAGAATTTCCGCGGTGGAGAGGTCTCCGAGATCTGTGAGAAGTGCGAGAATGTCGGCGCGAGAGCGTGCCTTGCGGCGAGGGGAGCGCCAGGCCAGCTCGTCTTGTACTTCAACGATGACTGCTGGATCGAGCAGAGAGCGTAGCTCTTCGACGTGTAATACCTCTGCGAGCAGTTCTCTGTTGAGGCTGAGGAAGGCCGCGCGGCATTCTCCACGCGGGGCGTCTGCTGCTTCCCTGAATTCCTGCTGAAAAGCCCATTCCAGCGCGTGCGCGAAAGGGGAAGCGAAAGGAAGTGCAACCTCTGGCATGGTGATCTCGCCGGCTTCAATATCGCGCAGCAGGCTTCGAGTGCCCTCGACATCCCAGATTTCTTGATAACACTCCCGCACGGCCTCTTGCATGACAGGAAAGCCTGTTTTGTGACGCACGATCTGCAAGAGGTCCGCGGCCCTTTGACGTTGCAGCCATAGGGGGGTGCGGCGTGTGGGAGATGGCCGGGGCAGGAGCAGGGCACGTTGGGCGCTCTCGCGAAACCGAAGCGCATACATGGGTGCGTCAGCGAGTTCTCCGATCAGAAGCTCGTGTACATTGCCCGCGTGTATTTCTTGCAAAAATGACAGGTCGGGGGGGTCTTTCATTTCTGGAAGGCGCAAAATAATGCCGTCGGATGTCCACATTACTTGCGGGTCCAGATTGTGGAATCGGTTTCGGATCACAGGTTTCAACGCGTGGGCCCAAGTACCGTTCACGCCAGTCCCAAAAAGAGAATGCAGGACGATACGGAGATCACCGATCTCGTCATGGAACCATTCAACGGGAACGGCACGCGCAGAAGGCACAACCCCTGTCGCTTTTTTTTGTCGCCGTACGTAGTCTTCGAGCGCTTGCGCGCTGGGAGGGGCGAGGTGGCAAGAGTTCACAAGAAGGGCGTGCAAGGCGTCTTTGTCGTCCAGTTTTTCTTCAATTTCTGCTGCCAGGCCGGCCACGTGACGACCTAAATAGGTGTCTCGACCACGGCGTTCGCCTTTCCAAAATGCGGCTTCAGCGGGTTCGCCTGGTGCCGGCCGCACGTACACATTGGAGTGGTCCACCCGCAGGGCTTTCCAGGTGGAAGACCCCAAGATGAAGGGGGTTTGATCCCGGCCGAGGTCGCCCACAAATTCCTCGTCAAGTTCTCCGAGAATGGGAGCAGGGCGCTCTCCGGTTTCGAGCCGCACAGTGAATTCGCCTCGGTCGGGGATTGTCCCGCCGTTCAGAATGGCAAGGCGCTGTGACCCCGGACGTGGGTGCAACAAGTCGGTGCTTTTGTCGTGGGTGAGACGTGGGGAGAGCTCGTGGAAGCGTTCATCGGCGAAGCCCCCTTCAAGCATGCGGACCACATTATCGATTTGTGGCCGTGAAAGGGCGGCGAAAGGTTCGGCACGGCGTACGAGACGGAGGATCTCTTCTACTGTCCATAGGGTTTGAGAGGGAACAGGAGGGGTTGTCGTGGGAGGCGGAGTGGTGTGTGTGCCGGCGGACTGGTGTCCGGTGCATGCGATTGACACGATGTGCTGGGCGAGGACATCAAGGCAGAGGGTCGGGGGTGTGAGTGGCGCGATGTCTTCTTTGCTCATGTCCGCTGCCACTGCCGCACATTCGAGTAGATCATTTGGATGAGGAGAAAAAAAACGTCCTTTGCGGACACGTCCGTCTGCATGCCCGGAACGTCCAACACGTTGCAGGCCTGCTGTGGTCGATTTTGGAGACCCGTATTGTACGACACAGTCTATAGCGCCCATGTCGATCCCCATCTCGAGAGAAGAAGTGCAGATAATGCCGGGGATCTCTGCGTTTTTCAGGGACTGCTCAAGTTGTTGGCGTCGCTCAGGTGCGACTGAACCATGATGTGCTTGTACGAGGTCTTCTCCAGCGTTTTCGTTGACGATTTTTGTCATTTTCTCGACGAGACCCCGAGAAGGCACAAAAACCAGCGTGGCAGTATGTGCGCGCACGGTTTCTGTGATCTGCTCGCATGCTTTGGTAAACGCAGGGCCTGCGTGTGCAGCCGGAAAGTTTTCGCCCGCCGCGGGCAGGAACTCGATTTCGAGATCGAGCGGACGAGTCCCCCCTTTTCTTATTTGGGTGGTCAGAACCCGTTGCACAGGACGGGGAGACCCGTCATCGTCGCGTCCACCGAGAAGTGCAGCCACGCTGTCGACAGGTTTTGCCGTCGCAGACAGGCCAATACGTTGGAAATGCCTGTGTCGGTGCTGTTCGACGAGGCGTTCAAGCGAAACCCACAGGTGAGTGCCCCTTTTTGATCCGGCGATGGCGTGAATTTCGTCGACGATCGCCCATTCCACCTGCTGGAAGATTGCTCTTGCCTTGGGAGAAGTGAGCATGAGATAGAGAGATTCGGGAGTCGTGATGAGGATTTCCGGGGGGCGACGCACAATGGACTGGCGTGTCGAAGCAGAGGTGTCTCCGGTGCGCACGCCAATGCGGATTTCGGGCAGAGTGACGCCTTCTTTTTCGGCCAGAGTACGGATGCCTTCGAGAGGCAGCCGAAGATTTCGTTCGATGTCGTAGTTCAATGCCTTCAAAGGCGAGACATAAAGAAGCCGTACACCAGGTGCTTCTGCAGGTTCGGTGAAAAGCCGATCGATTGACCAGAGAAAAGAGGCGAGCGTTTTCCCTGACCCAGTCGGTGCCAAAAGCAGGGAATGGGCTCCCGAGGAAATAAGCGGCCAGGCCGCGCGCTGGATCTCCGTGGGGGCAGAAAAGCAGTCTTGAAACCATTGGCGAGTCAAAGGCGTGAAGGCATCAAGAGGATCGCGTGACGCGTGCCAGGTTTTTTTATCGGGTATTGGTTTTGTGTGGGGCACGGGCGGAAGTGCGGTCACAGAGCGGCTCCCAATCGAACACCTGATCGATTCGCCCTGTCACGTTACCTGATAGCGTGTGTTTCGTGTGTCTTTTTGAGAGGGAAGACGCGAAAAGGCGAGGCGGGAACGAGCCTGCCGGCACAGGCCTGCGGGAACGTTCGGCGCGC
>DEIU01000090.1:0-4471 GCA_002352645.1 Acidimicrobiia bacterium UBA2766 | reverse complement strand
CTCAAGCTGAATCTGCACAGTTTTACCAAGAAGAACACCGCCGGCTTCGAGCGGCTGGTTGAAGGAGATCCCGAAATCTTCCCGGTTGATCTCCGTGTGGGCAGAGAATCCGACACGAGTATTGCCTGAAGGATCGACGATTGTGCCTCGGAAATCGGTGGCAAGCGCAACGGATTTCGTGATTCCTCTGATCGTGAGGTCACCTTCAATGTGGAGGCTGTGCTCTTTCGTGGGAATGCAGGCTGTGCTGACGAAGGTGATGATGGGAAAATGCTCTGCATCGAGGAAATCGGGACTGCACAAATGGTTGTCACGATCTTTGTTGTTGGTGTGAATGCCGGCAGTTTGCAGGCTGACCTGAACTTTCGCAGCTTTGGGGTCTTCCCCAATTTCGATGGTCCCCTCAAATTCCGTGAATTGTCCTCGTATTGTGGTGATCATGAGGCGGGTGATGGAAAACCCGACTGCCGAGTGGACAGGGTCAATATCCCAGATGCCAGGGATGGGCAGGGATAGTGCACTGTTTTCTTGTTGCATTTCTGACCTCTCTTCGGTTTTTTGGGTTTTCGCGGAAGAGAAAGGCCGGAAATGAGCGAAGCAGGAAAGGCAGTTTTCCGGCAAGAGGAAGGGGCGAGAAGTGTGTTCCGCCGGAAAATGCTTTTTTGAAGATGAAGAGACGACGCGTGGGATGCGTTGGGAGAAAGAAGAAAGCGATGAAAGGGTGTGTGTCGGAGCGTCTGAGAGAATGATCGGAATGAGGACGCCCTGTGTTCTTGGCCTGTGCTACCGGAATGTTCTACCCAGAAGGACAAAGCGGAGTATACAGTGTGGGAGAAGCACGTTTGACATGACGGGGCAGATGACTGGGCAGGTAGCTGGGCAGAGCGGCCAAACACAGATCATTATCGGGCTATGTCCTTTGACACTGTGTCCTTTTGTGTCGTGCTTTTTGGTTGTCACGCTCTTCTTTACTCCTCTCTTGCCAGTTTTGTGTCGTTTTTGGCTTGCTCCTGACCGCACATGGTCGTGTGGAACTGGGTTTTTGCAGCGGGAAGACGTGCTAACCAGGCAGCACTTTGTGCCGGCGCAATGGGCGCTCAAACCCTGAACAGAGGAACCTTTATGTCGGATTCGCTGTATAAACTGCGTGATTTTGGACAAAGTGTTTGGTACGACAATCTCTGCAGAGACATGCTCCAGGACGGTACCCTGGCGACCTTAATTGACAGGCAGGCCGTCACCGGGGTGACAACCAACCCGGCCATTTTTCTCAAGGCAATCACTGGGTCGGATTTGTATGACGACCAGATCCAAGAACTCTGTGATCGTGATGGCGAGCAAATCCTGACTGCCTTAACTGTGCAGGATGTGAGAGACGCCTGCGACCTCTTCTGGCCAGTGTACGAGGAAACAAATGGCCAAGATGGCTTTGTAAGTATTGAAGTGTCCCCTCATCTTGCTTTTAACGTTGAAGGGACGATCACCGAAGCGTTGCACTTACGTGAAGCGGTGGACCGTGCCAATGTCATGATAAAGATTCCAGGAACTTCTTTTGGTGTGTCTGCCCTGGAGGAATGTATCGGGAGAGGCATCAATGTCAACTCCACTCTCTTATTCTCCGTTGATCGATATTATGAAGTGGCACGTGCTTATTTTCGCGGGCTGCAGCGAGCATTCGATAATGGTCATGACCTCTCAAGGATCGCCTCCGTTGCCTCTTTTTTCGTTTCTCGCGTTGACACGCTAGTGGACAATAAGCTGAAGAGTGTGTCGAGCCTTGAGGCAGATGGGGTACGCGGACAAATTGGTGTAGCGAATGCAAAGCTGGCATATCAAAAGTTTTCCCGATTGTTCACCGGGAAAAAGTGGAAGGACCTTGCGCAAGCAGGAGGGCGTGTACAGCGTCCTCTCTGGGCGAGCGTGAGTATGAAAAACGCTGCCTATCGCGATGTTTTTTATGTTGAGTCTTTGATAGGCATCGACACAGTGGCAACTTTGCCGCCTGCAACGCTAGAGGCTTTTGCCGAGCATGGGGTGCCTTTGCCGAGGATAGAAGATGATATTTTCGGTGCCCGGCACAAGATCCAACTGCTACAGAAATGGAATATGCATATTGACGGAATAACGGCAAGGCTGGAGAGGGAAGGCGTGCAGGCGTTTGCTGACGCCTATGACGCCTGTAGGCAAGTGCTCGAAAAGAAGAGCCGATCATTCGGTCGGTAAGAGCAGCTTAATCCCTAAGGTGCGGTCACGGTGTGCGGTCACGTAAAGGGCAGGAAAAGGGTGCGGAAAATCTGGTTGTGTAGAACAAAGGGCACGCGGAAAAAGAAACGGGCCTGTGGCAGGGTTCGTGCCACAGGCCCGTAAAGAGCCATCTTAGAGGGGCGCTGACTTTTGTTTGTCAGCTTTCCCCATATTGGGTTTCTTGGAAGGCTGCCTTAGATGGCGTCAGAGTCCATTTCACCCGTTCTAATACGGATAACTTGCTCCACAGGGGTCACCCAGATTTTTCCATCGCCGATTGTGCCGGTCTTGGTGGTCTGGGAGATGGTGGTAATAGCAGTGTCTTTTAGTTCCGCACTTGCGAGAATCTCGATGCGAATTTTTGGGACGAAACTCACCTCATATTCAGTGCCGCGGTAGGTTTCCGTATGACCTTTTTGGCGCCCGAACCCCTTGACTTCCGTGATGGTCATTCCGTTTATTCCGGCTTTTTGCAGGGCATTTTTCAAATCAGCCAGACGGTGCGGTTTGATAATTGCCGTGATCAAGTGCATGTCTCTCTTGTTTCTTCCTCATAACAGGGGATTTTCTGTCTCTTCGGGGTTTCCTGTAGACGTATTTCTTTACATACCGATATGGCTTGTGTGGCCTGAACCGGTGAGAGTCGTCTCAGAGAGCCCCATCATGTCACTTGTGGAATAACCTGGGCCGCCATGCTCGGCCACGTCGAGGCCGGCAAGTTCTTCTTCTCTACTGACCCGAAGGAGATTCGCTGCTTTCAAAATGCCGAAGAGCGATCCCGCGACCAGGATAACAAAGGCGAAAACGGCTACTACGCCGATAATCTGGTATGAAATCTGGTCGGTTCCGCCGCCGCGCAACAGCCCAACTTCTTCTCCGAAGATCCCAACGGCAAGAGTCCCGAACACGCCGCACACGCCGTGTACGGAGATGGCGCCTACTGGGTCGTCAACATACTTGTCGAGAAAAAGGACGGATGCAACAACGAGGATTCCTGCGATTCCGCCTGTCAAAAGAGCCCAAGTGCCGCTAATAATGTCGGGACCAGCTGTGATGCCGACGAGACCGGCGAGCACGCCGTTTGCAGTCATTGCAACATCGGGTTTTCCGCTGTAGACCCAAATAGCACCCATCGCAAACAAACCGCCTGCCGCGGCAGACAGAGTTGTATTCAAGGCGACGAGGGCAATGCTCTCCTCAGCTGCAAGGACCGAACCTGGGTTGAACCCGTACCAACCAACCCACAGGATGAACATACCGAGAACGGCAAAGGGAATAGAGTGTCCAGGAATCGCGCGAGGCTTCCCATCCGGACCGTATTTTCCGAGACGGGGACCGATGATAATTGCTCCCATCAGTCCAGCCCAGGCACCCACACTGTGTACGACTGTAGATCCGGCGAAGTCATAGAAGCCAAGGTCGCTGAGCCACCCGTTCCCACTCCATTGCCAGTGGACGACAATGGGATAAATAATGCCTGCCATCAGAGTTGACACAATGAGGTAACCGGGGAACTTCATACGTTCCGCGATGCACCCTGAGACAATTGTGGCAGCTGTTCCCGCAAAGGCTGCTTGAAAGAGGAAGTTCACTGCTTCGGTGCCACTATCCGTGGCGTTTCCTCCGAAAAAGTAGGTTCCCCACCCAGTAATACTATTGCCATCTGCGCCGTAGGCGAGAGAATAGCCAATGATGAAGAACACCGTGGACCCAATACAGAAGTCCATGATGTTCTTCATCATGATGTTTGAGACGTTTTTTCCTCGCGTGAGCCCTGCTTCGACGAGGGCAAACCCCGGTTGCATCAGGATGACCAACACTGCGGCCAAAAGAAGAAAAACGACATCAAGAATTGATTTCAGTTCTTCTGTAGACAAACGCACCACCTCCTGCGTGTCACTGACCACTCTAAGTTAGGTTCCGGAGATTACGAAACATCGTTACGAAGATCACGTATTTGTTACCCGCGTATTTCCGCAGCGTTTCCCACCCTCGCGGAATAGAAGGATTTATTTAAATTGTGGTCATATGGGAAATCTTACCTTTTTGGGAAGATCGCTGCGTGAAACGCCATAAATTTTTCCCCGGAACTTTTCCAGCTTCTCTCTGCTAAAGTCGAGGAACACTGCCCATGCCTCCTTAGCTCAGTGGTAGAGCACTTCCATGGTAAGGAAGGGGTCCAGGGTTCAATCCCCTGAGGAGGCTCCACCAAAACACCAGGCCAGAC
>DEIU01000027.1:27646-29377 GCA_002352645.1 Acidimicrobiia bacterium UBA2766 | reverse complement strand
CACACAACACACGCAGACTGCGGGAGCAGAATACACAGGAAGCAGTGCGCAGGGTCGAAGCAGGGCAATAAAGTGACCAGGCTAAACTACACAGGAAAACTCCTTCTCCTGTGGGCTTTCCTCGCGGGCGCACCCCGGGGAAACACTCAAAAAAAGCACTGGCAGAGAAAGAAGCGTCCAACCCGGGGAAACCCGAGACATCAGCCCAAGAAGAGCTCCTTCCCGACGGTCAGAAGGATCATCACGAGCACGATAACACGGAGCACGCCTGCGCGTGCGCCTATCGCGAAGCGCACACCGTATCGTGCTCCCGTCATTGTGCCGAGTGCGAGGGCAAGGCCAGGCACCCACAAGACCATGCCTTGCCAAACAAAAATCACAAGAGCAGCGGTAGTGTACAGGGCAATGACGAGGAGCTTGAGGGCGTTCGCCCGCACAAAGTCATAACGCAGCATACCGCCGAGAACACCGAGGTAGAGGAAGCCTACTCCTACTTGTAGGAAGCCGCCGTAGATCCCGGTGAGAAAGAGCAGCACTCCGCTAAAGGGACGATCACGCAAGCTGAGCGCGGCGCTGTCTTGAGATGGCACCATGACGGATGGCTTCCAGACCAAGAGCACCCCCATTGTCACCATCGCAAGCAGGATGACCGGAGTGAGGGCTTCACTCGAGATACGGGTCGCGGCAAATGCCCCAAGCACAGCGCCTACCAGGCTTGGCAGTGTCACCTCTGTCACAGCCGAGCGCTCTAAAAGGTCATGTTTCTCAAAAGTCGCAACTCCCACATATGACTGCAGGGCCACGCCTACTCGGTTTGTGGCGTTCGCCACGTCTTTGTCCATTCCCGTAAGGAAAAGCGCAGGCAGGGTGAGAAGAGAGCCGCCACCAGCGACGGCGTTCACGAACCCGGCGCCAAGACCGGCAAGCACGAGCACCCCAAGTTCGATCAGACTGGGATCTGCACCGTTCATCTGGGTTGCGTCCGCTTCACACCTTTCGCCCTGTCTTTATGGTCTTGGTCGAGCAGACACTCTTGCGCCCCTTGCTCTGGCAAGAAAGCAGCAGAACCCATACTGTTCACCTGTTTTGCCCTTGCTGTGCAGTCCGGAGCTGCGCACTGCGCGGCTGTCCCGGTTCGTAAAGGGGTGACGCCAAACGGGAACCAAGGGCTCGCGTACTTGGGCGACGACCGGCAGGCTTGGCGCTGCCTGCAGTGCCGGGGTCACCTTCTTGAAATTCTTGGGGTTCTTGCGGTCGGGCCGATTGGGCCCGGGTTGGCTGGGGTCGATCGAGCCACCATTCCTGCAAGTTCCAGGTGGGAAATTCAGAGTACAGCGTAACCCCGCGCAGTGCAGTGTAGTGAGCCAGCACAATCGGAAGCTGATAGAGCGGCAACAGGGGGATATTGCGGGCCAGGCGACCGTCGGCAGCATTGTAGGCCGTTGCCCGGTCTTTGGCATCGCGCTGCCGGGCGGCATCTTTCAGTAATGCGCTCATCTCGACGTCCCGAAAGCCGCTGATGTTTGGCCCCGCGGCGCGTTGGTCGGGGCCGGAGCACGGACTTTGATCGTCCAGAAAGCGCAGGCCATCCTGGGCTGAGAGGGCATCTCGCGCAGACGGGACAAGGGCAATATCGTACTGGCATTTGCGCACTCGATCGGACAAGTCGCGCGCAGATACCCATTCAACCTCCAAGAGAATGCCGCTTTCTCCAAATTTTGTGGCAATAAA
>DEIU01000027.1:24357-27487 GCA_002352645.1 Acidimicrobiia bacterium UBA2766 | reverse complement strand
CGGGGAAGGTCCGCCAGGCGGTGTCTCCTCCGGAAACGCCTGCTCTCCCAAACACAACTTCTGCGAGTTCGGCCCGGTCGAGCAAATAGCCAATCGCTTGGCGCACATCGAGCAGGTCCAAGAAGGGACGGGTGGTATTGAACACAAGTTCGTCTGCAGACGAACTTGGCGCAAGCAGGAGGTCAACGCCGGCTACAGCGGCAAAGGCCGGGGCAATGCGTGCGTTCTGCGTCTGATAGACAACCTGCACTTCCCCAGAGCGAAGCGCTTGCGCTTGCAGTGCGGGTGATTCCACAAAAACAAACTCGACCCGCTCAAGATAGGGCAGGTCACCCCAGTAGTTCTGGTTTGGGACGAGTGTGAGACGGGTGCCGCGCTCCCATTTTTCCACACGGAAAGGGCCCGAGCTAAAGGGCACGGTCGCGAGAAGGGCAACAGAGAACTCGACGCTCTCGAGGGCAGCGCGCTGTAAAACAGGCCGGGTTGGAAGGGCAAAAAGTTCGTTCCATGCTGTGTGCGTCTCGGTGAACTCAAGCGTGAAAGAGCGTGCGTCTTCTGACACGTCCCGTAAAAGCCCGTCCCGGATCTTGTCGTATCCCTCTTTCGCAATGGCCTCATTCCCGGGAGCCAAAATTTGATCGAGCGTGTACTGAACGTCTGTGGCGGTGATGGCAGTTCCATTATCCCAGACAGCGTCGGGCCGCAATGTGTAGCGGACCGCGAGGGGAAGAGAGGAGACAATTTCCGGCAGACGTTCGAGTAAGACTGCTTCCGGGTCGCCATCAGGCCTGGACCGAGTCAGGGGGGAGAGCACAGGAGCAAGCAAAAGGGAGGTCGCGGAGGATTGTCCTGCACTCGAGTAGAGGTTGAGGGAAGCAGGCTCTTCGTCTAGAGCGAAAACTACCGTACCGCCCGGAACAGGGGTTTCGGAGAGGGCTTCGTCGCCTTGGTCACTTTCGGAAGAGCGCCCCTTCACGAAGAGAAGCGCTGCACACACAAGAATGAGAACAACGGCGACGACGCGCCCAAGAGAAAGCCGGAAAGGAGCAGGTGATCCTTGAAAGCGCGAAAAAAAAGACACTGGATCAGTTGAGACGCAACGCCAAAACGACGGTGGTAAATGTAAAGATCAAAACAGCCACAATGGTGATGCGATCAAGATTCCGCTCAACGACTGTGCTGCCTGAAAACGAGCCACCTCCGCCAAACAGGTCGGAAAGCCCGCTGCCTTTTCCCGAATGGAGAAGAACAAATGCAATAAGAAAAGCCGACGCCATTACATGGACTATGCCGACCAAAATGTTCAAGGTGGTACCGTTCATATCAGAGGCAGTCTAGCCCGTCTCTTCTCTCTGGCTCCATCGCCTTTTGTTTCACCAGGTGATCTTGACTGTGCCGGACAGCATCTTCCACCATAATGCGACAAAAGCCTGTGTCATTTTCGGCGATTCCCTGTGGGAGGACAAGGGGACGTTCTCCTCTCCTTTACGAGCTTTCAAACACAGCTGAGACCAGGCAATAAAGAAAGAGAGCTTGCGTTTTCCGTCCTCAACCTGTAATTGATATCGCGCTCTCATCAATCCAGATTTCTTTGCCCCAGCCCCACGTCTCTCACCCTCAACAGAAGGAAATTGCCCTCCGGCGATGCTCTTCCCGACCATCACTTTCGCGGTCTTCTTCTTATTTGTGCTCCCCCTGCATTGGATCACACGCCCTTTCCCGCTGCAGTGGCGTTTCTTCATGCTCGCTGCCGGCTATGTCTTTTATGGGGCAGCTGACTGGAAGTTTTGCTTCCTCCTTGCAGGAAGCACACTGCTCAACCATGCCTTCGGACAGGCAATATCCCAAAGCACAAGTCAACAACGCCAAAAGTTCTTTCTGACGATCGCCACAGTCTGCAATCTCGGCATACTCGCATGGTTTAAGTACTACGGTTTCTTCGCGTCCTCTTTTGTCAACATGTTCAACACTGTGGGGATAGACCTCGATTTCAGCATCACGGAGACCCTGCTGCCCATTGGTATCTCCTTTTACACTTTTCAGGGCATGAGCTATGTCATCGACATTTACCGTGGGACGACGCGCCCGGCGAGTCTGCTCGATTTTGCTGTCTACTTGTCTTTTTTCCCGCAGATTGTGGCGGGACCTGTTGTGCGTGCCTCCGAGCTGCTTCCCCAGTTCGGTCGCCGCCCGGATCCGCGGCGACTCGACGGAGCACGTGCCTTTTGGCTGATCGCCGCGGGACTGGCAAAAAAACTTGTGCTGGCAGATTTTCTCGCGACTGGAATCGTGGAGCCCGTCTTCAGCACCCCGGAAGCCCATTCTGCAATAGACGTGCTTGTGGGAATTCTGGCCTATGCCGTACAAATCTATTGTGATTTCAGCGCCTATACCGACATCGCAATTGGGCTGGCCCTCTTACTCGGCTTCAAACTCCCAGAAAACTTCGATGCCCCCTACACTTCGGTTTCCCTGCAAGATTTTTGGCGCCGCTGGCATATGACCCTCTCCCGCTGGCTACGCGACTATCTCTACATCCCGCTCGGAGGATCACGCGACGGCGAATTCATGACACGGCGAAACCTGTTTTTGACCATGCTCCTCGGTGGGCTCTGGCACGGTGCAGCCTGGAATTTTGTGATCTGGGGGGCCTGGCATGGCGGCATGCTCGCGGCAGAACGAGAACGGGCAATGAGGCAAACATCAAAACAACTCGACACGCCAAGACAGCGTGCACAAGCACGCCTCCGCACCTTTGTCCTCGTCTGCATCGGCTGGGTTTTCTTCCGAGCAGAATCCCTGGGATCGGTCTTTGCCCTATTCTGGCGACTTGTGACAGGCTGGACTACGCAAACCCACCTCGTCACTCCCGGTGTTCTTCTCGCAGTCGCGATCGGTATCGGCGCACAATACGTGAGAAAAGAAAAAATCGCCTATGTGCTGCGCTGGTTCTCGCATTTTCCCACATGGGCACAAGGGGCGGCACTAGGGGTGGTTTTATTGTTTATCGACACACTCGCGGCACAAGGTGTCGCCAACTTTATCTATTTCAGGTTTTAAGCAGGTTCTGGTGACATGACCACTCCTCTGACCGGCCGGCCCTCACCTGATCAACCGAGCGCCGCTGAGT
>DEIU01000027.1:0-24317 GCA_002352645.1 Acidimicrobiia bacterium UBA2766 | reverse complement strand
CGCTCGGAGCAACACCAAGATACCCGGCATTCCGCCAAAGTGAAACGCGCACCAATGAGCGCGGGACACGCGGTAATTGTGGTCCTGACCGCGTTGCTTACAGGAACCATCTTCAATGCTGAAACCATCGAAAAAACCGCAGATGCCCAGAAGATAGGGCTACAACGGGATATCGCGCTCTTTTTCATCCGGCCGCTTGCGCGTACAAGTAAAACTTTCGGGCTTCACATCCCGAGAGAAAAACTCGAAGAACTCTTCGGACAAGACGACGACCTCACCTCTTCACTCCAGGACAGCAGTCAAGGAGCCCAAAACAAAACTCCCGAACCGCATACCCCAGAAAACACAAGCGAGGAGGAGCCGAAAGAAAAACCCATTCCAAGCTGGGCACTCTCCAACATTATCTGGGTTGGAGGCGACTCCACCATGATCGACCCCGCGCCCGCGCTCGCACGACTTCTCGATAACAATCCCGACACGGAATGGACGATTTTTGCGCAGGCCGCCACAGGCATCGTGCGTTCTGACTATTTCGACTGGCAAAAAAAGATGGAACAGGAGATGGAAAGTCACAACCCGCGTGTCGTTGTGATTGCCATTGGCGCGAATGACGGTCAAGCAATCCCTGACCAAACACTGGCGAACCCGCAGCGCGGGCATCTCTCCTTTGCAAGCAACGAATGGAAAGCAGAATACGCGGCGCGCGTGGGAAAACTCATGGATTTTCTCTCCAGCGAAGGTCGGCCTGTGCTTTGGGTCGGACAACCTGTGATGCGAGATAAAAAACTAAACGAAAAAACACGTCTCATCAACAAGATCAGCAAAGCAGAAGCAAAACAGCGGCTACATGTCACCTTCGTGAGCACCCAAGCGCTCTTCACCGACAAAAATGGCCACTACAGCACATATCTCAATGACAAACAGGGCGCAAAACGCCAGATGCGTATGGCCGACGGCATCCACTTGACGCAAGCAGGAGCAGAATTTCTCGCGCGGCACCTCCTGCCATTGACGCTCGACAAGTTCCACTCAGCCCCTACCCCTCGCACAAGCGAAACCTCACCCCCTATTCCTGCAGCCCGATAGACAAAAAAACTCAGGGAAAAGCACACGCAAAGGGCCCAGTCGAAAGAGCCGAGTCGAAAGGCGCTGAAGCAGCGCGTGCACGCAAACCTGTCACACGGAAATCCCCACACGGCACGTCGTAGCTGCACCGCTCCCTTCCGGGGGAGTGCAGCGACGACATGCCTGTCCAGAGTCCCTGTTTATCCAGCTATTGTCCGGTTGTCCGCAAGATTTGCTCCCGCGCTGTTTTCTCGTGTCGGGAGCAAGCGGAAAACTCACCAGCCGGTCAGAATCATGGAGAAGTCTTTCGGGTCAAGCGAGGCACCACCGACAAGCGCACCGTCAATGTCGGGTTGGGCCATAATCATCTCGACATTGCCAGGTTTCACACTTCCGCCGTATTGCACGCGTAGCGCCGCAGCGGCAGTGTCTCCTGCTGCTGCGGCAACAACTTTGCGGATAAGCCCGCAGGTTTCCTGGGCGTCTTCGGGAGTCGCGGTCTTTCCTGTTCCAATGGCCCAGATCGGCTCGTAGGCGATCACCATCTGTCCGACCTGCTCTGCAGAAAGGCCGGCCACGCCTGCTTGTACTTGCCGCGTGACTTTTGCAGCGGTTTCTCCGGCTTCACGCTCTGCTTCGGTCTCGCCGCAGCACATGATGGGGGTCATGCCGTTCTTGAAGACGGTCTCGATCTTCTTGCGCACTGTCTTGTCGGTGTCTCCGAATATGGCACGCCGTTCCGAGTGTCCGACAATCACAAAGTCGACCGCGAGGGCTGCCAGCATTGGCCCAGAAATAGCACCTGTATAGGCGCCTTTTTCCTCCCAAAAAACATCTTGCGCACCAAGGCGAAAATGCAGCTTGTCGGCATCGAACACAGTTTGAAGGGTCCGTAACACCGTAAAAGGCCCACAGATGGGAATCTCAACACGCTCAAAATCGGCAGGGCGCAAGAGATAGTTCAGTTTTTGTACAAACTGCAACGCGTCATGCTGCGTTTTATGCATCTTCCAATTTGCTGCAATGATGGCTTTACGTCCCATCCCAACTCCTCATCGTATTCCGGTCGCCGCGTGGCGGCGCAACCGAGAAGAATCACCCGGCACCGGCTCACAGGGAAAACTGTAAACCGGTATGCCAGATTTCAACGGCGGAGAGCTTCCAGGCCGGGCAAGTCGCCTTTCTCGAGCAGTTCGAGTGAAGCACCACCCCCTGTTGAAAGGTGACCGATTTCTTGCGCAAGACCCATTTTTCGCAGGGCAGCGGCCGAATCACCACCGCCTGCCACAGTGAACCCAGGGGCAGCAGCAAAAGCCTCAGCCACAGCCCGCGTGCCGGCATCAAACGGAGGGGTCTCGAAAACCCCCATTGGACCGTTCCAGAGGACAGCGTTTGCCCGCGCAATTCTCTCTTTGAAGAGCCTGACAGTCTCGGGACCAATATCGAGGCCCATCTCGCCCACAGGTACCTCGCCAGGAGGACGCAGCACAGTCGGGACACCTTCTTTGATCTTGGCTGCACACACCACGTCGATAGGGAGCAGAATCTCTTTTCCAAGTTCTGCTGCCCGGTCGAGCGCGGCAAGGACATCAGGCACACGTTCTTTTTCCACAAGGGAAGAACCAACCGTGCCTCCTTGCGCAAGGGCGAACGTGAAACACATCGCTCCTCCGATCAAAAGGGTGTCAACCTTCTTGAGCAGGGAATACACGACGGCGAGTTTGTCGGAGACTTTCGCCCCACCCAAGAGGGCAACGAAATTCGAGGGGGGGTCAACGAGCAGACGAGAAAACGCCGCAACTTCTGCCGCGACAAGCAGGCCCATGCCATGTTCGGGAAGAATGTCGCACACCGCGTCCACGGAGGCATGGTGACGATGACACGCGCCAAACGCGTCGTTCACATACACATCGCCGAGCCGGCCCAGAGCCGCGGCAAAGTCAGGGTCGTTCTTTTCTTCACCCGGGTGAAATCGCAGATTTTCGAGCAGGGCAACTGTCCCACTCTCAAGCTCATCCAGTGCCTTCTCGACTTCTGGCCCGATCACACCTGGCAACAGCGCGACAGGCGCGTCCAGCAGGCTTTCCAGGGGTTTTACCACGGACGAGAGCGACAAAGCCGGCACGATCCTGCCTTTTGGTCGCCCGAGATGGCTCATGAGCACAACGCGCGCGCCCTTCTCGCGTAATGCATGAACGGTAGGCACAATAGAACGCAAGCGGAGATCGTCAGTCACGACACCATTGCGCAAGGGCACATTCAGGTCGACACGCAGTAAAACCCTGGTACCTGACACGACCGGAAGGTCATCAAGCTCACGCAATCTTCTGCACCAGTTCTACCAGACGGTTCGAGTAGCCCCACTCGTTGTCATACCAGCCAAGCACTTTCACCTGATTGCCCATTGCCTGAGTCATCTTCGAGTCGAAGATGCAGGAGTGCGCGTCGCCCACAATGTCGGAAGAAACCAAAGGATCCTCTGTGTACCTGAGGATACCTTGCCAGCGGGACTGGCCTGCGGCCTTGGCGTATGCCTCATTCACTTCGTCTTTCGTGACCTCACGCGAAAGTTGTGCCACAAAGTCGGTAATCGAGCCGTCGGGAACCGGCACGCGCAGCGAAATGCCATCGAGTTTTCCGGCCAGCTCAGGCAGCACAAGACCGATCGCCTTGGCTGCGCCTGTGGAAGTCGGGATGATATTCACGGCAGCAGCTCGCGCCCGTCGCAGATCCTTGTGGGGCAGGTCCAAAATGCGCTGGTCGTTGGTGTAGGCGTGCACTGTCGTCATAAAACCGGAGACCACGCCGAAGGTTTCATGCAACACGCTCACAAGAGGAGCAGCACAGTTTGTTGTGCAGGACGCATTCGAGACGACAAAATGCTGCTTCGGGTCATACTTGTCTTCGTTCACTCCCAAGACAAAGGTTTGGTCCTCCCCTTTCGCGGGAGCCGAAATCACCACACGTTTTGCCCCTGCCGCAATGTGGACAGCCGCCTTTTCACGCTGGGTGAAAATGCCGGTGGATTCGATCACGACATCGACACCGAGGTCCCCCCAGGGCAACGCTGCAGGATCGCGTTCAGAAAAGATCTTTATTTCCTTGGCAGCAACCTTGATCGTGTCGTCCGTCGCCGTTACCTCATCGGCGAGAACACCGTGCACTGAATCGTATTTCAGCAGGTGAGCAAGTGTGGCAGCGTCAGTGATATCGTTCACCGCAAGAATGTCGACATCAGCGCCACTTTCTTGCACAACCCGAAAAACATTCCGGCCAATGCGCCCAAAACCATTAATCCCGATCTTGATTCCCATGCCCAAACTCCTTCTGGCCATCAGTCAGGGGCTCTTGCCGGCAAAGGGACAACCACAGTTACCCACTCAACCGTCTTTCGTCCTATTTTCATGCCTATTCGCAGGAAGACGCGCTTCGATCCGCACGTCGCATTCCACGCGCACGCTTGCCGCTACTTCATTGCCACGCGCGCGCACGCCTCCCGACCGAACGCAGAGCGCAAGGCCACGAGACAACGTGACACGGGTCGGTTCTCGCAACACGCAAAAAATGCTCTTTCCTCAGACTCGCTCAGAAAAAGGCAATAACGGGCAATAAAGCGGAACGACAAAAACGCGTCCCGCAGAAGTACCGCACACAGAATAGGCAGAGCGCAAGCCGATTCCAGCACAAGTCATGGCGCTCTTCCCCACTCTGCGTCTTGCCTCTCCAGGGAAACAGGAAAAATAGAGGTAGAACAGCAAAAGTCACGGGCAAAACACAGACCCACTGCAGTAGAAACTAGCTTGTATAGGCAAGATGAGCGACGCGGCAGAGCGGGAACACGGCCCTCGGCCCACTTCCCACGGCCCTCACACGGTTCAATTCCCATTTTTCACCATGACACCCTCGCTCCGAAAAAGCTCTCGCATCGCAGGAATCAGTTGTTCAGATACTTCAAGCAGATCAGGATTCACGCTCAGCACAAGGCCAGGCACTCCCCACTCTTGTTTCTCGCCCAAAAGCGTAGTAATCCTGACATCTTTCATGGGCGGGCCAGTCAGCACTGCAGAAAAATCCGCGTCACTCCAAAGCACAAACGAGGTTTGGCTGCCATTCCATATTGCAACCCCGACAAAATCTGTACCCACGATAGGACGCACGTCCATATCCACTCGCAAACGCTTCGCAGAACTTGTGATACGGACGAACTGTTGGAAAACCAATGACATCGAGCGCTGTATATCAAAAGGTAAATAGAGCGCGCGCTTTCCCTCTACGAAAACGGGATCCGCGCCTGCGAGTTCATCTTCATCAAGAGGTTCGCCGGCCACAAAAAGATCGTACACCACAGGATCGATTCGGTGCGCGAGCAAAATGGCCAGGGTTTTCCCGAGATCCATGGCAGCGGCTCCTTCGGAGAATTCCTCTCCGGGCCAGAAAAGGCCGATTTCCCAGGCAGAAAGGCGCCAGCTGGGCGAAAACTCATTTTGCACAAGATCAAGCACTTGCTCGAGATAGGCATAATTGTCGACATAGTGGAACTGATGCCCGTCAAGCTTCGTGTCCTCTTCGAGGGAAAGTGCCGCGAGCGAATCAAAAAAATCGATCGATCGCGTCACGCGGTGAGACCGCATTCTCTCCACAAAGATCTGATTGTCCTCAGCAGGCGAAAAATCTCCTCCTTGCACAGCAAAACGGCGGGAAAAAAAGAGGTTGTAAAATTCCCGCGCCGCCTCCAACTCCGCCTCATTGGCAAAGACATCTTCTTCCGGTACTTCTCCCGCGTCCTCACCCGCGTCCTCTCCAGGAAAGGGGCCTTCAGCAGGAGCAACACTCGTAACAGGAACATCTCCGGTTGTTCCGACCCTATTGTCATCACTTATTGTGTCGCTCGGCACGGTTTCTTCTTTTAAGTAATCAAAAAAATTCTCCGGCAAAAGCCGAGAAACTAAAACATAACCGTATAGTGCCGGATCAAATCCACCATCGATCACAACAAAAGGAATATTTTTCTCTTCCGATATCTCCCGCAATGCCCCAGCAGCAACCTCGGCAAGCTGTGCATACTGAAGAAACGTTCCATCCCAAAAGGCAAGATCATCAATATTTCGCTCAATGGCGTACCAAAAATTTTCTGGCGAACCAAAACGGTTCGCCACATCAATAACAAAAGAACGGTACGCGTCGAGATCGACAGGCATGCGAGAGGCAACAAGCGTGTCTTTCGAGGCTTTTTCCTGCTCTTGCGTATCTTCTTCAGGAGTTTTCCCTAGTTTTTCCACGGAGTCTTTTCCGCTGCTGTCTGCATCTGCGTCGCCCTCGCCATCCTCCTCATCCTGGCCCTGCACAAGAGACAACTCCGAAGCAGAAACAGTCCCCTGCCCAGAGATTGCCGGAAAGTTTTCTCCCGTCTGCCCTGCACCCTCTTCAAAAGCGTGCACACTGGCATCGGTCGCCCAACACTGTCCAACACGTACACGGAACAGCACTCTGTAACCGTAACTTTGCGCAAGCGCGACTTCTTCTTCGACGGCGCCAAAATCACGCTCTCCCCGTACGGGCTCCACGTCGCACCACACAATCTCACGTACCGTCACACCACCTGCGAGAGAGCGAATTCGATCATCAAACAGCGGTAAATGATCTTTCGTCCACTGCACCCCAAGCAGATGAAACTTTTCCCCGGAATCTTCTATCGAAACGGGAGAAAAACCCTCGGAGCCAT
Source organism: Acidimicrobiia bacterium UBA2766 (assembly GCA_002352645.1). Classification (GTDB taxonomy): domain Bacteria; phylum Actinomycetota; class Acidimicrobiia; order UBA2766; family UBA2766; genus UBA2766. The sequence goes on along the minus strand of DEIU01000027.1, from coordinate 17,530 downwards.
TCCCGTCTGCGCATCCACTTGCAACAAGAACAAGTAGGCAACAAAAAACAAGAAAAAGCGGCTTTCCCGAAGACAGACGCCGAGACGAACCCCACCACAAACAACGCGACCCGGCACGAGGGGCACGGCAACTTCGGGAATCCCATAAGAAAAACGCTGTCTTCCAGCGTGACAAAGAAACAACAGAAGTCAAAAATACAGTCAATATATTCTCGTTCTTCCGTAGATGTTTCTCCCCTTGATTCTGTGCCCAGTCCGGCATTTTACCCCCTCCCCAAAAAAGACAAACACGCAGTATCGCGCGCGAGTGCCTCTGCCAAAATCAGAAAAGAACACTCCTCAAAAAGAATACTTTCCCAAAAATACCCTCGAAAGTACGCGGATAGACCTATCGGAAGCGTCTCCCCCACGCCCGGTCCTCTGCATCCAGCGCCCACATGCCTCCCCGCGTTTCAATGAGAGTTCCTCCTCCGCGTCTTCGGTATTGATCTTCGTATTGATCTTCGGTATTGGGCTACTCGGATTGAATCTTGAGGGGTTTCTCACCAAACAGGAACTCGTAAGAACTGCACGATCATAGAGATTCGCGTCACTTTGCCTGCGAGTACGCTCTTCGTGCGCCATAGGTCTCTCTGCTTTTACGCACACTCTCACAAACTCCTCAGCACAATGTCGAGACACTACAGCACACTATTAACATAATTAATGCGATATATTTTCAAGAAAAACATTGCCAATAAGGATAAATATCCTCAATTGTCTATATATCATAACATTAAATACCCTATCGCAAGTTCGCATACGCATAGCAAATACAGTTTCCTCCCCCCGTTTCCTCTCCCGAAAAGCCCCTCTGCCACAACTTGAATGCCCGCTCACTCCCTAAAAACAACAACCTTTCCCGCTTTCCTGTTCCACGAGTCAGTGCCAACAATGACGAGCAACCCCGACTGCACAATCCCACACATATGTCATAGATATGATGCGACACATACAGAATTTTGATATCGCCGTACACGATATTCGATACTTCTCCAGATCGGGTTTCGTCACCCTCGTTCCCCGGCCACCATGCACTTCACCTCTGTCGGCTCATGGAGGTGTGACGCGGGGCTCGTTGCCCTCGGAGCAACCTGCGATGGCACAACGGCAAGTCTCGCCGGCTCGAGAGGCCGCGCGACCACAACCAATATCCTCAAAGCACAGCTCACACCAGGTATAGACACTCCCATACCCGACAACCTCACAGCAACAGTCAGCGAAAACCTGGCTCTCACGTTCTCGCCCCCGCCCGAACTATTTTACGAATGAGCTGCGCATCTGCCTCAAAAACCAAGCGAAACCAATCTCCAACCTGCTTCTTGGCAGGTTATTTCCAAATTCCCGCTCATGCTGTCCGCCTTTTCCGCCGAAAAGTGTCGCAGCGGGACGCGTCGCACACCCGGCTCTCCCCCGCTCGGTAAGGTCCTCGCGCGCCTGTCTTGCTCATACAGAGAGCAAAAGATAGCCCGAGACAGTCAAAGGGGATGGCAAGTGGCGATTGTCGACGAGATCATCGTCGATAGAGACGGAACTCCAACACCAATAACCGTCATCGAGTGGAAGACACTTCCACTCTCGGAACAAATCCGCCTGATTAGTGAGAAAAGAGTGGGTTTTTTCGCAGGCGGCAATGAAGTGCGTCCTCGGGAAGCATTGTCTTCCTTGAAAAACTAACTCTTAAAAAAGAAACTTTTCTTGCGGAGCATCGCACCTTGACTTCTCCCAAGAGCAGACAAAAAATATCGGTAAACGCCGAAAAATATCCACACTCCCACCTCTGCAAAAGCCCCGAAATGCTGCAATTCCTCGCTTCCCAACCACTCTTCTCAAAGAGCCAAAAAACAAAGTCGGTGACACTCCTGACCAGTAAGCCGGCAGGCAAAATCGGCAGGAAAAACAGAAAAACATGTTCCAGCCGGTATTCTCCTCTCAGGCGGACGGTCCCGAAACCGGACTCTCCGCGTGCCGGCTTTCCCATGCCGGATACAGTACCGTCCGCTCCCCGGAACTCCCCTGAGAGAGGTAAATTGTGGCTGAGCAATTCGGCCCCCTCGCCGATTTTATTACCCCATTGCAAAAAGCCCTGACAACACGCCAGGCCACTGCGCGTGTCTGGCAAAGAGACCACACTTTGTGGCGGGAAGATCCCACGGAAATCACCGACCGCCTCGGCTGGCTCTCCGTCATGGCGCCTATGGCCCAAGGCGCAAAAGAGCTCATGGCCTGGGGACACACAATCGGACATAACTATACTGATGTCGTCATCATGGGCATGGGAGGCTCAAGTCTCTTCCCCGAAGTCCTCTCCCAGGTCTTCCCCCCAACACGTCTTCGTGCAGGTGCGGGTCCCCGCCTCACTTTGCTTGACACGACAGATCCACAAGCAATTGCCCGTGTCGCACACACCCTTCCCCTCCCCACCACGTTCTTCATCGCCGCATCAAAATCAGGCACCACTATCGAAACAACCAGCCAGCTCGCCTATTTCTGGGAGATCGTGGGAAAAGGCGAACAGTTTACAGCGATTACCGACCATGAGACGGCCTTGGCGACTCTCGGACGGCAACGTTCCTTTAACCGGGTTTTTGAAAATCCATCCGACATCGGCGGCAGATTCTCTGCGCTCTCTTACTTTGGACTCGTTCCCGCCGCCATTCTCGGCATAGACATCTCGACAATCCTGGACGGCGCAGTCGCGATGTCGCGCACAACCCACATCGACGATCCGGCAGAAAACACAGCGCTACGCCTCGGGACATTCATCGCCGCGGGAGCCCAATCCGGACGTGACAAGCTCACGATTGTCCTGCCAGACGCGCTCGCCCCACTCGCTGTCTGGATTGAACAGCTCGTCGCCGAATCCACAGGCAAACACGGGACAGGGCTCATTCCCGTGATCGACGAAATACCTGCCGCGCCGCAAGACTATGGAAACGACCGAATTTTTGTTCTCGTGGGAAACAACGAAGAGACCTCCTCCCGCCTCACAGCAGAAGGTCATCCCGTCCTGCTCCTGCCCTCCGATTGCCCCTCCACCCAAGAAGACACACCATCGAGCACACAAGGCAGCCCAACACCTCTCACGCAGACAGGAAGAGCGCTTGGAGCCGAGGTTTTCCGTTGGGAGTTCGCCACAGCAATCGCAGGTGCAGCGATGCAGCTAAATCCCTTTGACCAGCCTGATGTGGCGGCATCAAAAAAGACAACACTCGAAGTGCTCCATCATGGGCTCCCAGAAGTCGCACACACGCCTCTCTCGGAGCTGCTCGCAACAGTAAACCCAGGCGACTATCTGGCACTGCACGCGTATGTCGACCCAAACTCCGACCTTGTGCCGAAGCTTCACACCGTACGCGCCCACTTACGGGAGCAGCTTGGAATTCCTGTGACCTTGGGGTTGGGCCCTCGTTTCCTGCACTCATCCGGACAGTTGCACAAGGGAGGTCCTGCGACAGGCGTCTTTGTACAGGTCATCACGGATGACACTGTCGAGGCCATGATTCCCCACCAAGAATACGGATTTTCCACATTGAAACGAGCACAAGCCGCAGGAGATCTTCTCGCTCTCCACGCGCTTGGACGACGGGCAGGTCGTGTCAAACTGGGGGAATTGTTGGAGAAAATACCCGGCGAAGCATCTGCTGCGACAGCGCACACGTTTTCCGCCTCACAAGAGAGTACGCCAAAGATCTGAAAACAAGACGTGCCCCATCTCTTGACAGCACAGGCAATGGGGCCAATTCCTCTTGCCTCAGGTTTTCTCTTGCACGAAAAAATCCCGACTCTTCCAGACCTTGCTCTCAGGCTTGCTCGAAAGGCCTCTTCTGCACAGGCGAGAGAGCAGAGGCGGAGCTTTCTCTCCTTCTCCTCAAACTCTCTCCCAGGATCTACACAAAATTCGCGGCATGTGTCATGCCCTCTTTTCTCCCGACCCACTTCGGGAGCGCGCTCGCGTCCTGCTTCCACCTGCAAACTCACGATTGTTCGTTTTGGCGGGAAAGAGGGGCGACGAGAACAGACAATACGATGAGAGAGGCGAGAACGAGGCTACAACGGAACGACAACGAAGAAGTACAACGGAACGACAACGAGAGGTGAGAACGCAACGACAATGAGGGGGGCAATGCGACAACAACGAGGGGCAACAACGGAACGACGATGAGGGGAATTATCGAGGTGGCCCCCTATTGAAAGAATTATGTCTCGGGTTTCTTCTCCCCCATTTTCTTCCCAGTGTTTGTTTCTTTTATTCTTCCCTTACTACGTGTCATCTCACTCTCTTTTTCCAATTTTTCCTGCGCGTTTCTCGCTTGCGCTTCCAAAGAGGCAAGGACTTCTTTTCCCGGCACGTGGGCAGCTGCTTTGTTGGCTTTTTGCAATTCTGCATAGACCTCTTCACGATGTACGTCCACATGCCGGGGAGCGCGGATACCAAGACGCACTTGATCCCCTCTCACCTCAAGAACAGTCACCACGATATCGTGACCAATCATGATGCTCTGGTTGGGTTTCCGGGACAAAACAAGCACCGGCACTCCCTCCGTGGCGGACCGGATGGATCAAAATAACAGAGCACATAATACAGGCATTCTGCATCCGCAGATACCAATTTTTGTTAGAAAAATATGCCGTTTTCAACCCAATTTTTCCGTCCGGTTTTCATTTTTTTGAAACAGATAAGTACTCACATTATAGACTGGAGAAGAGAGAACAATCTGAACTGCTTCCCCGTTTTTCTCATTTACTACAAGCGGGCCCATAAGGTTTACAGTGGAATCTTCCACATTTTCTCCCACAGTAACTATCACAAAAACATGGGCATCTTCCGCATTTTGCAGGCCAAGACGCTCTGCCATATCCACGCCCATCTTCACCACATAGTCGGGGAAAAAAACTTCAGGTGATACGACAAGAAACTCGAGCTGCTCTTCTCCATCGATGCTCGTAAGCAAGAAGAAGGGGCTCGACAAGCCACCCCAGTGCTCAATACGAAAATTGTATATATCAGAAAAACCAGGGATACCTCCGGAAAAGTGAAGCGTCGTCCCCATTAAAGATGGACACGGAAAAAGCAGCGATTCAGATTTTTTACTCATTTTCCCTCGATTCTTGAGGGTGTTCCCGAGACATATTCATCCTGTCTTATCAGGAAAAAACGTTAACTATCGAATAAAATCCACAAGGGATGGCTGTATCACTTTTGCAGAAGCAGCAAGTGCAGCCTGATACGCTGCCTCTTGAGACCGCAATGCCATGACTATTTCAGCCAGGTCAATATCCTCGACTTCTGAGAGCATCTTCTGGACAGTATCTTTTTTGCTCTCTGTATTCTTGGAAAGTTTGTCAATGCGATTAAAGCGAGCACCAATAAGACCAAGCGCATTTAGCATGTTGTTCTTTTTTGCATCTAATGCGTCAAGATCCTCCAGAAGAGCACTTTCATTCCCATGAAGATCGGCGACAATTTTGTCTAAAATAACAAAAAGAGATTGCTCTTCTTCGCCAAAAATACCCGGCCCATCCAAGCTCACCTGTACGTGAATACCACGAGAGACGGAACGCGTGATAGCCTCATTATTGCCGAGATAATCACCATCTGGACCATATGCTTCTGTTGAACTAGAGGTCCCCGCAAAAATAGGTTTTCCCAAGTAAGCAGTGTTCGCCAGCGAGACAAGCATCTCTTTAATAGTAGAAATTTCAGCGGAAATCGCATCACGTTCAACACTCGTATTCACCCCGGTATTCAGCCCTTGGAGCACAAGTTCACGTGCCCGTCCAAGCACAGAAAGCGCACTGGTCAACGCGAGGTCAGCCGTTCCCAGCCAGTTTTGCCCATCTTCCGCGTTCCGTAGGTACTGTTTTTGACGCGCAAGTTCTGCGCGAAAACGCATCGCCGACAAAGCAGCAGACGAGTCGTCCGAGGGGTTTGCCATGACTTTTCCGGTAGAAAGCTGCCGTTGCAACTCCTGCATCTTTTGTTTATTGGCATGAAGCCCGACCATCACCGTGTTACTCAGCGACCGGCCCGTCACCCGGATACCCATTTTCTCTCCCTTTCACGTTCTTTTCACGGTCACAAACTTTTGTCTCTTTCCTCTTCCCGACCTTCCCGGTTCACGCCACTTCTGGGCACTTCCCAAAAAAACCACTCGGAAAAATCAAAGAAAAAACCGAAAAGATGACAACACTTTTGTGGAATCAGTCGCATCCCGAGAGCATTATCGAGCCAAAGACAAGAGCGTCCCGAGAAGCTGGTCTACAGTACTGAGAAACTTGGCAGCCGCCTCATAGGCACGCTGAAAACGCACCATATTCGCCATTTCCTCATCCAAGCTCACTTCGGCAGCAGAAGACCGGGCCGCATCCACTTGACGCACAAGGCCGTATTGCACGTCATAGCGCCGATCAACCGCGCGCGCCTCAACCCCAAAGTCCACAATCATGCGACGGTAGCCGGCATCTATTCCCTCGGTCTCGGATCCCACTTCAGCGAGACGCAAGGCGTTCTCCCCGTTGAAGGCCGCATTTCCGAGTCCTGCTGCCACAAGACGCGGATTCTGGGCCACGTCAGGATCCACCTTGACCGACTTGGCATCTGTGCCCAAGAAAAAAGTCCCTGATTCTTTCCCGTCCAGGGTGTAGGTATCATTCGTTCCCGCTACGAAAACGTGCATCGCGTTGACAGAAGCCACGAGTTCTCGCGCAACCTCATCAAGCTGCCCTCGCAAACGTTCGATCAGGCCAGGAGCAGTATTGTCAACCACCTGGAGCATCGCTCCAATCGCCCCTGTCGATATTTCGACAGGCAGGCCGGAGACTGCAAACTCCACCAGAGGCGGTATTCGATTCGTGTTCATGTGCACCGGCATTGCACTGTTGTTGTTCACAACCATTGCTCCGCCCAGGAACAGGTTCATCTGCCCATTCTCACCAGGGCGAATCCGTAAACCGGTCTTTTTTGCCACTTCTTTTATCAGGAGATCACGCTGGTCCAGCAGATCGTTCACTCCGAGCTCTGACATGTTGGCGACCTCAATCGCCTGGTTGAGGTCGGCAATCTGGAGAAATTTCTCTGATACTGTAGGAACTTCTGCCTTCAGCCTCGATAAAATCGTGTCGCGCAATACGTCAAGATCAGCGTCAACTTCTCGCAGCGCAGCTGCAAGTGTTTGGCCGCGTTCTACCAAGACCTGACGAGCAGACACATCGATAGGGTTATTCGCCACATCGTCCCACGCGTTCCAGTACTCGCTCAGGAGTGCCTGTATCCCATTCTCCCCAGGCTCATTAAAAAACGACTCAACGCTTTCGTGCACTTGACGCAACTGTTTCAGCTTCTCGAAACTAGAGTGTTCTTCCAAGGAACGGATATCGAGAAAAGCATCCCGTATACGCTCTACACGAGTCACGTGCACGCCACTCCCACCACGTGCTGCTACTGAATACACTGCGGGCACTGCATTTCCGCTTGTGGCAGACATATCTACTTTTTGGCGGGAATACCCCTCTGTTTCAGCGTTCGCGATATTGTGACCGGTAGTTTCCAACCCTTGACGTTGTGCGTACAAAGAAGAAAGAGCGATATTGATTCCGTAAAAATCCGACATCTCACACCTTCCAATCGAGGAAGCAGGCACGGTTTCTCGCGCTTCCCGACGGTCCACCATGTCGGGCGTATACCTTCTCGTCTCCCGGATCTTGCTCTCGACCAAACCCGGCAAGCGCTTGGCGTACCGAGTCCGTGCCACGCAAAAGCAGCTCTCTGTTTGCCTCGACAGCCTCTTTTACTTTGGGCACAAGATCTGCCATTACTGACTGATGGTCCGCAAAAACCGTCGCCCATTCCGGTGGAGAAGCCTGGCGCAGCGCCGACAAAGTGCACTCGCCGTGTATGCCTAGCCGGCCCGCAAATGCCTCGATAATACGCCGGCGATCCTCCTCGACCCGGTGCGCCTCCTCAGACACTGCCTCCACTTCTCTCGCGGAGCGTTCCACCCAAGAAGACTGTCCGGTCGTAAGGACAAGCCGTTCTTCCTCTAACTTAAAATGCAAGAGTTCAATTAAGTCTCGCTCACGTCGCAGAACATCAGACACTTCAGTGAAATTCACTGTGCCTCCGCTCGATCAGAGCCGGACACTGGCAAAGTCGCCAGAGCACCGATCCTGCGTCCTTGCAGAACACACACGCGTTCGCAGCGCGGAGCGAGAGATCCCTCTTCTATCGCGTCTTGCCCGTTTCTTCCATCTTTCTGACCATTGAGGTGTCGGAAGATCCTGCCGATCACTAGAGCAAGATCGACGCAAAGGCCAAAAAGGCCAAACGACGCGCCCAGTAAAACACAGCCGGCGCTCCGTGGTCCAGCTGCCTCGCGCGAGTGGAGAAAACAGCTACTCACCAGGGAAAGTGATAACGAAACCGATGAAAACATCTCGTCCACCTGTTTCAATCCTCTTGCTTGCCGAGGACTCCATTTCCACACAAGAATGTCTCAACACCGTGCGTCCCACCCTGGGAAGCGAGGACAAAATCCTTGTCCTCATCGGTCATGACAACACAAAGATAAGCGCTGAACTGGAAAAACTATCCTGGTTAAAAACAGTAAGGCAAGCAACAAACAGCAGTATTCCCGACTTCTTCGGGGCGGCCCTACACGAGTGCAGCACCGAACTCGTCATCTTCCTCTCCCCCAACACCATTGTCCCACCACGCTGGATCGCCGACCTCACAGACGCTCTCCGCACAGGGGCAGCAGCAGGCCCCTGCATCACAGGGACACTCGAAGTACCGACTGCACAGGCAGTCCCCGACGCACCAAAAACGTTCGACTCCCGCTCAGAATTCCGGTCATTTGCCCGAAAGCACCGGCAAACCAACGAATCTCACGCGACGCTCCCACTCCCACCTCTTTCGCTTCACCCTTCATGTGTGCTCACACGCCGAGCAGAAACCGAACAAGCACACGCCATCGTGAGCAGACACCCAGAAAAAATCAAGACCCGTGACAACTATGTCACAGCTCTTGTCGCCGCTCTCACCCAACAACCCACAGAAAACCAAAACACCAGACACAGCACCACGAAAGACACTGGAAAAAAGCACGAAGCAAGACGTTCGCTTGTGCTGGCAAACAAAGTGCTTCTGCTGTTGCTTGTGCCCGGAACACACCTCAGCCTGGGCCCCTCCAAGAAGAAGACCGACTCTTCGATTCTCCTTTCGGCCTGCATGATCGTAAAAGATGAATTCGACAACCTGCCGGATTGTTTTGCCTCACTCGATCGGCTCGTCGACGAAGTCGTGGTCTATGACACCGGATCAGTCGATCGCAGTATCGGAGTATGCAAACTCGCAGGCGCGCATGTCGTGAAAGGAAAATGGGAGGACGACTTCTCCAAAGCACGCAACGCAGCACTCGATCTGTGTAAAGGTGAATGGATTCTCCACATTGACGCCGATGAGGTGATCGAATGTAACAAACGCCGACTGCGTGGACTGCTCGAATCCCCGATCGCGCCAGACGGCTTTCTCATGCCAATACGGAACCTCGGCTCCGAAAGTGGGGATCAGTACGGTCTCTATACGGAGCATCGCGCTCTGCGTATCTTTCGCCGGGAACGGGCCCAGTGGACAGGATCTCTGCACGAACAGGTGATCGCACGAAAAGGCCAGCCTGATTTACGCGTCGGACAAATAGGAGAGGCTTGGATCGTACACACTGGCTACCGGCCTGACACTATTGAGGCCCTCAACAAGCAAGAACGCAATCTGCGTCTCGCGCAGACCAGCGCCGACAAAGACGACAAGAATATTCAAAACATCTTGAATCTTGCCCGCAGTCTCGCGTTCGCAGGGAAACAAGCAGAAGCGCTCACCCAGTACAAACGGGCAGTGGAAAACACGGATTCTTCCTTTTGTTTGCGTAGCGCGTACAAGGGAATCATCGAAACAAGCCTCGCACTTGGAAAGCCAAAAGACGGCCTCCCCGTCATAGAAAAGCTGCGTGAGATCTCCGCACAGCAAGGCATGGCCAACTATCTCGAAGGAGTAATCTGGCTTAATCTCGAAGACCCCGACCGGGCGCTCGATTGCTTTGCACAAATCGAGGAGAGAGTCGGAGACGAAGACTGCGCGTACCCTTCGGTGCTCGCCACCATACAGCGTGGAGCTGCAATGGCGGCAGCAAAACGCTGGGACGAATCTGTTGAGGCATACCTCGAAGCGGCAGAAAATTCGGGAACAGAACTTGCAGTCTGGGCGGCCCTCGCTCATTCCTGCCGGCAAGCAGGACACAGCATGGACAAAGCGGCAGGTCTCGTCCCAGAAGATCGCACCACAGCAGTGATGGCACAGCTTATCCCTGCGCCTGCAAGTGATGCCGAAGAGTTCCTCAAAGCACTCTGGGAACAGCGGCCAAAAAACTCTGGGGTACTCGCAGGTATTGTCAAACTTTGCCCAATGCTCGACCTTGAACATGTATTTGAGTGGACAGCTCGTCTTCGCATTTCCGGCGCAGACACACACTGCCCACTTATCACACGCGCAAACAACCTCGGTGCTCCTGCGGACGAACGCATTCGGGCAGCAGCACTCGCAGCAGGCGCCTTTCACGACAAACGCGCAGAAGAATCATTGCGCCACAGTGCGCCCCTGATCGCAGAAACCGACTTTCCCAGCGTACTCTGGCAGATAAACGAGCTTGCTCCCGCCCTGCTCGGCCCGTTTGTCTTCGCCGCTGCCACCACACCACACCGCATGTTCTCGCTCGCGCTGGCATTGGAGGAATTTGGCGCAAACGAACAGGCCGAAACTCTCATGACCCATGTGTACGAGAACGCGGGAGACGACAAAGAACTCGTCCTGCAGGCCCAAGAGTGGATTTACAGCGCCCCTGATCCTGATCCTGCCCCTGTTCCTGATCCTGCCCCTGTACGAAACATACTCGTGCAGGGTTCCTGAGCGAAGCCCTGCCGTTTTTCCGCACTGCTCCACTCATGCAAACGCTGCGCAAGACGATAGAAACACGAGTCGCAGCACTCATGCTGCTGCCCCACGGATGGGGCAACAATCCGCAACAATGCTCAAGGAGGAGACCGCCCTATGGGCATGCAAATCAACCACAATATCCGGTCGATGAACGCGTTCCGGAACCTGAATAACAACTCCAACATGTTAAGTAAATCCCTGGAGAAACTCTCCTCGGGATTCCGTATCAACAGGGCAGCTGACGACGCAGCGGGCCTCGCTATCTCCGAAAGCCTACGGTCACATATCAACGGCCTGAAAAGGGCGACGAGTAACGCGCAAGACGGCATCAGCGTCATCCAAACAGCAGAAGGGGCACTGAACGAGACACACGCATTGCTGCAACGCGTACGTGACCTCGCAGTGCAGGCGTCAAACGTCGGTGCCAACGACCAGAACGCGCGAGATGCGATTGGCGACGAAGTCCAGCAGGCACTGAACGAGATTGACCGAATTGGTCAAGCGACCATGTTCGGAACGACACAGCTAATCCAAACAAACCAGTCGTTTACCTTCCATGTGGGCGCCGGAACACAAAGCTACAACCAGATATCCGTCTCCATATCGAGCGCCATGGCCCAGTCAGGTCTCGGCCTGACTGCAGCATCGGTTGTCGCACAGATCACGGCAGGATCTGCCGGGATCCTCGCCAATATCGACAGTGCAATCACCACAGTGTCGAGTATGCGAAGCAGGCTCGGTGCTTTCCAAAACCGGCTGGAAAACACAATCTCCAACCTTTCGGTGGCAGCAGAAAACCTGGCCTCGTCAGAGTCCCGCATTCGAGACGCCGACATGGCTCTCGAAATGGCCGGATTCACACGAAACCAGATTCTGGTACAAGCAAGCACATCCATGTTGGCGCAAGCCAACTCGTCACCACAGTCGGTCCTCCAGTTGCTCGGTTAACAGAGGCTCGCATAGGCCGGGCGCCGATGGACAAGCGCCCGGCCCGTAGGAAACACTCCGTTCGGGAAGAGACCTCTGGCCAGAACAGCATTCGACCGAAACATCCGCCCCAGACAGCACCCGATCTCAGCTCCAGCCAAGTAGATCCGATCCTTTTTTCCTTCAAAACAACACGCCAACACCCTACGCGAAGAAAATACGCAAACGTTCCAGGCGGGAGAAACGCGTACACGTCTCACATGAGGAAAGCCGGACAGGGCAGTCACAGCAGCAACCCTCCCCGACATCTCTCACAAACCCACACACCTCCACCACCGGTCTCCCCACAACCAGGTCTCCTCGAAAGAGCATTTCACAACTCCTTTTCCCTGCTTCGAGAAACGACAACGAGAGCGCAAACACTCGTCCCTCGCACCCGTTTCTCCTTCATCTCCTCTTCATCCCACAAACTGATTCATCCGTGTTCATTCCCGGACTGTCCCACCGAGCGCTACAGGATGCGGCGAAAAAAGCCGAGATTCCCAACCAGATGAGACCTTCTCGGTAAGAAAGGCCAATAAAGGCCTGAGAGACCAGTCTGTCCGAGTGCCTGAACTCGCGGGTCGAGCATTGTCGACACGCGTCGAGACGGGTCGACACTGGCCTGACACGGCACTCCATCTGGGGAATACGCGGCGACAAGAGCATTTCCTCATGCGGTCAGACATGCGCTCAGACGTACGGGATCGAAATCTGGAGGTGAGAATTGGCCACAGGTCTTAGCACTATTGACGGCCTTGTCTCAGGGCTCAATACCAGCTCAGTCATCTCTCAGCTCATGGCAATTGAGCGACGTCCACAACAATTTTTACAGCAACGCCTCGCCACTGTGAATCGGCGGATCGACGCTTTCGGTACACTCAAGGGCAGCACCACCGCGGTCAATAGTGCCGCCACCGCGTTGGACCGGGCGCTTGACTGGCAGGCTTTTACGGTCACTTCTTCGGACGAGACGCTCGCAAAGGCAAGTGCCGGAGTAAGTGCGCTCACCGGACGTCTGTCCTTCATTATCAACAACCTCGCCGAAGCCGGGGCATCCATCACAAGTGGTGCTGTCTCCTCCACCGCAAGCGTGGTGGCATCGGGAAACATTCTGCTTTCCAAAGGAGCAGATGTCCGCGGTTTTTCCTCTTTGGCAAACGGTGTAGGACTTGCCACAGGCAAACACACCATAGAAGTCACACAGGCATCCAGCGCCGCGTCAAAAAGCGGTACGGCCCTTGCTCTTCCAGTGACCATTACTGCGGGAGTGAACGACAGCATCAATATTGCCCTCGACGGGACACCCGCCTCCACCTACACAATTGCACCAGGCAGCTATACCACAGGAAACGATCTCGCGACGGCTGTCCAGACAGCCGTGGGAAACAGTTTCTCTGTCTCGGGCAACGGCAACGCACTCACCCTCACGACTGTCGATCAGGGAAGCGCCGCCACATTACAGGTCACGGGAGGATCCAGCCTGGCATCCCTTGGTTTCTCCACCGATGCCGTCGCACTGACCGGAACAGACGCAGTCGTCAAACTTGCGGGAAACGCCACAACCGTCACTGACGTGCGTACCGGGCAAACCGTCAACTTGAGCGACGGGAGCGGGAACACTCTTGCTGCCACTATCGGGAGCGGAGGCATCTCGATCGGCACGCTCGACACCTATCTGGTAGGTACGGGGACGGGGAGCATGGCCGATGTCGTGAACGCCATAAACGCCACGTCAGACAGCGGGATCACCGCGGCAGCGGTGCAGACCACCCCAGGCTCCTACCAGATGCAACTCTCCTCAACCACAACAGGTGCAGGATCAAATATCACGATAGACAGTAGTCAGTTCTCAGGCATTGGCAGCCTACAAACCCTCTTCGCCGGAACTGACTCCCAGATCACTGTGGGCACAGGCCCAGGGGCCTACACCTACGAATCGGCCACAAACGAAGTCAAAGGTCTCCTGTCAGGCGTCACAATCAGCCTCGCGAAAACGAGCGCATCGGTCGTCACCATAGAAGTAGGACAAGACAGCAACGGACTCGCCGACAAAATACAAAGCTTCGTCGACGCAGCAAACGCCGCCATCAATAGCGTCGAAACACTCAGCAAGTACAACACTGAGACAAGCAAAGCCCAGCCTTTAACCGGCGACGCCGTCGCGCGTCGCTTTCTTCAAGATATTTACAAATCAGTATCTGCGCAAATGGGTGCAAACTCCATCGGTAGTGCCGGCATGGCAGGAGTAAGTATCGAGTTTGGCGGCGGCCTGAACTTTAACCGCGAAAAATTCATCGAGGCCTTTACTGCCGACCCGCAAGGAGTTACCACTGTCTTTACCCAAGGCGGCACATCACCAACCTCGGGCATTGGCTTCTCTTCCGCGGGAGATCGCACTGTGGACGGCGACTATGCCGTCAACATCACCACAGCCTCCCAACAAGCCCAAACCACAGGAAGCGTTTTGGGAGGCGGCACCATTACAGCCGCAGAAGTAATCTCGCTCCGAATCGGCACAAACGAAGTGTCCTACAGCGCCTCTCCAGGAGAGACCCTGACAAACATCGTGAGCGGCATCAACAACGCAATGTCGCAAAAAGGGCTCGGCCTCTCCGCGTCCATCTCAGGCAATGCTCTGCACATCAAGTCGGCACAGTACGGCGCAAGCACACAGTTTGAAGTAAAAACCAACAATGTGGGCGCGGGGCAAACAGGCATTGCAACCATAGCAAACACCTACGAAACTCACTCGGGCACAAACGTTGCCGGAACCATCGGAGGAAAACCCGCCACAGGAATAGGACGTGTACTGACCGCAGACGCGACCGACTCACTCATGACCGGACTCAAACTCGAAATCACTGCCGCGTCACCGGTCTCGGGAACTTTCTCTTACACTCCTGGTCTCGCCCAACGCCTGGTATCTGTCGTCGAAAATGCCACAAACCCCGTCAGCGGATATATACAAACCCGTATAGACGGCCTGAAAAGCACTGTGAGCGACATCGAAACTCAGATCTCAGAATGGGATGACCGGCTTGTGTTGCGAGAACAAACCTTACGCAGACAGTTCACTTCGCTGGAACTCGCACTCTCACAAATGCAAGCACAAGGCAGTTTCCTCGGCCAGGCACTCGCCAACCCGTCTCGATCGTCCTGAAGGTAAAGGCCCGAGTCAAGACAGAGCAGAACGCGCACAAGACAACAGGAACGATTGACAGGAGATCGCATG
Organism: Acidimicrobiia bacterium UBA2766; assembly: GCA_002352645.1. GTDB lineage: Bacteria > Actinomycetota > Acidimicrobiia > UBA2766 > UBA2766 > UBA2766. The sequence continues at coordinate 2,303 of DEIU01000027.1, read as the reverse complement.
TCACAACAGTCAGTACGCGCAAGATACATCAGAGACAGTGTGATTACAGCATCGCCTGCGCGACTACTCGTCATGCTGTATGACGCGCTTGTGAAAGACTTGCGCCAAGCCGAAAAAGCACTCGAAACCAACAATCTCGCAGTAGTAAACGAAAAATTACTGCACGCCCAAGAAATTGTCTTTGAGCTCTCCGGTTCCCTCCGACCCGAACTATGGTCCGGGGGAACATCCTTAGCCCAGATCTACGACTACATTTTGCGTCAGCTCCGCGAAGCAAACATCCAAAAAGACCCGGAGAAAATCAAGTTTTGCCGGGACCTCATAGAACCGCTGCAGTCCGCCTGGCGCGAAGCTGCCCAAGAAACAGACACCGGCCGGGAAAGCCAAGCCGTAATGTGAATCGTCCCATGAAAAAGCACCTAGTACCACCACACCCCCCTGCTTCTGCCACACCACCCGCCACAACCGGTGCCACACCCTGGGAAAAAATACTCGATGAATACGAAACCCGCATCATTGACATGCGTGTCGCTTTACGCACAGACAGCACCCTCGACGTGCTCCCCTTCTCCCCACCGGAGAACCCCGGCCCGTTTCCTTCATCCCTCACGAAACGGGCCTTCCGCCTACTCGAAGAAGCCGGAGCGGTCGAGACCGACACGCGCTACCACATGCGATCAATAATTGGAAAACTCCACAAACAGCGCCACAAACAAGTTCATTACGCGCAGACAGCAGACGCCTCCGACCCCTCGTTCCTCGATGCTCTCTCCTAAAAGACAGCCCCAAGCTGCCCTGCCCAACAGCCTTGCCCGCGTCCCTGATCACGCGCGTGATACCGACAGATCTGTCCTGTCGGTGCCACGCGCGGAGAAAAGGCGGGCATCCCGGCCTATGAAAAGCAGAATGCGCGCCGAAAGGGAAGAACAGTCCTAGGCACCATCCTCCACTCCGGTTTCATCTCAACTCGCAGCAATCGCATGGCGGGCTTCGAGAATTTCATGCCAGCGATGCAGGGATTGTTCAGCGTCATCGAGCCATTGCCAGCTGCGCGCACGATCAACTGAACGCAGGGTGGAGCCACCTGACCATGTAGGCAGAATATCGACATAGTAGCCTTCTGCGCCATACGCATTTGAACGATTACGTACCATGTTTGTGAGTCGGGAAAGGTCATCGTTCCGGCCTGCAAATGCGGCCTGAAAGGCACGGGTTGCAAGGAGCTGGGGTTCTGCCCAGATCGCTCCGGTTGCCTGCACGATACGTTCCCCTTCTTGCAAGGCTGCTTCTGCCTGTTCCGGAGGGGCGGTTCCGATGCTCGCGAGACCAAGAGCAATGTAACTGATCAGCTCTTCCAACTGGTTGTCGAATTTCTGATTCTCCGCAATCGCATCCCGTGCCATTGCCACGGCTTCCTGCGGTGAGGACCAGGCAACAGAGGCCGCGAGGTGGGCACGCTGACGAGCAGCAAGTCCGGGTTCCCCCAACCGCTCCGCGTCTTGCACTGCTCCCTCGAAGCTCGCTCGCGCCTGCTCAAAGTTGGCGTTCGACTTGTGCACGTCACCGACAACTCGCTGCCAGTGGTGTGCCAGTGTGTCCTCCGGGGCTCTCTCAAGCACATCCCGGAAACGTCCTTGGTACGAGTCCAGCATGGCCAGCGAGAATTGTGCTTGGCCTGCGTACAGGCCACCCTTCGCGAGGATCATCTTGAATTCTTCACGAGCAAACCCGAGCATTCCAGCAAAAATCCCGCTGTGTGCCCGCTGATACTCCAAGAATTCTTTTGCATCTCGAGGGAGAATTGGCGACCGTAGCACAGCAGCAAGCTCTGCCATTGATTCTTCGATCGCGCCGCAATGGCGCAGTGCGACACCACGCAGGCCGCGGCAGAACATACCAACCGGCGTTTCGCTTTGAATGATGTCATCATCGAAGGAGAGTGCGGGCCACATACCGGCAAGTGCAAGCCGGTCGGCAGTGGACACGAGGCGATCCGGTCGCATATCGAGATCGATCGCGATACGTGCCATGAGGGGAAAATCTTCGGCAAGACCAGGGATGTCCATCTCTTGAGCGTCTTGCATCAGTTCATTGAAATTTGCTTTAACTTTGTTTTTTAGTTCAGCCATTTCTTTCACCTGACCCATTCCTGTACGAAGAATAAGCATGATCTCAGGAGGAATGGTGGGATTTCCCGTATTCTGCGCAATTTTCTGCTGTCGTCCCAGCCAAGAGCGCAGACGATTTCGCATCCAATACGGTTCCCCGTCACATACCATGTCAGGGGTGGGCAAGGCATCAAA
>DEIU01000043.1 GCA_002352645.1 Acidimicrobiia bacterium UBA2766 | reverse complement strand
TTTGGAAGAGTGGGTGGGAGCTGTTGGTTCGTGATGTGGGTGGGGGGTGTGGATCTGCACTGTGGTGGGGGAGGTGAAGTAGAAGTAGGGGTAAGAGGGCGTTCTCCCGTGCAAGGGTGAGTTCGCGGGGAGAACGCCGCTGATTTTTTCTGTTTTTTCTGGTGGGCTTGGTCGGGCCTGCTCGGATCTGGCCAGGTGTTGGTTAGTTGAAGTCGACGACTTGGCGGGCGCCTTCGCCGCGTTTCATGGCGGCAAAGCCGTCGTTGATTTGGTCGAGCGTGAGGTGGGCGGAGAGCATTTCGTCGAGCTTGAGGCGTCCGTCCATGTACATGTCGACCAGGCGGGGCATGTCGGTGCGGAACTGGTTTGAGCCCATTGCCGAGCCTTGTAGTTTTTTCTCCATAAGGAACTGCATACCTGGTATCTCGACGTTGACGCCTGGGGAAATGACGCCGATCACGGTGGCGGTGCCGCCGCTGCGGAGCATGCCGAATGCTTGTTCTGCGGTTTTTTTGAGGCCGATGGCTTCGAAGCTGTAGTCAACGCCGCCGCTCGTGAGTTCGAGGACTTGCGCGACAGGGTCGCCTGCGGATGCATCGACGGTGTGGGTGGCCCCGAGTTCTTTTGCGATTTCGAGTTTTGGGGTGAGCATGTCGACGGCAATGATGCGGTTGGCGCCGGCAATGCGGGCGCCTTGGATGGCGGCGAGGCCGACGCCGCCTGCGCCGATCACGGCGACGGTGCTGCCGGGGCGGACGCGTGCGGTGCGAAAGACTGCACCTGTGCCGGTGGTAATACCGCAGCCAATCACCGCGGCTCGGTCGAGCGGCATGTCCTCACGGATTTTCACGAGTCCGTGCTCGTGAATCAGCATTTCCTCCGCGAAAGATCCGAGGTTGGTGAACTGATAAGCCGGTGTGCCATCGACAGAGAGGCGGGGTGCTGCGTCGTGGGGACGGGTGCATTCCATGCCGCTTTGGAGACAGATGGAGGGACGACCGCTGAGGCACTGTTCGCAGTGGCCACAAAAGACGGAGAGGCAGGTGATGACATGATCACCGGGCTTGACGTAGGAGACGTCCTCGCCAACCGCTTCCACGACTCCCGCGGACTCATGCCCCATCACAAGAGGGGTCATTCCCGGCAGTTTTCCTTCCAGCACATGGAGGTCGCTGTGACACAGGCCGGCAGCGACAGTGCGGATGAGGACTTCATGTGGTTCTGGTTTGTCGACGTGCGTGTCAACGATCTCGAGATCCCCAGGGATTTGATTTAGTACGGCAGCTTTCATGTGTGGCCCCCTTGTTTTCCCGTCTTTTCTCGTGACGCTTGCGCAATCCTGTGATGGCGCTGCGGCAATCTTGTTATTACTACCAGCAATACTCGAGAAGTGTGAGGTGATCTTTGGGGAGAAACGCTGTGGGCAGAGTCTGTGATGTCACAGGGTGCGAGAGAAGGCGCGGCGAGCAGTTTGTGCGTCGCTCTGAGAAAATTGGTCAAAGAACATGGCCACGTTGCGGGGAAACAACGTGCCGTGTGGGCTAAGGTGTATTCCTTTGTCGGAGAGCACGACCAACCCTGCAATTGTGCTCTCTTTGGGATCGGCAAGGCGTGCGCGTTCGCTCGCAAAATAGGCAAGCGGGTCGATCCCGAACTGTTGCCTGATGTCTTCCCACTCTACGTAAAAATTGCACATGAGCTGGGTGATGACAGAACGACGTATTTCGTCGTCGACTGAGCGAGTGTAACCTCGCGCAGTCGGAAGCCGGCCATGTTCGATTGCCTCTGCATAGGCGTGCAGCCTTTTGTGGTTCTGCACATAGCTGCCGGCAATATCGCCGATCGCGCTGACTCCCACTCCGATTGTGTCGCTCGCCTTTTTTGTGGTGTAGCCCATAAAAGTGCGCGAGAGTCGGTTTTGTGCTTGTGCGCAGGCGAGGTCGTCTGTCGCCAGAGCGAAATGATCCATCCCAATACGGATGTATCCGGCTTCTGTGAGAAGCAGGTCGGTCAGTGTCCGCATTTTTAAGCGGTCCTTCGGGCAGGGGAGGAGGTCTGCTTTGATGTTTCTTTGATTCGGATGAGCAGCAGGCAGGTAGGCGAAAGAGTAGATCGCGAGTCTGTCTGGACGGAGACGAATCACTTCTTCAAGCGTGCAGCGGAAAGAATCGGGCGTCTGGCGAGGTAGTCCTTGAAGAATGTCAATATTGATGGAGGAAAAGGCAAGTTCTCGACAAGTTTCCATGACGCGGTGTGTTTGTTTTTTCGTTTGATACCGCCCGATTGCTGCTTGCACCCCAGGATCAAAATCTTGTACGCCCAAGGAGATTCGTGTGTGGCCGAATGAGCGGAAGGCCCGTAATTGGGAGGTGGTGCTGACTCTTGGGTCGACTTCTATTGCGCATTCTGCATCGGGTGTGAAAGAGAAATGCTGGTAGATGGTTTCGTGTAGACGAGCAAGAGAGGAGATGTCGTAGAAGGAAGGCGTGCCACCTCCGAGGTGAAGCTCCGTCAGCTTGGGGCTGTTGGGGAGTTGCTTTGTCACCATACTGATTTCTTGAAGAAGCAGATCAAGGTAGGCATTGGCGCGTGTAGGGCCAGGGTTTTCCATCGCGTTGCACGCGCAAAAGAAGCAGCGTTGGGCACAAAAGGGAAGGTGTACATAGAGGGAGAATGGTCGTTTTGGTGCTGCGACCGACAGGCAGTTTTCATAGTCTGTTGCGGTGAAGTCGGACGTGAAACAAGTGGCAGGCGGGTAAGAGGTGTAGCGGGGCCCTTGGCAGTCGTAGCGGAGTAGGAGCTCGGGGGAGACGAGGGGCAAAGAGGCGGGGGGGAGTGAGGAGGAAAGCGGGGAAGTGCTCGCTGTTTCATTGTGGTGGGGTGGGGGAAGCGGAGGAGAGGGAGCAAAATGATCCATATAGGTATTATCTCGTATTTTAGAAGTGGAGTCTAGAGAGAGAAGTCCATTTTTGTATGGGTATTTGGGGACTAGATGCTTTCGGGGTGGGCATTTTCTCTTCAGTTGGGCACGATGCTTTTTCCGATTGGCGATGTCTTGGGATTGGGCTCTTGAAGTGGGGCGAAAAGTTGATCGAGAGCGTTGACGCAAGATGTCATTCTTCGCTGTGGACAGATGGTTTTTTTGTGGGCATTTTCAATAGCACGGTCTGGGAGATGCCGTTTGGATAGTGGCGCGACGAACCGATAGCGAGCGATTGGGTGTGCGATGCTCAGTCGGTCCCAAGTGTCCTGGTATGTGGATATCGATTACCGCTGTGATGCCGGAACGCCTTCAGAAAGTGGTAGCGCTACAGCCATGTCCAACAGGATGCCATGTGCCGGCGAGAAATGCGACATAAGTTTATGCAATAGGTTCTACTAGGGAAAACGTCTGGGTGATATAGCCTGAGATATGGTGTGGACTTTCGAAGAACCTCTTGTGGGATGGGTGGGTTTTCCCTTCTTTATGTTTTGGCGAAAACACTGAGAGTGGCTTTAGTGTGTGTATGCCTTCTTTGACTGACTGACTGACTGACTGACCGGACGGACGCGGGATCGGACGTCTTTGTGCCTTTGTCGTGGAAGTTTTGCACTGGGAAACGCAGCCGCGTGGTTCCGAAGTGGCTCTTGTTGCTGGTGTGTCAGAACATGCCAAACCCTATTTTTCTGTGGAGAAGGCATTGGAGCTGCTGAGAAATCTGGCTTTCTTGATCTTTCTGAGGTCGCTGGATTTTCTTATTGTGTTTTCTCCGGGATTTCTCCACTGCGCGTGAGCGCAAAATGCGTACAGACTGGTCCGACTAGTTCAAAGATGACTGTGGCAGCAATGGTCACAGGGAGAACATCGCGTGCGAGGTCTGGTTGTTTCGTCGTTGAGAGAAGTGCCATGCCGATGGCCACTCCTGCTTGCGGTAAGAGGGTTGCGCCTAGCCAGGTCTTTTCTGTAGTGGAAAGGCCGGCGATTCTTCCTCCAAGTCGTGCGCCCGTGATTTTCCCCAGTGTGCGAAAGGCGACATATCCAATACCCGTCACGCCTATTTCGCCGAGCGCGCCAAGACGGAGAGATGCCCCCGCCAAGACAAAGAAAACGATGAGAAAGATCCACTGAATATTCTCGATTTCGTGGAAGGGGCGCTCATGATGAGTTGCTCTGTTGGCGATCACGATTCCCGTTGTCATGGCGGTGAGCAGAGAGGAGACCTCGAGCCAGAGGGCGAGGCCAGTGCAGAGAAAAACGATGCTCAAAGCCTCTTCTCTTGTCGCTTCCCCAGGTTGGGTGCGACCGGTGAGAAAAGCCGCGGGGACACCAAGCAGGAGACCGAGCAGGATTGCTCCTCCAGTTCCCCAGAGGCTGGAGAGCATTTCGTTTGTGCTGTTTTGGCCAGAGATCGCTTCTGCTGTGGTGAAGAGAATGCTGAAGAGAATGATCCCGATGAGATCATCGAGTGCGACAACTCCTTTGATGATGCTTGTGAAGTGGCCTTTGGCTTTTGTTTCCTTGAGAACCGCGAGCGTTGCTGCTGGATCGGTGGCAGTGGCGATGCCTGCAAGGAGCAGGGCGGTTTCAAGCTGGGTGCCCAAGAGCAATAAACCTGTTCCGGTCACTGCTGCAGTCATGCACGCTTGCGTGAGCGCGACGATGAATGTCTGGTGACCCTGCGTTTGTATGTGCTTTCGCGTGAATTCGCCCCCAAGTACGAAACCAATCATGACGAGAGCAATTTCTGAGACGATGGGAAACCATCCGTCGAGACTGGGAGGAAAAAAGTGCAAGACTGATGGTCCGGCCAGAATGCCTGCTCCAAGCAGGATCGTGACTTTCGGAAGGCGGACCTGGTGCGCTATGTGTTCGGAGAAGAGGCCGATGAGGAGCAGCAGACCGATGGTGATGAGGGCCTGAGAAATGGGATCCATGGGGGAGAATAGCTTGGAATTTGTGTGTATGGAGAGAGCGGGAATAGATATTTCTTGATATCTGGACATGACGGGGGAGGGTCCTGGCCGGCTTGCAAGCCGGCCAGGACCCTCCCCCGTGTTTTTCGTCTTTTTCTTGGAATTTTTTCTTGTGTTGTGCAGGGATGCACGCGAGTTGGTGCGTTGCTTCCCTGAACGAAATCCTATCGAGATGAAGCGTTGCGGTTTGCCCTCAGCGCCACCATCCGACGATACGCCACCATCCTCCTGTGTTTTGCCGGACTTCTATGCGGTTGGGAATGAGGTTGGCATGACCGCTTTCCTCTTCAAAACCACAGTGGGCACGAGAGGAATCGGACTCCACTTGGACACACTCAGTGTGTGTGGCCAAAGTGGCTCGCACCATCTGGCTTGCTGCTTCTGGCCCGAGTCGGGCAATAATCTCTTGCAGTTCGTTCACGCGTCCATCTGGGTCAAGCAAACCATTTAACTGTACCTGGTCGTTGGTGTCTAGACTAATGATGAGCTTGATGATGGCGTAATCGGGCATGCTTGCCGGTGTCTGTACTCCGGACCTCAGGCTTTCCTCAGTGATTTGGATGCGAGAGGCAGGCAGGTTTGCGGCAGGCAGGGGAGAGTTCTGCGGGGAGTCCTGCGGTGCGGTCGTGGAAGGTGCCGTGGATGTAGGAGCGGGTGCAGGTGTTTCTTGGTTCGCGGCAGGGTTGCCAGAAGCAGCGCTTGGCGGTTCGTCCTCGTCGTCGTCATCTGCGAGAAATATCATGATGGCGAGGGCTATGGCGAGGATTGTCCCGAGGAGGATAACCAAGAGCATGCGTGCCTGAGGTCGCTCGCTATCCGGGGAGGGGGGAGCTCCGCCTGCTGATATTTCCCCTGGAGCCGGCCTATTTGCTGGCCCTAACGGTCCAGTCTGTGTGGATTCGGTCATGTCGGACTTGTCCTTTTCGCTGGGGGTGCTCCCCCCCGGGCTACTCCCTCGCGTATGCTCATTCTTTCCCTTTGCGAAGGTGCTGATGTCAAGATCGTTCGATGTCACTTTTTGTTGTTCGCTGCCGATAGTTTGCACACTGTTCTCTGTGCTACTGATGACAGACGCAAGTGTTTTTTCTTTTCCCGCGTCCTCATCCTCGTGTTCTTGCTCACGGTAGTGAGCTGAAGTGTCCGCGTGCGAGAGACGAAGAACAGAGGAGTCGAGAGGAGCGAAACTCACTGTTTCTTTTCCTGGCTCTTGTCCGTCTTTTTCCTGACCATGTTGGTTGTTGTCCTGGGAAGAAGACACAAGAGGCTGCAATTTCTTTGTGGCGTCCCATGTCTCTGTAGGACTCTTCTCTGGAGGTGGGGTTCTTCTCCCCGCATACGAAACGTCTTTCGAGATATCTGGCGAGATATTTGTTGGAGACAGACCGGCTTCTTGAAAGGTCCCAGCAGTCGCTGCTTCTGGAGCGGTAGCGCCTTCTGTAGAGGAGAGAGGCAGAAGTATGGGAATGTCGCGGGTTGTTTCGTCTGCGGTCCATTTGCCGTGACTTTCTTTTCCCGCTGCTCCTACCAAAGTTGGAAGGGGAACACCCGTTACTGTTGTCTCGATTGTTTCTACAGCAGTTGTTTGTTGAGATGAGGCGGGAAAGCTCAGCCCAGTTCCGACGACAGGCATGCTGTATCCCGGTTCGACCTGTGGAACATAAGCTGTGGGGATATTGATGCCACCTTCGATCTGAAGGTTGGGCAGGATCTTGTCGAGCCAGCGAGGCATCCACCATGCAGCTCGGTCCAGCAAGATCATGACAGCGGGCACAATCACCATTCGTACCACTGTAGCGTCAAGGAAGACTGCGACCGAAAGGCCTATCCCGAACATCTTAATGGTCGCATCGTCGCCCAAAATGAAACTGCCGAAGACGCTGATCATGATGAGGGCGGCTGCCGTGATGACACGAGCGCTTTCCGCGAGCCCAGTCAGCACACTGTATTTCGGGTTTCCGGTTGTCAGGTACTCCTCGTGGATACGAGAGAGGATAAACACCTCGTAGTCCATTGAAAGCCCGAAGAGGATGGCGAACATCATCATCGGGAGGAAACTCAGAATGGGAATTGTTTCTTCCAGCCCAATCAGGTCTTTCAGCCAGCCCCACTGGAAGATGGCCACGATCACCCCATAGGAGGAGCCGATGCTGAGAAGGATGGCGATTGCTGCCTTCAAAGGTACGAGGACAGAGCGGAAAACCATCATCAAAAGGAAGAATGACAAGGCGACGACAGCCCCGATAAATAGGGGAAGGGCGTCAGAGATTTTCGCGGACATATCGATGAGTACTGCAGTGGAACCAGTGAGCGCAAGATGTGCCCCGGTTGCATCTTCGATGTCTTGCAGAGTTGCGGAGCGGAGTTGCTCGACAAGGTCCTCGGTCTCTTCTGCATTCGGTGCGGTCGCAGGAGTGGCGAATAACACGGCCGTGTCACCTGCCGGGTTCAATCGCGCAGGAGAGACGTTTCTGACTCCGTCTTCTTCCAGGACATTTGTCCTGACCTCTTCCAGAGTTGTTTCTATGTCGGCCACGTCCTGCAAATCGGCCACGATCACGAGGGGTCCATTGAAACCGGGACCGAATCCTTCAACGATGAGGTCGTAGGCGACACGGCGCGAAGTGGAAGCCGGGGCTGTCGCGTCACTCGGCATTCCGAGGCGTATGTCGACCATCGGAATCGCGAGGATGCCCATGAAGAGCAAGCCTGCCAGAAGAAAACGCCAGGGATGCTGGGTGACATGTTGAGCCCACCGAGAACTAAGAGTGGGTTTACTCTCTGCCTGTAGCTTTTTCTTGGCTTCGCTTTTGATACCAGGTACGCCAAAGCGGTCAATATTACGACCGACAAAACCGAAAAGGGCCGGAAGAAGAGTGATCGCTACCGCCACTGCCACTGCAACAGTAATAGCTGACGCGAACCCCATCGCCGTGACAAAAGGGATGCCAACTAAGGCAAGGCCAGAAATGGCAATAATGACTGTGATGCCGGCAAAAATCACCGCGCCACCTGCTGTGGCGTTCGCGAGCGCCGCAGCATCCTGAATTGTCATGCCCTTGTTGAGGTTTTCTCGGTGCCGTGTGACGACGAACAGTGCGTAGTCAATCCCGACAGCCAACCCGATCATAGTGGCGAGGGTGGGACCTGCAGAACTCACATCGGTGACAGCAGCAAGCAGGCTGATTCCCGAGAGGCCGATGCCGAGACCAAAGATGGCGGTAATGATCGGCATTCCCATGGCGAGCAGTGAACCAAAGGCGATGAGAAGAACGAGTACTGCGACGCTCAGACCAATCAGCTCAGAAGTATGACTTTCGCCGGGACCTGACGAGACTGTGCGTGGGACGTCTCCCCCAATCTGAACGAGGAGTCCTCCTTCCCGGGCTACTTCAGCGGCTTTGTCGAGTCTTTCGAGTCCCTCTTCACCGACTTCTCTCTCGTCAATGTCAAACAGGATTGTGGAGAATGCAATTGTGCTGTCTGGAGAGACGACTGGGGGTCCAGGGGGACTTTCGAGGGGGTTTGGAGCCTTGATGACATGCGGCTGTGTCGCAATATCAGTTAAAACTCGCTCGATGAGATTACGATTTTCCGGGGAGTCAAGAGTTCCTTTGTTTTCGCCGGAACGGTCTGGAATCGCGAAAACCATACGTGCGCTGGAACCACCCTGTTCTGGAAATCGATTTTCCAGCAAGTTGGATGCCTGTTGTGATTCAGTATTAGGAATTTCAAAGGTGTCCGAGGTTTCGCCACCGGTAAGAATTGCCAGAGTTATGGTGACTGCTGCAAGAAAAATCCAGCTGCTCAATACCCACCGTCGATGCTGGACACAGATCTGTCCAAGCTTGTAGAGCAACTTGGTCATAGGCGGGGCATCCTTTCATTGAAAGATAAAGAGTATTTTGGGTGCCGGGCCTCAGGATCGAGGCACTACTTATTTGACATTCAATGCCAGAATGGCATTGAATGTCAAATAAGTAGCTTGGTTATAGTCGTAAATCGGTAAAAACCTGTTGACAAGGCCAGTAATAAAGTCCGCTATAAGGTAAACGATCCCGAATGGTTTTCCGCTCTGATCAGATGGAGAACATGACTCCAGCCGAACGACGTCGGATACGCACACGTCATACTATCGCGTTAACGGCGCTCAGGCTTTTTTTGGAAAACGGGTATGACGAAACCACGGTCGAAGATATCGCGACATGTGCCGATATCTCGCATCGCACTTTTTTTCGTTATTTCTCGTCGAAAGACGACGTTCTTTTTGATGATCGTGAACAGCTTTTGTTGCAGTTGCAGGCGCTTTTCGACCAGCGTCCTGTGGAAGAGCCACTTGTGCTTGCGGTCCGTGCGTCAGTCTTGGGACTGGCGGCGATTTTTGTAGAGCAACGTGAAGTCATGATCATGCGGCTCAAGTTGATGGACTCGACAGGGCGTAATCTTCTCGTGCAACGGCAATGGGAAGAAACGCTTGCCGCGGGTGTCGCAGGACGGATGGGGGTTTGTCGTGAGATTGATCCACGCCCGGACCTTGTGGCTGCGGTGACCGTTGCAGTCCTGCGTGTCGCCTTGAGTAAGTGGGCGCGTGCCGGAGGTGACGGTGATCTTGTTGCTGACGTGAGTCAGTCATTTGATTCGCTGGGCACTGTCTGGAGTCACAAAGGGGATGGCAGCAGTATCCCAGATGAAGCGGTCTCTGACTTTTTTGTGTTGGGGACGGACTGAGATTCTCTCTTTGCTTTCGCCTTCTGTTTCGAGAGCGGAATCAGTTTTTTGGGAGCCGCTCTCGAAACAGGCAAGGAAAAAGGCGAAGTAGCTTTCTACGGGCAGTTTTTACTTGTGTGCAGGCCTGTGATGATGATCAGTATTCCAGCAACTCGGCAAAAAACTCTTTGTCATGCAGTAAGGGCGTGTCGGACATATAAATCTTTCCGTAGCGCTCAAAGTACATGAGCTGTTTCGCAAGCAGCATGCTGTTGCGGTGGAACTCTGTGCCGAGACCAAATTCCTCTTGCGTGTGTTCAGGGAACTTGCGGGCTGCTCGCCAGCGCCGGTAGATATCGCGGACTTTTCTCTCGGATGACTCGACTCCGTGTGCGACCGCAATTTGTTCTTGTACCGCGGCCAGCATCTCCCCAAGACTGACTTCTCCAAACGGTCGGGTTAGTGCTGGTTCCATCATGGTGCGGACGAGCTTTACTTTTTCCTCGTCGTTCATGTCGGGACTCATGGCCGACCCATAGATATCGATCATGAAATTCGCAATATCGAGCCAGGCGCTTTCATCTCCCAGGGCGGCCTGCAAGATCTGACGGAAGAACTGCAGTCCGAAAGAGTCGAGGCGTCCGACAATTCCCCAGTCGAGCACGCCGAGACGGCCATCCGTGCGCATCATCAGGTTTCCCGCGTGCACGTCTCCGTGGAAGGCCCCGAAGCGGACGGCAGTCAAAAACCATCCGCGTACGCACTGTTCGACGACAGGTTTGGGGTCGAATCCCATACGCTCAATTTCGGTGAGGTCGTCGATAGGAACTCCATCGAAGAATTCCATCGTGAGGACTCTCATGCCAGAGTATTCCTCGTAGACCACTGGGACCGTCATTTTTGGTAGGTCGACTTCTCGCAGGATTTTGCCGAAGTGCGTCATTGCCCTTGCTTCGTTTCGAAGGTCGAGCTCCTCTGCAATCTGCTCGCGGAATCCATCGAGCACTTGCACCATCGGCCCTGCTGTCGCGCCCATTTGACGGGCGATAAAACCAATCAAAGGGTCGAGAAGGTCAAGATCTGTGGATACGATCTGCTCAATGTTCGGTCGGAGTACCTTGACTGCAGCCTCTCTGCCATCTTTCAGGATGGCTTTGTGTACGACGGCGATCGAGGCTTGTCCGACGGGTATGGGATCGAAAGAAGCGAATACGTCTTCGAGGGGCCTGCCGATTTCTGTTTCCACAGCGCGCCGTACCTCATCGAAAGGGACGGATGGGCCGGCGTCGAGACAGGAGCGGAACTCGTTTGAGACTTCTTCGCCAAAAACCCCAGAAGAAGACCCCATGAGCTGGCCGAACTTCACGAAAGTGGCACCGAGTTCTTCGAACATGAGACGGAGAGGACGAGCGTATGACCCTGGAGCAATCTCTTGCTTGCGTGTCTTGCGATAGGCCATGGGACCGAAATGGCGGGTAAGAAGACGGCCGATCTTCATGGCGCGCCGGCGGACTTGTGTATTGCTCGGATGCGGAAGATGCCGGGGAAAGGGCATCGGGTAGTCAGAATTCTTCGCGGCGTCTACTGATGCTGCTTCGCGGTTGATTGCTGCTTCGGCTAGATGACTTGGTGGTTGTTCTGCCACTTTGCTCCCCCTCTTGTGAATTTCCCCTTTTCCTAAGGTTATGACCGTATTCAGGTCTATGCCTAGAGGACAAACTGGGAAAGCGCGCAATCTCGGGAATTTCTTTTTCTTTCAGTATTGATTTTTGGGTGTTTTCTCCCCGAAAAACAGGCATGGGGAATAGTGTCAAAGCCTGTGAAATGCACGTGAATACTGCGAAAGTGCAATGCTGGTAAAATGAGATCTTGTTGCTAGAAGCGGAAGTCTTCTTGCCACTGTTCGAGCAGTGTGGCTTCTCCGCTTGTTTCGAGGGCAGTGTGGAGGTTTCTGCCGGTGAGAAAAAGGAGAATGTCAGAAGCAGTTCCCTGCGCGGTTGCATCCGGCTTTTTCTCTGCAGTGGCAGCTTCGCTTTTGATGTCGAGATGGTGGTGCTCCAGCGTCACGATCCATTCTCTCGGTGTGTCGCTTGCGCGAAAGTGCAGCTTGTCGCCTTTTCCCTCGTATTGCTTGATGGCAGGGAAAGAAGGGATGTTTGCAAAAAGTTCGTCGATTCCGTCCGCTGCAAGATCTGTGGTAATGGGGTTTGGCAGACCATGGGCATTTTGGGCATCCCAACGGTGCATGGCTGTCTCGTGGGCTTGGCGCCGGCGCCACCAGTTATGGCCTTGCCCGCCCCAACCCCAGACGAGCGGGGTGGGTTCATCCGTGCCAAGAAGCTCCATCAGGGTTTCGGCCCCTTCTTGCAGCCAGGTCGCGAGGTCAGTTGGAGAGGTCGGAATTTCTTTGATACGGGGGAGACGCGGCGGAGGGGAAGTGCGTTTCTCGCGAAGAATGTCTGCGACCCAGCGATGGACCTCTCCAAGATGTGCAGTGAGCTGTTCTACCGTCCATTTTGGGCAAGACGGAACTGGGATGTCTATTCCTTTTTTCACTTCAGAAGCGAAAAGCTCAGTTTCATTCTGGATGAAAGCAAGATATATTGCGCTGTTCATGCCGGACCTTTTTCTGCACTCTGGGTTGGTTCTGGAGAAGAGAGCCTTGAAGGAAAGCGTAGCGGGGGCTTTTGTCGAAGCGCGTCGCGGGAAGGGGTTCTTGTGATGCTCTCTGCGGACAAACAGGGTTTTCGTGCGGAGTTTGACTGCGCTATCGGGAAAGAAAAATGGCATGATACGTGGTCTTGTGAGAGTTTTTTCCGCTCCGTCGGACGTGTCGATGACCCGGAAAGGGTCTGGGTGTGCTGCTTTTTTGAGATCATGTCGAGTTGGGATCGAGCGGGAAAAAGGGTTGGGACTCTTTTATCTGTCAGTGACACGAGATCCGCATGCAAGTAGGCAATATATGGAGTCTGTTTTTTGTTGGAATGAGTGCCTGGGCAAACGAGAGCCCGCACCGTAGGAGGCGACAATGAAGGTTGGGGAAGTTGTGGGCATGGAGACCATACAGGTCGAAGCAAACGTGCCCCTGCGAGAAGCCGCGCGGTTGATGACCGAAGAAAATGTTGGGTGCCTCATCGTTCTCGAACGCCGATCTCTTGTCGGTATTCTGACTGAACGAGACGTTGTTTTTGCTGTTTCAGAAGGAAATGAGAGTTCGGGCGAGGTGTGGGAGTATATGACAACGGCACCAGTCACTGCCTTGCCGGAGGCGTCTTTTGCCGAGGTCGCGACGCTGATGATTGAAGAACATATTCGTCATCTGCCTGTGGTAAGTGCCTCCAGTGACTTTTGGGGGGTGATTTCGATCCGGGACGTGCTTGCAGTACTGAGCGGGGATGAACCTCAACGTGAGCTGACTTTTGTGGGAGATGCTCTCGATATCGACCCTGATGAGGTCGCAGATAGCCTGTGATGTGTGAGCCGGATTGTCGGGTGAGAATGTGTCTGTTGCGACTAGGTTTTTTACTGTAGTTAGCAATAAGTAAATTTTTGCAAGTCTCATACTCTCTCACGAAACCCTACAGAGGACTCTGTAGAGGAGGACCCTGGAGAGAAGCGTGTGGAGAGTTTTTAGAGAGGAATAATCATGGGAGAAAACTCCGATTTTGCAAATGTGGCCAGTGCCTGGGGTGGTGTCGTCGATGACTTGCTTGATCTAGGTCAAGAAGTAGCCGGGGAGCTACGCCATGTGCCCGAAGACCTGCGGCGTGGCTATCGTGCCCGCGCTGAGGCCGAATCTCCTTTCCAGGAGGGCGACCACTCATCTCTTACCGAGAGCATCACTGCCGAAATGCGACGTGGCCTTGGTGCGGCCCAGTGTGCTGTAGACGGTTTAAGTCAGAATTTCTCTGAGGATGACCGGTTGCAGGATCTCACACGTGAAGTGCGCGGCGCTGTGCGTACCAGCGTTAAAGAAATCCGCAGAGTCTTTTCCGATGAATCTGGAAGCAAGGGGAGAGGCGGTCGTTGAAGTGTGCAGCGCAGCTTTTTCAGAAGGATCGCGTATGAAATGATGGTAGAGAACGATTGAGTTGGGGGGAGTGTCTAGACTCCCCACTCATTTCGTTCCTGCAAAACCTCTTTCAGGAGACTCGGCACGTCAGTAAAAATCCCATCAGCGCCAATGTCGAGCAGGCGTCTCATTTCTTCTGCCTCATTTATCGTCCAGACATGCACAGGGAGTGTCTTTTTATGAGCTGTCCGGATGAACCTCGGATCGGCAAGTGAAATGCCGGCCATGCGTCGAGGAATATTGGCAGCACCACCTTGCGGGTGCCGTGCCGGAAACTTCCAGGATGCGAGCCGTACCCGGAAAAGGGAAAGACGCCCGAGATTAGAACAAACTTTTCCCTCAAACGCCACGCGGACCTGCTGGAGAATGCGTTCGGAGAATCCCCCAATGCACACCTTGTCAACGGCTTTGGCCTGTGTCAGGAGAGAGAGGAGGGGTGCGATCGCGGCCTTTGTTTTCACGTCGATATGAAATCGGGCATCAGGGAAAGTCGCAATGATCTCACCAAGCAGGGGAATGGGTTCACCTTCTACTCGTAATCTTTGTATATCGTTCCACGACAAACCTGACACAACTCCTTGGCCATTTGTGACACGATCGACTTTGTCGTCATGGAACGCTATGAGCTTGCCATCTTTGGTCACCTGTGCATCGGTCTCAAGGTAGCGATACCCGAGATCCCATGCCCTTTCAAAGGCACGTATTGTGTTTTCCGGGGCTTCACCGGCACCGCCTCGGTGCGCAATCGGGAGAGGTCCTGCATGATCAAGGTATGCCCAGGCAGTCATCTACGGTGTCCTTTTTGCGTGTTTGACAAATGAGATCTTGTTTCCGGCATTTTCTGAAGAAAACCAGAGAACAACTGTCTGGGCAAGCTCTCCTGGAACTGGAAGAGGAGTAGGGAGAAGAGGCCGGCAGGACAGGGGAGAGCTGGGCTCTTTGCCGGTCTTCTTTTCTGGAGGATTTGCCTGTAAAGCCTGAAAAATTTGTTGGGCGTTCTTGTGATAACTGGGGACTTGGCAGACCTTGGGGAAGGTGGGGCGCCTCGAGAGATACCGCTTAGGAACGTCGTTGGCGGCGCGAAGTCTTTTTGTTTTCTGTTGGGAAACTCTTCTGCGGGTTTGGCGGATCGAGGACCCTGCGATTGGGACCCGAAGTCAGGGAGTGTCCTGTTTTCTCGGTGTTTTCCAGGGGAAGAGCCGGCATTTCGTCGTCGAGTTCTCCGAGGGCTGCGGTAAGCACTTCGGCCCGCCGGCGCACATCTTCTGCTGTCGTGACTTCTGGTGCTGCCATTGTGTTGACGATTTTCTGGCTTAGCGCGGTGAGTGAAGCAGCGCTGTGTTCAATCTCTTCGATGGCCGGGTTCAGTCTTGCGATCGCTTCTTCGCGGTTCTGGCCTTTTAACTCCATGACCTGGTCGAATAGGGTTTTTTGACGTTGGCATGACTGGGAGAGTTGTACGCACATTTCTATCATTTCGGCTTCAAACGCACTGCCTGTTGCCAGAGAACGGGCGGCTTGAATTTGTTTTTCCACGGACGCGAGTCGGGCAGAACGGCGCCAGGCGGTGTCACTGAAAGGCCGTTCTGGAAGAGCTTCTGACAGGCGAATCTGGGCGTCTTTTGCCGCGTCTTTTGTCTTTGAACGTAGTTTTTTACCGGTCTTGAAAATTTTCCAGGCGAAGAGGCCTGGTGTGACCAGGGAATGAAGACGCAGGATTTGTGTGGAAAGTCGAAAGAACTTCACGTTTCCAGTTTAGCTTTTTTCCTGTTGGTGCCCTAGAGGGGTTTTTGTTGGACCTAGTGTTTTTTTCGAGTGGGATGTGTTGCGGGCCCTTGCGGTAATTTGTCGGTAGAAGTATTGCCAGACCCAAGAAGCTTTTCGGGTGTATGTGTAAGGGGCTGAGAAGGGGAGGAAGAACAAGGCGATGGTGGAAAACTACACGATTCATGTGCCTGATCCAGTGCTTATAGACCTGGATGAGCGTCTCGGTCGTACTCGCTGGCCTGATCAACTAGAGGGGGTTGGTTGGGACTATGGGACAGAACTTTCTTATCTCAAAGAACTCTGTGCCTACTGGAAGGACGAATTTGACTGGCGTGCACAGGAGGCTTTTCTCAACTCTTTTTCTCAGTTTCGTGCGGAGATCAACGGGCTTCGTGTGCATTTTCTGCATGTTCGCTCTTGCGAAGCCGAGGCATTGCCCCTGCTGATTACCCACGGTTGGCCAGGGTCAATAGTGGAGTTCCATAAGATCATCGGCCCGTTGACAGATCCTGTTGCGCATGGTGGACGGGCAGAAGATGCTTTTCATGTTATTTGCCCATCTTTGCCGGGGTATGCGTTTTCTGAGGCGCCACGATTGCCTGGTTTTGGTGCGCCTGCTGTCGCGCAGACTCTGGCTACTTTGATGGCGAAATTGGGTTACGGGCGTTATGGGGTGCAAGGCGGGGACTGGGGCGCCATCGTGAGTTCCTACCTCCCGCAGATGGCTCCCGGTTGTGTGTGTGGTGTGCATCTCAACATGGTGATTGCCGGACCGCCTGCTGGAACGGAAGATCCTTTGGCCGGGCTTGAGGCCAAAGAAATGTCTGCGCTTGCCGATATGGAGCATTTTCGGAAATACGAAACTGGCTATCAGCGTATTCAAGAGACAAAACCGCAATCGCTTGGCTACGCATTACATGATTCCCCGACCGGACTCGCGGGATGGATCGTTGAGAAGTTTCGTACCTGGAGCGACTCTGATGGTGATGTGGAGTCATGCTTTACGAAAGACGAACTCTTAACGAATATTATGCTGTATTGGGTGACTGGGTCGATTACTTCTTCGCTCAGGCTGTACTACGAGAGTGCACGTGGGCGGTCTTTTTCCCCGGACAGAGTAGAAGTGCCCACGGGTGTGGCTGTGTTCCCGAAAGAACTGTACCGTCCGCCCCGTGCCTGGGCTGAGGCACAATACAATATTCAGAGATGGACGGAAATGCCTTCTGGGGGACATTTTCCAGCATTGGAAGAACCAGTCGCGCTTGTGGAAGAGCTGCGAGGTTTTTTTCGTCATTTGCGATGATACTTTTGTGCGACGAACTCTTTGCGTGCGCGGAGGCCTGTATCTGGTATCTGGTGTGCGCGGGGGAAATCGCGCTTGCCGGCAGGACGAATGCTTATCCACCCCGATCGAGTCTGCTGTAACAGGCAAGAAAACCTACCTGTGCCTGTATGGTAGACAGCTCCTGTTCCGTCGTCATGATAGACAGCGATCAGGTCCCCTTTCCGGTTGAAAGATACCGAAGACACAGTTTTGCCGGCTTTGGTGATGCGAGGAGAGAGCTGCAGAGCTGAAACTTTCCACATCCAAATCCATTTTTCCTCAGGATTTCCATACACAGCCATCCAGGCAGTCGGCATCCCCCCAAAACAAATGTGTTCGGGCACATCTGGGCAAGGGGAAGAGAGGGAAGAGAGTCGATAGGTACGTAGCGGATTCATCACGTTCCACACATGGATTTCTCTCGTGTTTGCTGTCCCAGCGGCGAGGAACCTTCCGTCAGGACTCCAAATCAAAGAAGCAACATGGGCCTGGCGAGACCGTGTGTGGAGTACGATGGTGTAGGAAGTACTCAGATGGCAAAGCAGGATTTTGCCAGTTTTTGAAATGGCTGACCATGTGCCGTCTGGGGAAAAGACTGGTTTCCGCTGGGAAGAATCGCAGTTCGTATTGTGAGTCTTCAAAGATGATTTCAAGAGGCTCGTGATCTCGCTGATGTTTATGCCAGAGCTATGGCTAGACTGATGGCGCCCATCGGCAGATGTGTTCTTCCTATGAGTGATTTGTTTGTTTATGGGGGGGGAAGTGCGCGCCAGGCCTTGCGTTTTGTTGGGTCTGTGACTTTTTAGTGCAGATTTCGGGCAAGTTCTTCTTCTATTGTCAGGGTGAAGTGGAGAAGGAAACGCTCCAGAGTATTCTGCTCGTGTGGAAGCGAAAGAGACGGAAGGTGACCTCATGATTTGGTCGGGGCATAACCGAAAACTGGTTGCGAGCGCTCTTGCTATTTTGCTTTTTGCCACAGGGTGTGGCGACGATGACAGTGACGATGACGCGATGGATGAAGGAAATCAAGCTGCTGAGCCGAAAGACATGACGCCCTCTGGTGCGAAAGTGTTTTTCCTTACCCCGTCGGACGGGGCCACAGTATCGAGCCCAGTCCAGTTCACAATGGGAACAGAAAACTTCACTATTGAACCTTCTGGTCCGGTAAACATGGGTGCAGGGCACTTTCACCTGCTCGTCGACACGGGTTGCGTGACTCCGGGAGAGACCATCCCCTCAAACCCCGGACACCACCACTATGGGGGCGGTCAGCAGGAGGCAGAATTGGAACTGTCTGCCGGCGAACACACTGTGTGTTTGCAAGCAGGTGATGGTGTGCATACTGCTTTGGACCTGACCGAAGAGATCCGGTTGATTGTGAAATAAGCCTGTTGTAAGATCTTTTTTACTTTTTCCTGGACCTTTTTTGCTGTTGTGGACATATGACGTATGACGTATGTAGTTTGGATGTAGGTCCAAAGGTTTTGGCAGCTGTATCTTTTCGGTACTCTTGTGTCGGGATTTTTTGATATTTGCGGCTTTTCTTGTGTCCCCTATTGCAGGTGTCGCGGCCCTTATTTGTCCATTGGAAAGTCTGTTTTTCCTTGTAGGCAGCAATTTCGTCTTCTCTTTCCAGTTAATATATGCATGTTTCTTTTTGCGATGGGAGGGTAGCGAGAGGGAAGCAGCGAGCAAGACGGGGAAATGCAGACTCTGCGGGAAGATCGCGGGACACTTCCTGTTTCTGGGTGATCGGGGTTGTGCCGGCCGGCTTGTGGTATGGCGCTCAGAAGGCCCTGCTTGTCTTGTTGACCTGTTATACGTCGAGGAAAATTGTCGATGAGGAGAGTGTGGTCAATGAGTAGGTGACGGGCAGAGGGTGGGATCTCCGTCAGATGGGGATCGGTGGAGAGAACCTGCAGCCTGACTCTGTGATCGGTCGACGAGGCGCTTTTTCGCGCGCGAAGGGTGGCCCGGCTCGAGGTGGGGTGAGTGGGGTCGCCCGCCGTCGATTGTGAAAATTTCGCGGCGTGAAAAGAAGAGTATGGGGTTTCTCAAGAGAGAACGAATGTGAACGGTCTCTCTCTTTGCTGCACTGCCTCCTGTTAAATAATGAAGCTCGCGAGCCCCGCCACTACTGATACGACAGTGATTACTTCCATGCCGACGAGGTGTCTGTGTATCTGCTGTTTTTCTTCGCGCTCCTGGGCGATTTGGGTTTCGAGATGTGTGACTTCTGCTTGTAGCGTCTGAATGGCCTCTACTGCTTGTTCCCGCTCTTTGATGCGAAGCTCGCGTTCAAAAATGCGTTGTTGGCGTTCGAGAGCTGACCGACGGGCTGCATACAAAGCCTGTGCGCGTTCTCGGTGCAGAGCTTCGAGAGTTTCAGTATGGAGGCTGACCTCCTGCACGTACGTTTCACTCAATGCCGCGATCTGAAGGAGGAGAGGGAGCGGAACAGGAGGAGCGACCGGAAGCGGGGCGCTTTCAACGGCCTGAACCGTGGGGTCTTCGGTAACGATGAAGTCTTCAGCAATTCTGAAGCCTTCAGTATTTGTGGGGTCTTCAGTAACCGTGAAGTCTTCAGCAATTATGAGGTCTTCAGCAACTGTGCAGTCTTCAGTAATTGCGAGGTCTTGAGTAATTGTGAGGTCTTCGGTAGTTGTCGCGCTTTTCATGAATTGGGAGGGGGCGTCCTCTGGGGCATCGACGGTTTTCACCTCGGTGCCACTGGGGGTGAAAGGACTGACTTCCGTGTTGAAGTCTGCGTTGGGTGATTTGAAAACAGTGAGCAGATCCATAGCCATCCCTAAACCATAGCTTGACTGTTTGTGGTCATGTGTTCCATAGCAGTGAATCTCCGCTTTTCTCGTGGAAAAAGCAAGAAGAATCGTGAATGATATCGAAATATAGGCTTTTCATCTGGGGATTTTCGATTGTGATTTTTTTCTGCACTTTTTCTGTCGTATGAGAACCGTTGTGTTTCTGGAAATGCAATGCCGCGTGTTGTCGGGAATTGTCAGATGTTGAGGCTTTTCTTGTAAGCGGTTTGGGTGTATTTATAGCTTCCTGTGTGTTTATTAGGTTTTTGCTGAGAATGCTGAAATGTGTGGAAAAGCATGTTCATTTTTTCATGTTTTAACTTGATATGTCTGGAATTTGTGCTATCACCATTTGCTGAGTCGTAACAAAGAGAATCATGAGAGTGTCCGTTTGTGGAGCTGTTCGCCGGTAGGGATATGCGTAATAAGTCTGTTGTGTCGACAGAACAGATTTTTCTGAAGTGTCCGCGGGAGGGGCGATGCGGGTGGCTTGAGTGGTTTCAATCGCAGGAGACAGCGTATGAGTTCTGCTGATATCGCGTGGATGCTCTTTGCATCAGCGTTGGTCATGCTTATGTCACCAGGTCTTGCTCTTTTCTATGGTGGCATGGTTCGCGCGAAGAATGTTCTTTCTGTGTTTATGCAGGTTTTCATGTGTATGGCACTAGGAAGTATTTTGTGGGTTGTTGTTGGGTATTCAATCGCTTTTGGTGACAGCATGGCAGGCGGGCTGTTTGGGGATCCTACCCAGCATTTTCTGTTGCGTGACCTTGATGGGATTGATGAAACAGTCACAGTAATTTTTCAGATGATGTTTGCCATCATCACACCAGCGCTGATCATTGGCGCTTTTGCCGAACGAATGAAGTTTTCGGCTTTCCTCTTGTTCACGGGAGCGTGGTCGATTCTCGTTTACCCGGTTGTTGCCCATTGGGTATGGGGTGGAGGCATCATTGATGATTGGTTCGGCTCGCTGGATTTCGCGGGCGGAACAGTGATCCATGTCAATGCTGGAATTGCGGGGCTTGTGACTGCAGTGGTTCTTGGAAAAAGAACAGGTTGGCCAAAAACTGCAATGCTCCCGCATAATCTTTCGATGACCGCATTTGGTGCAGGGCTGCTCTGGTTTGGCTGGTTCGGTTTTAATGCCGGCTCTGCAGGAGCGGTCAATATGCAGGCCGTCAATGCGTTCCTTGTGACCCACATTGCTGCAGCGACTGCGAGTCTTTTTTGGGTAGTGGCGGAATGGGTGAAAGACGGTCACCCTACAACTCTTGGAGCTGCTTCAGGAGCAGTTGCGGGTCTTGTCGGTATTACCCCGGCTGCCGGCTATGTTGGTGTCAATGGCGCGTTGGTTATCGGGGTGCTTGCAGGTGTGCTTTGCTACCTGGCAGTTGGGCTGAAGAGCCGGTTTGAGTATGACGACTCTCTTGATGTTGTGGGGGTTCACTTCGTTGGTGGACTTCTCGGAGCCCTTCTCACCGGTTTTCTTGCGACGCAAGGCCTGTCCGGCGAAGAAGCTGGATTTGCTCTTTTCGGAAAACAGTTGGGTGGTGTCGTTGTCACAACTGTCTATTCGGTTCTCATGACCTTCGTCATACTTTTCATTGCGGATGCTCTTTTGAAGGGCATTCGGTCATCTGAAGAAGATGAAGTGCGAGGGCTTGACCTTGGTGACCACAAAGAGTCCGGGTATGTATTCACTGAAATGGGAGGATAGATGTCTGGGTTTGCAGGGGCTGCACGAACCCCGGCACCAAAATGACACGTGTATAGGACACGCTCAAGATGACCATGCGTGATGTTGTAACGTGCCGGAGTTTTCCGAAGATTTCTCAGGAGACAATATGAAGCTTGTGACAGCAATTATCAAGCCCCACAAACTGGGGAATGTGAAAGAAGCACTGCAAGAAGTGGGTATTGCCGGAATGACCGTTACCGAGGTCAAAGGTTTCGGTCGGCAGCGCGGTCATACCGAAGTTTATCGAGGGACTGAGTACAAAGTTGATTTTGTGCCGAAAGTAAAAATTGAGGTTCTTGTCGATGAAACGGAACTGTCCGGCGTGGTTGATGCCTTGGTGGCAAGCGCGCGCACAGGCGCGATTGGTGACGGGAAGATGTGGGTGACTCAGCTGGATCGGGTTGTGCGTATCCGTACAGGAGAGATGGATACTGACGCGCTGTAAGCGGTGTTCCCTCGTGTGAGGTGTTACTGTTCGGCAACTTGTATTCCCCAGGTGGTTGAGTTGCCGAACAGCTGTTTTTCCTATGACAGAGTTCTCTGTTTTTCGCAGGGTTTTTAGCAGGTTCGTGATTTTGGCAGAGTCAGCTCGATCAGATACTCATTGATCGCTTCTCCGATACACTGACTTTTCCCCAACGCCACATGACCTTCTCCTTCGTAAGTGAGAAGCACAGCAGATGTGAGCTGTGATGCCATAGCCTGGGCCCATTGGTAGGGGGTGGCTGGATCTCCCGTTGTCCCGATGACGAGGATTTCAGGTGCCCCTATTCCTTTAGGTACAGATATTTTTTTTGGCTCTACTGGCCAGTGCGCGCAAGTGAACATGAAAGTGACTGCTGGTGGTCCGAAAACCGGTGCCGCTGTAGTGAACGTGTCCTCTAGCGCCCGGATATCTTCCATGCGAGAAGGGAAGGCATCGTCAAGGCAGGTAACTGCAACGAATGCTTCTTGGGATGATGGATAACTGCCATCTCGACGTCTGTTCAAGTAGGAATCCGCGAGGAGAAGCATTCTTCTGCCGTTGCCTTCTGCGGCTTCATTTAATCCTTGAGTGAGATACTGCCATCCTTGTTCTCCCTGGTAGAGAGTGAATGCAGTCCCAATGTTGAATTCGCCCGGTCCTGTTGGTCTCTCTTGCCGGTTTTGAAGAGGATTCTTGTCGATCAGTGCTTCCAACTCGGCGTATGCCTTGGCTGGATCCTTTCCTGCGGTCCAGTTACATACTTTCTTTTCTTTGCACCAATCAAAGTATCTTCCCAGTGCCTGGTCGAAGCCTATGGACTGTTGCAGAGAACTTTCTATCCCGTTGAGAGCGGGGTCTATTGCACCATCGAGGATGAGCGCTCGTGTGCGGTCAGGGAAGAGTTCCGCGTAGTACGCTCCGAGTTTTGTGCCGTAAGAGAGCCCAAGATAGGTCAACTTGTCATCACCGAGGGCGACACGTACCAGATCCATGTCTTTTACTGTATCAAGTGTGCTTAAGTAGGGGAGTATGTCCCCATGCTTTTCTGCACAGTCGCTGGTAAAAGTTTGTGCTACCTGGCTGGC
This sequence comes from Acidimicrobiia bacterium UBA2766, assembly GCA_002352645.1. GTDB lineage: Bacteria > Actinomycetota > Acidimicrobiia > UBA2766 > UBA2766 > UBA2766. The sequence goes on along the minus strand of DEIU01000043.1, from coordinate 7,200 downwards.
TTTTATCCATTCTTCAACGTTATCAGGAGATGGATCAGCAGCAATATAACTCTGTAATGTCTCGTGGCAATCTAGCGGAGTGCTTTCTTGTACGCCACGTGGGTCAAAAGCGACAATGTCAAATCTGTGTTGTACTTCTATTGGGAGACGATTTGCGATGTAGCCTAATGAATCTGTAGCGGAAGCTCCGGGTCCACCAGGATTGATGAGCAGGGATCCGATGCGTATCTTGGAGCTACCAGCAGCAGGTTGCCGTTTCAGGCCTATCTCGATTGTGGCCCCTTCGGCATCGTCATGATCCAAGGGTACTCGAAGGGTGCTGCACTCGAAATTACCAGTGCCACAAGATGTCCATTCGAGATCATTCTTCGATTGATCGGCGGAGGTCTGATCATTCTGGGACTGGGAGACAGGAGGGAGCGTGTCGGAACTGTCGCTTGAACAGGATGAACAAAGAAGGACGAAAGCGAGGAATGTGAAGTAAATGCGGTGTATCAAAACAGTCCTTAATGCTTCGTGATACAAGGTTTTTGAGACAACCAGGCTATTTGGCAGATTGTGATGGGTTGTCGAATGACTTGTCCCAAGTGAGAAACAGCATACGTGGAAGCGCCCAGACACCGAGATCGGTGAGGGCATTGTTGTCATCGATGATGCTTGCCGCATGCCACAAAGGGAGCATTAGGCAAAAGGCTTTTTCCAAGAGCGGACGGTCTTGCGGCGAGACACCCCCATCGATTTCCGGGCAACGCTCGATACGGTCAACGAGCAGGTCAGGATGCAGGGAAGTGCCAACTCCTTCCCGGATTGACTCAATGACCGCCCCGAGCCAATCGCCGAATTCGAGTGAGAGAAGTGCCGACTGTTCTTCTGAGCTGAGACTGGGATCTTCCTCCATAATCATGAGCGCGGCGCCGGACCATAAAACAAGAATCTCATCATTCTGGGGGAGTTCGTGAGGACTCCAGTCGTTGGTCTGCATGATGAGGTCATAAGGGGCATCTTTACCTGTGAAACCTGAACGGAGCGCGAGAGCTGCGTCAGCAAGAGCTGCAGGAGGCTCGGAAAAATACTCAAGGGGATAGCTGCCATCCAGAGCCTGTCGCAGTATAAAAGCAGCGTTTTCGGCAGCCGTGTCCCATAGCGCGAGATAGGTTTCTGCTTCTTTTTGGTTTGCATCCGAGAGATCGTCAAGCTCCATATGCTCAGAATTGTTCACAGTGCGTCCTTGAAAGGGAAAAGGGAAGTGAGAAAGCCGAAGATCTTAGCTGCCATTACAGTACAGGATTCGTTTCGAACACAAGTCTTTGGGAAACCAGCGAAAAGCCGGAAAAACTGTATATCAGTTAATACTATTTATCATGAGAAAGTGCGCATATTGTTTTGAGGTATTGTTGGGAAGGATTTTGCCAGAAAACCGTGTACGAAAACCGTGTATTGAGAGTATGCAAAACTGAAATTTGCGCCGAAACTTTTTACAGGGAAGAAAAATGTCGACTAATATTAGGGAAAACGGCTGTGATATGACCAGATGAGATTGCAGTATTGTTATGAGTTTTTTGCCGCTTTTTCGATAAACTCAATTGTTTATAGTCGCTGCAAATTTCTTGTTATGAGTATATTCTAGCATTTCTGAGAAGTTCTTAGTTTCCGAAGCGGAGTTTTTCTGTCTCTCGCTTTTTTCTGCTTTCTTGAATTTTTTCCGCTGTGTTTTTTTCGAGATAAGGAAGAGAAAGACATATTGTCGATGCTATCGATAGAGTGACGATACCGAAGCGTCGAAGTGCATCAGCAAGGTTGCCGGCTCGGTTCAGCATGTTGAACTGTTCCGGACCAAGGAGAAATGCCCAGTCATGCACAGAATTTTCGCCACCGAGTAAAGGCAGGGCTTGAGTAGGGGCATCGGCGATGTACACACTGGCATCCTGCATGTTTGTAGAGGCCCATGCCAGCATTATTGCTCCTGCGAGGAGATCTTGTCCGCGTGGAAAAAAGAAAAAGTAGAGCGCGAGCCCAAGAGGAACCCCGATTTGGACTGCGGAACCTGCTGCAGCGGTGATGGTGTCATTGACTGGCAACATATAACAGAGCAGATGGCCAAGTTCGTGAAAACCAAGATCTGCCATGCTGAGAAGAGGGACCCGTATGCCGCGGTAAAACGCGAACCAGAATGCGAGAAAACACACGCTGGCACCTGCTATTGAACGGGAAAAAGATTTCCTGAAAAGAAACCTCGGACAAGAGGTTTTTTGCCTGGACACCTATAGAGGATCGACGGTTTTCCATGGTCGATAAGGTGGTGGTTGTATTTTCCCTCTGGATTTTTTGTCGTTCCGTGTTTTTTACAGGATCTCCTCTCATGGGTTTATCGAGGGTCCCCCTGTTTTGTCTGATGACTTCTGGAAACAAATAAGGAGGGGACCTGCAGTGAGATCTGCATGTTGTTGTGCTGAGTTTACCCTTGGGAACTTACCTTTGTGGGAGTCAATGTGGCGATGACTCTTTCGTCTCCGGTCTCTGTCATTGGGTACTTTTCAACGCCCATATATTTTTTTGCAAGAGAATTAATGAAGGCATAACTTGGGTCATCTTCTATGCTCACATTTCCGCGTACTTCTAGATATTTATATGGGTTTTCTGGATGTATAATGGAGACTGCGACGTGGCTATCGCGTATAATGTTGCGATAATTTTGTCGACTTTTCATTGTGGAAAATTTTATTTTCCCGTCTTCGTAGGAGAACCAAAGCGGTTTGTTCTGCGGTGTTCCATCAGGTCCTATGCTGGCCAGGTGCAAGATGGCTTTTGCCTGCAAAATATCGGTATGTGATTCCGGTATCATTTTTTTCTCCTTTACGCGAGCAGACGAGCAATAATACTGTTCGATGATAGGGGAGTGCAAGAAGTCTTTTGGTGTGGATTCCTGCTGATTTTTTGCAGGAAATGATGTTGTTACTAAGACTTTTAAGAGCAGAACTTTCCCATTGTCTTATGGACATTGAGAGGCCGCTGCTTCTGCTGAAGCTACTCCAGTATACTTGTCAAACTCGTTTTGCTCGGAGTTTTGACTTTCCTTTTTGTCAAGTTTGTTCTGTCCCCAGATAACGAGAATAGCTGGCAGAACTACTGTAGATGAGAGGAGAGAATAGAAAATGGTGAGTGCCGTGAGTCCTCCAAATTGCCTTATTGGTTGCATGGAGGAGAAAACCAGGACTCCAAAGCCCAGAATTGTAGTTATACCTGATCCAATGAGGGCTGCACCTGTATGTTTTATTGTCGAATGTAGAACTTCTCTAATGTTTTCATGGCGCTGAAAATCTTCTAAAAATCGGTTTATGATATGGATGGAATAGGGCACACCGATCCCAATAGTAAGTGCAGTAATCATTGCTGTTATCACATTAAAACTAATATTTAGAACAGACATAGACCCCATAATCCACGTAATAACAAGTGCAACTGGAATCACGCCAAGGATCCCGAGACTAGGATAATGATATCGGATGCCAAAGAAGATTATGAGAATAAATGCTGCCGTGAGAATAGTCGTAATAATTGAGCTGATTTGACTTGATTGCAGTGCATTCATCACTTCGAGCGTAATAATATTGTCGCTCGTGGGGATAACCTCAGCGCCTGTTTGGATGAGAGGATCTGCGGCTTGGATAATATTCTTTCGTAAGGATTCCGTGTGAGTTTTGTCGCTATTCCCTTCCAAGGGGAGGACAATCACGCTGCTTCCCCATGTTGTCGTATTGACGACAGAGGCAAGCCTTTCGGGGTCAACTTTTTCGAGGGCTTTGTAGAGTGGTGCTGTTCCAGAGCTTTTGAGACTCGCAAGAGATTTTGCGACTTCTTCACTGTATTTATCATTGGGGATCTGGAGATTCTCCTTTCCCCAATCCTGGGCAAGAGTAACCAAAGAACTTTGTGCAGGACCTGCAACTCCTGGGATGAGGCTTAATTGGAGAAGAGTCGACTCGGTGGCTGTGATCATATCCGGATTAGTGAAGTCGCCCCGGATGAGAATTGTGGCCGTTTCTCCTCTATTTTTGAACCTCTCTTCTAGGAGAGAGATCGTTTCATAAACTTCACTATTTTGTGGGAGAAAATCTTTTGTGTCGAATGTGGTTGTAATATTAAGCGACATGACCAGGCTTGCCAGAGTTATTATCCCCGTGACGAGTATTGTCATCCATGGGCGCTTTTCAGTACTATCGGAGAGTTTTTCTAGCGCGTAGCCTGCCCCAGGCATAGTGCTTGTCATCGTTTTTGTCTGCAGTTTTTTTCCGGAGTTTACGCGCTTTTCATCAAGAAAAACTCGCGTACTTGGAATAAAAGTGCTCATAATGATCCACGCAGATAAAATACCAAAAAATGTGAATATTCCGAAATCTTGTATGGGCGGAAGAGGGGATAACACATTTGTGAGAAACCCAATACCCGTTGTGACTGTAGAAAGGATGAGCGCAGCTCCGACTGCTTTTCCTGAAGCGGACATCGCATTATTCGGGGTTTTACCCGATGCAAGTTCTTCTCGATATCGAGATGTTGCATGAATGGCATAATCAATTGCAAGCCCAATAAGAAGAACAGGGATAATCATCGTCATTTGATTAAAATGGCCAGTAATACCAAGATATTTGGGCCCTATAATGACACCGAATCCATACATCCAAGTGATCGTGAAGACCAAGGCGATTGCGCCTAATATTACATCACTACCTGTACGGTAAAGAATAATGAGAACGAGAAGAATGAGAAACATGGCAATCCCAAAGAGAGGGCCAGTTTCTTTTTGCCCTTCTTCAAATGCCATTTGAAGCGTGCCCGAGCTAAAAGTCCTTGCTTTTTTGACTGTTTCCCACGGGGTTTCTTTCACAACATGATGCATATGGTATTGCGCATCTAAGATCTGCGTATTTTCAATACTTTTATCGAAAAAAACGATCATCATGCCAAGCTTGTTTTTTTCTCCATTTGATTCGCTTACCATGCTCGTAATTTGCGTTTTTAAATGGGATGGAGCATTCTCGATTAAGTTTTCAATGTCCGATGTGAGTAATAATTCGGTATTATTTTCTGCGAGACTTAAAAGAATATGAGCGTAAGAAAATATTGGATTTGATGTATCAAGAAAAGGGCTTATTTTTTCATCTCTAAAAAGTTTATTTGGAAATGAAAGAATCTCTTTGAGAGTGTCTGGAGAATAGAGATCTTCAACTTCAAAAATAATTTGGGCGGGAATAGCAGAAGATGATTTGAATTCTTCCGTGATTTGTTCGATCGCACGTGCTGTAGTGCTGTCGGGAAGAAAATTCTTATTGTCAGTAGATACTTCTTGCTGACTTCCGAAAAACCCAAATATAAAAGTACTTATTAGAATTGCAATGATTGTGCGACGGGGATACTGTACCGATATTCTCGAGAAAAGTCGAATGACTTGTTCCATAGAATCCAAACGCTAATATTAAGAAATATATATTATCTGTGAGTATGGAGTAAGGCTATAAAAGAACAGACTTCAGGAGGCTTATTCAGTTAAATTTACTGTTTTTTTAGTGTTGGTCATTTGATATTTTCTCCCAAATAGACATAGCTGGATAGGATATCAAACGGTGTTTTTATGATTCGCTATATTCTATAATTATTTGTATTATTTTCAAGAGCGCTAATCTCATGTGATAATTTTGTGAGTATTCTGTCTATATCCTTCATCTCTGTCGTTTTTCTTTTGAGGGCTCTATCTTTGCTCAGAAGAGACGTTATCTCGTTATTCATCTGGTTCGTATGTGCGATTTTCTTGGCCATCAAACGGATCATGTTCTCTTGATTTTGTATATTTGACATGATGGTTTGTTGGAGAATGCTGATAGTATCCATGGTTGTTGATACTTCTCCAATTCGCGAGACAGTTTCTAGTGTTCTTTGTTGTATTGTTGTGATTCGTCCTTGGATATCGTTGGTAGTTCTTCCTGTTTCTTTTGCGAGTTCTTTGACTTCTGTCGCGACAATAGCGAATCCTTTTCCCGCGTTACCTGCTCGTACGGATTCGATCGTGGCATTGAGGGCCAGGAGATTTGTTTGTTTTGCAATCGTGGTGATTGCCTCGATTACTTGGCCAATTTCTTTGCTACTGTGGCCGAGAGACGCAATCGATTTATTCACCATATCTGTGACTTCTAAAGCAGATGAGATCATTTCTGAAGATTCGCTAGCTCTTTTTTCTATTTCTTCTGTTGTGGAGGCAATTTTCGATATTTGCTGTGAAGCATCTGCTATCTGTTTGGAAAGTTGTTTATTGAGATCTGTAATCATTTTTTTCTGATCTATTGCAGAATAGAGTTCAGAATGAGAAATTTTAAGTTGCTCTACATGTGTATTTAGCCGATGAGAACATTCAAAAACGTAGGTTATATAAATCCGTATTTTTCGAACTAACTCGTCAACACTTTCGCCTATATGAGTGGATCTATTATCCTTTGTTGGGAAACTGTTTCCAACATTTTGTTGGGGTGAGTTGAAAGTGTCCTGGACAAGTATCTGGAATGAATGTTGTTGGCTTGATGGGTCTTTGGAAATCTTCTCAAGATCCATCCCAGGAGTTTGATGTTTCTGTTTACTTGCTATCTTCTCTTGTGTAAAAATTTCTTGTACAAAAACTGAATTGTCTTTGACAACTCTACTCTGATTTCCTGGAAAATAATTTTGGATATCAGAAAGTTTTGCAATAAGATTTTCTATATTATTTTGCTTCTTAACAAGAGATTTTCTGAGTTCTACAGTCAATTTGTCTTTGGTAAGAAGGAGTGATCCGAATTTTTTCGCCTCTTTTTTGCGCTCAGATATTTCTACTTGTTGTTTTTCAATAATGACTTCGTTTTGGGAAAGTCGTGTTGAAATTTCTGCTATTTTCTTTTTTTGTTCTGCGACGGTCTCTTCACTTTGGGCTAAGAGACTGTGGAATTTACTGAGGTTTTCGTCATCCTTAATGAGTGCAATTTTGTGTTGAGAGAGGACTTTGCCGCGTTCGGTGAGTTTTTGCTCCTGTTGACTGAGCGCCTGTTCGCGTTCGGCCAGTGTTGTGTGTAACTGGGTAAGTGCCTCTTCCTGTTGAGTGACTGTCTTGTCGCGTTCGGCCAGTGTTGTTTGTAAGTGGGCGAACGCTTTGTTGCCTTCGGCAAGTGCCTGCTCATGTTG
>DEIU01000046.1:23694-35859 GCA_002352645.1 Acidimicrobiia bacterium UBA2766 | reverse complement strand
TGGAAGCGGGCCAGGGTTTCGGCCAAGGTGTGTTGGCTGATCCAGGCGACGATGGCGGAGTCGACTTCGTCCGCATGCCGGCAGCGTCCCTCGTTTGTTGCAAAACGGGGGTCGTCGTTCAGGTCGGGGCGATCAATCGCGGCAAAGATGCGGGCGGCCACGGTGGGGCTCGACCCCGACAAGGCGACGTATTTGCCGTCGCTCGTTTCGTAGGCGTTGCGGGGAGACGTGAATGGGATGCGGCTCCCGGAACGTTCTTGCATTTCCCTGTTTTGTTGCCACACGGTGGGGAGTGGGCCGAGGACGGAGAAAAGCGACTCGTACAAGGCAAGGTCGATGATTTGTCCCTGGGCGCCGTTCACGTCACGATGATAAAGGGCCGTCATGACAGCGAAAGCACCCACAATCCCAGAAAGCTCATCGCAGAGGGCAATGGGCGGCAAGAGGGGCGGCCGGTCGGGGTGGCCGGAGATTTGCGCGTAGCCGCTCAGGGCTTCTGCCAGGGTTCCGAAGCCGGGCTGGTCGGAGTAGGGGCCGTCTTGTCCAAAGGCAGTATTGCGCAACAAGATCAGGCCGGGGTTACGGCTGTATAACACGTCAGGGCCGAGACCCAGGCGTTCAATGGTGCCAGGCCGAAAGTTCTCGACCAGGACGTCTGTTTGTTCTACCAGCTGAAGCAGGATTTCTTTTCCTTTTTCAGCCTTCAGGTCGAGCGTTATGGGGCGCTTGTTGCGAGAAACGGTTTTCCACCAAAGACTCACGTCGTCTTTTTGGAACTGAAATGCCCGCAATGGATCACCCATCCCGGGACGTTCAACCTTGATGACATCTGCTCCAAAATCAGCGAGCAGCCGCGCGCACATAGGGCCTGCGATCAGAGTGGCGATGTCGAGAACTCGCACACGCAGGAGAGGAAGCGAAGACGGAGGGGGCTCATATTCCATTCCCAAAATGTACTTGGACGTGAAAAAAAGAGTGCATCGCTCCCTCATCTCCCCAGGAAAACTCTCAGGAATGTGTGCTTTATCAAGTATTTTTCGCTCTGGTCAGCGTCCCAGCGTCAAGGTTTCTTTTTTCTCACGTGTCATGCGCCTTGCAAATTACCCAAGTGCGCACAGGCAGGGGAAGCAGGGGAGGCAACACAAATCCGGTTTGGCTGCAAGATGCCGGCAAAAAAACTGAAAAAGCATGGCGAAGGCGTCAAGGCACCAGGTGGTCAACTGAAAGGCCGGCAGCAAGGCGATCGCGCACTTCGGAGGAGGAAACCTTCAAAAAAGCAGGATCAAGCGAGAGCTCACGCACATTGGGGTGTTCGGGGAGAATTGAGCCAGAGCGGGGAGAAGCCCAAATGTCGGCTTTTGCGAACAGGGAGGAAAGCACTTGTTCGAGGGGATCTGCATAATAAGCCTGGTCGAAGATCTGCTCAATTTTGTCGGCCCCACACAGCAGCACTGGCCGGGCACCAGGAAGAAAGCGCCTGGCGGCTTCTGCGATATTCACATAGAGACCGACATTCATGACTGCCGCAGTAAGGTGGGCATACCCAGCCAGAAAACGGGCCGTTTGAGCGAGACGCGCAACAACATCATCAATGTCTTCTTTGTCAACAGAAACCAGGGGAAGACAAAAAAAGACCTGATCGCAGCCAGAAGAGATTGCTGCATCAGCCAGGGCAAGATGCGCCACAGTCAGCGGGTTAAAAGTACCGGGGAAGAAGCCAAAGCGCGTCCTTGCGGGAGTGCGAGTGGGCGTCTCGTGCCCAAGGTGAGGGAGAACCCCCACAATAACCGGCAGGGTAGACACGGACGCTGTCGTGACTGCTTGGGTGGCAACGTGAAGGAGCTGCTCCATATCGCCTGTGGCATGATGTCTCTTTGACAATTTTCATACCTTCCTTATAGGTCTTGATAGGTCTTGATAGGTCTTGCTTACAGGTCTCGCTTACAGGCATTGCTTCCAGGTCGCGTTGGGGGCCTTCCCCAAGATTTCCCCATCTCTTTTGGCTCTCGCTTTTCCCGCAATAGTGCCGGCTGGGCTTCTCTACGTACATCCTATGAGCAGACATGGGTAAACATGGGTAGACATGGGTAGACATGGACAGACATGGGTAGACAAGAGAAGTCCGCAGCAGACAGAAAAAGAGATCGGTTTTCACCTTAAGCCAGATATTCCCGCACTGCCATTTCAATATGGTGGGCGCTGATACCGGAAACCTCAAGCAGATCGGTCGCAGATCCGCTGCGGGGCAGGCCCTGCACCGCAAGCCTGCGGACGGCAACGCCCACAGGGGCGAGTGCAGCGGCGACAGCGTCGCCGATCCCACCCTCGGGATAGTGGTCTTCTACAGTGAGAACTTTGCCGCCCGTGTCGGCAGCACAGCGGCGTAGGGTTTCTGTGTCAACAGGTTTCACAGAGAAGATGTCGACAATCCGCACGGCAATGCCCGTCTCCAACAGGGCGTCTGCGGCTTGCAGGGCTTCAAACAAGGTGATGCCACCTGCAACAATGCTCACTTGGTCCTCGTTCGAGCTGCGCAGCACACGACAGCGACCAATCTCGAACTCGTCGTCAGAGGAATACAGGACAGGAGTGGCAGGGCGGGTGGTACGAATGTAAACCATGCCTGCATGGTTTGCTGCCAGCTCGGTCGCCCGCTGCGTTGACACGGCATCACTTGGGTAGAGCACGGTGCAATTCGGTACGGCCCGCATCATGGCAAGGTCTTCCAAACCCATCTGGCTAGGGCCGTCGGCACCGATGGAAACACCGGCATGGCTCCCACACAAGTTCACACCCACGCGAGAAATAGCACCCATCCGGATCTGGTCATAGGCACGTGCGAAGAAAGCGGCAAACGTTGCGGCAAACGGGATTCTTCCCATGACGGCCTGGCCAGTTGCGATGCCCACCATGTTTTGCTCGGCAATATAAGCCTGAATGTAACGGTCAGGATAGGCCCGATGAAACTTTTCGGTATACGTAGAGTTTTGTGTGTCGCCGTCGATTGCCACAATGAGCGGCTCGCTCTCGCCAAGAGCCAAAAGAGCATCTCCAAAGGCAGCACGTGTCGCAACTTTTGCGTCTGGGGCATACACAATATTGTCAAGCTTGACCGAGGGGCGAGCCGGAGCAGTGACCGCAGCCGCCTGCCGGGGATGCAGTTCAGGCGCGCCAGTCAGCAGACTTTCCAACGTGGCAACAGCCTCCGCTGCTTGTGCGACAGAGAGAGGCTTCCCGTGCCAGCCGCTTGCCCTCTCCGCCTCACCAAGGCCCTTGCCTTTTAAAGTGCGGGCAAAAATAGCACTTGGACGTGCAGTTTCTTTGCGCACAGCAGCAAAGGCGTCGAGAATCTGCGTGAAGTCATGCCCATCGATCACAAGGGTATGCCAGCCAAGCGCAGCGTAGGCAGCAGCAAGCGGCGTGGGGTCTGCGCCATACATCGCTTCACCGGACTGGCCAAGCTGGTTACAGTCGATAAGCGTGCAAAGGTTGCCAAGCTTGCGATACCCGGCAAGCTCGACCGCCTCCCACACAGCCCCCTCGGCAATCTCGCCGTCACCACACAGCACAAAAGCCCGGGCTCCGTGAGCGTCGGCTTGCATGGCAAGGGCCATCCCGAGACCAATCGAGAGTCCCTGCCCAAGCGAACCGGTCGCGACGTCAACAAAGGGCAAGCGGGGCGTGGGGTGCCCTTCAAAGTCAGAAGTAATCTCTCGCAGCTCGTCGACCCAGGAGGGAGACACAACCCCAAGTTGTTCCCATACCCCATACAAAAGGGGGGCAGCGTGTCCTTTTGAGAGGAGGAAACGGTCAACCGCCGGATTTTCGCAGTTCTCCAAGTCGAGCCGCATCTCCGTAAAAAACAGCGCCGCCACGAGATCAGCAGCAGAGCAGGCAGTCGTGGGGTGACCGCTGCCCGCCTTTGTCGTGGCGCGCACAGCAGAGATCCGTATGCGGGTGGCAATGTCGCTGAGCGATGGCTGCAGCTCGGCGGAATTCACAGAAATCTCCCAAAATTTATACGCAGGAGGCCAACACAAATTATTCCTGGTTTCTCCAGGTAAGGGCGAAACAATTTCGTGCCGGCCGGGTTATTTTCGCGTGCCTGTCGTGTTCTCGTCGGCTTGTTGTTCGCTTCTGGCTTATATTGTCATCGTGTCCTGGTTGTATGTCGCCGGATTCTGGCCGTATACCGTCGTTTTCCCGTTGTGGTGTCGTCTCGTTATCATGTTGTCATGTCGTTGGCGTGTTGTTGCCGTCTCATTGTGTGCTGCCTGTGTTCTCGCAAAAGGACAGCCTCCCAAGCCTTCCAAAGGGAGTAATGCGTCGGCTTTGCTCTTGTGAGAGTTCCCCGAGTGGACGTCCTCAACAGGTGTCTCACAACAAAATAGATGAAAACGAGAGAGGGTTTTGCCTTTCACCTCTCCTTGTTGTTTTCTTTTGTGGGCCTGCCCGACCCTTCTCTTCCCTGTGTCTTCCTGCGTCGCCTTGTCATATTGCTCAAATGCCTGCCTCGACCGCGTGCACAAAGCCCAATCGAGCTGCCCCAACGCTGTCCCAAACCCATCAAACCTTATCAAACGGCGCGTCGCTTGCGTTACAGAGACGCTGCTTGGACCAAAGTGTGCCCTTGTCCGTCTGCCCCATGGCCCGGTGCAACTCCGGTCCAAGTCCGATGCAACCCCAATACAACACTGAAGAGACGGTGCATCAAAGAAGAGACGGCGCATCAAAAAAAACACGAAGCGAACGAGGCAAAACACGAACGTTTCGCAAGTACGACTCGCGGTTAGGCGTTCTCTTCTTTTTTCGCTTCTTCCCCGTTTTCATGACCGAACTCTGCGTTGGCAGCTGCGAGGTTGCCGGCTTCGCTCTGTGCAACACGATGCCGAATCCAACGGGGAAGCTGCGAGGTACCGGCTTCAATTCTGCGCTCCATTGGACCTCCCTCAGCAAACACATGGCACATTCCACGGTTCATGTTCAACGACATTTCGTCCATAACCCCTTTGGGGTTCCCACCTTCAGTGTTGTTTTCCTGGAGCATCCAACTCGAACCGCCTTCCGGCCGCGGAAAAAAGGAATGCATTGCCTGCCATACCACGGGAGCCATTGCCTGAATGAGCATTGTGACGTGCGCGCACCCGCGCGGTCCACCAAGGCGTGCTTTTACTTCTTTTGTGAACCCGCGGGCAATGGAAAGACCAATAATCTGTTGGTACGTCTGCAAAATCTCGGGGCACTCATCCTGGGGATGCATGTACATCTGGGAACGGCAGTCCAGAATGAGAAGACTCGGCATTTCCACGTCCATAACCACGACCATATTGTGCATTTCAATTGGGCCATCGTCTTCCGAGAAGAAACCCTGCATGTTCAGGTCGCGCAACGAACCCACAAGCCGCATGACATTGTCGCCGGCACGATAAATCTCGACATGGTAGTCACGTGTATGAAGTGGCTCCCCAAATTCCGCGCGAGCTTGCTCAAATTCTGTCGCGGTCATACAGGTCCCTTTCACATGGCGCGTGATAAAGCAACACCCGATATTTACAAGTGACGCTAAACATAGAGTCTACTGCCTCTGTTCTGAAGAAGTCGCACGCCACTGCGTCTTTGACTCCCTCGTAACTCCCTCGTAACTCCCTCTCCTCTGCGCTTACCCAAGCTGTACGATCTTCTTGTAAAGAAGTACGGAAAACCGTACATCCAGAGATTCGATGACCTACCGGTTCCTGATCTATCGTTGGGTCATGTGCCGTTTTACCAGATGACATACCCCACTGACATGGGGGCTACCGCCAACACACACAAAAAAATCACACACATACTCAGTTTTGGCGACCACTTCCGACAATCACCTTCGCCTCAGCCCTCACAAAATCTCCCACACAATTTCAGGAGAACACAGGGCATCTCAACACAATACGCACCACCCACAGGCATCCCAAAAACAGACATCAAACCAGAGAGTACGCAACATAGCTGCAAGAGATGCCCGAGCACACGAAAGTAGAAAAAATGGAATTGGGGGCCAGAGAACTCAACCGGGAGAGTCCTTTGCCTTTATGGGCACAACTCGAAGCAGACTTGCGGCGCCGAATTCAAGCGGGAGAAATCACAAACCGGTTCCCCACTGACAAAGAACTCACAGAAACCTATGACATCAGTCGCCACACGGCACGCGAAGCTGTCCGTCGTCTTCATACAGAAGGCCTTGTACACCGCGAGAGAGGACGCGGCACAGTAATCAACAAGCCCTCCTTTGAGCAACCCCTCGGCACGTTGTACAGCCTCTTTGCCTCCATCGAAGCCCAGGGCGTGACGCAGCACAGTCAAGTGACCGACAGCGGGATCGTGCAAAACGCCGAGGCAGCCGCCCAACTTGGCCGCAGCGAAGACAGCAAGTTCTTCCATCTGGCACGGGTGCGTTTTGCCGGCAACGAGCCGCTCGCGCTCGATCACGTCTGGCTCCCCGCAGAGATCGCCCGGCCTCTGCTCGACACCGATTGGTCACATACTTCTCTGTATCGCGAACTCGAGGCCCGCTGCAATATTGTTCCCAACAGCGGATGGGAACGCATCACCCCGGTGATCCCCACCAAAAAAGAGCATGCTGCCCTGCATACTTCGCCGAACACTGCTGCCTTCTCGATCGAGCGCCTCGGTTGTGTAAACGGGACACCACTGGAATGGCGAACAAGCCTCATCCGCGGTGATCAGTACCACGTCATTACACACTGGTCGCCAAACAGTACTTCTCATTTACGCATGCTTCCTTCCTCCTGATTCCGGCTTCACCGCGCCTGCCAACCTCCTTCCCGCAACGTCCTGCCCATCCCGAAGAGCCGCGCAATCTTTGCAGAGTAGAGAGGAACAACTCCGGCACACGCCTGCAAAAAACACGCGCCGTTGTTTCTCGAGAAAGCTTCCCGAGAAAAGCGCAAGATCCCCAAACGGGATCCTCCTGCAAAATCCCCGGACAAGACTTGCCTCAGCAGGTCGTCTTTTGTTGTGGGCTGCCGATAGGGCGCAGGGGATAGCGCGAAACCGGGGAAAGTATTGCCACAGATATTTGTCGCAGTTGTTCCTTCTTTACCTCCGCTATAATGTACGTACATTAGGATAACCGGCTATTATACGGTGACGGCAAAGGGGAGAAGACGCGTGGAAAAAAAGGGCTATCGTCCCCGGATTGCGCAATGGGCCTTCACCTATCAACGCAAAGACTTCCGACACGACGTCATCGCCGGCTTCACCGTGGGCTCAATGCTCGCCCCTCAGGCGATGGCCTACGCGCTGCTTGCCGGCCTCCCCCCCGAAACAGGGCTTTACGCGAGCATCCTCCCCGCGCTGGCATATGCCCTTTTCGGCAGCTCCCGCCAGCTTGCCGTCGGACCAGTCGCGATCATGTCCCTTCTCACCGCCTCTGCCGTCGGCACAGTCGCACAAGAAGGAGAGTCCTCCTACGCCGAAGCGGCAGCCCTGCTCGCACTGATGATCGGTGCCTTCCACATTCTCATGGCAATCGGTCGACTCGACTTCCTGACTCGCTTTCTCTCCCATTCCGTCCTCGTGGGATTCGTTGCAGGAGCCGCGATTATCACTGGGCTGAGCCAGACGTCCCATCTTCTCGGCATCAGGACAGCCCGCAAAAGCCGCCTGCTCGACATGGGAGGAGAGCTGATTCGTCACCTATCTGAAATGCACTTTCTCACATTTCTCATAGGCGTCCTGGCGATCGCCGGCCTCATCCTCCTGAAAAAACGCGCGCCACACCTGCCGGGCGCGCTTATTGTGACTGCCGCAAGCGCGGCACTCATCGGAGTAGCCAAACTTGAAGAACAAGGAGTACGCACTGTCGGAAACATGCCTGAGGGGTTTCCTTCCTTCTCCCTCCCGACTTTTCACACCGGGCTCATGGCCGACCTGCTGCCTTCTGCCATCATCATCACCCTGATCAGCTTCATGGAATCCAGCGCCATCTCCAACGTCTTTGCACGACGTCACGGCTACCAAGTGCACCAGACTCAGGAACTCACAGGCCTCGGTGCTGCCAACCTTGTCTCCGGCATTGTCGGCGGTTTTCCCGTCTCCGGCGGGTTCGCCCGCAGCGCCGTCACCGATGACGCAGGTGCGCGCACCCTCGGCTCTTCTCTTGTGAGCGCCGCGGTTGTCACCGCTGTCCTACTCTTCTTCACCTCTCTGCTCGCCCCGCTGCCAAACGCAGCCCTGAGCGCCATTGTGATCGTGTCAGTCAGCAAACTCGTCGATATAAAAGAACTGCGCCATATCGCAAAAATTGATTCCAAAGACTTCGCGACCGCGCTGATTACTCTCTTTACAACGCTCTTCCTCGGAGTGGAACTCGGCCTGCTGATCGGGGTCATCATTGGATTCTTCAGACGCAGCCCTGGTGTACAAGTCCCCGAGCACAGTCCCGCCACACCCGATACAGCTTTGTCCTCTCCTCACCCACAAAACCCCGGCAACCCAACAGAGACAGTCCCCTCCACAGCAGCTGCGCCGCAGCAAAACCCACAACAAACCTCACAGCCGGTTGCCCACTGAACCGACACGCGAGCCATGACACCACTGAACAGACCGGGCCACAGACAAAACACAAGACCGCCTGATCTCTCCCCCCGGAACACCCTCTCCCCAACCCAATCCCAGAACCTCACACTCGACAAATACCCGCAAACCCACCATGCCCACGCGGCCCTCTACTTTTGCCCTTTGGACCTCTTGAACCCGCGAGACCTCCGAGACTTCGGAGACTTCAACCATCACTTTCCCCTTGGATGAGCGAGACCTCGCCCTCACCTGTGGAGAGGTCACTGTCCGTGCTGACGTTTTCTTTTTCCGGGGCTTTCCTGCCAAGAGTGACGTCAAGCGCGAGCGTGAGACAACGACATCCGCCCCCTGCCTTTAAAAATTCGTCGACAGGGCACACCACCACGCTAAATCCCCAGGATTCCAGTCGGCGTCCGACCCGCGGCGGGCAAGAGGGCATCACGACGAGCTTTCCCACCACTACAGAATTCGCGCAAAAGGTGAGCGCTTCGTACGCCTCGAGTACAAGAGGTTCAGGAACAAGCTGTTCCATCACCTTGCAGCCATACACATCCCACGCGAGCGGCGCCATGATTGCGCGCCGTTCGTCGAGCGGGCAGAAGCTGAGATCAAGATGATAAAGACGGTCATCAACCAGTTCGATGGGACGAACTGCTGTTTTCACAAGATGCGAGATAGCCGTGTGGGCCTGCATATCCGAACGGAAACGGTACCCGGACAATAAAACATCGCCAAAGGGGAGGGCGTCCCCTGCGCCCTCATGCCCAATATCCTCGGGAAGCATCTCGATCCGGTAGCCATGTGCACGAAACCAGGCGATGTCGAGCGGGGTTTCGCCCTGCCGTTCAGGGTGGCGGAAGCGGCTCGCCACAAAGAGGTCACCGCTCACAATGCCGGCATTTGCCGTAAATACCAGATCGGGCCATCCTGGCGCGGGTTCCTGCAGCACAATGCTTGCGCCTGCTGCTTGCAAGGTATCGACAAGAAACTGCCACTGAGCTTGCGCCTTCTCCGTATCCACCTGAACTTCATGGTGCATCCAAGGGTTAATCTCGTAAAGCACCCCAAAGTGCTGCGGCGGACACATCAAGTATTTGTAGCCCCAATCCAGCATAAAGACTTCACCTGGCTCTCTTTCCCGCAGAGAAAGGGCGTACAGACAAGCCCCGACCTCTCATTGCGGTTTGCGGTTTCCCCACACGACAAGATGCCCCGTCGTCACAGGTGGTCAACACAAACACGCGGCAAGTTCTCGCACAAACAAGCCCACGTCAGTCACAATCCCGAGTGCCTGATGACTGCCCCGGTCAGACAATTTGGTAACCACTGACTGATTGATGTCGACACAATAGGTTTCGACCCAAACAGGCAGAAGATTGCCTGTTGCGATGGCATGCAAGGTAGACGCCAGCATGAGAGCAACTCCGACACCCTCAAGATGCCCGCGCATCCTGTCAACGGCTTCTGGCATATCTGTCACCACATCGGGAAGCGGACCATCATCCCGAATCGATCCAGCCAAAACAAAAGGAACAGCTTTCTGCACACACTCATACATCACACCACCATTCACATAACCGTTTTCGACGGCAGCCATGATGGAACCACACCGGCGAATCTCATTGATGACACGCAAATGATTACTGTGACCACCCTCGATCGGAGTGCCTTGCATGACCGACACGCCGAGGGAAGTCCCCATCACGTTCGCCTCCATGTCATGGGTGGCAAACCCATTTCCGGCAAAAAGCACGTCTACCCAACCTTCTCCAACAAGACGGGCAAGCTCTGGCGCAGCACCGGTATGCACGACTGAAGGCCCCGCCACCACGAGTATTTTCTGGCCGTTTTCGCGCGCGAAACGGATACGTTCCGCCACTCGTCGCACCAGGAGTCCTTTGGGCTTCTCCGGCGACACCTCCGAATTCATGAAGGCAAAATGCCCACCCCGACCAGGCAAGATCACAGAAGAAACCCGCACGCCGGTGTTCCCTACGACGATTTGTTCCCCCTTCATGACACGATGCATTGGCACCGTGTCAACACGGAGGCCTTCCCCCTCGCCAACCACGCGCAACCCACAGTCCATTTCCGGATTCGACACGCTCCGCCATACCCCACCAAGCCGCACCTCGGTCACCAAATTTGTCGTGACACAAAAACCGGAGGGGAACACACCATCCTGACTCGCGGGGAGAGTTACCGCGTCGGTCTCCACAAGAACAAGACGATTTACCCCATGCACCTGCAGTTCTTCAAGAAGAGCATCGAGAGCATGGTCATTTTTTGCAGTCACCTGCACACGAACAAAGCTCATGTCCTGTTGGGTTTTCCCCAAACGGAACTCTTCCACAACATAATCAGCCCCGACGTCCAAAATGATGTCGAGAACTTTCGCCAGCATCAAAGAATCAACAATATGGCCTTCGAGCTCCACAAGCGCAGTCGCCGCCATGCATCCTCCCCGTGATGTTCCCCAATGACAAGTTGCAGCAGCCACTTCTACAACGTCTGCTCGTCGAGGCGTTCTCCTTGCGTGCCCGCAACACACTCACCTCCTCGCTGTGTTTCTTCGTCATCTTGCGCAGGCAGCCTGACTCCAGACGCACCCAAACTTCTATACCAGTTCATATTGAGATATCGGGCAGCAGCGCAGGCGGCACCATACCCATTGTCAATACCTACGACCGACACACCAGGAGCACAAGAGGCCGTCATCGCGAGCAAAGCCGTGACTCCCGCAAAAGAAGAGCCATAGCCAACACTCGTAGGCACAGCAATCACCGGACTCGCCACCATACCTCCCACGAGACTGGCAAGCGCACCCTCCATACCCGCGACCACAATCACGACGTCCATCTCACACACACGGTCTTGCACATGCAGCAAACGGTGCAGCCCAGCCACTCCCACATCGGGAAAACGCACAGGCGCCCACCCCAACGCTGCAAGTACCGCGGCTGCTTCCTGTGCGACAGGCAGATCCGCAGTCCCCGCAGTGAGCAGCCCCACCTTGCCTTGGCGAGGTGCAGCCGAGCGCCACACAAGCAAACGAGCACTCGCGTCATAGCGTGCCGCAGACACATTCTCGCACACCACTTTCGCGTGGGAAGGCTCAACCCGCGTGACAAGCACTGGACCTCCACCAGGTGATTCCAGCATCTCCTCCACAATCCTGATGATTTGACTGGTGGTTTTTCCTGGGGCATACACCGCTTCAGGCAATCCCTGACGTACTTCTCGGTGGTGATCAAGCCTCGCAAAACCAATATCGGTATAAGGCAAGCGAGTAAGAGGAAGCAGTGCTTCCTCTGGCCTGATGTCTCCAGCAGCCACTCTCTGCAGTAGATCCTCAAGAAATGACCTGTTCACGGCGTTTTCCGTTTCGTTACTCCGCGTACAACGCGAGACGTTTCGCTGGCTTGTTGTTTTCTCGTTCCATACTCCCCTCTGCAATCACCCCTCTCCGGTAATCCCTTCATCTGCTCTTCCCCTCTTCAACTGTTCCCCACAATACTGCCCTTCTACTGCAATATTTGTTGTAAACCCTTCCTCCGTGCCGGTAGAGGCTGATCCTGCTCCTGCCTC
>DEIU01000046.1:9771-23685 GCA_002352645.1 Acidimicrobiia bacterium UBA2766 | reverse complement strand
CCTCTGCCTCTGCCGGAAGAGGTGGCAAAGACCCAGCAGTCGAATCACCCACCGGGTTCAAATTTCCCGATCGCAAACCCTCAAGATCAAGAGTCACGTAGCGGTAGCCGGCCCCACGCACAGACGCCACAACATCCGCGCGACAATCAAGCAGACGAGAAAAGTCAACAAGCGGTACCTCAATGCGCGCAAGCTTCCCATAGTGGCGCACACGCAATGCACGAAAACCACGCTTGCGCAACGCCGCCTCTGCCCGCTCAACCTGAGAAAGAACGCCCAGCGTCACCGGGGTTCCTGAGGGAATACGGGACGCAAGACAAGCAGCAGCCGGTTTGTCCCACACGTCCAGCCCCAAAACACGCGCCAGTTCCCGTACCTCAGTTTTTCTCAGCCCAGCCTGCAAAAGAGGCGTCAGTACTTCCCATTCTTCTGCTGCTTTTCCGCCTGGTCGGTAATCATCAAGGTCATCGACCACAGTGCCCACAGCCACAGACGCACCCCGTTCCCGCGCAAGCGGAGAAAGCACAGCAAAAAGCTCCGTCCTACAGTGGTAGCAACGATCAGGCCCATTCGCCACATACTCCAGACGGTCCCCCTCACGCGTCACCACAGTCTGCCAGGGCATACCGAGCTGACCAGCAACCCTTTCAGCGTCCGCCAATTCGTCCTGCGGCAAAGAAGCAGAAACCGCAGTCACCGACAGCATGTCATCCCCAAGCTCTTGATAAGCCACTGCTGCCAGCAGAGAAGAATCGACACCCCCGGAAAAAGCCACAATGAGAGGGCGCGCCGCACGCAACAGCGCACGCAGACAATCGAGCTTGGCGGAGAGAAGCGGGAAAGCAGCATCCATCATGCGCGACTCTATCCTTTCGGCACACAGCCTGCAGCCCAAATAGATCGCCAGAAAAAACACTTACGGTGCTGGAGACCTGGAGGTGCTCGACCTGGAAGAACTGACGAATCGGATATATCTTCTCTTCGACCAGCCTGTCATGCCAGATGTTTCCAAACGTGCGATGATGCCGGGCTTGTGAAGTTTTCCGCACAAAACACTGTCGGACAGGCTAGAGGGGAAGACCCCCACGGATGGGGAGAAGCCTATGGCAAAGCCTGCGTTTCCGCCTTCCGGTGAACCTTTTTCGTGGGACGACCGGACGCAATCGACCGCACCCTTCCGTCTGGACCCTCGCGGACATCGCCCGCGCCTGGCTCCCCGGCCAAACCCGCGAAACCACCGAGCTTGCCGCCCGCCGGCAATGGCTCGACGGCCCCGACGACACGATGCGCCGCCGGCAACAACTCCTCGACAACCGCAAAGCGCTTGCGGGCTAAAAAGTTCCCAGACCTCTTACTTCCGGGTCTCTTACAGGGAGCGGCGCCAGCTTTTCCCTGAGGAATCGGGTGGGAAAAAGCGGAAAAAACGGTCTTTGCCGAGGACACGCGCGCGAGATCGGAGTGTCCATTCGCTTACAGACGGAGCTGGTGCGGGTTGTTCTGCCTGCTCTTGTGCGAGCAGGGCCATGAGGACGGCGACAAGCTCCTCGGACGTTGGTTCGCCTCCTCCCACAATTTCGATACGTGGATGGGCATATTGTGTCTTGCTGTTGCCCGTACCGTTTTTCGAGGGACTCTCTGGGTTACCGCTCACAGTGGGATGTTTCCGTGTTTACGTGGCATCCGTTCCGCTCTTTTTGTGAGGAGGACGTCGAGTGCGGCGCAGAGTCTTTTGCGTGTTGTCGCAGGACGGATCACATCGTCGATGAGACCGCGCTCTGCTGCCACATATGGCGTGCAGTATTCGTCGGTGTACCAGTCGATCAGTTCCTGGCGACGTGCTTCTGGGTCTTGTGCTTCGGAGATTTCGCGCTTGCTCACAATGTTTACTGCCGCGTTGCCGGCCATGACGGCGAGTTCTGCAGTTGGCCAGGCGACAGAGTAATCGGAACCGATTGAGCGGGAATCCATCACCACATAGGCGCCGCCATAGCTTTTGCGTATCACAAGTTGCATGCGTGGCACTGTCGCCTCGCAGTAGGCGTAGAGCAGTTTTGCCCCGTGACGGATAATGCCGCCGTGTTCCTGGTCGGTACCTGGCAAAAAACCTGGGACGTCTACCAGGGTAAGGAGTGGAATGTTGTAGGCGTCGCAAGTGCGCACGAATCGGGCGCCCTTTTCGGAAGCTTCAATGTCAAGGCATCCTGCGAGAACCTGGGGCTGGTTCGCGACGATACCCACTGCATGCCCGTTCAAATGGCCGAAACCGACGACAAGGTTTCCTGCGTGGAAGGGTTGCAGTTCAAAGAATTCGCCGTCATCGAGAATGAGCGCAAGCAGGTGGCGCACATCATACGCCTCTGTTGCAAGCTCTGGGAGAAAAGTGTCAAGTTCTGGCACTTCGCGCGTCGGGTCATCGGCGCTAAGACGCGCAGGGGGGTCTTCGGCGTTGTTCGACGGCAAGAAAGAGAGCAGGTAGCGTACTTCATCGAGGCAGGCTTCCTCGTCGTCGCAGGCAAAGTGGGCGACTCCTGACTTGGTGGCGTGGGCCATTGCGCCCCCAAGTTCTTCGTGTGTGACTTGTTCGCCCGTCACAGAGAGGATGACATCGGGACCGGTGATAAACATGTGGGAGGTGCCCTTCACCATAAAGATGAAGTCGGTCATTGCGGGGGAGTAGACGGCCCCTCCTGCACAGGGGCCCATGATCACAGAGATCTGGGGAATCACTCCAGAACTTTGCACATTTTTATAGAAAATTTCTCCGTATGCGTCGAGGCTCACAACACCTTCTTGGATGCGGGCACCTCCAGAGTCGTTTATGCCGACAAGAGGCGCCCCAACCTGGAGGGCCATGTCCATGATCTTGCAGATTTTCTTGGACATGGTTTCGCCCAGGCTTCCCCCGAATACTGCGAAATTCTGGGCGAAAACGAAGACAGTCCGTCCATCAACTTTTCCCCAGCCAGTCACGACAGCGTCCCCATAGGGGCGGTTTTTTTCGAGGCCGAAACCGGTGGCTTGGTGGCGGGCAAGCGCATCGAGTTCCACGAACGTATCTTCATCGAGGAAGACACGGATTCGTTCCCGCGCGGTCATTTTTCCTTTGGCGTGCTGTTTCTCAACAGCAGCAGCACTTCCTGCGTGCTCGGCTGCCTCGTGCCGTTCCGCCAGGTCAGCGATTTTGGCAGCGGAAGTTCGCTGCTTCGACACAAGTGCCGTGTTGTCTTGCTCCTCGCTCATGGCCCTCCTGCAAACGCCGGGAAAAGAAAACCGGCGCTTTTCTTGCCTGCCTCGCTTCTGGAACTCGATCTCTGCAGTGTGTTGAGTTCCCCAAATTTCTTAGGTCAAACGCTGGAACAAGGTGATCTCGTCAATGTGCTTTTCACGAGTCTCTTTGTCGAGAATGCCTTGACCTGCTTCCTGCGCGAGCACACGCACGCCGATCTTGCCTTCGTGCATATTTTTGTGCACTTGATATGCCGCCTCGCCCGTCTGTTCCAGAGGGAAACTCCTCGACATGATTGGATGGATCATGCCAAGGCGGGTAAGACGGTTCGCTTCCCAGGCTTCGCGGTAGTTGGCGAAATGGGAGCCAATAATGCGTTTCAGGTTCATCCAAAGATAACGGTTGTCAAATTCATGTTTGTAGCCGGTCGTCGAGGCACAAGTGACGATGGTGCCCCCTCGTTTCGCAACAAAAACGCTTGCTCCGAAAGAAGAGCGGCCAGGGTGTTCATACACAATGTCGGGGTCTTCCCCACCGGTATGCGAACGAATAGCTTTTCCCAGCGCCCGCCAGGCACGCTGATCTTGCGTCTGCTCGTCAGACCAGAAGGGAGGCAGTTCGCTGCGGTTTATCACACGTTCGCAGCCCATCGCCTGCACGAGCCCTGCCCGTTTTTCAGATGACACAACTCCAACGGGAATGCCTCCGCCATTCTTCACATACTGCACGGCATAGCCACCAAGGCCACCAGAAGCACCCCAGACGAGCACAGTGTCGCCCTGCTTCATGTTGGCCCCGTTTTTCCCGACAAGCATGCGGTAGGCCGTCGAAGAAACAAGCGGGCCTGACGCGGCTTCTTCCCAGGAGAGATGCTCAGGTTTCGGCATGAGCTGGTTTGCCTTCACAAGAGAAATATCGGAAAGGCCACCAAAGTTTGTCTCAAAACCCCAGATGCCTTGCTGGGCATCGAGCATCGAGTCATTGTGCCCTTCGGGTCCCTGCAAATCGACATCATTGCAGTGCACGAGCACACGATCGCCGGGCTTCCATTTTGTGACACCCGGACCAACGCGCAGAACGACAGCAGCGGCATCCGATCCCATGATGTGATAGGGCAGGTCATGGCGGGCGTGCAGTTCGCTCATCTTGCCGCGACGTTTGAGAAACGCGAAAGTGGGGAGGGGCTCGAAGATCGAGGTCCACACAGTATTGAAGTTGATGCTCGATGCCATCACCGCGATCAGGGCCTCATTTGGACCAAGCTCGGGAACCGCTACCTCGTCGAGGTGGATAGATTTTCGCGGATCTTTCTCGTGCGAGGGCAGACCTTCGAACATCTCTTGTTCGTCCGCCCGCACGGTGATAGCCCGCGTGGAGGCGGGAATCGGCAAAGCAGCAATGTCTTCGGTGCCTGCCTGGGCTTCAATCGCCTCTCGAATGGCTTTGATCTCATCACTATCGGCGACCATGCCACAACCTTCCGGGATGCCGGCTCAGCCCTGGCCTCTACAACATCTCACATGAGACCTGTCACAGGAGGCTCTCACTCTGGGCCGTGCCTTGTTGCTCGTTACACGAAAACCAGACGCAGGGGAGGCAAACCGCGGGCTTCTCTCTCCAGCGTCTCAGGGACTTCGCCAGAACTGCCGGCATACCGCCGGCATAACCAGAGAAGCACCTCAAGACAGAACAGCGGGATCACCCATGTTCTGTTCACAGACAATCGTAGGAAAACCCCTTGAGGAGAAGCCATACATTGCGTCACGACAAGACGCCGCACTGCCATCAAAACAGGAGAAAAAAAAAGAAAAAGAAACTGCCCGGCCGCTAAGCGGCCGGGCAGCCAGGCAGAAGCCCCACGGTGGAGACGGGGCCTCTCAGGGTGAGTCTGCGTGTGGGTGGGAAACACGCAAACTCATTGTGTGGGTGGTTGACAACACTTTACCGCAAAACAATAGGTGATGTGTACTCAGCAAGCGGACACTTCCCAACTATCAGGTCAAAAAACCCTATAGAACAAAGAAAAATAAGGTCCGAACTGCGGAATCAGGAAACTTTCAGGAAACAAAAAAAAATCTCTTCACACTCTTTTTTAGGGAGAAAAAGGACGCAAGATCAGAAAATAGGCAGATGACACAAGTCTCTAGAAAATTCTTTATTCAAGACCAGGAAGTGTCTCAGAGGGCAACATCCACAGCACGCGGTGCCTCTGGAAAGAAAATACGGGCACCTTCTTATCTACTTTTTTGTTGACCTTTTTCTTCTCGGGAAACTCTCTCCGCAGCAAACAAGGCGTCTCCCTCCTTCGGGGACTTT
The DNA here is from genome assembly GCA_002352645.1 of Acidimicrobiia bacterium UBA2766. Taxonomy (GTDB): domain Bacteria; phylum Actinomycetota; class Acidimicrobiia; order UBA2766; family UBA2766; genus UBA2766. Next base: position 18,143 of record DEIU01000046.1, on the reverse strand, counting down.
GACACAAGAAAAACGTCTCGCAGGTCCAACGTGGCAGAAATATGTTACGCCGTGTCCCTCCCCTTGTGATTTCTATATACATAGGCAGCTTCCTGCACTTCTCTCTGCCGGCGGACAGGCTCGCTTTGGCGCGCCAAGCGCATCCGCATCGTGAGAGACTGGATCTCCGCTTCCATGAGACGCCGCAATTCGGGGGGAATCCGAAACATTGCTTCTGCTCGCACAAAGGACATCTGCTCTAAAGCAGCCTCAATACTTTCCTTCGTGGGAAGACTGCCCGCAGATATCACTTCTCGGTCTTGGCGGTCAGGCCAAAGCCGTAACCCATCTTGCAATCCGGCCTCTCGCCCAAACACATCAAGTCCACCAGTACGTGATCCCGAAAAGCGCGCGGTAGCGCTATGAAAGGCACGACTTTCCGAAGATGCACGAGAGGGCAAAACTTCCTCTCCGGTCACCCCGTGCGCTCCTCCAAGAAGTTCTGCGGAGTAAGGCTGAGAAACAGGACGATCGGTCCTCTCTCCTGCCAGCGATCTATAGGGAACAGTTTGCCGAAAAAGCGCTGAGATAATATGTGTCGCCTGGCCAATCATGAGACCCCTCTCCGGCCACGCCCGCCCAACAGGTTTTCCAGGTTCTTTCCGTCACTCCCCCTGGGACTTCCCTTCCCTTTTGTAGCTTCTTTTTGGCGAAAGAGAATAGGCCTCTCGACTCATTTTCTTTTCGCACATCTGCCAAACTCGCCAATCCGCCGTCAAGAACAAAAAAGAGTAAAAAAATAATGCCTCTCTCCTCGGAAAATGCAGAAAATATTCGGCTTCTCTCCCAAAAGAAATTCACTGCGATACACCTCGATCACACCCCGGTACACACGTCCCAAAAAGGACACTTCTCCCTAGTCTTAGCAGAGAAAACTAGTACAAAAAACCCGGTCCTCTATAGGACTCAACACACGCTCTCTACCTGACAGAACTCCCACACACGACAGAACTCCCAGGCACAAACAGAGAGAAAAGATCGAGAAGGAAGAGAGGATTTCCTCCGAAGAAAAAGAGGAAAATACTACACAAATATGGTAAAAAACCATGACAAATCACCAAAAATATAAAAAATACTCCTCACTCTACCGGGACAAAAAACAGCTTTTTCCAGACCTTTCTTCCTAGTAAAGACTGACAAGAAAACACCCGATACTCTACCGAGAAAAAGCATTTATACGGCATTGCAAACTCATCAAAAGTCCTTTGCGTCAGTCTTTCGCAAAAAGACCTGACACAAACCATAGGAAAACCCGCGTCAAAGTTATATGCAGCTTTCACCCTTCCACACGCGCGCAGTAGCACCGGCTTCCCTCTCTGCTCCCACCACATTCTGCAAGCCAAGTCACTACTCGCTCAGCACGCTGACCTCCTTCGTCCTACAGACCTGCAAGGGGTTTGGGAGAGTCGCGGCAACAAGCATTCGCTCCGCATTTCGCGCCACACAAGGGAAGATTCCTCCATAACCCGCTGGAGCGCACAAAGGGACGAGGAGAAGATTGCAAAAAGACTTTCGAGTCACACTGGAAAAAAAAGAAAACCAAAACCCTATTTTTTTCTGGGAAAACAACTACACATCTGGCATTTCTTACAACTTCTCACGCCACAGAAAAAACCCCCGTTACAAAATACTCCGAGAGTTCACAGCCCCTTTTCCGACCGGGTCAAAAACGCTTGATGCCGGATGCGGTATCGCAGTATGGGGTGCCCTTTCAGAAAACGACTTTCGTTGGAAAACAGTCAGCATTGACCACGCCTTGCGTCCTCTCCACAGGGTAAAAAAAAGACAAAGCAACACAAGCCCTGTGCGCGTCCGATGTGGAACACCTCCCCATCGCAAACGACAGTGTCGACATTGTGGTGCGCTGGGAAGTCTACGAGCACTTCGAAAAAGGCACCGGGAAATGTTTGAGCGAGGCACTCCGCGTGCTCCGTCCCGGGGGGCGTCTCTTCTTCACTGTCCTCTTCCAGAACATACGGCTTCTCCTGCGCGGCACTGGGCATCCCCCAAAAACTTCCCTCAAAACCTGGCACCAGCACGAAACTTCCCAGTTTTATCGGTACCAGTTTTATCAGTACCGTTTTTTCCGCCGGGAACTTGCCCTGGAACTCACCACTGCCGGGTTCGACGTGCGGACCCTGCGCCCCATTGGCATGCCGGTTGGTTTCCGCCGTTTTCTGGTACACGACTGCAAGCTCCCGCTGCGCGGCTTCCGCCGTACCCACTTCGCCCGCATTGCCGACAAGGCCCTCGTGGAGAGTGTCGCGCGTCTCTTGCCGCCAAGCTGGTTCGGCCACATGCTCTTCAGCGTGGCAGACAAACCGCACAATATGAGCAGCACACCGTCACTCGGCAACAGTGGAAGCCCTGCGTGAGTCGCGTTGTCTTCCACCTCCCTGCCCCGCTCCCTGATGCCACAGCAAGAGGCCACCTTGGGGGAACACCCACCACAAAAGATCGCTGTTCTTCCACACGGGTCCCACAACAGTCGCGCTCCCTCCTCGCGCTTTCACGCGTGCACAGGCCACTGGAACAGGCAGGAAACCCCAAGGCAGCACACAGCCAAAGAAGTGGATGTTTTCCTGGCCACATCCCACTGTGTAGTCAGGAATATTCCTCTTGCTGACCAATCTCCTGCCCCGTCTTTCTTTCGATTGGGTAGGATCTGTATACCGCCACAAAAGCGCTTTTAGCGCGAGCATTGTGCTGCCCATTCTCTCTGTCGTTTCGACCTTCTCCATCGCAGCCATACTCGGACGATCATTAGGAACAACAGGGTATGGGTCTTACAATTTCGCGCTCGGCCTTATCGCACTCACGAATATACTGACTCTCCCAGGACTCATCAACGCGGTGATGATCGCGCAAGCTCAAGGAGAACCGGGAGTTCTGCGCGATGCCATACGGCGCCGCAAACGCTGCGCTTTTCCTGCCGGCCTGCTTTTGTTCGCCCTCGGCCCAAGCCCGCTCACTGGAAATATTCACATACCACTCGGGTCGTGGGCAATGCTCTGTTGCATCTTTCCCTTCTACAGCATCTCCACGCTTGTCCAAGGCGTGTTCATCGGGCGCGAAGAACACTGGAAGCTTGCCCGGCTCCAAGCGGTTATCTCGGTTGGCACAGTCAGCGCCATCTGGGCAGTTGTACACGCCGGAGGCAACGGCGTGATGGCAGCAGCAGCGCAGCTTCTCGTCGCAACAGGAGCACACTGGGTTGTGCTGCGTTCCTTGGATGACCACGGAGTGGCATCCCAGCAGTTCAGCAAGTTCGGACGCGACCTCTCACTTCTCGGCATATTGGGAACATTGGAGGGTCGCCTTGACGTTGTGCTGCTCGGGGTCTTGGCAGGACCACACGCTCTCGGGCATTACGCGCTCGCCCGCACTGGAACTCAGGTAGTCCGCCGACTCTGGGAAGCAGTCTTTCGTGTGGTTGTTCCCCGCTGGGCAACACAAAAAACTTCCCAAGCCTACAAAAATGCCCGGCAGATGGCATGGTGGAGTAGCAGTGCAGGCATCCTGCTCACAGGAGCAGCTGCCCTCTTGTTCCCTTCCATCTTCGACATTGTTTTTCAGGGAGACAATACAACGGAAGCAGGTCTTGTGATTGTTCTCGTCGCAGCAGCAAGCATCGCTCTTCCCGTCAGCGTATTGGAGTCTTACTTCAAAAGCCGAGTCGACGCAAAAACAATCCTACGCATGAAATGCCCAATTATGGGAGGAACGATCTTGGCAATGCCGGTTCTTGCCTTCGCCGGCGGAAGCTGGGGAGTTGCATTTCTGCGACTTGCAAAAAACGCTCTTTCCTTGCTTTTCGCCGTGAAAATTTTTCGACAGCAAAAAATGAGACGCTCATGATTGCGCGACAAAGCCAACAGCTGCCCTCCTCATCCTTTGATCTTTTTTTCGCTGTAGGAGCATTTGTCGCGGCAATCACCACAGCCTTTCTCCTCCTCATTGCCCCCAAACTCGCTATCGTTTTGCCCCTGCTCCTTTGTCTAGCCATCCTGCTCCTTGCCCCCTCTCCACACTTTCTCCTCTACATTGTCCCCCTCTTCATTGTCGCGATGATCTTCTTCGGGGAAACCGAGTTCCTCCCAGGCATTGGCGGCACAAGCCTTGCCGCTCTCTTTGCCTTGCTTGCAGCCTCACCCAACCTTTCTCTCGCGAAACAAGTAGTCGGACACTCTTGGAAAATTCTCCTCTCGCTCTCCCTGCTTTGGCTGCTTTCGGGCTTTTTAAATGGAGACGTCACAAGCACTCGTCTCTATTTCACGCGATTCATTCTTCTTCCCATTGCCATCGCTCTTCTTATCGCACGGTGTGGCGCGTTTCGTGCTTCTCTCATGAAAATAAGCGCCCGTTCCATCTGGATCTCGGCAATCCTCGGATCAATTGCATCGCTGTTTTTCATACACAGCTCTGCCGAACGCCTGTCCGGACCATCAACTGGAGTGATGGGCTGGTCCGTGCTTCTTCTCGTAGCCTTTTGCGCCGTCCCCAGATTTTGCCACCACCTTCCCACTATTCTTGCAGCTACAACGCCAATATTGCTGTTTTTGCTCCTCTCGGAAACACGCTCCACCCTGATTGCAGCCGGATGCATTGTGCTTTTCAGCAATCTCTTTACCGACACCGGCCCCAAAAAACGCCGTCTCTCCAAATGGTTGAAAGGGAGTTCCCTCCTCTCTCGTGCGGCGCTCATTCTGCTTGCTCTTCTCGCGTTTTTTTCCCCGCTCGGAGAAAACGTCGTGGACCGTTTTCTCGGCAAATCCGAGTTCGACAGAAGATCAGGAGAAAACCGTCTCCGACTCGCACTCACAGCTCTCGACACCACAAAGCAACAGCCTGTTCTCGGGATCGGCCCCAGCCAATTTGGCCACCGTTATATGGAGTTGCAGCAAGGAACCCGCACCATTTCTGTAGTGGACATGGCAAAAAGCCCCGAAGCCCACAGTATGTATTTAACGGTGCTTGCTGAAACAGGGATTCCGAGCTTCCTCCTGCTTCTTTTTTTCTATTTTCAGGTATTACGACGAAAAACGCCCCACGACGCAGAATTCCTGAAATGGGCCTTCATCGGAATTCTGATCGCTGGTCTTTTCGCAAACGTCGAAACAAAAACAAGTTTTCCTCTCGTCTTCGGGCTGCTTCTCGGAGCCCAAGCCACGCTTGCACAAGATCCCAAAAAAAATGACAGGCTCTCAGGGAGGACACGGACTCCCCCAAAGAGCCCGCAAAATATGTTGAAATACAAAGAAAACACCTGCTTACCAGCTTTTTCAGGAGAAAAAATACACAGGCAACAGGCAAGCGAAAACCAGAGAACAGGACAAACAGCTCGGGTTTTTCCTACGCTCAAGATATGAGCAGCAACTCTCTCACACTTCCTGAAATCGAGCTGGCCTACCTGGAAGCAGGCGATCCAGCAGCTCCTCTCGCCCTCTGTCTCCATGGTTTTCCCGACAGTGCCCACGGTTTTGACAAATTGCTCCCCGCCCTTGCAGCAGCAGGCTGGCATGCTGTTGCCCCGTGGATGCGCGGATACGCACCAAGCGCCATCCCCGAAAACGGCGACTACGAAGTCGGCACACTCGGCGCCGATGCCGTCGCCATGATCAAAGCCCTCGGAAACGACCGGCCTTGCGTCCTTATCGGCCACGATTGGGGAGCGTCTGCTGTCTACGCTGCCTGCAACCTCGCACCCGATCTCGTCGATCGCGCGCTCACCATGGCCCTCATGCATCCGCTTGGCTTCGGCCCGCAGCTGCTCATGAACTACGCCCAGCAAAAACGTTCCTTCTACATGTTCCTCTTTCAAATGCAGGGCATGGCAGAAATGGTGGTCTCTGCCAACGACATGGCCTTCATTGACAATCTCATTGCCGACTGGTCACCAGATTGGAACCGCACAGAAACCCAAAAAAACCAGCTGCGCGAGGCCATTGGGGACCCCCAACACCTCTCTGCCGCGCTGGGTTATTACCGGTCTGCCCTCCAACCTGGCGGTGGCGGCGGAGCGCAAGCAGCGCAACGTCGCGCAAAAGCCACCGCTCCCGTCGCAACCCCCACAAAACTGCTCATGGGAACCGCTGACGGCTGCATCGGACCCGACGCCATCACCGACCAATCTCCCTTCTTTACCGGCGAGTTCACACTTGAGATGATCGAAGGGGCAGGCCATTTCATGTTGGAAGACCGCACAGAAGAAGTTGTCGAAAAAATTCTCGACTGGATCGGAACGCCGTCCGTATAACACGCAACACCAACAGATCCGGCAATCCCGCCGGATCTGTCCCGGGCCCGTTTCGGTCCATGCCGCAAAAACCCCGCACACCCCCGAGTGACCTTCTCCCCTGGGGCCGGCGCATCGCGACACCGCGCGAAAACAGACCTTGCCCCAGCATCGAACCGGGTACCAAAGCAGCAAAAACCTCTTCAGGATGGGGCGGTGAGCACGCGCCGCGCCCAAACATAATCGGGCTTCCCAACCTGGTTGCGCGCCACCTGCTCGTGCGAAATCACCCAAAACTTCGGGACCTTGTAACCGGCCAGGTATTCCCGTAAAAACACACGAAGTTCCTGCTCGCCTTGCTCCCGTCCAGGGCGCAATTCGACAACTGCTCCCACTGCTTGTCCCCATTTTGCATCATCGACCCCAGCCACCAAGGCGTCTGCAACATCGGGATGATTTTTTAGCGCCTGCTCCACCTCTTCGGGAAATACCTTTTCCCCACCCGTATTAATGCACTGGCTACCACGTCCCAACAGAAAGATATCGCCATCCGCAAGACGCACCGCGTGGTCTCCGGGAATGGAGTAGCGCATTCCATCACGTACCGGGAAAGTCGCAGCAGTCTTCTCGGGATCATCCAAATAGGCAAGGGGCACCGAGCCGGTTTGCGCTAAAAGTCCCTCTTCCTGAATCTCGCATTCCTTGAGCGTTTCCAGAGAGAGAACACGCGCCGTGGACTGCAAACGAAAACGCGGCTTCTCCGCCTGGTCCTGCGTGGTTTGCGCGGTTCGCTCGGCCTCCGACCCAGTCCCCGGCGATTCCGCGCGAGACACGGTACGAGACTCGGCCGTGGTACCACTCTCCGAGGATCCCATTGTGTCAAGGATCCGCAATCCCGAAAGACGCGCATGCAAGGCCTGCTTGCGTGAGGGCGACGCAATAGCCCCGCTCGTCAGGAGAAAGCGCAAAGAAGTGAGATCATACGTATGCCTATCGAACTCGTCGAGCAGGGGACCCAAAAAAGCGTCCCCCACAACCTGCAGATAGACCACTCGTTCCGCCTCAACTGCCGCCCAAATAGCCCCAGGATCCAGTCGATCCGGAGAAGCCGGAATCACGACCGTGCCCCCCTGCAAAAGCACAGAAAAAGACGACCAGTGCCCCGCGCCATGCATCATGGGCGACGCGGGCATGCCCACAAGATGACGAGCGGAACGCGCATGGTCAACGGCTTCTTCGCACGAAAGAGTCTGGCGTTGCACACCGCCCAGCGCAGCACGAAACCAGTCTTCCTGTCGCCAGAGAACCCCCTTGGGAAAGCCCGTTGTCCCCCCTGTATACAAAAGATAACGGTCATCCCCGCTACACACCGGCAGCTCATCGTGACCTTGCCTTTCTCCGGCAAGCGTCTCAAAGCTCACTGAACCCGCCACAGAGGCAATACCCGAACCGTCGTCAATGTCGACAAGCACAGCAAGGGACCCGGTTTTCTCCAGCGCGGCAGCAAGCCCAGGACCATAACGACGCTGATACACCACCCCACACAAGCCCGCATTTTTCACAACATAGGCAAGTTCGTCAGGTGTGTAGCGATAATTCATATTGACGGGGACAGCACGAGCACGAAAGATGCCCACCATAGCTTCGAGATACTCTGGGCAATTTCCGCTCAAAATTCCGAAATGGGGCTGCGGGCTTCGCATGCGTTCCGCGACAGACGCATCCGGAGCAATAACAGTCGAGCCGGTATACGAGACTCCTCTTGCGCACAAAGAAGCCGCCACACCAGTCGCTCGTTCGTCAAAAAGACGCCAAGACAACCGCCGCTCGGGCGTGACAATCGCCTCACGATCACCAAGTGCCGCGGCAATCCCCCCGATGAGATGCGAAATGCAAAGTTCCATGGAAGAAGCGTAGGACACGGGCTTTTCCCACGAAAAAATTCAGACAGCAAACAAATCCGCCGATTCTTTCCAACAAGAAACAGTTCTCCTTCTTCCCTCCCCACTCGTTTCCCGTCTCACCCACACTGGATGCATGTCCCAGCATGAGAGATTCGGATCCACCACCCCTGCGCCTCCCGAAACCTCTATCGCAC
>DEIU01000046.1:4657-9682 GCA_002352645.1 Acidimicrobiia bacterium UBA2766 | reverse complement strand
ACCCGGCCCACCACACCTGACACAGCCGAAAAAAGATCCCCAACGTCAAACACAGGCCAGACCAGCGAGAAGAAACACTCGCTCCAGCCAGATATCTGCGACTCATTCCCGTTGCAACATCGAGCTGGAAGACCATTGCTCCTCTATTGCCTTGGGCATTGTCATTGGTTTTTTCATTATTTCTCTTTTTTGTTTGGGCACCGCTGCAGCCCTCCCTGAAGATTCTCTTTTTGACGAATTCTCTTCCCCTCTCTCAGAAGATCGAACTTTCCGCCTCAACCTGACCCACGCTCTGAACCTCCTCGAAACTGTTCTCCCCACAGAAGTGCCCACCACAAAAAATCTTGAAATCTGGCAGCAACCCGCATTGCAACAGGAGATCAAGCGGACACGCGAATTTGCCAGTGCCTTCTCGACCTTTTCCCAGTTTCGTCTTACCGCGACAAAGCTCATTAAAGCGCTCGACTGGCAAACCATTTCTGCTTCCGCCGTCGTTTCCTGCTTGGAACACACGCGAACACCAAAAGCGTGTCATTCCTCGCTGAGAGACTTTGCAGCAGCGATCACGCACATGAAAGAAACAGCCCGACACACCCGCAATGTTTTCCATCGTACGGTGCTCTCTCCCTCCACCTTTCCCACACACACCGCTTCGACAATGGAATCAGCACAGCAGTCAAAAAAGAAACGCGGCGTGCAGTTTGGCGACATACAAATGAGGGGCATCGCAGTGGAAACGGAAATTGCAGAAATTGCGGAAATGCGCAACACAGCGAAAAAGAGCAACACGGGAAAGTGAAAATGATTTTCGATTGCTTCCTTTTCTTCAACGAGTTTGAGGTTCTTGATATCCGTTTGCACGAACTGCAAGACACCGTCGACATGTTCGTGATCGTCGAGGCAACCCATACTTTTCAGGGCAAACCCAAACCTCTGTACTTCTCAGAACAGAAAAAACAGTTCGCGGATTTCCATCATATGATCACCCATGTGGTGCTGGAAGACATGCCGAACACGCAGGATCCTTGGATAAACGAGATTCATCAACGCGACGCCATCATGCGGGGACTCGATCAAGCAGAACCTGGCGACTACATCCTCATGTCAGACGTGGATGAAATTCCGCGTGCGACTCTCGTGCAGGAATGCGAAGAATTGGGCTTTCCTCAGGAAAATGTGATCTTGGGATTCTGCCAGAGAATGTTCTATCACACCCTGGACTGGCTCATACCCAACCTCTGGGTAGGTACACGCTTAGTACGGCGTTCCTTGCTCGATACAGTGACTCCCAACGCGGCAAGAGGCCACTATCACGAGCATGTCGTAGTGATCGACAATGGAGGCTGGCATTTCTCTTTCTTGGCGCCGGAAGGAGAAAGGGTGGAACGGGCCCAACACAAACTACAGGCGTTTTCCCACACTGAATACGCCACAGAGGTCTATCTTGACCCTGTCTTTCTTGCTGATTGCATTCACAACGGTCGCAAACTGCAAGATCCTAATGTGAGTACTTCGCAATTTGAACGAGTCTCGATAGACAGCACCTACCCGTCTTATATTCAAGAAAACCTCTCTTACTTCCAGCCTTATCTGCGATTTCCGGAAAACGCTTCACTGTCCTGGAGAGATGTCCCAGAACACTCCTGAAACTGCATTCTCGCAGGGCTCCGCCAAGAAAACTTGAGAGAAGAAGCCCCGCAAAAACCAATCTTCACACTTGCTCTTGCCCTGCTTCCACTTACTCTCAGTTAGGAGAGGAGCAGGCCAGAGGCAGTACACTAAAAAAATGGGGGCAAATCTGCAGCCCAGCCTGGAACAACAGACTCAAGCCAGGACCGGCAGGGGGCCGGAACAAGCCCATGCCCTGTCAGTCTCCACTCTCAATCATCGGAGTTTGATCAATGACGAAGACTGTGATCGTGGGCGGCAGCCGCACACCCATCGGTAAAATGTCCGGAGGCCTTGCAAAGTTCAGCGCAGCCGACCTCGGCAGTAAGGCTATTGCAGGAGCCCTCGAAAAATCCGGAGTCGCGCCCAGCAAGGTCGACTATGTGATTATGGGGCAAGTCTTGGGTGCAGGTGCCGGGCAAAATCCCGCACGTCCCGCCGCCGCAGGAGCGGGTATCCCAATGACCACACCTTCCATTACCCTGAACAAGGTGTGTCTTTCTGGCATTAACTCCCTTGCCCAAGCCGACTGGATGATCCGGCTTGGCGAAGCCGACATCGTTGTGGCCGGCGGACAAGAATCCATGACCAACGCGCCCTATCTTCTAAAAGACGGTCGGGCAGGTTACCGCTATGGGGATAGCGTGCTCTTTGACGCTATGACATATGACGGACTTAGCTGCACTTTCGACAAGAAGGCAATGGGAGAAGCGACCGACGAGTACAACGAGCGGTACAGCTTCGGTCGAACTGAACAAGATGAGTTCGCCGCGCGCAGTCACGAGCTCGCCGCTGCAGCCCAGAAAAACGGCATCTTCGCCGAAGAAATCACCCTCGTCGAAGTCCCACAGCGCAAAGGGGATCCCGTTCTCGTCGAAAACGACGAAGGCATCCGTCCTGGGACAACAGCGGAAACTCTCGCGAGACTCCGGCCTGCGTTCCGTAAAGAAGGCACCATTACGGCAGGGAACGCCTCCCAAATCTCCGACGGCGCCTGTGCACTCGTTCTCATGAGCGAAGCAACAGCGGCCTCCCTCAACCTCACACCCATCGCCGAGATCTTGAGCCACGGCCAAATCGCAGGTGAAGACCCCTCCTTGCACTCCATGCCGGCACGCGCAATCAAAAGAGCAGCAGAAAAGGCAGGGATCGGCATCGACGACATCGATCTCTTTGAAATTAACGAGGCTTTTGCTGCCGTGTCACTTGCCACAAAAGAAGAGCTCGGCATCGACGACAGCAAAACAAACGTGAACGGCGGTGCAGTCGCACTCGGCCATCCCATCGGCATGTCAGGCGCTCGTATCGTCTTGCACGCCGTTTTGGAGCAGAATCGCCGCGGTGGCGGAACGGTAGCAGCAGGCATCTGCGGCGGCGGTGGGCAAGGCGACGCGCTCATCCTCAAGGCCTTGGGGTAAAAACACCAGATCCTTTACGGTGGGCCTGAACACACACGGTCTGGACCTGCCGGATGCACACACCGCGCAGCTACCCAGCCCGAACAGGCCTTCTTTTCCACACATCCAACTACCATGCACGAGGCATCCCCACACCTCCTGTGGTGTGGACAAGGGGATGCCTCGTCATTCGACCCCGTCTTCCCACGGACAGCAATCCTCCTGTGGACAAAGCCGCACACAAGTTTGCCGAAAAAGCATTTTCCCTCTCCCCACTGCCTGCTTGCACTGCCCATCTTGACTCCCGACCAGACTCTGTCTTTTTTCTCTTCTTGCCCGGACAGTTTTCTCTCGGGAACCGCTCTGCCCAGGAACAATGCACTGCTCCTCACCACATGATGCACGAAGCAACAAGGATTTCGGTGTCCGGTTGCAGAACCCATTGTCACGGTTCACCCTGCTCACACAGGAGTTCGCAGCTCAGCAAAAGGGAATGTCGAGAAAAACCTGAAAAAAGGTCGCAGAAAACGCGCACTTAGCAGGAAAACACAAGCAGGTTTTGCTGTTTTCTTGATTTACCAACATTTTGTTGCAGGTTTTTTTCACACTTACGCGGCATAGCACGCGACCAGAAGCATGCGCTTCACTCCATGCAGAAAAAGGCACCAGAAGAAAGCTTTGCGTCACATGAAGTTCTCCAGAACACGCGCTCTGTCCGTTTTTATGGTGGCAGGCGCCCTCTCCACTCTGGCAACTGGTTCGAACTCTGCCGGGGCTGCCCCACCTACGCTTATTTGCGACGGCAAAGAAGCCACCATTGTCGGAACAAACGACTCCGAAATCATCACAGGGACCAAACGTCAAGACGTGATCATGAGCCTCAATGGCGACGACCTGATCTACGGCAAAAAAGGCGATGACATCATCTGCGCGGGAAACGGGAACGACAGGGTTTTCGGTGATGAAGGCAATGACGTGATCTGGGCTGGAAACGGCGAAGATCAAGTCGAAGGAGGAGAGGGGCACGACAAAATCTATGGCGAAAATGGGAACGACACCCTCTTCGGCAACGAGGGAAACGACAACATCCTTGGCGGGAACGGCATGGACTGGCTGCGCGGAGGCACCGATGAGGACTACCTATGGGGCGGCGCTGAAGACGACTTGTTGTGGGGCGGCCAAGGAGGCAAGGATCGCATCAACGGCGAAGGAGGCGACGACACGTGTGTGTACGAAAGCCCGAATGAGAGCACAGGTTGTGAAACCCTCATAGAGATTTAAAAGAGAAGAGCATCCAGAAGCTTTCGCCTCTCTTTCTGCAGCTGCACCCAACAAAAAACCTGAAAAAGACAGGACCAGACAGGCATCAAGCTGCATACTCGCGTTTTTTTATTTGAATAGTAATCCGCAATTACCTCGCGCCGATCTTCTCTAGGGGAAGGGCAAAAAGGGAAAGACAAAAAGTCGCCGACGGCTTGTCTCCCACGCTGCTTTCTTTGCAAAGAAAGCAGAAAAAAGAAGAAGCACTTCGCCCAAGCACAACGGGAAAGAGCGCCCACTGAAAGGAAACGTGTGACGCACTCACCAGGTCCCTCTTTCCCGACAAATACCCCAGCACCCCCACCAACAGGCCCACCACTCAACACAGCACCCGAAAACGCATTTCCCCCCCTTCCTCAAGCATCTGCTACCCCGGCGCCCTTCCCTCCCTACCAGGCAGCGTCTGTGCCCACAAACGGTTTCCCTCCGCCTGTTTCCTACACTCCCACACCGGATGGACCCCCTCCGGCACACCCATATCCGGCACATCCATACCAGACAGTTCCACATGCAGGTTTTGCGGCCGAAAACTACGTTCCGTTACGCCTCGCTTTCCCCTTGCAACGCGGCATCGCTCGTTGTCTTGACGAGTTTGTGGTCGTTGTGGTCTTGGGCCTGTTCATGGCTTTTTTCTTGGGAC
>DEIU01000046.1:0-4610 GCA_002352645.1 Acidimicrobiia bacterium UBA2766 | reverse complement strand
TTGCGGGTAGAGCATTTTACGAAATTGTCATGATCGCTACGAAAGGTGCGACTCTCGGAAAACTCGCTCTAGGCATCCGAGTTGTCGACGAAACAACTGGCACTGTTCCATCCTGGAAAAACGCTTCTCTTCGTTTTCTTCTGCCTTCCGTGCCGATTTATCTCTCATACCTCATCGTTTCCAACGGAATTTTCGAGATTTGCGCCCTTCTTATTTACCTCTCATTTTTCTTCGACGAGCAAAAGCAAGGCTGGCACGACAAAGCAGGGAAAACCTATGTTGTGCGCACCTGATGACCGAGTGAAGCTCACTCTTGGCCCTCTTTCCGCACATCACCAGGCCGGGAAAGTCACCAGACGGGGCCTTGCCCGGCAGTCACGCGACGACGACCCGCAAGTGCCCGACCAAGCGTGACTTCATCGGCATATTCAAGGTCTCCTCCCACAGGCAGACCAGACGCGATACGCGTCACTATGAGATCGAACGGTTCCAGTTCACGCGCGAGATATGCTGCGGTGGCTTCGCCATCAACGGTCGGGTTGAGACAGAGAATCACTTCCTGGCATTTTCCTTCACGTACGCGGTGCAGGAGTTCTCGCACCCGCAATTTGTCGGGAGTCACGCCATCAAGTGGGCTGAGCGCTCCACCCAGCACATGATACAAACCCTTGTATTCCTGCGTCTTCTCTACTGCGATGACGTCGCGAGGCTCTTCAACCACACATAGTTGGGTAGGGGAACGCCGGGAATCGCGACAGATTCGACAGGTTTCTTCTGCCGCCATATTCCAACATTCGCGACAGAAACCAACTCGTTCTTTCAGTTGGATGAGGGCAGATGCAAGACGCGCTACATCTGCTTTATCGCAGGACAAAAGGTGAAAGGCCAAACGCTGCGCCGATTTCGGCCCAATACCAGGCAGACGCGAGAGCTCATCAATAACATCTTGTACTGGTCCTTCGTACATGGCGCTCCTTGACACCCGCGGCCTCGTTCACACGAACCGAGTACATCCTCGCAAGCAAAACAGTTCGACAGTCAGTAACAAAGCAGCCGTTCAGCCCATCATGTCGCCCAAGCCGCCGAGGTCCAATCCTCCGGTCACGGCAGACATCTTTTCTTCACCGTGTTCTTTTGCCAGGCGAAGGGCTTCATTCACCCCCGCAACAACAAGATCCTGCAGCATGTCCACATCATCAGGGTCCACGGCATCGGGGTCAATCTTGACAGATTTTACCTTTTGATCACCGGTCACGGTCACAGTCACGACGCCCCCGCCTACGGTTGCGGTGAGCTCATCATCTGTCAAGGATTCTTGTACGGTGGCCATTTCCGTTCGCATTTGCTCGACCATGCCCATCATGTTTTGCATGTCGGGCGCCGCGCCCCCTCCGCCCATCTGAGGCAGACCTCCACCGGTTTTCTTTACTTTTGCCTTCCTGGGAGCTCCGGCTCTGCGCTTTGGACCAGCCACTTTTCCTCCGGTAATCGGCTTCATTCTCAAAGACGCGAACTGCAGTTACTCTATGTCTTGTTCAGAGACAACCGTTCCGTCAAACTCTTTCCGCAGCAAATCTACTACGTGCGGCATCTCCGCCCTTGGCCCGCGGACTTGAGAAAATCCAGTTTCGTCCACAAAATCCGTCATTTCAGAGGGATCATCTGCTGGGCGGCCTTGATGAGGATAGGACGGGGAACGCTGAGAAGAAAATGTCTCTGGCGAAGCTTCAGACGGAAAAGCATGCGCTCCCGACGGAGGCCCCGCAAAGCCTGGATGTCCATCAGAAGTCATACCAGGGGGCATCCCGTCACGAGACGAATCGCCTGAGAAGCCGCCGCCTCCCCCTGAGAATCCCTCTGCAGAGGGGGGATGGGAGGGATCTCCTGAAGGAGGCTGTGGAGAAGCCCCGGCATTTCCCTCTCCTCCAATAAATCCAGCTCCCAGGCGCAAACGCGTGCCAAGCACTTCTTCTACGGCCTCGGTAAACGTTTGTTTGCAGGCTTCAGATTTCGCGTTGTCTCGGTTGAAAGCATGAGAAAACTGCACGGTAAGCATGTTCCCCTGCACTTGCAGAGGCAGGCTGTCAATAAAATATGCTCCAAAACGGGCGGAGCGTGACCTAATTGCCCGCTGAATGGTCTGCCATTTCTCAGAGACCATCGCAAGGTTGAGGACGACTTCTGCGCCGGCCTCGCCAACTGGGGCAGAACCCTCCGGGGCTGCGCCGGCCTCGGAAGACGAAGAAGGCGAAGTCGCTTCAGGCGGGAAGGCAAGGTCCGGGGTAGACGGTCGGGCGGGAGCACTGGGTCCTGTTTGGCGGCGCGGACGGCGGGGCGGACGTGGCATCCCCTTCGGTGGAACAAGTCCGTCTGCAGAGCCGGATGATGAAGACAGGTGAACCTGTTCGCTCACTGTGCGCGTGAGCGCTGCAAGGCGAGCTTCAAGACGTTCGACCTGAGCGGCAAGCAGATCGCTCTCTCCGTTCTTGTGCACATGAGGCTCTGCCTGAGAAGTTGACGGTTCGGTCTCTCCCGCAAGACGAGGCTCCGCTGCGCCAGACCCTTGGCCGGAAGAGGAACCGACTGCCCCAGCGGCAGCCTGTGGCACAGGATCAGCCGCCCTTGCCTTTTCGCAAAGACCGGCAAGCGCAACTTCAAGATCAACACGCGGCTGCAAAGACTGCGGCATTGCGGCCATGGCCTCTCCCAATGCCTGCAGCAAAGCCGCAGCACGACCTGGTCCAATCCGCACAGCCTGCTGCTGTAGGTCGAGGCGCACATCCTCACCGGCATCGAGCAGGTCAGGGGCATTCGGCGCGGCAGCAGCAAGAAACACGTCCCGCGTATATCCGACGAGTTCTTTTGCATACACTCGTACGTCAACACCGCGGTCGAGCACTCCATCAAGATGCCGAAGCAAAGCGCCTATATCAGACTTGGCAATGGCATCCAGGACAGGCGACATATCAGCAGGACTGAGACCGCCAAAGAGGTCGAGAATGTCAACAGCTCCGATACGGTCACCACACAGCGCCCGCGCCTGCTCCAACAGGCTCAGGGCATCTCGCACTCCGCCTCTTGCGCGCCGCGCAATGGAATCGAGCGCTTCGGGTTCCACTTCGATTTCTTCTGCAGTGCAGACAAAAGCAAGCCGCTCGATCAAGGCGACAAGCGGCACAGGTCGAAAGTCAAAACGCTGGCAACGGGAGAGGATGGTCGAGATCATCTTCTCGGGATCGGTCGTGGCCAGCACAAAAATCACATTGGCAGGCGGTTCTTCAAGCGTTTTCAAAAACGCGCTCGCCCCGTCTCGACTGAGCTGGTGTACCTCGTCAATGATGAAGACACTATGGCGCGAGGGATCGGTCGCTGCCTGCTGAGCACGCTCCGAAATTTGCCGGATGTCGTCGATGCCACGGTGAGAAGCCGCGTCCACCTCGAACACATCAAAAGAGACGCCCCGTGCAATATCTTGACAATTTCCGCACTCGCCGCAGGGCTCAAGCACAGGGCCTTCGCTCTCGGCAGCGCAATTAAGGGTTTTCGCCAGGATACGAGCAGTCGTCGTTTTGCCGGTACCGCGCGGGCCACAGAACAAATAGGCATGAGCCGTCGTTCCGCTGCCAATGGCATTTTGCAGCGTGCGCGTCACATGTTCCTGGCCCACAACTTCATCAAAACGCTGCGGTCGGTATTTCCGGTAAAGCGTAAGATAGGTCACGCAGACCCCCCGCGAGCAGAACAGTAGCAAAAAAAAGACCGCGCACCTGCCCTCGACCTTCGCAAACAAAGGTGACACGAAAATCGGAAACTCACGCCAGGCACCCCCACGGCGCACGGCACAATTCGCTTAGGGCTGCTTCCTTCCGGATCTGACCCGGTTCACAAGTGCACCGTCGCGTGGGACCCGACCCTCAACATTCCCGATAACGCGCAACACATTGCGCTCTAGGCCTCAGACAGGAGTTCAGCCCCCCGTAAAGCGGATTTGGGGCGACAAGGAACCGCTAACTCCCCGCCTAGCACGATCGGGCTGAAGTGTAGACGCGCGCCCCCGCGCTTGTCCTGCCATTAGAAGAGGAAAAAGAACGCAGAACCACAAGCACAACACACCTCTTGCACTCCACACAATCAAAACCGCGAGAAAAAACCATGAAAAACCACCATAAAAAGACCAGATATCTTGCCAACATTTGCAGAACACACCTCATTGCAGAACGCAATGAAAAAACACACAGGGGAGCAGCGAAAGGAAACGGCGGGGAGAAACAGCAGAGGGGAACAACGAAAAACTCGCGAGGCAAGGAGCACCACAAAAAACCACGAGACGCAAAGTCGACGCAAAGTCATTGGGAAAAAAACGTGTCAGGCAACGCGCGCACAAGAGACAACTCTCAAAAAACTACGAGAAAAAACCACGCCGACGCATGCAAAAGAATGGTTTCTCCCGAAAAAACCCGCCACAACAAAGCCCCACAGCTCACACAAACCGCACAAGCAACACAGAAAGCAGAAAGCCTGCACAAAAGCACTGACCCCAACAAAACAAGCGCCACTGCCAAAACAGGCAACAGCCCAGAAAATCACAAGAAAGGCTGATCGCAAAAGGG
>DEIU01000022.1:55677-56278 GCA_002352645.1 Acidimicrobiia bacterium UBA2766 | reverse complement strand
GATCGGATGAAAGCTGAACAAGATATTCCCCGGAAAAATCAGGAACAACGCTCCCCATATTGCGTTGACAGCGCAAAGGCACCAATCCTGTTTCGTCTTTTGGAATATCGATCTTGGCACAATGAAAAACTGAAACGACAACCCTATCTACAGGATTGTCATTTGTGTCAGTCACGAATCCATGCACTATGGGTCCCATAATCAGCGCCCCCTTGTCTTTGTGGGCATACCCCTGTCAGAGAACAAAGACAGCTTCTGAAATCCTACTGAAAAAAGCCTAAAAAACACATCTCGAAAACAGAAAAATGAGTACTTATATCGCGGATTTCTCCAGGGAAAAAATTCTCGATGAGTTCTCGAATGGAAAGTCATGAAGAAAAAATAAATTTCCAAAAAATAGGGAGAAAACCTTCAAAAATAGACAAGATGCCACACTTATTTATCGTGCAGCACCTTGTCTCTCATATGGGTGTTTTAAAGAACGAGAGTTTTACCGAAACAAACGGGAGTAAAGCCTATTCCCAGGCTAGTGACCATGGTGGCCGTGACCGTGGTGGCCATGGCGGCCATGGTGGCCGTGACGGTGGTGACGGTGGTGACG
>DEIU01000022.1:53373-55665 GCA_002352645.1 Acidimicrobiia bacterium UBA2766 | reverse complement strand
TGACGGTGATGACGGTGATGACGGCGGGGATGATGAGAAGCGCGATATGCACCGGCATTATGACCTTGGTAGGACGAGGCTGCTGGGAGCAGGGAAGCTGATGGCGCGGCTTCAGCAGCGATAGCAGGAGCAGGAACTCCAAGGAGGAGAGCCATTGCTATCCCGAATTTTCCTACATTCTTTAGGATGGAAAATTTTTTCGAACTCTCTCGTCTACGCATTTTCATACTAAAAAGAAACTCCTTTATACTTAGGTTTTATACTTAGATATATTTATAGAGAAGTTATCGTATTCTCACATTGTTACTTTCTTCGTCATCTCTTAGAAAAATCACAGTAGATGAACATTTATTGGATTTTATTACGATATCTACATCAATATGAGACGACTTATTCTCATATTCTATATATGAATATATAGTCGAAAAAAAGTCAAGGTAAAAAAACGCAAGAAAGATGTGTCGTTTTAAAAAAAACAGCGAACAGTGGAAGGAAAGAAGCGGAGAAAAACCTCAGAAGATGGAGTTACTTACAAAAAAGGATTATGGTTTCGTTCCCATCCCAGCGTCGACATTGGTCCGTGTCCTGCCACAAAACGTACGTCATCTCCTAGGGGTAAAAGACGCTCGTGAATCGAGCGCAACAGGATACGCCTCCTCCCACCGGGCAAATCAGAACGACCTATACCTTCTCGAAAGACAACATCTCCCACAAAAGCCAAGCGACTGTCTGCATCAAAAAAAACCACATGCCCTGGGGTGTGTCCCGGGCAATGCAATACTTGCAGCTCCACCTTGCCAAAACGCACGGTGTCCTCATGGCGAAGCCACCGGGTAGGACGAAAACTACGGGCTGAAGGAATAGAAAGCAGTATCCCTTGCAAACGGAGACTGCGTACCAAAAAACGGTCTCCGATATGAGGACCATGGATAGGAAGGCGAAGCCGCTCTGCCAAGACTGCAGCAGCGCCGGCATGGTCCACATGAGCGTGGGTCAAAAGAATGGTAACGGGGAAAACTTCGAGGCTGCGAAGGAATTCTTGCAGGCGAAGTGGTTCCCCACCAGGATCGACTATCGCGGCAGCACCCGTTTGTTCACAGATGAGAATAGAACAGTTCTGCTGGAAAGAGGTGACCGGCAGCACATGTGTGATAACCGCCATAAGACACCTACTTCTTCATAAACCCTCAAGAAACATGCCGAAAGTATTTTCGCTTCACCTTATCCGTCTGAAACGGAAAATGAGACAGAAAAGACTCGACAAAACATTAGACGGGTAGGATGCCTGCGAGAAGTTCCCACTCGCGCAGGGGAACTGCGTTGATACCAGATCCTCCTGTGGACAGGACTTGAAGGCAGACAGAATCGGCACCTGCGTCGATATGTTCCTGCGTTCTCTTCGCAATGGTATCTGGAGTACCCCAGGCAACCAATGCATCTACGAGACGGTCTGAGCCGTTTCCTGCGAGGTCGTCTTCACTGAAGCCGAGACGCAACAGATTCCGAGCATAGTTGGGGAGACCCAGGTAGGGAGCAATTCCTGCACGCGCAATACGCCTCGCCGAAGTAGGGTCGGTTTCTAAAAGTACTTTTTGCTCCGGGACCAACAATGATCCCTCGCCAAGAACGTCCCGCGCAGCTCGGGTATGGGCAGGAGTCACAAGATAAGGGTGCGCACCAGCGGTTTTTTCTGCGGCAAGTGCGAGCATCTTCGGGCCGAGGGCACCCAACATGCGCACAGGTGGGGTACTCGGGGGAGGCGCAAGGCACGGAGCAGCATCCATTGCCTCAAGGTAGGAGCGCATCGCCGAAAGGGGTTTTTGGTAAGAATGGCCGCGCAGTCCTTCGACGAGAGGAGCGTGACTCACGCCTAAGCCGAGAATGAATCTGCCTGGATACGCTTCAGAAAGAGTCTTATGGGCTGCCGACATTGTCAGAGGATCGCGACCCCAAATATTGGTGATGCCTGTGGCAACAACCAGACTTGACGTCGCCTGCAAAAGTAGGGCTGCTGAGGTAAAAGACTCCCGACCCATCACCTCTGGTATCCACATAGATTTGTACCCAAATTGTTCGATCTTTTTTGCAACTTCACGAACTTGTTCCGCCTGCAGAAAGTCGAACTGGGCAACCCAGAGGCCAACATCACCAATCACGGGGTTCGGCATCTTCGTCTCCGTTTCTTGCCTTGGGATTTTACGTTGCAGCACAAGGCAGAACCTCAAATCAAAGCAAAATACCTATTCTGGCAGCTATTTTCAGCTATCTGCAGAGTGTTGGTGTGTGTTTTGC
>DEIU01000022.1:51291-53357 GCA_002352645.1 Acidimicrobiia bacterium UBA2766 | reverse complement strand
CAAAACACACACCAACACTCTGCCCAGAACACGAGGAATATACCAAGTGCAGCACGATCTTTTCTGCATAGGATGCGAACTGCCCACATTCAAAGCGGTTCCTGACGAGATTTTCTCCAAAAATTCTGAATTCTCAAAGGCATTTTGTAGTGAAAAATCAAAGAACGGAACCCGAAAAATAATGCAAACAGTTTCCCGCCTCAACAAATGAACCGAAACGACGAAGAGGCAGACTAGTTTCTAGTGGCGATGTAAACACTCTTCGTGGTCAAACGAGCGCAAATCTGGAACAAAACCCCATGCGACGACACTTCTTCACCATTCTGGTGCTTCTGCTCGCCGGAGTTAGTCTTCCGCTTCCGGCACAAGCTGAAGTAACAGAAGCTGACATACAACGGGCAGCACAAGCAATCGTTCAGGCTCAGAAGAAAGCAGACGATGCCGCAAAAGAACTTGAACATCGACGCACCGAAGAAAACCTGGCAAGAGAAAAAATCAATGCGACCAAAAAGAAGATAGACAATCTACTTGAAGAGAAAAAAAATCTTCAAGTAGAAGTCCGAAAACGGGCTATCTCAGCGTATAAAAATATTTCGGATATTGACTTCTTCAGTATTTTCAATCAAAACGTCAATAATCCTGAAGAGTATGAGCGCAGTATCGTCTATCTGGATTCCGTTGCCAGCTCTGACGCTTCAAACCTACGGCGCCTCGAACAAATCGAGGACGATCTTCAAAAAGAAGAAAACTTCTTAACAAATGAACACCAACGTCTCATGAAAATACGCGCAGAAGCAGAACAGGCATCGAAAAACATAAATGCGGCACTAGAGGCGACAAAGGTGGCGAAAAAACGACTTGACAGCAAAAAAGCACAAGAAGAAGCAGCACGCCGTGCGGCCGAGCTCGCTCGACAGCGCCGGATACGACAAACACAACAAAAACAACCAAAAGTCTCAAGTCGAGGAATGTATTGTCCTGTAGGTAGTCCTGTGAGTTTTATTGACTCCTGGGGATTCCCCCGCAGCGGAGGCCGACGGCACAAAGGCACCGACATGTTCGCCAAGCACGGCACTCCCCTCATCGCCATAACGAACGGAGTCATCCGTAAAGTAGGAAATGGAGGACTTGGAGGTATCACTCTTTGGCTCAAAGGCGACAACGGCATTCACTACTACTATGCACACAATTCGAAGAATATCGTACGGACTGGCCAACGCGTCACCGCAGGCCAAACAATAGCCTATGTGGGAAAAACAGGAAACGCCCGAACCACTCCCCCACACCTGCACATACAAGTTCATCCTGGCGGAGGTAGGGCAGTAAACCCCTATCCATATATGTCAGCAGTCTGCTAACCATTCGCCCATGCCGGACCTTTCAATAGTGGCCGGCAATGGGTCAGGTCCTCCCACCACTCCCCTGCTCCCGTTTCCTCTCACACACTGGCCCCTCTGACACTGCCTTCCGACAACTTTCCGACACTATTTTACCTACACCCTCAACTCTTTCAGTTTTCAAGGATCTCCCCTTGTTCTTGGTTCTCAGGAAATACGTATTTCCTGAGAACCAAGAACAAGCCAGCTTTTCATGCCAGGAATCTATTTTTCAGCAAAACGGGAATCCACCAACGAAATACTTTCCGTCTGTCAGGGACTCATCTCTCGGCGAAACCGCACTCCACCAAGCACACAATGCCCTCCCCTACCTCCACATTTTGAACTTTTAGAACTTTCCTGAAGTCCTTCCTGCTCTCTTCAGCGCGACACACACATTTGAAAAAGAGGAAAAAACTTGCGGGAGGAAAGATCACAAAAATAAAGGTTTCTGGCTTTGTGCTGCACACAGAAAAGAAACCGAGAAGCAACATAATTGTCTCGATTTTTCATGGTGATCTATCGGATATTGGAATTGGCATTCCGGAAAAGAGAGTTGCACCAGCAGAATGAGTCAGATCAGGTCAGGAAAAAGCGGATTTTATGCCTTTCTCTCGCTCGTGCGACCCCATACATGTCAGAACCGAGGCCAGAGGCCAGAGGCCAGAGGCCAATAGAACGTACAACACT